>DATDGS010000018.1:0-91293 GCA_036521955.1 Terriglobales bacterium
TCGTCCCATCACCTCCACTCGCTCTAGCTCACGAGTGCTCATAGCCGTCCTCTTCAACAAGACCTCCCTGGCTGGAGGTCTCAGTTTAAGGGGACATTTCTATTGAGTTATGAAGGGGACATTATCAAAGAGTTTCAACACTACCCGAGATCGGCATAATCATCTGCATGATGTACTACGCTAGGCTATCCTGTTTTCCGAGGAGAACATGAGGCTACAGCAGATCATCCGCACCATATCGCAACCGCTATTTGCAACCCTTCTCTCCCTTCCACTCCTGGCCCAACAGCTCGCTCCTTCCATCCCTTCCACGGGCTTCGCTGGGCTGGATCAGTACCGGGCGTCGCGGATCGCGATCTACACCGACGACTTCGGGCAACTGGCACGCTATCGGGAGGCCGACGCCGCGCTCGTGCTGCCGGCGGCGGGCGAAAGACGAGTCGTATTCCTTGGCGACTCCATCACCGACTACTGGAAAATACCAGACTATTTTCCTGGCAAGCCTTATATCAACCGCGGCATCGATGGGCAGACCACGCCCGAGATGTTGGTGCGTTTCCGCCAGGATGTGATTGATCTGCACCCCAAAGTGGTCGTCATGCTGGCGGGGACAAACGACATCGCCGGCGTCACCGGGCCCGCGTCTAACGAGGACATCGAGGCCAACTACGCTTCCATGGCCGAACTGGCACGCGCGCACCGCATCGGGATGGTGTTTGCGTCCGTTCTCCCCGCGCACAACTACACACACGATGCTGAGGAGTCTTTTGCGCTGCGTCCGCGCGATAGAATCTTGGCGCTGAACAAGTGGCTTAAAGACTACTGTGCCAAGAACCGCCTCGTTTATCTCGACTACTTCAGCGCCCTTGTAGACGAGCGAGGCATGCTGAAGCGCGCTCTGGCTGAGGACGGGCTGCACCCGACTGATGCCGGGTATAAGATCATGGCGACCCTAGCGGCGGAGGCGATTCAGAAGGCGCTAGTGGAAAACAGAGCCCGGTAAGCTACACGCAGCTATCTCGGACTGGTCCTCGGAGAAGAGTCGAGCGGCAATCGCCAACCGCTAGGGCACATCACCAAAAACAGGCTGCCCCCTCTCTTCCTGCTCTTGCATTCTAGTGATCAGTCCTGGTAGTCCGCCTGTAGGAAGTTTCGCCAGATCGGTACCAGGAAACGCCCATGCAGCCATGCATTTTCCCGTCCATCTCATCCTGGAATCGCCCCGGTCAGCGAAGCCTTGGCCGTCTCCCTTCCAGAACCTCGCCTTAAGCACCCTCGACAGGTCCGATGCTTCGGCAAGGGGCCGCAAGGAACGTCTTTGCGGCTGTGGCCCGAAACAGCGGCAGCCCTGCGCCAAATCGCCAACAACGTAGCAACTCCCTTCCCACATGCCGTCCCGTGATCCGGTTGTGATCCGTTAACGCCAACTACTATGTACTAATAACAACTTTCATTGCCAGCCGTCCTATCTAAGTTATAGCAACTACGTTTGCGGGCGGATTCGATTCTCACCCGCTCCTCCAATTTCCGTCCGCACAAGCTTCCCGCGAAAAAAAAACGATGGAGAGCCGCGCGTCCCCGCCCGGCCGCCGAACTGCCGGACGGGCGAGACGCCCGTCGCTCCACCGTCTGACTTATTACGCCTCCACGGCCCTAAATCCGCGTGCACACCGCCTTGGTCTGCGTGTAGAGGTTGAGAACGTCTTTGCCCATCTCGCGTCCCCAGCCGGACTGCTTGTACCCGCCAAACGGCAGCGCCGCGTCGAAGATGTTGTAGCAGTTGATCCAGACCGTTCCGGCGCGCAGCAGCGCTGCCGTCCGGTGCGCTTTCGAGACGTCCTTCGTCCAGACGCCTGCCGCCAGACCGTACATGGAATCGTTGGCCCGAGTCAGCAGCTCTTCCGGATTGTCGAATGGAATCGCCGCCACCACTGGCCCGAAAATTTCTTCCTGCACCACCCGCATGTTGTCTTTCGTATTCACCAACACGGTCGGCTCGACAAAATATCCCTTGTCGCCCATCTTCTTGCCGCCCGTCACCGCGGTCGCGCCTTCCGACAGGCCGATCTCCAGATAGTTGCACACGCGCTGCAACTGCTCTTCGGAGACCAGCGGCCCCATTGACGTTTTCGGTTCCAGACCCGATCCCACGTCGATTTTTTTCGCCTGCGCTGCCACGCCTTCCACCACGCGATCAAAGACCGGCCGCTCGATGTAGAGGCGCGAACCAGCGCAGCAACACTGGCCGTGATTGAAGAAGATGGCGCTGGCCGCGCCGCCGACTGCGGTATCCAGGTCGGCATCTTTGAACACGACGTTCGGTGACTTGCCGCCGAGTTCGAGCGAAACTTTTTTCAGGTTTCCCGTGGCCGCGTGCACAATCAGCTTGCCCACTTCCGTCGATCCGGTAAACGCAATCTTATCAACCAGATCGTGCGCCGCCAGAGCCGCGCCCGCCGTCTCGCCATATCCCGGGACGATGTTGACCACGCCATCCGGGAATCCGGCTTCCATGATCAGCTCGCCCAGACGCAGCGCGGAGAGCGGAGTCTGCTCGGCCGGCTTCAACACCACCGCGCATCCTGTCGCCAGCGCCGGCGCCAGCTTCCACACCGCCATCAGCAGAGGGAAATTCCACGGGATAATCTGCCCCACGACGCCCACCGGCTCGCGCAGCGTGTAAGCGTGGTAGTTTACGCCGGGCGTATACAGCACCGACAGCGGAATGGTGGTGCCTTCGAGCTTGGTGGCCCATCCCGCCATGTAGCGGAACATATCGACGGCGAGTGGAACATCGGCGGCGCGCGCAACGGTGAGCGGCTTGCCGTTATCAAGGGTTTCCAGCGTCGCGAATTCTTCGATGTGCTCTGCCAGCAAGTCCGCCAGTTTCCACACTAGCTTGCCGCGATCGGAGGCCGTCATGCGCGACCAGGGACCGCTGTCGAACGCCTTGCGCGCGGCCTTTACCGCCAGGTCAATGTCCTGCCGATCGCCTTCCGCAATCTGCGCCAGGACTTCGCCGGTAGCTGGGTTATAGGTTGGGAAAGTTTTGCCCGAGACGGCAGTTACCCACTTACCGTCGATCAGCATTTTGCGCGGCTTCGAGATGAAGTCGCTGGCGTGCGAATCAATCTGGATTTGAGAGACTGCAATTCCCATACATCCTCCTTCTGGAACAAGGTCGTGTGATGAAGTTGATTGCGGCGAACTGACCTTGAAAAATACTAGTCCCGCGGCATGGAGAAGGCAAATGGGGAGACGGGAGAGCATTGACTCATTGGAACGTTGAATCATTGCAAGTCTTAAATCCTGTGGGCCAATGACTTTCAATGATTCAATGCCTCAATGACTAAATGATTATGATTCTCACTTGATGTCTTTCATCACCATGAGCGAACTGAAGTCGTGGCCGGTGGGCTCGACAGCTCGCGCTACCACTCCGGCAAAAGCGTCGCGAAATTCAGGAAACTTTGCCACCAGTGCTTTGATCACGACCGTATTTTCCTGAAACGTGTGCACTGTATCCGATACATCCGCGGCCTGATAGCTTACTTCCACGTCAAGATCGTTGCCCACGGCGCGCAGAAAAACTTCGGTCAAATGATAAATCTTGCCACCGGGGCTCATATCCACGACGGTGCCGTTAGCGGGCAAGTCGGTGGGTTGCGTCGCTTGCGCTTCGTCGTAGAGTTTGTCGGTGGCCAGCGTGCTCATGAAGTCCACTGGAGAGGACAGGGCTATCGCTTCGCGATAATATAGCCAGGCGTTGTGATTTTGAGCTTTAGCCTTGAAGTCGCGGGCGCGCTGGGTGAACCATGCGGGATCGTGTCCCGACGCCTGTGAGGACTTGGCAAAAAACCCTGCCAGTTTCCAGTCGGTGCCTGTCTGCTGCAGGACGAGCGTCAGCGTCATTGCAGCTCCGCCGCCGTTCACGTCGAGAATGGTGACGCCGTACTTGCCGGGGGGCAGATTGTTCAGGACAAATACGGCACTATCCTTGGTCTGACCGGACTTGCCAAATACTCCGCACAGAAATTCAGCGCGCGCCAGCGGCTCTGCGCTATCGGTGGTAAGTAAAAAGGGCGGCCGCACCGTAGCGTTTGCGCCAGTGAGGACCGCCTGGTTCTCTTTGACTGCGGCTGCGATGCCGGTAAAGCCTGCCGCCACGGAGGCGATAGAGTTCTGCCGCAGGCCAGCCGTATCCCCGCGCGCCGACATTTCGAAATAGCGCTTGGCCGAAGATTCGAGCCCGCTTCGTACGGAATCATCCATATCCGCGGCGCTCTGGCAGGTCTGGGATTGGGCGCAGAGCGAGGCTCCCAGCAGCGCCAGCCACAGCCATCTTCTGTGCCGAAGATTCCGCAACGCTGATCCCGAACGAATGCCCAAAGCGATACCCGAAGCCATGCCCAAAGGGAAAGCCTCCGCTGGCATTCTACGCGCAGTTCAAGCCGAGGATGGTCTAAATGCTTGCAAGAGCACTACCTGCAATGGGACGTTCGTAATCAAATACGCAAGAAATCAGGCCGTCCGGCGTTCAACGAGCAGTGGTAATATCAGGCAGGGCAGAGTGGCTGCGGAACCGGCGGTTGCTCGCGGAGACGGGGCGTATATCTGATGTCGCACGCACGCAAATGGATGGCTTTGGGGCTGGTGCTGGCAGCTCCGATCGTGCTTGCGCAGAGCTCTCCCGCTCCGGCCGCTGCCCAGCCCGCCGCGTCGACACCCCCGCCACACCACAAGTCCCACAAGTCCAATAAAACCCCGAAGCCAATCGTGCTTCCGCCGCTACCGAGCGGTCCGCTGAGTCAGTTGCCGATGGATCAAATTCCGGCCACGAAGGCAACGGTCAGCTTCGAGGGCGGCCTGCTGACGATCTCGGCTCAGAATTCGACTTTAGGCGAAATCCTGCGGGATGTGCGCAAGCTCACCGGGGCTTCGATTGAGATTCCTCAAGGGTCTGCTGCTAGCGAGCGAGTGGTTACTCACCTCGGCCCGGGAGCGCCAAGGGATGTTATGGCCGGATTGCTCAATGGCTCCAGTTTTGATTACGTGATGCTGGGTTCAAGCTCAGATCCCACGGCTATTTCGAGCGTGGTACTTCTGGCGAAGCCCTCGTCGTTGGGAGAGAAGCCGGGAGATAACCAGACCGCCGCGAATGGGTTCCAGGGTCCTATGGGAGCGATGCCGCCAAACGGTGGACCGCCGCAGCCGTTCAATCGGCAACAAATTGCCCAGATGCCGGGACAACTCGTGAATGGGCAACCGGCGAATGCTCAAGACGATAGCAAAGACGACGATACTGATACCACCGACGACAACACCGACGACCAGGCCCAGGCGGGACAGTCCAACATGAACGGCGCCAATGGGCAGGACCAGCAGCAACAGCCCGACCCAAACCAGCCCAACGCGGGGCCGAAGACTCCTGAACAGATTCTGGAGATGATGCAAAGACAGAGACAACAGCAGGCCGGTCCGGCCGCACCAGTCGCGCCTCCCCCCCAGCCTCCACAGCCGCCCCAAGAGTAGCTGTGCATTTCGGGGCATCCCCGCAGGCATCCTTGGCAGGCAAGCTTGGGCACACGATTCCACTGGATTCAACGGGAAGGGTTGCAAGCGCGCGTTCAGTCGCCGCTTACGGGGCTTTGGTGGGGCACCAACGCCTGAAGAGCGTTGGACGGTCGGGAAGGGTTGACGATGGCCAATATGCCGCAAATCGCGCAATAGGCGCCGAAAACACCCAAGATTACAGCTAAGATTGCGGTGCTACTGATCAGAAAAGCTACGAAAAGTGCGCTCACGTTACCGGCCCTTGCTGGCAGCCACCCCTAAGCGCGCGGCTGCAAATGTTTTACCCGATCCCTAGGACAATATCCGCATTTGACCCCCGCCGCTGTTAGCAAATAAGATACGGGAATCGGACTGCGTATCTCCACTCTCCAACATTTCTTAGGACCCGTCCACGTTACGGAAGTCCATAAAGTAATAGGTAAATGGCCATCACCAGCATTTCGGTGCGCGGCGCGCGCCAGCACAATCTGAAGAATATTGACGTCGAGATTCCGCGCAATACTTTGACGGTCATTACGGGCCTGAGCGGCTCCGGCAAATCCTCGCTCGCTTTCGATACCATCTACGCCGAAGGCCAGCGGCGCTACGTCGAAACGCTTTCCGCCTACGCTCGCCAGTTTCTCGACCAGATGGAGCGCCCCGACGTCGACTCCATCGACGGCCTTAGCCCCGCGATTTCCATCGAGCAGAAAACCACCAGCCGCAGTCCGCGCTCCACCGTCGGTACCATCACAGAAATCTACGATTATCTGCGCCTGCTCTACTCTTCCATCGGAGTGCCCCATTGCCCGAATTGCGGCAAGCCCATCACCCGGCAATCCGCTGAGCAAATCGTCCAGCGCGTAATGTCGCTGACGCCCGATGACCGCGTCATGATCATGGCGCCCATCGTTCGGGGCCGCAAAGGCGAATTCAAAAAAGAGATGGAGAAACTCATCCAGCACGGTTTCGCCCGCGCCCGCGTGGATGGCGAACTGGTGAACCTCGAGGACGATATCGCGCTCGACAAGCGCAAGAATCACACCATCGAAGTCGTCGTGGATCGCTTGCTGGTCAAGCCCGGAATCGAACATCGCCTCGAACTCTCGGTCGGACTGGCCATGAAACTCGGCGGCGGTCTCGTCCTGGTAGCCGTCGTCAACGGAGACGAGACGCTCTACTCCGCGCGCCTGGCCTGCCCCGACTGCGGCATCAGCGTTCCGCAACTGGAGCCACGATCGTTCTCGTTCAACAGTTCCTACGGAGCTTGTCCCGAGTGCCACGGCCTCGGCAGCCGCTACGACTTGGATCCCGGCAAAGTAATTGTCGATTGGTCGAAGCCGCTGCTCGATGGCGGCCTGGGCCCCGGTTCGTCATCGCAGAACCTGCTTCGCAGTTTGCAGTTGCTGGTCCTGGCCTACGGTTTTGACTTGACGACGCCGTTCGAAAAATTTCCCGACAAGATTCAGAACCTGCTGCTCTACGGCGAACCGCAGCGCGGGGGCAAGACTGGGTTTCTCGGAATTCTCGGCCACCTCAAGCAGAATCTCGAGGCGTCAACTTCCGACACCTACCGTGAATATCTGATGGATTTCATGTCGGCCACCGAATGTTCGATTTGCCACGGCAAGCGTCTGCGTCCGGAAAGCCTGGCCGTCAAAGTGAATGGCAGGTCCATTGCCGATTTCACCAGCCTTCCGATTGCGCGCGCTCTCGAAGCCGCACGCGACATCAAGCTGACCGGCAGGGAACTGACCATCGCCGGACGCATCGCCCACGAAATTACCCAACGCCTCGAATTCCTGCACGACGTAGGGCTCGGCTACCTGCAACTCGGCCGTTCCGCCGCCACACTTTCGGGTGGAGAAGGCCAGCGCATCCGCCTCGCCACGCAAATCGGCTCCAAACTACGGGGTGTTCTGTACGTCTTGGACGAACCGTCGATCGGCCTGCATCACCGCGACAACGGACGTCTTCTCGCCGCGCTGGAAAACTTGCGCGACCTCGGCAATACCGTTCTCGTAGTCGAGCACGATGAAGAAACGATTCGCCGCGCCGACTACGTCATCGATCTGGGCCCCGGCGCTGGTCGTCACGGCGGCGAATTGGTCGCCAGCGGAACGCCCGCCGAAATCATGAACTCACCCGTGTCCCTCACCGGCGCCTACATTGCCGGACGCCAACGGATCGCCATGCTTCCCGAGCGCCGCAGCCCGAATGGCAAAGCCATCGCGGTTCTAGGCGCACGCGAGAACAACCTCAAGAATCTCGACGTAGGGTTTCCGCTCGGCGTGATGACGGTGGTGACTGGCGTTTCCGGCTCCGGCAAATCGACCCTGGTCAACGACATTCTCTACCGCGCGCTCGCTAAACAGCTCTATCGTTCACGCGAGGAACCCGGCACGCACAAGGCTATAACCGGAGCGGAGTTGATCGACAAGGTCATTCGCATCGATCAGTCTCCCATCGGCCGTACCCCGCGCTCTAATCCTGCAACCTATACCGGAATATTCGCCGCCGTTCGTGACCTCTACGCCATGCTGCCGGAATCGCGCGAGCGCGGATACAAACCCGGACGCTTCTCCTTCAACGTTTCCGGCGGACGCTGCGAAGCTTGCCAGGGCGAAGGCCAGAGCCGCATCGAAATGAACTTCCTGCCCGACGTCTACGTGCAATGTGAAGTCTGCGGCGGACGCCGCTACAACCACGAAACTTTGTCGGTTCATTACAACGGCTATTCCATCGCCGACCTGCTGGAAATGCCCGTGTCGGACGTGCTCCAGATTCTCGAAAATATCCCGCAGGTCAAGCAAAAGCTGCAAACCCTGGTCGACGTGGGGCTCGGTTACATTCACCTCGGTCAATCTGCCGTCACTCTCTCGGGCGGAGAAGCCCAGCGCATCAAGCTCGCCCGCGAACTCAGTAAGCGCCAGACCGGGAAAACTCTTTATTTGCTGGATGAGCCGACAACCGGATTGCACTTCGACGACGTGCGTAAATTGCTGGACGTCCTGCACCGGCTAACGGATCTCGGAAACACCGTCATCATCATCGAACACAATCTCGACGTCATCCGCAACGCTGACTGGATCCTGGATCTCGGCCCCGAAGGCGGAGAAGAAGGCGGCCGCATCGTGGCCCAGGGCACGCCCGAGCAAGTCGCGCGCGTGAAAAAGTCCTACACTGGACAGGCGCTAACCGCGTATTTCAATGGGTCGGCAAAGAATGGGTCCGCAAAGAATGGAGCGGCAAAAAACGGGTCGGAGAAAAATGGCTCGGCGAAAAATAGCTCGACGAAAGGCATGCTCGCGTCTACCGGCGCAGGGGAATTACTTTGAGCCTTGCGCCTGACGATCCGCTAGTTCAAGTGCCAGCGGCGCAGCCCACGAACCCGCTCCTGCAGGGACGACCGTCCTCGCCCGGCTGTCCAGCCGAGCAAAGCCCGGCAGATGCCGGCGGCCATGGCGACTCTGGATTTTCTCCAGCCACCAATGACGGCCAACCTGCCCAAATCCTTCCGTCCGTGCCCGCGAATTCCACCTCAAATGATCCCGCGTGGAACGGATGGGATGTCCTCCGCCTCACATTCCTCACCATCGTGGCGCTCTTCGTCGGTGTCTTTGCCGTGTTGTTCACCGCCCGCGCCTGGGTGTACCCTCACCACGCCCTCGGCGAAATTGCCCGAGTCCCGCTGGTCGTCGTTGCTGGACAAGCCCTGGCATACCTTCTCATCCTCGCGTACATGTATGTGCTGGTAGCGCGCGAGCGCCGCCGCCCCGATTTTCTTACGGCTATCCACTGGAACTGGCCTCGCAATATTGCGGGTTACGTGTTGGCGGGTTTCGTCCTTTCGCTGGCCTTGCAAGCTGTGGCGCATCTGTTGCCGATTCCGAAAGACCTGCCCATCGACAGTTTCTTCCGCACTCCCGCTGAAGCTTGGGCGCTCGGCATCCTCAGCATTACGCTCGCGCCCCTGATGGAAGAGCTCTTCTTTCGCGGCTTTCTTTATCCCGTGCTTGCGCGTCGCCTCGGTTTGCCGATTGCCGTTTTGCTGACCGCGCTCGCTTTCGCCCTGTTGCACGCCGCGCAACTGGGGTTCGCCTGGGGACCGGTGCTCGTGATCTTCCTGGTTGGCCTGGTTCTGACTATGGTCCGAGCCAACACAAATTCCGTGGCCGCCGGTGTTCTCATCCACATGGCCTACAACGGGACCATCACCGTAGCCATGTTCGCCGCCACCGACGGATTTCGGCATCTGGAGAAACTCAACCAGTGAAGAAGGTGTCAGGCGACAGGTGTCAGGTCTCAGGCTTCAGCGCGAGCCGCGGTTGTGAGTCACAGCTTAGTTGCTTGAACGTCGGGTTGGCAGTCTTCACCAGTTCCCTATACCCTGAGACCTGAGAATTGAACTTTCATGTCCACTGCACGACAAGAATTATTAAAACTGCTGGCCAACAAATCATTTCGCCTGGGCGAATTCAAGTTGTCGTCCGGCAGCACCAGTGATTATTACATCGACTGCCGTACCACAACGCTCGACGCTCGCGGCGCACAACTGGTCGGCCAAGTCTTCCTCGATGAAATGCGCGGCCAAGGCTGGCACGCCGAGGCCATCGGCGGACTGACGATGGGCGCTGATCCCATCGTCGTGGCCGTAGCCGTGATCAGTGGAACTCTGCACGGCTTCCTCGTGCGCAAGGCGGAGAAGCAGCACGGCACCGGCCAGCGTATCGAAGGCTTCCGAGAAAAAGGCGCCAGGGTCGTAATCGTAGACGATGTCTGCACTACCGGCTCCTCCACCGTGCGAGCCATCGAAGCCGCCCGACAATTCGGTTTCGAAGTGGTAGGCGCAATGTGCCTGGTAGAGCGCCAGGATGCCCACGGCCGCCCCAATGTAGAAAGAGCCGCTGCGCCCGCGAATTTCGTATCAGTGTTCACAGCAATCGATGTGAGGAAAGAGCATTTAGCAATTAGCACGTAGCCGCAAACGACCAACGACCAGCGACCGACTCATGATTCAAACCCTGGAATGGACAAAATCCGGCGTAGTCTTCATCGACCAGACGAAGCTGCCCACGGAAGAAGTGTATGTAACCTGCACCACACACCAGCAGGTCGCCGACGTGATCCGCAACATGGTTGTTCGGGGAGCGCCCGCCATTGGCGTTGCCGCTGCCATGGGTATCGCCCTCGGCGTAAGAAACTCCAAAGCCGAGAATGGCGGCGATCTCAAAAAGGATTTCGACCAGATTTGCGAAACCATCCGCCAGACGCGCCCCACCGCCGTCAACTTGTTTTGGGCGATCCGCCGCATGAGTGAGAAATTTGAAATCCTTCGCATCCGTCCCATAGCGCAGATCCAGCAAGCATTAATCGAAGAGTCCCAGCGCATGCACGCCGAAGACATCGCCGCCAACCAGGCAATGGGACGCTACGGCGCCGAACTGATGCCATCGAGCGGAGGCGTGCTCACCCACTGCAATGCCGGAGCGCTAGCGACCGCCGGTTACGGCACTGCGCTCGGCGTAATCCGCGCCGCCGTCGAAGCAGGCAAGAAGATTCACGTCTACGCCGACGAGACACGTCCCTTCCTGCAAGGCTCGCGCCTCACTGCGTGGGAGTTGATGAAGGACGGCATCCCCACCACCGTCATTTCCGACAACATGGCCGGAGTCATGATGCAGCAAGGCAAAATCGGAGCCATCGTCGTCGGCGCCGATCGCATCGCCGCCAACGGAGACGTAGCCAACAAAGTCGGCACCTACACCGTGGCCGTCCTCGCCAAAGAACACGGCATCCCGTTCTACGTCGCAGCGCCGATTTCAACCGTCGATCTCGCCACGCCCGACGGCAGCAGAATTCCCATCGAGCAACGCAATGCCAGAGAAGTAACGCACATCGCCGGCAAGCAAATGGTTCCTGACGGAGTAGAGGTAGAAAACCCCGCTTTCGACGTAACTCCGGCAAAATACGTAACCGCCATCATCACCGAACGAGGCATAGCCCACGCCCCATACGAAGAGTCTCTACTGGAGCTTGCGGAGGCGACGTAATAAGCTTGCGCGGGGACGCAATTACATCTTCCGTCCAGTGATGTAGAGTCGAGTCTGTTAGAGTTACAGCGGAACGTCATGCCTTTCTATCGTTTTCAAATCGATGTGGATGCGCCGCCGTATGTTGTTGCCGAACGGCTTCGGTCGATAGTGGGGGACAAGCCAACGCTCTCGGAATCTTTGGGCACGATGTTCCGGCTAGATGGCCCAGGAGGCGCCCGGTTCGCTGGTTCCGTTGACGGCCACTCGTTCAAGCTAGAGAATATAGGCTATCGCAATTCGTTCTTGCCGATGATCCGGGGCCAGGTCGAGTCCACTTCGATCGGAGCGCGAGTTTGTGTGACTATGTTTATTCATCCGCTAGTGGCTCTCTTGATGACATTTTTCCTCGGGACTGCCGTGGTCCAGTTGGTTTCAGGCGGAACTGCATCCCATTCTCCCCGCGTTCTTGTGGGGATGTTCCTCTTTGGCGTAGGGTTGATGGTCGTGGCCTTCTTTCCCGAGGCCATGGCAGAGAGAGAGCCTAATTTCCGATACCGTAACCAACGATGCAGTCGTTACGCAGGAAGAGACTCCGAGCGGTAGCGACGACAGTCCCAATTCGTAGATGCCGCCAATCGCACAATCGCAAGTCGTCTTTGAGAGCGGCGGCAGGCCCATCCGCCTCGACGCCTACTTGCCGGCGCCCACCGCCACCGTCCCCGCCGTGATCGCGCTCTATGGTGCCGGGGGCAACGTCTCCCGCATGGAGCGCGATGCCGGCACGTTAGCGGCGCATGGTTTCGGCGTTTACCTTCTCCATTACTTTGACCGCACCGGCACCGAATCCGCCGACAAGCCGACAATCCTGCGCAGTTTCCCGCTGTGGATGAAAACCCTCTGGGACGCCATCAGCTTCGTCGAAACGCAGCCGCAAGTGGATGGCAAGCGCATCGCTCTGCTCGGCTTCTCGCTGGGGGCCTACCTCTCGCTCGCCAACTCGGCCATCGACCACCGCGTGCAAGCCGTCGTCGAGTTCTTCGGAGGCATGCCGAAAGAGATGAACCTCTTTATGCGACGCCTCTGCCCCGTGCTCATCCTGCACGGCGAGGCCGATTCAACCGTCCCCGTCGAGGAGGCCTACCAGTTGCAGAAGTTACTCGAGAAGAAGGGAATCCCTTACGAAATCAAAATCTATCCCGGAGCGGGCCACGGCTTCGAGGACCAAACCATCTGGCACGACGCAGGCTTGAGAAGCCTGCAATTTCTGCAGAAATACCTGAAATCTTAACCACAGAGGGCACAGAGGAACCTGGAGGACTTCTTTCTCAACCAACAATTGAATTGATCCCAAGCAAAGAGTTTTCCCCTGCGTTGCTCTGTGCCCTCTGTGGTTAAGAACTGAACTTTCTCCTCTCGACCTTCGTATCATCGTTCCGGAGGAGGTGTCCCCATGCTAGCCTTCCTGCTCTGGTGTTTACTCTTCATCCTCTGCTGGCCCGTAGCCCTGCTGGCCCTGATCCTCTATCCCTTCGTGTGGCTGGTGTTGCTGCCCTTTCGCCTGGTAGGCATCGCCGTCCATGGGACGCTCGCCCTGGTCTGGGCCGTAGTGATGCTCCCTGCGCGCTTGCTCAGCGCTCCGTTTCGTCTTTCCAGAATTTGAAAGCTGGATCGCGACCGCCTTCTTGCGCAGCCGCGCATGCCGTCAGGAGAGCGAAGATGAAGACCGATCGCCGAGTTGCGCAACCGTTGGCAGAAGCTCACTTATTGCATCCGACTTATGCACGACAGCATCGTTCAGCTTGCGGGTTTCTGCCGGAATCTCGCTTGCCGAAAACATGACGATCAGAATTTCCGGTCGGCACCTCTTGATCGCAGCCGCTAGATCGTGAGCGTTCATTCCAGGCATGTGGTAGTCAAGAATTATGGCATCAAGCCGAGACATCATCGCTCGGGCTAGCCCCTGTTCCGCAGACACCGCCGTAAGAACGCTATAGCCCGATCTTTCGAGCAACGCTTTCTCATAGCGCAGAACGCCGCTATCATCATCGATGCAGAGGATCGTTCGCTTCGACGCTCGATACGCTTGAGCCACTTAGGGCCCCCCGACGGGGGGTAGCCCAGCCTCGCCGTAAAAACGGGGGAAGGCGTCTTGAATGCAATCACACTGAGCTACCCCATTCGGCTTGCTACTTGCTTGAACAACCCCAACCCTCTGACAGGTGCAGATATTCTGCGGGAACGCTCCGGCCCTGTCTGTTCAAAATTGAACACTCTCGGTTGACAAAGAATTCGCTTTCATGCAACGAAGCTGATAGCCAGACCTGTGGGACCCTGGCGATTGCATACCAGGCGTCTTGGGAGGCAGCCATGCCCCGTCGCAAAGTTCAAAAAAAAGTTCAAACAAAAGCTCAAAACAAAGTTCACGAGAAAGTTCAGAAAAACCCGCGGAAGTTTGACGTCCATGCCTTCCTTTCCCGGGTGGGTCTGGGAAGAACGATCCTGCAATCTACTCCCAGGGAAATCCGGCAGACGCGGTGTTCTACATTCAAACGGGACGAGTGAAGCTCACCGTCGGTCCAAGCAGCGTAAAGAGGCCACCGTAGCGCTGCTGAAAGAGGGCGACTTTGTGGGGGAGGGGTGTATCACCTCCGACCAGTCTTTGCGGACGACATCTGCGCTTGCCATTACAGATTCTTCGGCGCTGAGAATTGAAAAGAAAGTCATGCTCGATGTGCTGCACCGGGAACACGCGTTTTCCGATCTGCTGGTTGCGTTTCTGGTCGTCCGCAACAGTCAGATTCAGGCGGACCTGGTCGATCAGCTCTTTAATTCCGCCGAGACGGCTAGCCCGGGCTCTTTTGCTGCTGACTCGTTTTGGCAAAGAAAACAGATTGGAACCCGTGCTCCCAAGGACAAGCCATGAAGGATTGGCGGAGATCGTCGGTACGACCCGAGCGCGAGTTACTTTCTTTATGAATCGCTTCAGGAAGCTGGGCTTCATTGACTACAACGGGGGGTTGGAGCTTCGCAGCACGCCGCTGGACGTGGTGCTCCACGGCTGAGGCCCATGCCAAACCTGATTTTCATTCTTGCATCGTCTTCAGTCCAGAGCTGACCCGCAACTTCGCTTCGGTTGCTCGCTGAACCTCGTCAACCGTCAACCCGGGAGCAATCTCTTCGAGCTGCAAGCCTTCGGGAGTCACTCGGATGTAGGCCATCTCGGTGACAATCGTGTCCACGACCTTTACGCCGGTCAGGGGCAGAGTGCATTTCTTCAGAATCTTCGGCTGCCCATCCTTGGTCGCGTGTTCCATGGCGATGATCACGCGCCGCGCTCCCGCAACCAGGTCCATGGCGCCGCCCATGCCTTTGACCATTTTTCCGGGAATCATCCAGTTGGCGAGATTGCCTTGTTCGTCAACTTCCATCGCCCCCAGCACGCTGAGGTCAACATGGCCGCCGCGGATCATGGCGAAAGAATCGGCGCTCGAAAAGTACGCGGTGCCCGCCATCTCGCTGACCGTTTCCTTTCCCGCGTTGATCAGGTCCGGGTCTTCCGTGCCTTCGAGCGGATAGGGTCCGACGCCCAGCATCCCGTTCTCGGATTGAAGAATCACGTCCATGCCCGGCGGAACATAATTGGCGATCAGGGTGGGCAGCCCGATGCCGAGGTTGACGTAGAATCCGTCGCGCAACTCGCGGGCAATGCGCTTCACGATACGTTCGCGTTTGTCAGTATCTTTTGGGGTCTTCGGCAAAGTTGACATATTTTCTTCGACTCTGTTTCGGTGATAAGGAGAAAAGTCGTCGGTCGTTAGTCGCCGGTCGTTAGCGAGCCTAAGTATCTGCCATGATTCGCGAACGACTAGCGACTAACGACCAACGACCGTTTCGCTACCTCGTTGCCGCCGCCTCGCCACGGTCCTTTTCTCGATTCGCTTCTCAAACAATTCGCCCTGAAAGATTCGTTTCACGAACACGCTCGGCGTATGAACCATGTCAGGCTCCAGTTCTCCGGGTTCGACCAGGTGTTCGACTTCGGCGATCGTGACCGTGGCCGCAGTCGCCATCATGGGATTGAAATTGCGCGCGGTTTTGCGATAGACGAGATTGCCCCAACGGTCGCCCTTCCAGGCCTTGATGAAGGCAAAGTCGGCTTTCAGTGCGCGCTCCATGATGTAAGTGCGGCCGTCGAACTCGCGGGCTTCTTTGCCCTCGGCAACCACTGTCCCAACGCCAGTGGGTGTAAAGAACGCAGGAATGCCAGCGCCCGCGGCGCGAATCCGTTCCGAGAAAGTTCCCTGCGGTACCAGATCGAGTTCCACCGTGCCGTTCAGCACCATCTGTTCCAGCAGTTTGTTTTCGCCGACATAGGTTCCAATGTGACGCCGGATCTGGCCATTGGCCAGGAGCACTCCCACGCCAAAGCCATCGACGCCGGCGTTGTTGCTGATGGTTGTGAGGTTCTCGACGCCCTTGCGGGCGAGAGCGCGGATCAGGTTCTCAGGATTCCCGCACAAACCGAATCCGCCGATCATGATGGTGGCTCCGTCAAACACATCCCGGATCGCCTCGTCAGCGCTGGCGACAACTTTGTGCATAGCAGGAGAATTCTATCGGAAATTAGGGTGTCGAGAGAGGTCAAAACCAAAATCCACCACAGGGGCTACAGAGACACAGAGAAAGAGACACGGAGAAATTCATTTCTTGTTCTTCTCCGTGGCTCCGTGCCTCTGTGGTGGGTGTCCTATCGCCGCGATCTCGAGGGCTTCGGCGGAGGGGATGGCTTGCTCTTGCGCAACTCGTGTGCGCGTTCGAATTGGGTGGCCAGCTCTCGCGAGTCCAGATTTTCGCGAATGTGTGCCAGGCGTTGCCCCAGCTTCTGCAGCACGTCGGCCAGATTCTTCTTGTTGGTAATGGCGATATCGCGCCACATCGAATAAGGACTGCCGGAAATGCGCGTCATCTCGCGCAGAGCCCGTCCGCCGATGTCGAGCACCGGCGCGTCGGGCCCGAATTCGTCGACCAGCGCCGCCGCCAGTGCGGTCGAAATCATTTGCGGCAGATGGCTGATCCAGGCGCAGAATCGATCATGATCGGCGGCATCGACGACTGCGATCTTGGCACCCATCTTCTCCGTGCAGTGGATAAATTCTCCGCACAATCCAGCGTAAACATTCTGCCCGGGAAGCGGCGTGAAGAGCCAGGCGGCGCCTTCAAAAAGATCGGCATCCGCAAACTCCACACCGGCGTGCTCTTTACCCGCCATGGGATGTCCGGCCAGGAATCTGTGCCCGGCATTTCGTCCGAATGATTTCACAGCCCGCGCGACAACCTCGGCCTTAGTGCTGCCGACATCGGTGACGAGTGTTTTCGGCGGCAGCGCTGGACCGAGCCGTCCGATCAGATCGAGGATGGGGATCACCGGCGTCGCCAGCACCACCAGATCGCTGCCGCGCACCGCATCCGCTGGGTTGGCCGTTCCCGAATCAATGACCCCGCATTGCTCAGCCTTCTCCAAAACCGGAGAGCGATCGCACCCTACGACTCGTCCGGCAAGCAGACGTTTCTTCAGCGCGAGGCCGAGCGAGCCGCCGATCAGTCCGGTTCCGAGGATGGTGACTTGCTTGAAGGGCATTTCAGTCAATCGTAGCTGGTCTGTCTTACTTGGCCTGTTACTTGGTTTAAAGAATGGTCAGTCTTCAGTCTGAAGAGTGCTGGTATTGAAATACTTCGGTCTTCTTTCCGGTGTGCTCAATCGCGGATTCAAGAACCGTGCTACCGATCGCGCGATAGGTGATCGGGGCACTCTTATCCGGACGTTCGAAAACTGCTTCTCCGGACGTAAAGTGGACCAGATAAATCAAAACCTCTCTTTCCTCGCGTGCCCCCAATCCGGGATTGAAATGCCACAGATGCAACACCAGACCCTTAACGGTCTGCTCTATCACTATAAGCTCATAGACCTGGACTTTTCCGTTCTTTATGTACCGGTACATACCCATCATGCTGTCGCCAGCCGGTTCGCTCCAGTGCTCGTCGACGATGCCTCCCTCATACTCGCCGCGGTTGTGGCCGGAGATAAATGCCAGGTCCGTCAACGCGACATCTGCTATCGGCTTTGCGATCTTGTCCTGCGCCATGCCGAAGGACAGCAACAACAATACAAGCGATGGAGTGAGTTGTTGCATAGGCCTCAGATCTAAGATCGGCGGGCAAGCCGCCGCTACATTGGCAAGCAGTTTACGCGATCTCGCGTCCCACCGCAGGTGCAATCATGCGGAGCTGGTCCATCAACTTGGCAAACTGCTCCGGGTAAAGTGACTGCGCACCATCGGAAAGTGCTTTGTCCGGCTGGTGATGAACCTCGATGAGCATGGCATCGGCCCCAGCGGCGGCGGATGCAAGCGCCATCGGAGCCACTTTGTCACGCCGTCCAGTGCCGTGCGATGGATCGGCAGTCATCGGCAGATGCGAAAGCTTATGAATGATCGGGATGGCGGATATATCCATCGTGTTGCGAGTGTACGTTTCGAAGGTGCGAATGCCACGCTCGCACAAAATGATTTCGTAGTTGCCGCCGGCGAGCAGGTATTCGGCCGAGCATAGAAGCTCTTCGATCGTGGCCGCGATGCCGCGTTTGAGCAGCACCGGCTTTCGAACCTTGCCCAGTTCGCGCAACAAATTGAAGTTCTGCATGTTGCGTGCGCCCACCTGGAAAATGTCCACATATTGCGACATCAGCTCGATCTGCGAAATCTCCATAACTTCGCTGATCACCAGCAGTTTGAAACGATCGCCCGCCTCACGCAGCAATTTCAGACCGTCAAGGCCCAATCCTTGAAACGAATAAGGAGAGGAGCGAGGTTTGAAGGCGCCGCCGCGAAGAACACGCGCTCCCGCTTTGGTGATCAAGTCGGCAACCGTAAACAGCTGCTCATGCGACTCAACCGAACAGGGACCGGCCATGACGACAATCTTTTTGCCGCCAATTTCAATCCCATTGGCGAACTTGACCACGGTCCCTTCAGGACGGAAGTTGCGCCCAGCCAGCTTGTAGGGTGACGTAATGCGGTGAACTTCCTGCACTCCCGCCATCATTTCGACTTCACGGGTGTCGAAATCATGGGGCACCCCGACGCCACCGAGAACGGTCTGCCGCGCACCGGTCGAGCGGTGGACTTCAAAGCCGAAATGAACCAGTTGGTCGATCACCCGCTGGATCTGATCTTCACTGGCCGAATCTTGCATTGCGACAATCATGAGTGCGCTCGTTTTGCTCTACCGGAGCACGCTGTTAACTGCACGGCGGCGCGGCTGAAGGTTCTAGTCCTCGTATCGCGAATCAATTTCGGTGTCGTGGCCGGCCGGGCCGTCATCGGGAACAATTTCGTGTTTCTGGATGCTGCGCATCACGTCCATAATTCGTTCGTAGATCTGCCCCAGATCGCGCTCGGCTAAGGGACCGGTATTGCTGCGCTGCACATTGGCGATCACCTCGCGCTCGCGCTCGGGTTCGTAAACGGGCAGGCTGGTATTGCGTTTCAATCGTCCAATTTCGACGGCAGCGGCCGCGCGCTCGTTGAGCAGCGCCGCCAGTTTGCGGTCCAGTTCGTCGATTTTCCTGCGCCAATCGGAAATGTCCACAGTGAGCTGCGAGCTACGAGCCGCTCGCTACGAGCGATCTTACAAATTCTGCCACAGTCGCGGCCTCTCGTCCGGGATTTTGTTCGTTGGCATGGACGATGGCACTACCAACGACCGCGCCCTCAGCGAATTTGCCGACCGCCGCGAATTGTGCCGGAGTTGAGATTCCGAAGCCGACGGCGATGGGAAGTTTGGTGAAACGGCGGATACGCTTGACGAGAGTCTTGGCGTCTCCGGTCATTTGCTGACGGGCGCCGGTCACGCCGGTGCGCGAGATCGCATAAATAAATCCGGTCGAAACCTGCGCAATCAACTTCAGGCGCTGGTCGGTCGAGGTGGGCGCGGCCAGAAAAATGGTTGCCAGATCATTCTTGCGTGCCTCGCGCACATACTCCGCGGATTCTTCAACCGGCAGATCGGTGATCAGCGTTCCGTCAATCCCCGCCAGCCGCGCCACTTGGCAGAACTTTCCAAGGCCAATGCGCAAGATGGGATTGAAATAGGAAAAAATCACCAGCCCGACGGATTGCGAGAGTTCGCGAATTTCAGCGGCGAGCGTGAGCACGTTCTGCAGTGACGTGCCGTGCTTGAGCGCCCGCTCACTGGCGCGCTGGATGACAGGCCCATCGGCAAGAGGATCGCTGAACGGCACGCCCAGCTCAATTACGCTCGCACCCGCATCGATGGCTGCGAGGATGACCTCGCGCGTGGTCGCGAGATCGGGATCGCCGCAGGTCACGTAGGCGATCAAAGAGGGCTTGTTCTCGAAGTGGAAGGGCATGTTCGATGTGGGCTGGGAATCACTCCAGCTTCAAATTCTCTCGCATGATGCCGATATCCTTATCCCCGCGCCCCGAGATGTTAACAACCACGACTTCCGACTTCTTCATTTTCGGAGCGCGCTTGATGACCTCGGCGACAGCGTGCGCGGATTCCAGCGCCGGGATAATGCCCTCAGTTCGAGCGAGCAGCATGGCTGCTTCCAGCGCCTCGGCGTCCGAGGCCGGAACATATTGCGCGCGTCCCGTATCTTTCAGCATTGCGTGCTCGGGCCCGATCGACGGATAGTCCAGCCCGGCGGACACCGAATGCGTAAGCGCGATCTGCCCGGACGCATCCTGCAGCACGTAAGAATAGGTTCCCTGCAGAACGCCCGGTGAGCCGCCGCCGAAACGCGCCGCGTGGTCCCCGAGCGCTGAGCCGCGCCCGCCCGCCTCGACTCCGATAAGTTCGACTTTCTTGTCTTTGAGGAAGTCGTAGAAGATGCCGATGGAGTTCGATCCTCCGCCGACGCACGCGATGATGGCCGTGGGATGTTTGCCTTCGGCCTTGCGGATCTGCGCGCGAGCTTCGCGCCCGATGACGCGATGGAAGTCGCGCACCATGGTCGGATAGGGATGCGCTCCCAGCACGCTACCAAGCAGGTAGTGGGTGGTGTGCACGTTGGTGACCCAGTCGCGCATCGCTTCATTGATGGCGTCTTTGAGCGTGCGCGAACCGGAATCGACGCCGCGCACTTCAGCTCCCAGCAGACGCATGCGAAAGACGTTGAGTTCCTGGCGGCGCATGTCTTCGGTGCCCATGTAAACCACGCACTCGAAGCCGAGCAAAGCGCAGACAGTAGCGGTGGCAACGCCGTGCTGGCCAGCGCCAGTTTCAGCGATGACGCGGTGCTTGCCCATGCGTTCGACGAGCAAGCCCTGGCCAAGACAGTTGTTGATTTTGTGTGCGCCGGTGTGGAGCAGGTCCTCGCGCTTGAGATAGATTCTTGCACCGCCAAGTTTTGCGGTCAGGCGGCGGGCGAAGAACAGCGGCGTAGGACGTCCCGCGTATGTCTTCAGCAGAAGGTCGAGGCGCTGCTGGAACTTCTGATCGCACTTCGCTTTTTCGTATTCGCGTTCCAGTTCATCGAGCGCGGCCATCAGCGTTTCCGGAACGTAGCGGCCGCCGTAAACGCCGAAACGGCCAGGAACGGCGTCGCTCGTCGAGTTTTTCCGAGTGATCGCCCTGATTGCCGGGGTGGACGGGCGAGGCACCCGTCGCTCCACTGAACTGCTTGCGGTCGCCATCATCAATTTGCCTCTTCCATGGCCCGCACGGCTTGGACAAACGCTCGGATTTTTCGGGAATCTTTTTTGCCCGGTTCCCGTTCGACGCCAGAGGAAACATCCACGCCCCAGGGATGGAGCAGATGGATCGCCTCCTGCACATTGCCGGGACGCAGGCCGCCAGCCACGATCAGCTTGCTGATGCTGTTGATGATTCCGGCCCAAGGCTGGACGCGTTCCCAGTCGAAAGGCTGTCCGGTCCCGCCGCGCTCTTGTGCGGACGAGGAATCGAGTAGGACACCCGAGATCACGCCGGGCCTGAAGCCGTGGGTTTCCAGGAAGAGGTCGCCGTTCTTGGCGACGTGGATTTTGTGTACGCGCTTCCCCTTGTAAGCCTCGTCGGGCTCAACCAGTCCCGCAGTAACCGGATCCCACCCCACAGATTTTTCAGCGGGCGCATCGAAAATCTTCGCCGGCCAGGCGCGGAAAATCTTAGGGCGCGGGGATCCGTTGCCGAACTCATGGAAGAGAGCACGGCTGAATTCCGTACTCTCTTCGCCATGCAATTGCACGGCGGTAAGACCTAGCTGGTTCGCGGTGTTACGCACGTGGTCCACGCTCTCGTTGACGAAAACGCCGACCTTTTCCATGTTCCGCGGTAGCTTGGCGACAATCGAGAGCGTCGTTTCCAAAGTGACGTAGCGCGGGCTTTTTGGATGGAAGATAAAGCCCAGCGCGTTCGCGCCCGCATCGGTGGCGGCGAGCGCGTCGTCGAGGTTCGTCATTCCGCAGATCTTGATCCAAGTCATAAAGGCAGCTGTCAGCTCTCAGCTCTCAGTTGTCAGTAAAATCGACTTGCCACTATCTACATCCACCGACCACTATTCTCGCCTCTTCGATCAACCTTACGAGCGCTTTGCCCGGGCTTTCCGCTCTCATCAGGGATTCGCCGATCAGAAATGCTTCGTAGCCCGCCGATCGCAGACGAGCTATGTCTGCGCCGGATTGAATTCCACTCTCGGCCACGCGGACGCACGTCGACGGCACCTTTTCCGCGAGTCGGAATGCGGCTTCTAGATCGACTCCGAAGGTCCGCAGATTACGGCTGTTGATTCCTATCAGGTCGCAGCCGGCATCGAGCGCGCGCCGCAATTCCTCCTCGTCATGAGCTTCGCACAAAACGTCCAGACGGTGAGAACGCGCCGCCGCGGCCAGCGCCACCAGTTCTTTCTGAGCGAGCGCGGCGACAATCAACAGGATAGCGTCGGCGCGGTTTGCTCTGGCTTCGACGACCTGAAATTCATCGACGATGAAATCTTTGCGCAGGCAGGGAAGAGAACTGTTGGACGAGGCCTCGCGCAGATAGTCCAGCGAGCCTTGAAAAAAATGTTCGTCGGTTAACACCGAGAGCGCCGTGGCGCCGGCTTGCTCGAGGTCGCGCGCGAGTCCGGCCGGGCTGAAATCGGCGCGAATCAAACCTTTCGATGGGGAAGCTTTTTTCAGTTCAGCAATAATGGCAACGGCGATTCCGTCCTGCGCAGCCCGGCGCAGTTGCTCCCGAAACCCACGCGGAGTGTGCCCCGCCGCCTCGGATTCTAGCGCGCGCAAGGCCGAGTTTCGCCGGTCTCCAGATATGCGCTGGGATAGACGGTGGCGCGTGGCCGCGACAATGGAGTCGAGGGAGGCTGGCATAGCAGACGCTCAATTATACGGAAGACGCCCGATTCAGGTGGTCCGGATCGTCGGCGTCCGCCGCCGTTGTGGTCATCTTCGTCCTCATCGTCGTCCCCGACATGTGACGACATGTGACGGCCGCCATTGACCCGACTTCCGGCGAGATGCTATAAACGAGTGCTTTGTGCCGGAGTGTGTAGTCTGTTCCTGGGGCTATGTGCCGACGCACAAGTTTTCCGACGCGGCCAAATCGGCACTCCTCTTTTATTGTTATGCCTGGCGGTGGAAGCGTGTTCGGAGAATCACACGTCGTGACCCCTGAATACTTTGGAGGATTGTGATGCGCACTTGGAACGCCACTCTTGCGTCCGTGGGACACTGGTTCGCGAAAGGACGCCTTGCGAAGAGGCGCTTTGCGAATGCTTTCGCGACGCTTGCAACCCTGCTGCTTCTGACTGCCGGCTGCGCGCTGGCGCAACCTGCCGCGCAAACTGACGAGGCAAGTGGCGAGGCGGCCTTGAAGCTGCCCGACCTTTCTACGGTTTCGTTCCTCGGTGTGGACGGCCATCGACTGCTCATGATCGGGCTCCTCTTCTGCGTCTTCGGCCTCGGCTTCGGCATGGTCATCTTCATGCGCCTCAACAACTTGCCCGTGCACCGCTCCATGCGCGAAATCTCGGAGCTGATTTACGAAACCTGCAAGACCTACCTCATCACGCAGGGAAAATTTCTGATGCTGTTGTGGGCATTTATTGCCGTCGTCATCGTGCTCTATTTTGGCGTGTTGCGGCATTTCGAAATTCCCCGCGTTGTCATCATCCTGGTGTTTAGTCTGGTCGGAATCGCGGGCAGCTACGGCGTCGCATGGTTCGGGATTCGTGTCAACACCTTTGCCAATTCGCGGACAGCCTTCGCCTCTCTGCCTGGCAAACCTTACCCGATTTATCAGATCCCGTTGGAAGCCGGAATGTCGATCGGCATGATGCTCATCTCGGTCGAACTCCTGATCATGCTCTTTATCCTGCTCTTCGTGCCCGGCGACTATGCCGGCCCGTGCTTCATTGGATTCGCCATCGGCGAATCGCTGGGTGCGGCGGCGCTACGTATCGCCGGCGGCATCTTTACCAAGATTGCCGATATCGGTTCCGATTTGATGAAGATCGTCTTCAAGATCAAAGAAGATGATGCCCGCAACCCCGGCGTGATTGCCGATTGCACCGGTGACAACGCCGGCGACTCGGTGGGACCGTCGGCCGACGGCTTCGAGACTTACGGCGTGACTGGCGTCGCGCTGATTACCTTCATTCTGCTCGGCGTCAAAGATCCCTCCATTCAGGTTCAGTTACTGGTGTGGATTTTCGTGATGCGTATCATGATGCTGGTGTCCAGCGCCCTGGCCTATTTCGTCAATGGAGCGATCGCGAAAGCCCGGTTCGGCAATGCGGACAAAATGAATTTTGAAACGCCGCTGACCTGGCTGGTCTGGCTGACTTCGATTGTATCGATCATTGCCACCTACTTCATTTCCTATCTCATCATCCCCAGCCTGGGCAGCAATAACGACACCACGCAGTGGTGGAAGCTCGCTTCGATCATCTCCTGCGGAACGCTGGCGGGAGCGCTGATTCCTGAACTGGTTAAGGTCTTTACCTCGGTGGAATCGCGCCACGTGGACGAAGTCGTGACCTCATCAAAAGAAGGTGGCGCATCCCTCGGAATCCTGTCTGGCTTGGTCGCGGGGAATTTTTCCGCTTATTGGCTGGGGCTGGCGATGGTCGCCCTAATGTCGTTGGCTTATCTTTTCAGCGGGATGGGCCTGGCGGCGGCGGCCACCATGATTGCCGCGCCGGTATTCGCTTTCGGCTTGGTCGCTTTCGGCTTTCTTGGTATGGGCCCAGTCACCATCGCGGTCGATTCCTACGGCCCGGTTACCGACAACGCCCAATCCGTCTATGAACTTTCGCTGATCGAGCAGGTGCCGAACATTAAGGGTGAACTCAAAAAAGATTTCAACATCGATGCGAATTTTGAACGCGCTAAAGACTTGTTGGAAGAGAACGATGGCGCGGGCAATACTTTCAAGGCCACCGCCAAGCCGGTGCTGATCGGAACCGCGGTAGTCGGAGCGACCACCATGATCTTCTCCATCATCATGGCGCTGACCAACGGACTGACCACGAATGTGGAGAAGCTCTCTTTGCTCCACGCTCCATTCTTCCTGGGCCTGATCACCGGCGGCGCGATGATCTACTGGTTCACGGGAGCATCCATGCAGGCGGTGACTACGGGCGCTTATCGCGCCGTGGAGTTCATCAAGGCCAATATCAAACTGGAGAACTCAGAAAAGGCCTCTGTTTCCGATAGCAAAAAGGTGGTTGAGATCTGTACCAAGTACGCGCAGAAAGGCATGTTCAACATCTTTCTCGCCGTCTTCTTCGGAACCCTTACGTTTGCCTTCGTCGAGCCGTTCTTCTTTATCGGGTACCTGATCTCTATTGCGATCTTCGGTCTCTACCAGGCCATCTTCATGGCCAACGCCGGGGCCGCCTGGGACAATGCCAAGAAGATCGTCGAAACCAAACTGAAGCAGAAGGGCACGCCGCTGCACGATGCCACCGTGGTCGGCGACACCGTTGGCGATCCCTTCAAGGACACGTCTTCGGTGGCCATGAACCCGGTCATCAAGTTCACTACGCTGTTCGGATTGCTGGCGGTCGAACTAGCCGTCTCGCTGACCCGAGACCAAGGCACCGGCCTGACGCACATTCTGGCGCTCTGCTTCTTTGCGGTTTCGGTCTTCTTCGTGTACCGGTCGTTCTACGGGATGCGAATCAGTTCGGAGGAAGCGAGCATGTGAGGTTGTTTCGACGAGAAGGCACAACGAAAAACGCCACCCAGCACAACTGGATGGCGTTTTTGCTTAATTAAATAGGCACTCTTGCGAGGGGCACGATGAACTGGATGCCCTCAACGTGCTTGCCGTGGAGCCGTTCGTCATTGGTGACGAAAAGATCGACGCTCGCGCTGGCGGCGCAGGCCAACTGAATGGCGTCGGGAGCCTTCAATGATCGTTCTGATCGCAGGGCCGCGTACACTCTGGCCGCTTTCACATCGAAGGCGATCATTGTCGCCGCAATTGCAATTGCGTGTTCATACTTTCCGCAAAGTTCAGAGTCGTTCCGCTCCGTTGGTTTTACCAGTATCTCGCCCAGTGTGAGAGTGGAAGTCAGCAGTTGATCGCCTCGGTGGAGCATCTGGGAACGAAGCTGCGCCACGGCCTTTGAGAGCACTCCGTAGTCCTCGAACAGATAAATGAACAAGTTGGTGTCCCAAAAAACGCGACTCATTCCCAGCCCTCGCGCAGGCGGCGTACATAATCGTCCGCGTGCTCGTCGGCCCAAAGGTGCTTGCCTGAACCTCGCAACGAAAGCAGCGGGTCCCGCCTGGAAGCATTGCCCGCCGCAGCCTCAGACCAGTCGCGGTACCAGCCAAGCAGGCCGCTGTAGCCATACGGGAGGTCTTCACGCTCGGGCGTGATCTTCGCGCCCTCGCGGCCCGGATGGTAGGAATCACCCTTGCGGAAGAGCCGGCGGCGGCTCGGTCCAGTTTCGAACAGCATCCGATAACGACCCGGATTCGGAGGCCGGTTCGCCACGCAGTGTTGAATGACATGAACGTAGACACCGCGCCGAAGGGGTTTGTGCAGCCCTTCCCGCTCCGCGCGTTGGACAATCTCCTCGACGGCGAAGTCGGACGCTCTGGGATTTTCGCGATGCAGTAGGGCAGTTGCTATCCAAACTTCGTCTGCTACTTTTAGTGCGGTTTGGGTCGCTGTATTCGCCATGACATTACCCTAGTCTAACTTCAATAATACCATGTAATAATGTAATATCAAATGATCTACAAACACAGATTCGGGCGGGGCTGCGGTTCACCGCTGCGATTTGGAACGTGGATACCGACGGCGGGTTGCGTCCAGCGCCAACCGGCGCGCCCTGCCGCCGCTCCCGCGAAAGATGCGACGGTGCGGCGCAAACGACAAAAAGAAACGCCATCCAGCTCGACTGGATGGCGTTAGTTAGTGCCTGTCTTCTGATCGGGAACTACAACTGGCTCATCTTGGCCAGGAATTCGCTATTCGACTGGGCCTTCGCAAGACGCTCGATCAGCAACTCCATGGCTTCGACTGGCGACAGCGGATTGAGCACTTTGCGCAGTACCCAGACGCGCTGCAAATCTTCTTTCGGAATCAGCAGCTCTTCCTTGCGCGTGCCGGAGCGCTGGATATCAATCGCCGGGAAGGTCCGCTTATCCACCAGCTTGCGATCCAGAATGATTTCCGAATTGCCCGTACCCTTGAATTCTTCGAAGATCACGTCGTCCATGCGAGACCCGGTGTCGATGAGCGCGGTGGCGATGATGGTGAGCGAGCCGCCTTCTTCGATGTTTCGAGCCGATCCAAAAAAGCGCTTCGGACGCTGCAACGCATTCGAGTCGACGCCGCCCGACAGCACCTTGCCCGAGGGCGGAACGATGGTGTTGTAAGCGCGCGCCAGGCGCGTGATCGAATCCAGCAGGATGACCACGTCGCGTTTGTGCTCGACCAATCTTTTGGCCTTTTCGATCACCATTTCCGCAACTTGCACGTGCCGGGCAGCGGGCTCGTCGAACGTCGAGGAAATGACCTCGCCCTTGACCGAGCGCTGCATGTCGGTGACTTCTTCCGGGCGCTCATCGATCAGCAGCACCATCAGCACGACCTCGGGGTGGTTGGTAGTAATCGAGTTCGCCACGTTCTGCAGCAGCATGGTTTTGCCGGCGCGCGGCGGCGAAACGATCAGGCCGCGCTGTCCCTTGCCGAGCGGGGTGAGCAGGTCCATGACGCGCGCGCTGATATTCTCGCGCGTGGTTTCGAGCTTCAACCGCTCCTGCGGATACAGCGGCGTCAGATTGTCAAACAGGATCTTGTTGCGGGCCTCGTCGGGCGACTCGAAATTGACCGCTTCGATCTTAACCAGCGCGAAATACTTTTCGCCCTCATGGGGCGGGCGCACCTGGCCGCTGATGGTGTCGCCGGTTTTCAAGTCGAACTTGCGGATCTGCGACGGCGACACATAAATGTCGTCCGGCCCCGGCAGGTAGTTGTAGTCGGGGGAGCGCAGGAAGCCGTAGCCGTCAGGAAGGATCTCCAGCACACCTTCGGCGAAGATATGTCCTTCTTTTTCACTTTGCGCCTGCAGGATCTTGAAGATGAGATCCTGTTTGCGGAGTCCGCTGGCGCCGGGCAATTCCAACGATCGGGCGATCTTGGTCAGCTCGGTAATGTTTTTTTCTTTGAGTTCAGCAATGGTCATATTTACCTGCGTGGATTTTCATTTTTCTTCGGGAGGGATTCTCTTTTATTTCTATCTCTCGGGGGATTGGATTGCTTTGCCGCCGTGCGGGCACACGGCGGAGCTGCCTAAGCAGCTCGCCGTTGTGCTTCGGCAAAGTTCTCGGGTTCGCTCAGGATGTCATGACGTTCCGCATCGGCGATTTTGTCAAATACCTGATTCATGGTTTCCTGGATGCGGGTGTTCGGCTTATGAAACCTGCGCGTTGCCTTCGAGGCTAGCTGGCAAAGCATATACCGGTTCCGCAAGGTATGTAGAGCGTCAAATACACGATCAGAGCGCATTTTAGGTCGTTCTCCTTCAACTGGGATAATTTAGGCTACGATCCCATCGTCCCGCCCACTGGGTGATCGTCGATTATGGTTAGCCGAACTGCAATTCGGGCCAGGTTCAACGGGATTTGCCAGAATTACCCAGATAGATGCCCCGCCCAACCCGAAAGTTGCTTAATTCTTAAGGAGTTGCTGCAACGCGAGCGGAGGTTCGTCGGGACCGGCAGAAACTGCTTTAATGTCCTGAGGACAGCTAAGTATAACAAACCGCCGGGGACGGTCAAGAACAATCTGTAACCCGTTTGCACCCCGGCAGTTAACCTTCCCGGTACCTACTTCGCCAGCGGTCGAAAAACTCGCGGGATTCGCATCAGACCGGCAGCCGAAAACTTGGGATTCTCATTTGGGATTCGTATCAGGGTATCGATTCAGCGATACCGCAAATCCGTCCAAAATCACAGCCCCTTTAGGGGCTGGCAGTCCGCGCGCCTACTTCAGGGCAACGAGCCGCGCCGAAAGCCGCGATTTGTAACGCGACGCCGTATTTTCTTGCAAAACGCCCTTCTGGATCGCCTTGTCGAGCGCCGACACGGTTTCCCGGTAGGTCTGGCTGGCGGCGGCTTTGTCGCCCTTTTCTAGGCTCTCGCGCAAGTTCCGCAGTGCGGTGCGCAGTTGCGAAGCGTTGGCCCGGTTGCGGACGGTGCGCTTCTCGGTCTGTCGGGCGCGTTTCATCGCCGAAAAATGATTTGCCATGCGGCTTGATTACCTTTGTTTGTCCTAGATTGCCCTAGGAAGATATCGGGTGGGAACCGAAGTTGTATTCTACGGGAGCAAGCCGCGCCCGGTCAATATAGATATGAACGCGTCCCAGGGTCCACCCAATAGACCTCCCCAAAGCCCACTCGACCGGCTGAAGATTCTCATCAACTCCTCCACTCCCATCGTGGTGATGGAAACGGTCGAGGAAGTCCGCGCGCTTTCGGTGGTGCGCACAGCCTGTTCGGATCTGAGTCTCGCGCTCTTCGAATGGACCATCGCCGACGGGCTCGTCCGATCCGGCAGCGGCGCCGCCGTCCCGCAGCCAAGGGCGATCATGGGTAATGAAGGCGTCTCCCCCGCATCCGGCTCCAATACAGCAATGTACAACACCGCCGACCCAGTGCAAGCGCTCTCGAACCTGGAGACCATGACCATCGAGGCCGTCTTCGTACTCAAGGATTTCCATCGCCATATGGACAACCCGGTCGTGGTGCGCCGCCTACGCGACGTCGGCCAGAAATTTTCCGCAAACAGAAGGACCCTGGTGCTCACCGCCCCTGCCATCGAGATGCCTCCCGAGCTGGTGAGCCTGGTGGAATTTCTGGATCTGCCGCTGCCCGACCGCGACCGGCTGCGCGAGCTCATCCGCGAAACCTATACGCGCGTGGCCGGTAGCCATACCCTGAAACTCCGGCTCGATTCGAACGGTGTCGACGCGATGGCCGCGAATCTGCGCGGACTGACGGAAGAAGCCGCCGAACGGGCCATATCGCAAACTGTGGTCGGACGGCAAGCGCTTTCGCCCGAATGCGTCACCGATGTGCTCGACGCCAAGAAGGCTTTGCTGCAACGCTCCGAAATGCTGGAGTTCGTGGACGCGACCGATAACATGTCAAGCGTTGGTGGCCTGGAGAATATGAAGCGCTGGCTCGAACAGCGTCGAGGCGCATGGGACGACGGCGCCCTCAAGTTTGGCCTCGACCCGCCGAAAGGTGTAATCATTCTAGGTGTGCAGGGATGCGGCAAGAGTCTCTGCGCCCGCGCCGTCGCGGGAGAATGGAAACTGCCGCTGGTGAAATTCGATACCGCCGCCGTCTACGACAAATTCATCGGCGAAACCGAAAAGCGGATCCAGAAAGTATTCCGGGTAGCCGAGGGCCTGGCTCCCTGCGTGTTATGGATCGACGAACTGGAAAAAGTCTTCGCCGGAAGCGGCGCCGATTCCGCCTCCGCTGATGCCGGTGTTTCGTCGCGTCTGCTGGCGTCGTTTCTTTCTTGGATGCAGGATCGCAAACCCGCCGTCTTCGTAGCCGCCACCTGCAACAACGTAACCGTGCTGCCGCCGGAACTGATCCGCAAGGGACGCTTCGATGAACTGTTCTTCGTCGATCTCCCCAGCGCAGCCGAGCGCAAACAGATATTCGGCATCCAGCTGACCAAGCGCAAACGCAAACCCGCCGACTTCGATCTGGATCGAGTCGCCGCCGCGGCCCAAGGCTTCTCCGGAGCGGAAATCGAATCGGCCGTGCAAACTGCTCTCTACGCAGCCTTTGCCCGCAAGCAGGAACTGAGCACCGAAGATCTGCTCACCGCGCTCTCGTCCACCGTGTCGCTTTCGATCACACGCGCTGAGGAAATTGCCGAGTTGCGGGGGTGGGCAAAAAACCGTGCGGTGTGGGCATCTGCCCCCAACCAGAAGGCCGAGGGCGTTTAGGCAAGCTCGAGGTAGCGACGCCCAAGCGCCTCACAGCGATCCCAGGATCCCCGCCACTTCATGCCGGAAACACCTCGATAATTACATTGTAAGCACCTGGATTGCGTCAACGAGAGGTCCGAAGACTAGATCCCCCGACAGGCGATGGCCGCGATAGAAAGTGCTCCCCATTGACTCCCCCGCCCGCCCGCGCTACGCTGATCTCAAATGGTTGGTGACCGCCCCGTCGTCGGGGTGCACAATCCGGTCTGCTCCACTGCCATACCCAGCTACTTGCGTGCAAAAAACGCCGGCACGTGTTCGCCCGCATCCGGCGTCGAACCACATCCCGGTAACAAGAATCAAATAGTGAGCCCAAGTCCGGCTGCTGGAGGCGGCGCTACATCCTGAATGAAAAAAAGTATTGCTCTCACCCCTGACATCGAGACCCTGTTCGGCACCCGCGATGAAAATCTCCATGTGCTCGAAGACGGTCTGAACATCAATATTGACCTGCGCTCGGACCGCATTGAACTGGAAGGCGCGCCGCGCGACGTTGCCCGCGCCGAACAGTTATTCACTGACTACGAGCACCTGCGAAAGTCCGGCCACCAGTTCGTCAACGGAGACCTGGGCAGCATGTTGCGAGTGGTGGTCAACGACGCCAACGCAACTCTCCGTGGCCTGGCCGAGGCCGGACGCCAGCGGTCGTTTGGCCGGCGGACGGTGCAGCCCAAAAGCCCCAATCAGCGCCGCTACCTCGAAGCCATCGAGCAGCACGATATGGTTTTTGGCGTCGGCCCCGCCGGTACCGGCAAGACCTACCTGGCCGTGGCCATGGCCATCTCGGCCCTGCTGAACAAGCAAGTAAACCGCATCATTCTTGCGCGCCCCGCCGTCGAGGCCGGCGAGCGCCTTGGCTTTCTCCCCGGCACGCTGCAGGAAAAGATTGATCCCTATCTGCGTCCCTTGTACGACGCGCTGTTTGACATGCTCGAGCCCGAGCGCGTCGAACGCTATCTCGAAAAAAATATCATCGAGATCGCCCCCATCGCCTTCATGCGCGGACGCACGCTGAACGATTCGTTCGTCATCCTCGACGAAGCGCAGAACACCACCTCAGAGCAGATGAAGATGTTCGTCACCCGCCTGGGATTCAATTCCAAGGCAGTGATCACCGGTGACGTCACCCAAATCGACTTGCCCACCGCGCGCCGCAGCGGTCTGATCGAAGCGGTCGACATTCTGCAAGGGGTAAACGGCCTGGCGTTCGTGCACTTCGATGAAAGCGACGTGGTGCGTCATCACCTGGTGCAGCGGATCATTCGCGCCTACGACGAACACAAGGCGCGGCTGGCGGAGCAGCAATTGTCATTGCTCGAACCGAAACCGGTAGCGCCTGCGGCACCGCCCGAACAACCGCGCCTGCGCAATTAAGCAGAAGTCTGTGGCAGGGACGTTCTTGTGTCGTGTCTAACAATTCGCGGCATAGTTATTGGGTTGTCATCCTGAGCGAAGCGAAGGACCCGCAGTCTCTTGCGCTGGCAAAAAAGCTGGTCCTTCGCTTCGCTCAGGATGCCAATCAAGGTGGCAACTTGGTCATCTTTCAAAAGCGCGTCCCCGACCTAACCCAGTTGGCGCTGGACCGTTTCGTCGGGCGCGCCCGCCGCGTCACTGGATTGAAGGGCCTGGTCAATGTCCTGCTGACCTCAAGCGCCGAAATGAAGTCTCTGAACCGGCGATTCCGCGCAAAAGACAAACCTACCGACGTGCTTTCGTTCCCTGCCGAGCCCGGTGCAGGAAAACAATTTGCCGGCGAGATCGCCATTTCAGCGGAGGTGGCGACCAAAAATGCGCGAGCCCTCGGACACTCTCCCGCCGAAGAAGTCAAGATTCTCGCCCTGCACGGCATCCTGCACCTGCGCGGCTACGATCACGAGTGCGACAATGGACAGATGGCCAGGCGCGAAAAGCAGTTGCGCGCGAAACTCCACTTGCCGTTGGGCTTGATTGAGAGAACCACGCCACGTAGGGACGGCCGCCGCCTGTCCTGCGGGGCGAAGCCCCGCCCAGTCCGATTGCTGGCCGGCCAAAGATGAAACAACAACAACCATGATCGGCGCCGGCATTGCTCTCGTGCTCCTCTTCGGCCTGCTTACGCTGGTCTCTTACGTTGACCGTCTGTACCAGGAGATCGGCAAATTCCTCTCGCGCGATTTCCAGGATAACATCGACGCCTTCGAGCAGATCGTAGAGCCGCGCCTCAAAGTCACGCGCCAACGCGCCGCGCTCTCCATGGCCATTCTGACGCAACTGACCACCGCGGCCATCGCCATGATCGTCGGCTTCACCGTGTTTCGCGACCGCGCCTGGAGCATCCACGAAGTCCTCGAAGCCACCCTCAGCCTGGTCCTGATCGTCATTTGTTTTAACCGCCTGCTGCCCTTCGTCTTTTTTTCGCGAACCCGAGGGCGCTGGCTGGCCGACTGGGCGTTGTTCTTGCGGCTGCTGATCTATCTCGTTCTGCCGGTCACGCTGGTGCTCGGATTCTGCCAGTCCGTGGCCGCGCTCACCCGCGGGCACGCCGAAGCGCAACCCGAAACTTCCTCCGAAGCCGTAGATGCCTTGATTGAAGCCGGACAGGAAGAAGGCATCATCCAGGAAGGCGATCGCGACCTGATCCAGTCGGTGGTCGAGTTCAGCGGCAAGACGGTGCGCGAAGCGATGAAGCCGCGCCCGGAAATGGTCGCGGTCCCCGCGGATTACACCGTCGAGCAGGTGGTCGAGTTGCTCAGGGGCAAGCATTTCTCGCGCATTCCGGTGTACGAAACTTCGATACACAACATCAAAGGCATTCTCCACACCCAGGACGTGCTGCAGGTCCCCGACTCCGAAGCGCACACGCGCACCGTTGCGAGCCTCATGCGTAAAGACGTTTACTTTGTCCCCGAGAGCAAGTTAGTAAGTGATCTACTGCGCGAGATGCAGCGCAGCAACACTCGCATGGCGATCGTAGTGGATGAATACGGAGGCGTAGCCGGCCTCGTAACCATCGAAGACCTGGTAGAAGAAATCGTAGGCGAAATCGGCGATGAGCAAGAGAAAGCGCAGGTCGTGCAGGAAAACGATCACTCCTACATCGTCCCCGGCAACATGGATGTCGATCGCCTCGATGAACTTTTCGGCATGCGCCCCGAAGGCCATGAATCCTCCACCATAGCCGGTTTGGTCAGCGAACTCGCCGGACGCATTCCCCAAAAAGGCGAAGTCATCGAAGACGAAGGCCTGAAGTTCGAGGTCTTAGACTCAACCGATCGCCGAGTCGAGCGCGTGCGCATCACCGCTGCGCCCAAGCACATGAAGTTGATTTAAGAGAAGCGAGTGCCCCACTCATTCGCGTTCTTTGCGAATGAGTTGAATGCGGCGCACACTTCGACACTACGATCGTGCAACCCGGCCGACGCCAAGGTCGTCAAATTCCATATGCCTGTTTCGCCCCGGATGAAACTCGCGGTGTTGGGCGTCTTGCTGCTCTTCTCAACCAATCACCTCAGTGCTCAGGTGAACGAGTTTCATGTCAAGATCGAATTGATTTCCGAGAGTGCTGCGGCCGAGGCCCGAGAGCCATTCTGGGTAGGATTATTGTTTCACCTCGATGAGGGTTGGCACATTTATTGGCAGAATCCAGGGGATGCCGGTGAGCCGCCAAAGGTTCAATGGGCACTGTCGCCGGGTTTCACCCCCGGCCTCATGCTTTGGCCGCAACCGATTCGACTCGGCACCGGATCCGTGATTGACTACGGCTATGAAAATCAGGTCCTGCTGATGACGCCGTTGCTGATGACGCCCATCGAGCGCTCCGCCAGTTCGGCGGCAAATTCCACGCCGGTGATCGCAGCGGATGTCAAATATATCGTGTGCCGGGAGGTGTGCATTCCCGGTAGAGCGCATCTCACGTTATCCTCACCGTCGTCCGCCCGGCAATTAAACCAGTGGCATCAGCTTTTTGAGCAAACCAGAACACAGATTCCCGGGCCTGCGCCGAAGGCCTGGAAGCTCTCGGCAAGAACCGGCGCCGACAACAACAATAACAATAAAGACCACTTCATTCTGTCCGTTCGGACCGAGTCGAAAGTCCACGCGGCGACATTCTTTCCCGCTGAACCCGGCCAGATCGAAAACTCGGCGCCCCAGGGTTTTGCGGTGACCGCAGATGGATTCCGCCTGAGCCTCAAGAAGTCTGACTTGCTGGTTAAACCGATTACCAGTCTGAAGGGCTTGCTCGTTCTGGGGCCGGGTCGAGCATTTGACATCGCTGCGCCTGTCGCGGCACGTTAGGCGTGCCCTGTGTTTTGGGAGTGCGTTTCGCGAGTTGTATTCAGAGATGCAATTGTAGAAAATACAAAATACGAAGCGCGGAGATCAGGAGGTCACATATGAGGAAGCCACTTGCGGCGTTGGTTCTGGCAGGCATTGCGCTGGTGATGGGATTGCCGTCTGCGTGGGCGACGCGCGTCGGTGATCACGCGCCCGATTTCACGGCCACCGACAGTAATGGACAGGTTCACAAACTGTCCGACTATCAAGGCAAGTTCGTGGTTCTCGAATGGACAAACCGCGGCTGTCCCTACACCCAGAAACATTACAACGGCGGAAACATGCAGCAATTGCAACGGGAGTGGACCAGCCGGGGAGTGATTTGGCTAACCGTGCTTTCCTCCGCCCCGGGAAAGCAGGGATACGCGACCGGCCCGGATGAGAACGCATATTTGAAACAGGTCAATGGCGTTCCGACCGCTGTTCTGCTCGACCCGACCGGCGCGCTCGGTCATCTGTACGATGCCAAGACCTCGCCCCACATGTTCATCATCAATGCTCAGGGAATTTTGATCTACAACGGAGCGATCGATGACCACCCCACGACCGATGTGGCCGACGTAGCCACCGCCAAGAACTACGTCTCTCTTGCACTGGAAGAAGCCACATCCGGCAAGGCAGTCAGCAATCCGACGACTCGTCCCTACGGTTGCTCGGTGAAGTATCCGGACTAGTCTAGATAGGTTGCTTACTCACGAACGATGCATCGGTACCAACGGATTGCTTCCCAGAACAGCCGGAGCCCTCCTAACTGGCAGAAATAACAGTTGCGGATCGACGCAGCCCGCACGGTCCACGATTCGTGCGACCGCACAGACTTGGCAGTAAGCGATTATTGCGGGCGCACGTTGGTGGCCTTGATGTACTGGTTGCGGAAGCTTTCGATTTCGTAATCCGCCCTGGACGAAGGAACGCAGAATGCAATGGCTGCTTGTCCATACCTCGAGAGCATACGAGCCCAGAGCTCCGGGACCACAGCCGCAGGCAGCGAGTTACGTCCGATCAATCCGACGCAGGGTAAGGTTGATTCGACCGCGAATTCGGGAGCTCAGAGTGCTTGAAGTCCAAATTGTCATTCCGAAGATGAATTATTGTAAGTTGCTTGTTGCATTTGCTTGACGGAAGCGATCAGGCGCGTTGCTACTATCGCGTGCTCAAGGCCGTGAGGCCGAGACGGTTCCGATTCGACATACTCGCGGAATGCCTCGACACCGTGGCTATAGAAACCACCGGTCAGAATAGCAACGGACTCTCCCGCTTGAGCTTCGATCCGGAAGACGTCTGGGTCTCGAAACATCATGCAAGCTTGCCCGTTCCTGCCCACGATTCGGAACGATCGCTGATTCTCATGTTCCTGGTATTTCCCGACACGCACGAAAAACGGAATTCCTGTAGAAGAGCGAAGCTCCAACGTTGCATAAGTCTCAGCACCAGGCCGAGCAAGAGCATTTCGTACCCGGACGGCATCGTGGGAAACTAACGAGAGCGCTCCGTCGAACAGACCGTGCCACAGAACAACGTAGTGGTACGCGAGATCCCAAAGCACGCCTCCGTGTATTGGGTCCCATAACCATTCCCTACCGTCAAAGCTTCGCTCTGGCCCTTCGCCTTCAAGCAGCACGGCTTCTACCCGCTTGATCGCTCCAACTCCGAATTGTCCCTTACCCCAAAGATCGTTCCCGTCCGCTTCAACCACAATCCATTTTTTCAAGCATGCCGAATAAGGCCGACCCAGCCATGCCAACAGTGGAGCAGCTCGCACATCCAGGTAGAAATCGGAACAGTACAGCAAGGGGTTAACCCTTAGGCTCTCCAAGACAAGATCAAGGTCTTTCTCGGTTGTCACGAGTGGTTTTTCTACAAGCGTAGGAATTCGGAGGTCTGCCAGGTCCAATATCTGCTTGGCATGAACCTGGTTCGGTGTCAGAAGCAGGATCGCGTCAGGACGGGAACTGAGCACCATAGGTTTTAGAGCACCGCCCGCTGCCTGTACCTCAGCAATGTCGGCCTTCAAGACTGGTGTGAAATACTCGTTGATGGCACTTTCGAGCTTACGATAATACTGGCCGATGCCGACTATGGCGAGGCGTGGCTTACTCAAAGCGTCGCTTCTCCCGAAATGGCGCCATTGGCCTTTGACCAAGGCGTACGAGCCAACGAGTGTAGTGTAAATGGTGATGAAGAGGTCAGTATTGACCTCCGTGATCTAGTTGGATCGAAAATGTCGTATTAACCGCAACGATAAATGTACTGTATAGAACGGTCGCCTCACCGCATCGACCTTGAAGACTGTAGCGCAGCCAGTTTGGCGGTTGGCCGAATGATCGACTGGTAACTCGACTGGGTTATGCGCTGGCGATGGCTGCCTGGAGTCTCGCGTCGATGGCACACGGATTCTGCGGTTCGTTGACGAGTTTTTTCGGGGCACGTTGCGCCCTGGCTTTAGCGAAGCGGGCGTGTTTCCCGCTCTTAAGGAACTCACTCATGCGGTCTGTTCCAAGGGAATAAGTTGGAAATCCGAGGGCTCGAGCTTGGGCACGGAATTTAGCTTCCTGGCGTTTGTGAAAACGGATCTGATCCGGGGCGAAGTGACGGGCGTCGAATTCTTGGTGAGGAGTGACCAAGGGAAAAATGATGCGGGCCAATTTGGGAGCGGCGGCGGTGGTGGCTTTAGGAGCACCCAACTTGGCTCGCATGCGGCGGTAGAAGTCGCGAGGACGGATTTGCTGTGGTGCCGCCACGGAGCCGCCATGCGCAGGGCAGTGGCGGCACGGCGGCACGGCAGTTCGCCTTGCGCGTGCCTGCCCACAGAACCTTCCCCCCGCTGATCTCGCCTCCGTGGCTCGATCCGGGGGAACGGCCACGAAGATCTCCGTCGCTCCGATATCGATCCCCGCCCCGTCCGCTCGCATCACTGGCAACACCGCTGCCTTGCCCTGACTGTCTTGCTTGCGCTTTCTTGCCATCGATCTCGTCCTCGTTGTCGAGGTCGACGGCCCGAGTCGCGCAAACCCGGGTACTCTCTTAATCTGGATCGCCGCGGTCCGATACTGCCAGTCCCCAACGTCACCACTCTATTGAGCACGAGACTTGCAACCAGGCTAGCTACCGGGCTTCGGAAGCTCCATTTGCTCGGCCGGTCTCAGCTGCCGTCGCCACCGACAGTCGCCATCCTACTGTCGTCCGTTCCTTCCCTGCACTGACTTCCCTTTGGAAGTCGCCGGGCTAGCTATAGCTAGTCTTAAAGCCGTCGCCGAGTGGTTCCCGCAATGAGAGCGGGCCCATCGCCAAGGATGTTTCGTATCTTCTGGAATCGACCGGCAACTACTCCATTCCGTTCGCAATGGCTGGCTCCGCCTACCTGTTAGCGTTAGCGATCATTCAGATTCTGGCCCCCGAGCTGACCATGGCTCCTGCTGCGGTGAGAGAGGTGTAAATCCCTGCGTCAGGTCACCGGCGCGGACGCGCGGTGGATCTGCGCACAACTAATTCGGGTTCGACCGTAATTTCCGGAACGTGCTTCACGCGTCCCTCGATTCGGTCGAGCAGCGTACGCGCCGCGATCTCACCCATCTTTTGCAGGGGTTGTCTTACCGTCGTGAGTGGCGGATCGATGTAGGCAGCGATCTGAATGTCATCGAAGCCCACCACCGATAAATCATCCGGCACACGCAGCCCGGCTTCCTGGAAAGCACGGATAGAACCAATCGCGGAGATATCATTATAGGCAAACAGTGCGGTAAAAGGCTGCTTGCGCGCGAGCAATCGCTTGGCAAACGGGTAGCCGAGATTCGGTGTGGGATCATCCCCGTCGAGTTGCACAATCAACTCTGGCCGCATGCGAACGCCCAATCTTGCGGTGACATCGCAGATCGCGCTCCAGCGGTCGTCAGAATCAACGCTTACCGTCGAGCCTCTCATAAACGCGATCTTCTCGTGACCCAAATCGACCAAATGCTTCAGCGCCAGCGCGACGCCACGGCGGTGATCCAGAACAATATTGGTCACGCGTTTGATCCTGTGATGCCCGGCAACGGCCACCGTTGGTAGAGCAGGTTCTTCGGTCAAGAAAGTGTCCACTGTGATAAAACCTTCGACTCCTCGTTCCCGAAGCATGGCGGAATAGGTTGCGAGCAGTTTCTTGTCGTGGCGGTGAGCCACGGTAAGAAAGAAGAAATCCTGCTGCCGGAGATAACGTTCCATGCCGCTCATCACGAGAGAACCGTAGGCATCGCCGATTTCTTCTAGAATCACCCCGATCGTGTAGGTGCGCTTGACCCTCAGGGAACGCGCGAAGAAATTCGGTCGATAGTTGAGGGCACGAGCCGCCGTCAAAATTCGCTTTTTTGTATGTTCCGGGACGGACCGCGAAGCGGAAGAACTGTTTAGCACGGCGGAAACCGTGCTGGCGGTAAGCCCGACGAGTTCCGCCACCGACCTCAGCGTCACGGCCGACTTGGGGCCCCGAACTGATTTCTTTTTGAGAGGTTCCATTCGGTCGATATCCTCGCTAGACCCCTTAGCCTGGATGGCGCGTTTTTCCGCTTCCGAATCCCGGATTGTATATGAAGAGCGAGCCGCGACCAAGCCAGAACATCGGATCCGTCAGTCTTCCACTGAGAATATCGATATTCTTGCTCTTCGTCCTACACAATATCATATTTTCGTATTCTATATACCCTATAAGAATATCGTTATTATTGCTCTTATCTTCGGAATATCACCTGTGCGCCGATTGTCTCCAAGAATAACGTTATTTTTTTCTTGACAAAGACAATGGGAGTGGAGCTTAATCTTCCACGACCAGCGGTAACGTAAAAACACTAGCTGGAAACCTAGTGGAAGGAAGAACGATATTTCTCGTCGAACGAAGTTGTCGTTGGAGCAAATGCAACGGGTGGAGGTCGACCTGTTTGAGGAACGCCGACCCCTGGGGGCGGCTACGCATTCCGATCTGTATTAACTCGAAGAACCCATCCCCGAAGATGGGATCGATTCTCGCTTGGGAGGAACTCCATGACGCGTTTCATCCGCTGGGCGCTTACGTTCTCTTTCTTGATCTGCATTGTGGTCCCCTCACTTGCACAGAGCAGGAATACCGGTGAGATTCGTGGCACGGTGACTGCGGCGGGAGCCGTTGTTGCGGGTGCGACCGTCACGCTCGTCAATATTGACACGGGAGAGACGCAGACTTTCCTCACCAACGGGGACGGTATCTACGATACAGTCTCGACGCGCGCCGGAAACTATACCATTAGCTTCACGGCCAAGGGCTTCAAGAGACTGGTGCGCGGTCCCATCACGCTGCAAGTGGACGTGATCACCGAGGACGCCAGCCTTGTTGTCGGGGCGGTAACGGAAACGATAACCGTTGAAGCAAGTGGCGTTCCGCTTCTGGAGACCGAAACCTCCCACCTCGGGACAGTCCTCGAAGCGAAAACTGTATCCCAGCTGCCCCAGGTCGGCTTCGGCATTACCGGCAACGATTGGGCCAACTTCAACATACTCCTCCCCGGAGCTTCCAGCTCTCCCACGCAGCCTTCCTCGGAGGGCAGCGGCTCTTACAATGCTGGCGACGCCGTGTCCCTCAATGGAAACCTGCCGAATTACGCCAACTTCCTCCAGGATGGCGGCGTGGTCCAATTACCCGTGAGCAACAACGTGGACAACACGTTGTTTGAGGCCGTGCAGGAAGTCCAAATCAATACCTCTACATTCTCGGCGGAATATGGCATTGGCGGCGCCGTCTTCAACCAGATTACTAAGAGCGGAACCAACCGTTTTCATGGGTCCGCCTACGAATACTTCCAAAACAATTATCTCAACGCAGCCCCCTACTTCGAAGTAAATGGAGTTCCTGCAAAACCAGCGCTTTTGCGGTACGACCAGTGGGGCGGCTCCATCGGCGGCCCGATCATCAAGAACAAGTTGTTCTTCTTCTTCGTTCGCGACAAGATCTATCTCAACGGTGCGGCGCCTCCCACGCTAGGCAGCACTCCGACCTTGGCCGAGAGAGGTATGGGGCCGCTCGGACCGAACCTCGATTTCACCGCGACTGGTCTCCCGACGCTCTACGACCCCGCTACGACCGTTTGTACAACACCAGCACCGCCGGCAGCACCGGTTTGTACTCGAACCTCATTTGCAGCGGAGAACACGGGAGCGCTTGCTGGCCTAAACGTGATTCCGGTTGCCCGCCTCGATCCCGTGGCGGGGAATATTCTGACGAAATTGTTCCCTCTGCCTAACACGGGCGCCCCGGGAGCCCTCAACAACAACTTCAGTACCATTCTGCCTGTTCCGGAGCCGACTCTCAGATATTTTGGGCGCATTGACTACGATATTTCGCAGAAGAACCGCTTGACCTTTTCGATCGGCCAGAAGAACACCCTGGAGCCCATGAAGTACGGGCCGTTCAAATGCCCGCTCAACTGCTTTTCCGGGGACGTCGACGGGTACGCCGTACAGGCTACCATCACGTCGACTATCACCCCGACCTTGGTGAACGAACTCCGCATGGCTTATACCAAGCAAGGCAACTGGTTCATTCCCGATTCCGTTGGGTATAACAACCAAACGGAGCTGGGCTTGCAATACGCTAAGGCGAACGTTTTCCCCTCGATAAACATCGGCGGCGCCGGCCTCTGTTGCTCGGGTGGCGTTGCACCTGGTACAAACGCCATTTACATTGAGAACCTCTACGATCCATCGGACACCGTGACGCTGATCCATGGCAAACACATCCTACATTTCGGCGTTGAGGTATTAATGGGTCAGCCCAATGTAACGCCGTGGGGAAATGTTCAAGCGGGCAATTTCACCTTCACCGGGAACTATACGGCGTTACAGACCGCCTCCGCAGGGACGACGGGAGCCGGTCTCGCTGATTTCCTGTTGGGCGACGTGCAAAACTGGAGCGCGAACAACACGGCGATACAATATGGGCGACTGAAGAGTCCGCAGTTGTTCGTTCAAGATGACTTTAAATTCCGCCCGAACTTTACGATAAACCTCGGCTTGCGCTACGTAGCGACCACTGGAATCACTGAGAAATACAACTCCCTGGGCGGGTTCGATCCGAATCTCACACTGGCCTGTACCGTCGATGTGAACGGCAATCCTTGCGGCGCAGCCAACGGCTCGTTAGGCTCGATGTGGTTTGCTCCCCAGAACAACCGAACCTCGTTGCAGAAGCCGATTTACGACATCTTTCTGCCCCGCATCGGTTTTGCCTGGTCCATCAGGAACGACACAGTTGTTAGAGGCGGGTTTGGAATGTACTCGTATAACTTTAGCGATGATGACTACGGCAATGGATTAGGACTTGGAGCTCCTGACCAATTTAGCGGTAGTTTCTCGGACAAGAGCGGGGGAACCGGGCTTCCACTCCTGTCTCTCTCCGCCCCCGCTTCTGCGGCTAATCCCTTTCTGAGTTACGTCGGAGGAACGAAAGTCGCTTCCCAGTACCTCAATGTCAAATCCCCGTCAAACCAGACTTATGTGCCGTACTATGTTTCGCCCGGGCGTATCAATAATTGGCAGTTGAGCGTGCAGCACGAGTTCCGACGCGACTACATGGCGTCGATCGCCTATGTGGGGAGCCACGGCTCAAATCTGCAATTCGGGACGGACGTTAACCAAATCACGAGTGCAACCGGTTTGGCCGATATTGGGGCAGCGAGCGCACTAGTGCAAACTGACCGTCCATTCCAAGCGTGGGGATCGCTTCAGGGATATAACTACGACGGCATTTCGAACTTCAATGCCCTGCAAGCCTCGATCACCAAGCGCTATTCCAATGGCTTGCTCTACAGCTTCAATTATGTCTGGTCCCACTTCCTGGATGACCAGGATTCGGGCGGTTGGGGAAGCCGCGGAGGGACGCAGTATTGGCAAATTGGGAACAACGCCAAAATTAATTACGGGAATTCGAACTTCGACATTCCGAACGCGTACAAGGGGTATGTTTCTTACGAGTTACCGTTCGGTAAGGGAAAACCCTATCTCAACGGCAACACGATATTGAATGAAGCGGTCGGGGGCTTCAGGATTTCCGGAACCATGCTCACCCAGAGCGGAAATCCATTCACCGTAGTCAACCAAACGAACTCCAACGCGAGTTATACCGGTTGCGCCATGAATGTCGGCGGCACCTCCACCGGCGGCGCCGTAAATAACGGCTGCAATTGGTTTCCTAACGTTATCGCATCCACGCACGTTGGCAATCCGGGTCCCAGCGAATGGTTTAACACCGCAGCCTTTGCCAACGCTTGGACACCGGGTTCGGGCGTCCCGTTCGCGTTCGGCAATGAGGGCAGGAACTCGCTGAGGGGGCCACGCTTGACTGTCTTTAACATGTCCTTCGCTAAGGACTTTAGCATCACCGAATACGTTAAATTGGAACTGCGATCAGACTGGGTTAACATCTTTAACCATCCCAGCCTCAACATTCCGGGCCAATCCTTCGGAGGGAGTAATTTCGGGGAGATCAACAACGCGACCCTGGGCAATGGTGTCACGGTAGGCGCTCGCACCGGTCAGCTCAGCGCTCGCGTTTCGTTCTGATCGAGGCAGGCTAATGGGCCAAAGGACGGCGGCGCAGCTGCCGTCCTTTTCTCTGAGGATAATCGAGACTCTAAGTCACGACTCGTCCACCGTACAATCTTGACATGAGAACAATAGGAGTCCTTGTCTTGTCTTGGGGGGTTCTCTTTCTTGGGTCGCTATCGTGTTTCTCTCAATCCCAACCTGGCCGTCAACAGGAGATCGAGGGACACAGCCGTAAGGCTGCGGAATATTTGCATGAGAATAGGTCCGATCTGGCGGTGCCCGAATTCCGAGCCATTCTCGCCATCGATCCGAACAACGTGGACGCCCACGGCAATCTCGGCGCGGTGCTGTTCTTCCAGGGGGCATATGCGGATGCGATTCCACAGCTGCGTGCCGCGCTCAAAATGCGGCCCACTCTGTGGAAGACTCAGGCCCTTCTCGGCATCGGCGAAAAGCGGACGGGCGACATCGACGCGGCCCGGCGCGATTTGGAGAAAGCGTTTCCAAACCTGCCGGAAGAGAAGGTTCGGATTGAGACTGGCATGGAACTGATCGAAATTTATTCCGGCGCGGGTGATCTGGACAAAGCGGCGGCAACAGTGGCGGTTCTTCGAAAACTGGAGCCCACGGATGGGGCTATCCTCTACTCCTCTTACCGAATCTATTCTGATCTTGCTGACGAGTCCTTGCTCAGCTTGTCGGTGTTGGACCCGAATTCTGCGCGAATGCATCAAGCGATGGCGCACGAATTGGCGAAGCGTGGGAACACCGCGGAAGCGATAGAGAACTACCGCGCCGCGCTTAAGATCGATCCTCAGCTTCCGGGACTTCATTTTGAACTTGCCGAGATGCTCCGCACTTTGGGGACTGCAGAGGGCCGGCAAGAAGCCGAAAAAGAATACAACGCAGCCTTGGAGGCCAATCCGTTCGATGAACAGTCTGAATGCAGGCTGGGCGACATCGCTCTTCAACGGGACGATTTGAAGGAAGCTAACGAGCGTTACACCCGGGCGATACAGCTGCAGCCCGGCGATCCCGAAGCAAGCATCGGCCTGGCGAAGGTTTTTATGACTATGGATCAACCTCAAAAAGCCGAGCCCCTGCTGCTGCGCGCCCTCCAGCTGGATCCCACTAGTGCTCTGGCTCACTTCCGCCTGAGCACAGTATACCGACAGACTGGGCGCACCGCGGACGCTAAACGCGAATTAGAGGAATACCAAAAGTACAAGCTGATGAAGGAGAAACTTCGGCAGGTTTATCACGACCTGCATCCCGAGCAAACTCCGGAGGACGAAGATAGTCATCCCAAGAGATAGTCAGGCGCTGCATTGGATCAAGAAGATGAAGAAAATTCTCACTGCTGCTATGTTATTGACGGTTGTTCCGCTGTTCGCATCCTCATACTACTCGACCCGCCTAAACGATCCAAAAGCAACTTATCTGACGCCGGATAATTTTGCAGTGAAGGGTGACGGAGTCGCGGATGATTCCGCAGTCTTACAGCAAGCCGTCAATACGGTTCAGGAGAAGACCAACCAGGGTATTCTGTTCGTTCCAGCTGGCCGCTACCGGCTGACCAGGACGATCTATGTCTGGCCCGGAATCCGGCTGATCGGGTTTGGGACCACGCGGCCCACTTTTGTACTCGCCCCGAATACGCCGGGCTTTCAGCAAGGGCCTTCTTATATGTTTTTCTTCGCGGGCGGCCGCCCGGGCACAAATGCGCCTCCACCGGATGCGAACCCGGGTACGTTCTATTCCGCAATGAGCAACATCGACTTTGAGATTCAAGAAGGAAATCCGGGCGCTGTCGGCGTCCGCGCCCACTATGCCCAACATTGCTTTCTGGCGCACATGGATTTTCACATCGGCTCGGGACTGGCGGGCGTTCACGACGGCGGTAACGTCGTTCAAGATGTCCACTTCCATGGGGGCAAGTACGGCATATGGACCCGGAAGCCCTCCCCGGGCTGGCAGTTTACGGTGATCGACGCAACGTTTGAGGGACAGCGCGAAGCGGCGATCCGGGAGCACGAAGCCGGGCTGACCCTGATCCGACCGCAATTCAAGAATGTCCCTACGGCGATTTCCATCGATCCTCAATACTCCGACGAACTCTGGATAAAAGATGGACGCATGGAAAGCGTTTCCGGACCCGCCGTAATCATCAGTAATGAGAACAGTGCCCGCACCGAAATCAACATGGAAAACCTCATCTGCCGAAACGTTCCTGTTCTTGCGCTTTACCGCGAGAGCGGAAAACGCACCGCTGCTGCGGCTGAAATATACGAAGTGAAGACTTTTTCTCATGGCCTTAAATATGAGGAGATGGGTGCGGTTCCCGCGATTCAGGATGTCTATGAGTCAGCTCCACTGAGGGAATTGCCACGGCCAGTCAATTCCGACATGTTGGATCTACCGCCGATCGACACATGGGTCAATATCCGCTTGCTTGGTGCCCGGGGTGACGGGACGACCGACGATACCGCCGCGTTCCAGAAAGCCATTGCCCAGCACCGTACCATCTACTTGCCTTCCGGCCAGTATCGTGTGACGGACACCATAGCGCTAAGGCCCGATACAGTTCTCATAGGCCTGCATCCGAGCGTCACGCGAATAATGCTTACTGATTCAACCCCAGCCTTTCAAGGCGTGGGAAGTCCCAAGCCGCTGCTCGAAACTCCCAAAGACGGGACGAATATCGTGACCGGCATCGGCCTCTACACCAACGGCATTAATCCGCGAGCGGTGGCCGCGAAGTGGATGGCTGGCAAGGATTCGATGATGAATGACGTTCGTTTTCTGGGAGGTCATGGCACGATCGATCCGAATGCCACCGCGGAGGAAAGTACCAAGATCTGGAAAGAGATCTATAACGATACCCACAGCGCCGACTCGAATCCGAAGCGTCGCTGGGATGGGCAGTATCCAAGCTTGTGGATCACGGGCGGCGGCACTTTTGTCGACATCTGGACACCCAGCACGTTCGCGCAAGCGGGCTTGTACATCTCGAACACTTCAACCGAAGGACGAATTTACCAACTGTCGAGCGAGCACCACGTCCGCAACGAAGTAATTCTCGACCATGCGTCGAACTGGCAGATCTACGCGCTCCAGACGGAAGAAGAACGGGGCGAGGGTGGATTCGCTTTGCCGCTCGACATCCGGGATTCGAGCAACATCACCTTAGCGAACCTGCACATGTACCGCGTCGTAAGCAGCGATCAGCCCTTCCCCCATGCGATCACCGTTACAAACTCCAGCAACATACGATTTCGCAACGTCCATTGCTACAGCGACAGCAAAGTGTCCTTCGACAACACAGTCTACGACCAAACCCACAACATCGAGATACGACAGCGCGAATTCGCCTGGTTGACGCTGTCCGGTCGTGCCGCCCTGGTCCGCCCGAAAGAACCTTCCCCAGTTCTCGCTGCAGGCGCGAGGGTGGAGAAAGTCGCGAGCGGTTTCTTCAATATTTCTGGCGGCGCCGTCAACCCCTCCGGAGACGTTTACTTCGTAGACGCCCAACGGCAAACCATCTACCGCTGGTCTGCCGCGTCGCGCCAACTGTCGAAGGTTCGTGACAATCCGCTGGACCCGGTTCAGCTGTTCTTTGATAAGGCAGGCGATCTGATAGTGATCTCGTATGCGGGAAAGGGAATTGTGTATAGCTTCAGGCCCGACGTGGAGGGTGACGACTTGACGCTGCTCGAAGCGGTGCCCGCGATGTCACGTCCAGGACTGACACCCGTTCTGCCGGTGGACTACTGGAGGAACGAGAACGATTTTCTCGAAGACATGGCGACAAAGAGGAACTATCAGTTCGTCTCTCCGGACGGAACAACTTTCCTTCCTGCGGGAGAAGACTTCGTGACTGGGGAACTCTACTACGGGTCCAAGTTGAATGACACGCTGCGAGCTTTTGGCCTTGCGCCCGCGGTTGCGGCTCAGCCCTATTATGTTTCCGATGAATCGGGAGAGAAGACATACGTTGGCAGCGTCGGTATCGATGGGGCGATCTCGAACTTGAGGCTCTTCGTCGAACGGGGCGGAGAAAGTGTGACGGTGGACGACAAGGGCAATGTATATATCGCTGCCGGACAGGTCTTCGTGTACAGCCCGTCGGGCGAACTGATCGATACCATAGAAATTCCAGAGCGACCCTCGCAATTATTGTTCGGTGGTACAGATGGCGGCACCCTGTTCGTTCTCGCGCGGAGTGCGTTATATGCCGTCCAAACCATTCATCGAGGGCACTGAGGAGAGCGAAGCCTCATTTTGCCACGGCCATCGGAACCTACGGATTTAGATGCGCACACTGCCGTCTGGGTGGCAGCGGCGACCCTATTGTTTTGTCTCTCATCGTCCTCCTTGTTTCCGCAAAGCCCTCAACCTAAGGGTGATGAATCCGAGAGCAAATCAAATGCGGCCGCTCCCGCAGCTGCTCCGTTGCCTCAACTGGTCGACATCACCGATTTGACGGGCATCAGGTTCGATCATCTGTCGAGTCCAGAGCAGAAATATATAGTGGAGTCGATGAGCGGAGGCGTTGCTCTCATTGATTATGATCGCGACGGATGGCCCGACATCTACTTCACTAACGCCCAGAGTGTGGAGATGGCGCTTGCCGGGAAGAAGTCGCGAAGCGCACTCTATCACAATAATCACGATGGGACTTTCACTGACGTCACGGATAAAGCAGGTGTCGGTTATCCCTGTTGGGCAATGGGTGCTGTCGTCGGAGACTACAACAACGATGGCTGGCCAGACTTGCTGGTGACTTGCTTCGGAGGTGTGGTCCTCTACCGCAACAACGGAGATGGAACATTCACGGATGTCACGAGGCAAGCAGGCCTGAGCAGTGACTCGGGATGGGCCACGGGAGCAGCCTTCGGCGACTACGATGGCGATGGCTGGGCGGACCTGTTTGTGTCGCACTATGTGAATTTTAATCTGAACGATCTTCCGGCGTTCGGTTCCAGTCCGACATGCAAGTTTCGTGGAATCGCTGTCCAATGCGGCCCTCGGGGGTTGAAGGGCTCCTCCTCAAATCTTTACCGCAATGACGGTGACGGCACATTCACGGATGTGTCCAAGAAGACCGGAATTTCTGACTCTCCCCATTCTTTTGGTTTGACGGCCGTTTGGTCTGACTTTGACGGCGATGGCCATCCCGACCTTTTCTTGGCCAATGACGCCGGAAGGAACTATCTCTACAAGAACGACGGAAGTGGGCACTTTACCGAAATCGGTTTTTCCTCTGGAGTCGCTGTCAGTCAAGACGGGAATGAGCAGGCCAACATGGGTGTCGCTCTCGGCGATTACAAGCACACCGGACACCCTTCGATCGCAGTGACCCACTTCAGCGATGAATATGCGGCACTATACCAGAACCTTGGAAAGATGAATTTTGCTGATGTTTCCTACGCCTGCGGAATCGCTCCGAGCACCACTCACTATGTCGGCTGGGGCGACGCATTCTTCGACTTTGACAACGACGGCTGGGTCGACCTCTTCATGGTGAACGGCCATGTCTATCCGCAGGTGGACAGTGGCGAGGCTGGAGCCAGATATCAGGAGCCGGCACTGCTGTTCTTGAATCAGCGGAATGGCAAGTTCAACGACATAAGCAAGCTTGTCGGCCCAGCTCTTCAGACCCTGCGAGTCAGCCGCGGAGTGGCAACCGGCGATCTGTTTAACGATGGCCAGATTGACATTGTCATAGAAAACTTGAAAGGCGCTCCTACGATTCTCCGGCCAAACGGTGGTCCCTCCAATCACTGGATCAGCTTTGAACTGGCAGGTACGAAAAGCAACCGGATGGCCTTAAACGCGCGCGTAAGGATGACCGCTGGGGATCTCGTGCAGGCGAGCGAGGTGCTGAGCGGGGGCAGCTATCTTTCCCAGAACGATCTCCGGCTTCACTTCGGCCTCGGGGGATGGGAACGTGTCGACAAAGTCGAAATTGTATGGCCGACAGGGAAGATTGAAACGCTGACTAACTTGGCAGCCGATCATCATTACTTTGTGAAAGAAGGCGAAGGGATCGTTTCTGCCGAACAAATCAAGCCGACACTCGCAAAGAATTGATGTTAGTAACGTTGTATAGGTGTCATGTTAGTTGCCTTGTTTGTGCAACTTATGCTGTATGACATAGTTTTAGGAGATGCTTATGACAAACCAAACGTCGCGAAGGAGCTTTCTCGGAATTTCCGCTATCGGGTTGGTGGCAGCGGTCGTTCCTGACGTGGTCCGGCCAGACTCAGCAATGACCGTGACCGCGCCGGGCAACGAGATGTCGAATAGCAGCCGGGAGATTTCCATGTGGGTAACATCTGGCGACGAACGTTTTGCCGCCGCTCCTCGAGCCACTTGGCGTCCAGCAACGGGGACGCCCTCAACGGATCAGCTCCGGTTGAACCCCAGCATGAAGTTCCAGAAGATACTTGGATTTGGGGGCGCCTTTACCGATGCTACCTGCTACACGTTCAATCGACTCTCGCCCCCGGAGCGAGAGAGACTCTTCCACGAGTTGTTCCATCCCGCAGAGATGGGGCTGAGCGTTGGCCGTATCTGCGTCGGGTCAAGCGACTACTCGACGAAGCTTTACAGCTTCGATGAGGGTGAGCCCGATCCGGATCTGACGAGATTTTCCATCGAGCGCGACCGCGAATATATTCTTCCAGTGCTGCGCCAGGCGCGAAAGGTAAACACTGACCTGTTCCTTTTTTCCACTCCCTGGAGCCCGCCCGGTTGGATGAAGTTCAACGGCACGATGCTGGGTGGCGCAATGCGCAGGCATTACCTGCCGGTCTACGCGCAATACTACCTGAAATTTCTACAGGGGTATGCAACCGAAGGCGTGACCGTGCAAGCGCTGACCGCGCAGAACGAGGTGGACACCGATCAGGACGGCAGAATGCCTGCTTGCATCTGGCCGCAGGAGTACGAGATTGAATTCGTGCGCGACCATCTGGGTCCGCTCTTGGAGAGGAGCGGGATGCCGGTCAAGATTTGGATGCTGGACCATAACTACAATTTGTGGGGACGCGCCGTGTGCACACTGCAGGACACGAAGCTTCGCAAATACTCCAATGCGGTTGCCTGGCATGGCTATTATGGCACTCCCGACATGATGAGTAAGGTTCACGACGCCTATCCGGAAGCGGAGATGCATTGGACCGAAGGGGGTCCGGACTACACAGATCCTGGTTATCTGACGGATTGGTGCAAGTGGGGCGGGACCTTCACCGACGTGCTGAACAACTGGTGCCGCTCCATCACCTCATGGAACCTCGCTCTCGATGAGCATGGCCGACCGAACATCGGACCGTTTCCCTGCGGTGGCGTGGTAACGATCGATTCGCAGACCAAGGAGATCACCCGCAGCGGACAATACTGGGCTTTCGCTCACTACTCCCGCGTCATCCGTCGCGGGGCTCGCCGCTTTGACTCCCAGAGCGCGGCCGCTGACCTGCAACACGTTGCGCTTGAGAATCCAGACGGCCAGCAGGTGCTGGTCGTGACCAACGCCGGACCTGCAAGGACGATCGAACTGCGGCTCGCGAATATGGCGGCTTCGGTTGCAGTGAAGGCAAATTCACTGACCACTTTAGCTTGGAGGTAGTGTATTGAACTCGTGGGGAGCAAGCCGTGACAAGGGCTACTCATCCAACTCGATTGTTCCCCGAAAACCCGGCTCGAGCATCGTCGCGATCAAGGCAAACATCGCCACGCATCCCGCCAGGGGCACCAACAAACCAGCGCGCAGGCTCCCCGTTCCGGTCGACACCAGTCCCACGAACCAAGGCATCGTGGCGCCCCCCATTCCCGCAAGCGCGAACATGATCGCCCCGATTCGCCTCGACCTTTTGCCAAACGCCTTCACCAGCCACGCAACCAGGATTGGATAAACGGCAGCGAGCCCCAGTCCCGCTGCGGTCACGCAAATCGCGACGATAGCGAATGTGCTTGCTTGCAGCAGAAAGCAGATGCCAGCGCCAGCCAGCATCAAGCCGCTCGCCAGCAGCGTGCGTTCGCTCCGCCGCGGTGGAACCAGCGGTACGAGAGCGCGCCCCGCGAGCAGTCCTCCCCAAAAAAACATGGGCGCCAGCGCCCACGAGTCGCCTGTATCGGGATTCATTCGTTTCGTCAGTGAGGCAACCCAGCCTGCAACCGAGTTCTCGGATCCGACATATAGAAAAAACAACGCAGCCAGGCTCAACGTACTTCGCATGCTGATGTTCTCTCGGCGTGCCGGCCTTGACCACTCCTCGCCTTCGTTCGTGCTGCCGGGTTCGACGTTCATCCCACCTAAAATCGCAGCCGCAAGCGCCGAGCATGCCGCGATGGCATAGAGAAGCCATGGCATCGCCTGACGCTGTTGAGCCAGCATCACCAGTGGAGAGCACGCAATCGCGCCGATTCCCCACATCAGGTTCAGAATGCTGAGTGCGGCCACTCGACGGGCTGTTGCAACTTCCGCCACCCACAAGTTGGTGGCCGAAAGAGCCTGCCCTAATCCACAGCCGAACACCGCGGTTGCAGCCAGGCTCGCAACATTGCTACCCAGGTTTAATCCCGCCACTCCCGCCGCGATCAGGCCAAAGCCGCACACAAACGTGTGTCGGTATCCTCCTTTGATCAGCCAGCCGAGCGAAGCGACGCCCACCATCGACCCGCAGAACTGCGCCGTGAAAAATAAACCGGCGCGCTGGTCGCTCAAAGACCAGCGGCCAATGAGTATCGGCAAGATCGGACCAATCAGAGTCGTTACGATACCCGTGACGACAAAACCGCCGTGGAGGACAACGGATGCGGCCGAAGAGATCGGAAGCGAAGCCGACCGAGTTTGGATCGAGTGCATGCTGAAGGCATTCTGCCGGAATGCTTGCCTGTGGGCAACTTCGCAGGTAACGAAGAACGCCCAGCAGGATGTAAGATAATCGTTATTCTACTGAGAATGAGGTGAATGCGAGAATTCCCATGAGCGCACCAAGGAAATGTCTGCTGATCGCTATTTGCGTGTTCGCTGGTTCGATTACAGCCGTCGCAGCGCCATCGCCCCTCATCACAAACATTCCGGGCCGAACTTGCATCAGTCTCGATGGAACCTGGCGCGCCATCGTGGATCCTTACGAAATAGGAACAGGCATGCGCTTCTACGAAAATGCGAAGCCCAAAACTCCTCGCGACCTCGTTGAATACGACTTCGATACTTCCGGGACATTGAATGTTCCGGGCGACTGGAATTCGCAGCGAGCCGAGCTGTTCTTCTATGAAGGTTCCGTTTGGTATAAGAAATCGTTTTCCTATCGCAAGCGCGAGCATTCGCGCGTGTTCGTCTACTTCGGAGCCGCGAACTACAGAGCGTCAATTTATCTGAATGCCCAGAAACTTGGGGATCACGAGGGCGGGTTCACGCCATTCAATTTCGAGGTCACCGATCAGATTCGCGAGGGCGACAATTTTCTGGTGGTGGAGGTCAACAATCAGCGCAAAACGGAGAATGTTCCAGGACCGATGACCGATTTCTGGAACTACGGCGGCCTGACCCGCAACGTTTCCCTAATCGAGCTGCCCGAGACTTTCATCCAGGACGATTGGGTCCAATTGGCAAGGAGCTCGCTGAACGAAATCGAGGGCTGGGTCAAGCTGAACGGTGCTTCGGCACCTCAGCAGGTCACGCTCCAGATTTCGGAGGCCGGAATCAAACAGCGGATCACTACCGACGCTACAGGCTACGGGCATTTCCGTTTCCCTGCGGAGCTCAAGCTCTGGGCGCCGGAGGATCCCAAGCTCTATCAGGTGGTGCTGTCGACGGCCGGCGATTCGATAAGCGATCAAATCGGCTTTCGCAGCGTCGAAACTCGAGGCTCGAAGATACTCTTGAATGGCAAGCCCCTCCTGCTCCGCGGCGTCTCCTTGCACGAGGAGGCCCCGTTTCGCGGAGGGAGAGCATTCTCGGAGGAAGACGATCAGATACTACTGGAGTGGGCAAAGGAACTCGGCTGCAACTTTGTGCGTCTCGCTCACTATCCTCACAACGAGACAATGATTCGGTTGGCGGACCGACTGGGCCTGCTGGTATGGTCCGAGGTCCCCGTTTACTGGGAAACGGCGTGGGAGAATCCTTCAACTCTTCAGAATGCCCAACAGCAACTACGCGACGTGATCGCGCGCGACCACAACCGTGCGGCGGTGGTCCTGTGGTCCATTGCGAACGAGACTCCCGTCGAACCAGCTCGGTTCGTGTTCCTGAAATCTTTAATAGAGCAGGCACGAACGCTGGATGCTACCCGCCTCATTACTGCTGCGTTGAACCACGTTGAGCGCTCAGCGCCGAATACAATCGCATTGACGGACCCGCTGGCTCAGTCTCTAGACGTGGTCGGTTTGAATGAATATCTGGGGTGGTATGGCAAAGAAAGTCCCGAGGATTGCGATCATATACAGTGGATTCTCCCCAATCAGAAGCCGCTCATCGTTAGCGAGTTTGGCGGAGGAGCGCCCTTCGGCCACCGTGGCGACATCGATGATCGCTGGACCGAGGAGTATCAGGCCAATCTTTACCAACACCAATTGAATATGCTGAAACGTATCCCCTCGCTGGCGGGAATTTCGCCCTGGGTGCTTATGGATTTCCACTCCCCTCGCCGGTTATTACCTGGCGTTCAAGACTACCGCAACCGGAAGGGTGTCATTTCCGACCAGGGAGAGCGTAAGGAAGCGTTCTATGTTCTGCAGCAGTTTTATCGCGTCATGAAGGAAACTGCAAGTGAGGCCGAAAAATGAATTTGTCGCAATTCAAAAGTTAGACGCTTTGTGAGATTGCGCAAGGTAGATCGCCGCACCGCGCTCGCAGTGAGGTTCGGATAAGGCTTGTTGCCCTCTGTCTCGACGATGAGACGCTTCCCGCTGCTCGCTGGGGCATGTCACGACCATCGAGAACTTCATGCGCCAAGGCCGCCTTCCAGCCCTGGTCTTGTTCGACTTGTTCTTCCCGTGCGTGGGGGCCGGCCTTGTCGACAACATCTGGGGTGTGCTCACCGAGGTAGGAAAGCCAGCGATTACTCTTGTTCGGTTATTCTTTAGGCCGACAGCTAGCTGCTAACTAGTTTTCACTGCCGTTGCTTGAAAACCGAGACGGCTGAGGACGGTAGCCGTTGCGCGTGCGGATCTTGTAGCTCTTCGGATGGTAGCCCAGCAGTTTTACTGTGATCGATCGCCAGCCCGCGTTGGGATTGGGCTGTGGATAGTAGCTTAGCGAATAAAGATGTGCCATGTCATCCCGGACGGAGGCAAAGGCTCGCTTTTCGTCTCTCCAGTTCTTCGCGAAGTAGGCCTTGCCGCCCGTAGCCGCGGTCATGCGCTCAAACACCGCCGTGGACACTGGCTCCAACTTGGCTTCTTGTGTACTGATCATGTAAATGGAAATTCCAGCGGACTGGGCGTATTCGGCGACATCCTCGGGCGGCACGACGCTGGAGTTGTCGGGCCCGTTGGAAAACACCACCACGACTTTCCTGCCCGTCAACTGTGCCGCATCCTTCAGCGTCAGCAACAGCGTGTTGTAGAGCGCAGCATCGTCTCCGGCCACCCTTGAGCGCACGGCGCTCAGCACTTGCGACCGGTCGGACGTAAGAATGGCAGCTCGAGAGAGATCTCGGCTGTAGGAATAGAATGCGATCTTGTCTGCGCTTCCCAGCGAACGAACAAACTCGGCGATCGCATCCTGTGCGAACACAAAGTCGCGATACATGTAGTTGCTAGTATCAAAAAGAACAAACACATCGGCGCCGGCCATCAGAGAATCGAGAGTGCGAAGCGAGCCGGCAGAAGGGCCCTTGGTCAAGTCCCGAGAGGGGCTGACGGCTCGTTCGGGCTCCGCAGACTCCGTTAGATTTTGCACTGGTTCGTTGCCTTCCGCAAAAGTTGCCACCTTCTCCGTAATTCCATCCTCAATGATGGCAAAGTCCTTGGGGCGAAGACCGGTAACGTAGTCTCCATTCTTATCGGTCACGGCGACGTTGAGCTGTACCAGATTGACCACCACGTGAAGAGTGGGGCTGCCCTGAGCTTCGACTTCAGGTCCACAACCGACGGATAAACCTAGCAAAAACCAAAGAAACAAAAGCGGATTCCTTACCATAGTCGTAAGCTCCCACTCTGCGGACCTCTCACCGGGGATCGCCGGATTACCGCCAGCAAATCAACCACATCCAGCCTCACGGACTGGACGCGCCGGCGGAGGTGAGCGAACCTATCTTGCCCTCCCGAAAGTCTTGGCCAGTTTCGTGCATCGCGCGAAGGAGCGCAGGCCAGTCTTCGAGGTCGGTCGCGAAGATCTTCTCGACCATGTGTCGCGTCAGATCCGGCACCAGACGGTTTAGCGTCACAGCCAGATTCCCCGTTTCATCGGCCAGGCGGGCCCAGTACAGATTGGTCGAATCCCAAGACTCTGCCAGAAGACGGCATGACGATCCTGAGAACGCGGGCATGGGCCGGATGTTCAGGAGTTCGCGGGTGTACGTTTGCGCCAAGCCGGGATGCGGTACACCGAAATCGCGGGACAAGCGACTCCAGTTGACCTGTTCGGGATGTTGACGAGAAAGATCTTGCAGTTCTTGCGCCGCCGGTCCCCAGGAGCCGATTTCTCTCGGGTATCTGCGCTGAAACTCCGCCGCCAGATAGAACGTATCCGCCGGGGTCATTTGAGGAAGTATTGCGGCTGCGTGGCCGGCCCGCAGACCCTGCTCGACTCGCCCTGTCCTCTGCGGAATCATACGATCGGATAAAATAATTAACACCTTGCTCCTCAGTTCCTCGTCGTTTGCGGAAGCGGTCAGGAGTTCTTCCCCAGTTTGCTGATATAACGTGACCGCGTGAAGTTCGTTCTGGCTGACGTCCCACCAGCGCGGCAAGATCGCATTGGCCAACAGAACCGGCGTCAATTCCGTCGGAATGAGAGCTTGGACACTTTCCGGCGAAATAAAGTCCTGCTCGAGCTCGGCAAGAACATAGGGCAGATCGGCAAGAGAGCCAATGAAGTGAGCGCCGCCGCCAGCGGGAGAACCTTGGCCAAAGAGCTGGGGAGCTTGCCATACTGTCTTCATGCCACTTACCGTTTCTGCGGCAAAGTCGTGGGACCGGACGAAGAGCGGGTTGTTGTGCAGAGCCTGGGCGCCCGGCGGTTCATAATAGGCATAGTTCAAACCCACAACAGCGTCTCTCCAGAACGCAGCGAGCTGACCGCGAGCCTCTTCGAGTTGTGCGCGCGAAGCCGTACGAGATTTGAGCACCTTAGTCAGGTCGGTCCGCATCTCGGCATCGACGTGCTGGGGGTTATAGATTCTTGGAGCCCATTCTGCTCTCTCGCCGCTGGTGAAAATCGGCCGCGGCATCTCGAATTCCCGCAATTCCGCAGCCAGATGGATCGCGAATTCGTTCGCCGATCTCCCTGGAGACTGTTCGCTCAAGGCGTCGCCCAGAGCAAGCAATGTATCAAGCGAGATCAGTCGCTGGTCGTCCAACACGGAGCGGATTTTGTGGGCAAGCTCTTGGTGTATCCTCTTCCCTTCTGCGGTGGTCTGCCGAGGTCCTGCGAGCAACCCGATGATTTCATCCTGGGAACCCTTGCGTTTGCCGGTGGCAAACCGAAACAGTTCTCCGAGAGAAGCTCGCCCCGCGTCATACAGCTGGGCTGCCGATTGAATTCCAGCGAATGGCTTGATCACCTGCTGCCACGAATCATCCAGTTGCGGGTTCGAGATTTGTCCCTGACGGGCCAGGATTTGCCAGATTCCAACAGTTGCCTGGAACGTACCGAGCGCGTTGCCGCGCACCGGACTGCGCACTTTCTTCAGCGCTTCCGCCGTCTCGAAGAACAGTTCAATGGATGCGTCACTCAGCTCTGGGAACTCGGAGAGAATCGGATATTGATCGCTAAACTCCGCGAACTTGCGCGCCAACAGGCGCACCGTCGCAGGGGCAAGGCGATGTGCCGGAGAACGTCTGCTTTCAAGCGCGCTGGTTGCCAGGTAAATCTGTAGCGGCCCATAATCGGTGGTCGCCCGGGAAAGAGCGAACATGGTTCGCACAAGCTGATCTGGATCGGTTAGGTGGCCGTTGCGCCTAACCCATTCACGCACTGCGTGGGAGTCATTTTTCTGGCGAAGAATGTCCTCCCACACCTCGAGATTTCCTGGGACAAGCGGTTCGCCGGTAGTTTCCCACTGAAGCCGAGTAACCAAAAGCAGCAGCGCAGGGGCTGGTCTGAACAAACCGACTGTGGCACCGGCTGAAGGATCTGTTGCCCGCAGAGCATCGTAGAAAAGGCGCAGGCGATGCTGTTCTGTGAAATACGCCTGTTGACTTCTACTCACCCGCGAAAGCACGTCAAAATAGCTGGCCAGCCAACCCCCGTCCCTGGCAAGCATTTTCTGCACGAACGTAGCAGGTGAGTCCGCGCTAGCCCTAACCAGATCCTTCCAGGCAGATTCTGCTTGCGGCCCACCTGGAACGGCGATCCGTCCCGCGCGGATGCAGATGTGGCTCCCGTAAAAATCAAGCACCGCGGCGTAGGGACGCAGTTTCTTGATCCCGATAGATCCCTGCAAGACCTTATTGGTTTCGGGATCGAGCTTGGAAAGGGCCCAGTAGAGGCGCGCGACAGCTGGGTCACCCAAGATCGTGTCAATCAAATCCTTTCTGGGGTCGCTGTCGTTCTTCTCGCTCGCCATGGTCCAGGCGCTTGCGGCGAACAGGACGGGTACGGGAGAAGGGCGGAATGGGTACTCGAAAGGTTTGCCTCCTTGCAAGGTCTGCTCGAGTTCCGGCAGCGGGAACCCCGAATCGATCGTCAGGAAAGCCCTTTCGGGATTCGCCGTCTGCAAAGTTGTGCCAGGCTCACCACAATTGGGCATGGTTTGATAACCGAGAATACGCAGAAGCGGTCTTGCATCATCACAATTCGAGACACGAATTATCATGCCACCCGTTGCCGCGAGCGCTGAGAGCTCCCTCGCCTGTACCACGTACCGGCTCAATAGAATGAGAAACTCACTCTTTCCGGAGCGGTTATGGCCAAGCATGAACACGTTGCGGCTCAGCAAAGGCAGCACCTCTTCGGGCGTAACCTGTTGACTGATCCCGGCCATGCGCAGAAAGGAGCGCAGCGGACCCGGGATCATGAACTCCGATGAGGCCGGAACTGGTTCGCCTTCTGGGGACGAGGCCGCAGCCGCCTCGGATGGGTTCGAAACCGTCACATTCGCATTCCCATGAGCAGACAGGCACCAGCAGGAAAAGACCGAAACCATTGCAAGAACGGAGATACAGCGAGGGGATTTCACGGCTGGATTCCTCTTGGGGCCAGCGAGATCTCACGCAACCAGGAGCACGTCGCGGAGAGCAGGGATTCCGCGAAACCGAGTCGTGCGCCATTCCTGGGCTTGTGAATTTCTGGCACTGACCCCAAATTCCGATGTAGTCCAAAATAGCCTATCGGCCCCGATTATCCAAGGAATTTTCTCAGTTTCTTGCTAGGTTTTCTCCGCTTCTGCAATTGTGCGTACAAAGCGAGCAGCTCATCCCCGTCTTTGACACTGGTGTAGGGTGGCTTGCTGGGTGCTCCGGCCGGTGGCACTCCACCGGGCACGGCCTCGCCGCAGGGCTCGATTGAGGGCGATCGCCTGCAAGGTGTGCTGCAATCGGGTTCGCATCCTCACCCACTGATCCCGGTCCCGCAGCAAGGTTCGCACGTCCCGCTGTTCGGCCGAGGGCATCCAAATCTCCGGGAAGCTATCCTCGCTGAGCAACTGCAACAGCAAGTGTGCATCCCGCCGATCTGCTTCCGCGTTTCTTGCGCTCGGATCTTTGCCGGATGTCCTACCCGACACTCGATGCCCAACTCGACCAGCAATTCCCAAGACCACTGCATCGCGCCGGTGGCTTTGATGCCCACTAACACTGGACCTTCCAGAGCTACGTAAAACGCTCGTACGGCATTCCCTTCGTGGCAAAGTGTCTCGTCGGGAACTCACCGGTCTCGGTGTTCACCATGGCTATGGTTTGTTGTCTTGCGTGCAGATCGCAGCCTACAATCTTCATCTCGGCCTCCTTCGTCCCGAGTCTTTTGGTTGGATACCGCAAAGTCTACTCGGTCCGACGTGAGGCCGACGTCGTTATGACATCAGTTATTAAGCAAAACCCGTTCACGGCTTTCCCTTTGGATTGATTCTGACAGCGGAGGACAACAACTTCTGAGGCGTTCTTTGCTATCAGCCCGCACTTCGATGGTGACAGCTCGCAGCCGCCTGTGCCGCCCTGGTCCTGGCGCGATCCACGCCCCCGAAATCCGCAGCCCTGCCCGCGGGAATGATGATCGCAGCCTGGCTCCTCCTCTCCTTCTTCTTCTGCCACGGCATCGCGCACTGGGCGTTTGGGAGGCTTCTCGGCATTCGCTTCGCTTTCTACACCGCGGGAGGAACCGACCACCCCGAAAGCTATCCCGTCGTCCTCCGATGGCTGTTCGTGCACCTCCCGTTCTTTGGCGTGCAAACCGAGAAGGCTTCGATGCAAAAAGCCGGCCCGATGGCCAAAACAGTCATGTGGTCCGCAGGAGTAGCGTCCGTCCGCGGTGGTTCCGACACTGAGCGCGTTCTGCGCCTGGAACGGAGGGATTTTCCGCAGCAGGCCGTTCTTGTTGTTTGCCGTGTTCTGGGCGATAGGAGGGTTGGCCAGCAACTGGACCAACCGCACCGGCGACTATTCGAAATAGCGCCACGTCCTCGCGGGGCAATGAAGATTTTGCTGAGAACTGAGAACCGGGAACTGAGAACTGTAAACTACCCACATGTCCTTCCACTCCGGATTCGTCTGCATCCTCGGACGCCCCAACGCGGGCAAGAGCACGCTGCTGAATGCGCTGGTCGGCGGGAAGCTGGCCATCATTTCGCCGAAGCCTCAGACCACGCGCAACCGCATTCTCGGAATCATCAACGTCGCTAAGCACAAGGGACGCGAAGCCGGGCAGATCGTGCTCATCGACACGCCGGGAGTCCACCAGTCCGGTTCTTCGCTTGGACGCAAGATGATTTCCGAGGTGCGCGAAGCGCTCGAGGGCTGCGAACTGATTCTGATGATTGTCGATGCGAAAAAGAAGTGGGGCGGCGAAGACAGCTTCGTGCTCGACCTGGCCAAGAAGGCTGGCACTCCTGTCTTCCTGCTGCTCAACAAAATTGATCTCCTCGCCAACAAAAGTAAACTGCTGCCGTTGATCGCGCAGTTCCAGACGCTGCACGATTTCAAGGAGATCGTCCCTATTTCCGCTCTCAAGAAGAAAGGCCTCGACGAATTGCTGTCCTGCGTGCTGAAGGCGCTGCCCAACGGTCCACGCTATTTTCCCGAAGATCAGATCACTGACCAGCCGGTGCGATTTATGGCGGCGGAGTTGATCCGCGAGCATGTTCTTATGCAGACGCATGAAGAAGTGCCCCATGCGGTCTCGGTCTTGATCGAGCAGTTTGAACAGAGTCCAAGGCTGACGCGGATTGCCGCCGTGATTTTTTGCGAGCGCGACGGTCAAAAAGCCATCCTGCTCGGCAAAGGCGGACAGATGCTAAAGAAGATCGGAACCGCCGCCCGCCTCGACATCGAAAAGATGGTAGGCACCAAAGTTTTTCTCGAGCTTTTCGTCAAGATCAAGGCCGGCTGGCGCGACTCGCCAAGCTTTGTGGAAGAACTCGATTGGCGGCGTCAGTTGCAGCAGATCGGAGGCCCACCCGACCCGGAGTCGTGAACTGGACTCCAGCCCAAAGGTTTCAGGTCGTTAGGAGGCAACTGACCGTGGTCACCCGCCAAAGTAATGCGCCAATGGTTGCCTTTAATGCGAATAAGGTTGCATCTCGCCCGTTTAAATCCCTAGAATCTGTCAGCGCCTTCTCGCATCTTAATCAGGGGAAAGGCTGGGACCAAAGCGCTACCGCCAATTATGGAAGATTCTTCCCCACCCCCCGCGCAGCCGGGGCAGTCGTGTAATTTTGACGCGCACAAACTCGATCTCAAGCTGAGCATAACGCTGGCTGCCGACCGCGACGCCGTAGACCCGGTGGTCCGCAGCGTGATGGATGTGGTGAGGGAAATGAACTGCGCTCCCGGACGCGAGGATGATATCGAATTGGCGCTGACCGAAGCCTTGGCCAATGCCGTCGTGCATGGAGCGAAAAACGATCCCTCCAAAATTGTCGAATGCGACGTCGCCTGCGACCTGCAGCATGGCATCCTGATTGTGGTGCGCGATCCGGGCACCGGTTTTGATCCCTCCAAGATCGCGGATCCTTGCCATGGCGAGAACATCTATGCCAGTTCAGGCCGCGGCATTTACTTGATCAATCAGTTGATGGACGAAGTCAAGTTTCAGAAGAACGGGACTGAGATTCACATGCTGAAAAGATAGGTCTCAGGGGTTAGGTCTCAGGTCTCATGGACCCCGCACGACAGTCTGACGACCAGCGCTTTTCCTGAGACCTAACCCCTGAGACCTGTTTTACTCCTTTGCCGCAATCCCCAGACTCTTCATCTTGCGATACAGGTGGCTGCGCTCGAGGCCGAGCACTTCCGCCGTGCGGCTGACGTTGCCGTGGTTCTCGTCCAACTTTTTGAGGATGTAGTCGCGCTCATAGGCCGCCCGCGCCTGGTGCAGCGTGGAGCCTTCGCTGCCCGCCACACGGCGGCTGCCGTCGCGGTGCACCAGTGGCGGAAGATGCTTGCGCTCAAAGCGTGAGGTGGTGGGATTCATGATCACGATGCGCTCGATCACATTGCGCAGCTCGCGGACGTTTCCCGGCCAGGCATAGCGCATCAGAGCGTCGATCGCGTCATCCGTGATCTCCCGTGGACGCCGACCGTAGGCCGAGGCAAATTCTTTCAGAAAGTGCCGTGCAAACAACGGAATATCTTCCTTGCGTTCGCGCAGCGGCGGCACTACGAACGGAACCACGTTGAGACGATAGAAAAGATCTTCGCGAAAATTCCCCTTGGCGATTTCCTCTTCCAGATCTTTGTTGGTGGAGGCGATCACGCGCACGTCCACCGTGACGGAATCGTCGCTTCCCACCGGGACGAATCGCTGTTGCTCCAGGGTGCGCAAGACTTTGGACTGGGTCTTCAGACTCATGTCGCCAACCTCATCCAGAAACAAAGTTCCGCGATCGGCCCTATGAAACTTGCCTTCCTTGTCGGCCGTAGCTCCCGGAAACGACGATTTGCGATGCCCGAACAGTTCGCTGTCGATCAGGTCTTCAGGAATCGCGGCGCAGTTCACTTCGACAAACATTTTATCTTTGCGCGGACTCTGCATGTGGATGGCATGCGCGACCAGTTCCTTGCCGGTACCCGATTCGCCGTAGATCAGCACGCGTCCGTTCGTCGGCGCCATCAGCGCAATCTGCTGGCGCAGCGCCTTCATGGGAATACTGTCGCCCACGATCACGCTCTTCGACTGCAGTTGTTTCCGCAGGTCGAGATTCTCATGGCGCAGCCGGCGCGCTTCAATCGCATTCTTTACCAGGATGAGCGTCTTTTCGAGCGACAGAGGCTTTTCTGCGAAATCGTACGCGCCCAGCTTGGTCGCGCGCACCGCTGTTTCGATGGTCCCATGGCCGGAGATCATGATGACTTCCGGTGGCTCTTCCATCTCGCGAATCTTCTCCAGAGCTTCCAGTCCGTCGATCCCGGTCAGCCACACATCCAGCAGAATCAGGTCGAAGCTCGTCCTGCGCAGCAACTCGAGGCAGTCTTCGCCGCTCGGGCTGACGCTGGTTTTGTAGCCCTCGTCCTCGAGGATGCCGCGTAAGGATTCGCGAATGCCGGGTTCGTCGTCAACGATGAGGATGTGTGCCATGATTAACTCGATCGTTAGTCGTTTGTCTTTAGCGGGCAAGTGCGTTGCATTCCGCCACGACACAGAATGGCGAGCGACAAACGACTTACGACTACCGACCAATGACTATCTAGCTTGCCGCGGGAGTGCTTACAGTTTCAGTCGCTACCGGCAGCTCGATAACAAAGCGGCTGCCAAACGGCTTGTTTTCTTCCACTCGGATCGAACCACGATGGTCTTCGATAATTCTGCTTACAATCGCCAAACCCAGACCCGTGCCGCGTTGTTTGGTCGAGAAGTAGGGCAGGAACAGCCTCTCCTTCACGTCGCGCGAAACTCCCTGCCCGGTGTCGGAGACAACCAGTTCGACGGCATCGCGGCTGGCCAGCAGCGAGGTTGAGATGGTGATCTCTTTAAGAATCGCGTCCTGCATCGCCTCGGCTGCATTGTCTACGAGGTTCGCAACCGCGCGCTTGATGGCTTCCGGGTCGGCCATTACCGCCGGCAGTTCGTGCGCGAGCTCGGTACGCACGCGAATGCCCTCCAGCCGCCCATTGAACATGATGAGCGCACCTTCGACCAGGGTATTCAAGCTGGCCGGTTGTGGGCGGGAAGCGGGAAAGCGCGCCAGCGCCGAGAATTCGTCCACCAGCGTGCGCACCGTTTCGACAGCATTCCCGATGGTTTCCGCGCACATCCCGATCACTTCGAGTGAGGTTGCGTCGGGCGCCGTGCCCCGCGACAAATGGCGATGAATACGCTCGGCGGAAAGCGCGATCGGAGTCAGCGGGTTCTTAATTTCATGGGCCACACGCCGCGCCACCTCACGCCATGCGGCCTGCTTCTGCGCTCGCAGCAGGTCCGACAGGTCTTCGAACACCAGGACGTATCCGAGGCCCTCGGCGGCGTGGCGCAACGCGGACACGGTTACGGCCACATTCAACTGCGCTCGGGGCAGAGCGAGCTCCATGTTGGCTGCGGTGATGCCCATACGATCCGCGCGGCGGAGCAGCGGTTCGAGATCCGCAAGCACCTCGGCGGGAATCACGTCGCGCAGCGGTAGGTTTACCAGCGACGAAGGGCTCACGTACTCGCTTCGCTCGTCGATGCCTAAAACCATGTAAAACATACGGGAGAAGGCGGCGTTGGCGAGTGTGACACGTCGCACAGCGTCAATCGAAATCACTCCGGTCGGAAGACTCTCAAGGACGGTTTCAATGTAGCGTCGTCTGCTTTCGAGAGCCTCGTTCGCGGCGCCTACGTCTCGACTAGAGGCTTCGATCTGGCGCCGGCTGGATTCGAGCTGCTCCGCCATGCTGTTGAATGACTGCACCAGTTCGGCCAGCTCGTCGGTGGCGCGGATATCGACGCGGTAGTCCAGTTGGCCCTTGGAGATGGCCTCCGTGCCAGCCGCCAACGCCGCCACTGGCCGGTTGACCAGTTTCGAAAGCAGCAGCGCAAGCCAAGTCGAAGCGAACAGCACGACTACCGTCAGCAGCAGCAGATATCCGATATAAGTCCGCCGAAACAACTTTCTTTTTGCCGCCAGTTCGACGTAGCGCTGTTGGCTTTCTGAAATCTGCTTGGCCGTAGCGGCAAACTCTGGAGGGAGAGGCAGAGCGACGACCACAGCACCGTTTGACACTGCAGCCGCGCCCACTATGAAGTCCGCCAGTCCCCACTGGAAGTGAGGGTGCTCTCCCCGCAGGGCCGACTGCAGCGGAAAGGCGCCCTTCATGTCGGTCCAGCGTGCCGGGGGATTCAGGCTGGTGGCCAGCTTGTCGTCCGCCAGGGCCAGAGCGAATCCACCCTGCAGTGTCGGGATGTATTCCCGAAGTTCTTCCGCAGCTTCGGAGAAATTTCCGCTGGCAAACGCTCTCTTAAATTCGTCCGTCTGCGCAATGGATTGCGCTTCCGAGTTTGCACTCTGACCCGCGTAATCGTAGAGCAGGGCCGACATAGCCGCTGTGTCCGCACGCACTTCCTCGACGGGTTGGGAAAACCATTTGTCGATGGAGCGATTCATCAGCCCGTAGGAGAACCAGAACATCGCAACCACGGGCAGTGACGACAGCAGCAGGCTGACCACCACCAGCCGCGTCCGAAACTTTGAGCCGGCCACGCCTCGCCGCCGTTCGGCGTAGAGTTTCAAGATGTTGCGTCCGAGAACGACCGACAGCGCCACAAAGGCAAAAAAGATCAGGCCGGTCAACCCGAAGAAAAACAAGAGCTGTTCATTGCTGTCGGGACTGATGAACTTCAGATTGAACGAGCCTTGCGCCACCAGGATTGCGAGTAGCAGAAAGGCAGCGATCGCCAGGCCAATTACAGCCTTCCGGCGACCAGAGGTCCTGGTCTCTTCGCGAATTGGATTTGGTGCGGCCAAGGAGACTCTGACAGTTCAACCTTGGGGATCATTATAGAGCGGGCAGCGCGCTCTTCCGTGGAAAGACCTGCGTGTTCCTGCCCGTCCCGGCAGCCGCCAAACCCTTCGCATCATCCCATCTGAAGCTGGATTGCGTGCCACTCTTTAGCCGACGCCAAACTCTCTGCTCTTTCGGTAATCCACCTTCCAACGCGTTTTGGTTTCATCGAGCATTTAATTATATCTGCTTTAATATTCCATAGCATTCCATGTTATTCTATTCCATGCTATACTGCGCTTAATTGATAGACGCAGTTTTGAAAGGAAGGAAACAGCAAATGAAAGATGCCGACAGAATTCGGGAGTTTGCCAGGGAAAAGTATGTTTTACCGGCACGTCGACGCAAACAGAGACGCTTTTCTATCCGAGTAGGGGATGTCGTTCGCGAACTAAAAATGAATCGTGCCGTTCCTGCGGTCTGCAGCGCGCTGAAAACCGGCGAGTTCCGTCGAAGCAATGACTTGAAGCTAGTTGAGGCAAGTGGCCCCAGATCCGGACAAAGTACGACCGTCATTTACACCTACGAATTTGTAGGTGCCAAGCAGTCCTCCCCGCCGGCAGAGGATTCCTGGAACCGCTTGCGTGGCGCTTTGAAAGATGTCTTCGCCGAACTTGGCGGCGGTGAAGCCTATCTTCGCGCCGAGCGCAGCAACTTCTACCCGATGAAGGAGGACGAGTGAGCCGAGTCTATTGGGACACGATGCTCTTTATCTATTGGCTGGAAGATCATCCGCAGTACGCCCGGAGGGTTGACGCAATTCACTCGCGAATGGAACAGCGCCACGACCGATTAATCACGGGAGCCTTTACCCTTGGAGAGGTGCTCGCTGGGGCCTATCGCAAAGGCGCTCCGCAATTGGCGGACGAGTCGCGTCGCTTGTTGCGCCAGATCGTGGCAGAGGTGGTGCCATTTACCCTCGAAACCGCCGACCGTTATGCGCAGATCCGAGGAGACGCTGGCATTACTCCGGCAGATGCGATCCATTTGGCATGCGCCGCCCAGGCTGGCACGGACCTCTTCCTGACCAACGACAAAACGCTGGTTGGAAAAATCGTAGCCGGAATTCAATTCATCGCCTCCCTGGACACTCAACTGATGTAGCGACGGACGCCCTCCTCCGCTCGGCTGGATTGCGGACCGACGAGCGGCGCCCGGCTCTCCACCGGAAGATCGCGATCGGTTAACGACGTCCCGAATCGAGCGCCTCGCGCGGCGCCTCGCGGGCTGGCTTGGTCCGATCGTTCCGATCAAACAGCAGCGCTGCGCCCTGTGTTTGTTTCGAATGCGATCCGATCCAGGAATCCTTGTCGGTGGAAACTCCATGTCCGAGTCGCCACGCACCCGGGATGGGACAGACAAGCGGTGGCCATCTGGCGATAGATGTCCGCTTGTCGTTGCAAATCCTCGGGGCGAGGATTGCCGTTGGTGTCGACCGGCAGCGCGACGTCCATCTCTGTGATGTGGACCTGCACTCCCAGAGCCGTGAAGCGGTGGATGTTGGCAGAGATGGACGCAACATCGGCGTGCAGGTTCGCGATGTGCATCTGAAATCCCACGCCATCGATGTGGACGCCGCGCTGCCGGAAATCGCGAACCTTGGCATAGATCGCGTCCGACTTGGGATTCACGACCTCCGCCTCGGCCTCGTTGTAAAAGAGCAGAGCTTGCGGGTCGGCTTCGTGCGCCCCGCGGAAGCAGCGCTCAATGTATCCCTGCTGCGAGCTTCGAGCGAACCGGGTTGTTCGTAGCTCGTAGCTCGTAGCTCGCAGCTCGCAGCTGTGTCTTCCGTCATGCCGATTCCCGGCTGGTCGTACCAGATGGTGCTGCGAAGTGTTCCCGGATGCAGTTCGTCGAAGGCCTCGTTGACCACGTCCCACGCAAATATCTTGCCACGGTAATGTCCGACCACGGCCTTGATATGTTCCTTTAGAATCTCGGCAAGCTCGGCGGAAGTGTAATTTCCTTCGGTCAGCCATCTTGGATTCTGCCGATGCCAGACCAGTGTGTGGCCGCGAACCTTCATGGCGTGCCGGTATGCGAAATCTACAATCTGGTCCGCTTGTGAAAAATCGAAAGACTGCGCCTCCGGATGCACCACCTCCCACTTGAGGGCGTCTTCCGGCTCCAGCATATTAAACTCGCGCGCGAGCATGGACGCGTAAGCCGCCGCGGAAAGTTGAGCCGGCCTTACCGCAGTGCCGATGAGCCGGCCAGAACTAAGTGCGGCCTCAGGCAGCGATTGCTCTGGGACAGCAGCGCCAAATCCCGGCAAAGGGCCGTGCTCGTCAACGCGAAAACATGCGTTCGCCACTTCATCGGGTCCTCCCGTGTCGCCATCCCTCGATGATTCACGTTGGACTCACTTTGCCTGAGGAAGGAACTTCTGCAAAGGACATTGCTCACACTGCGGTCGTGACTTTAGGCAGTAAGTCTTGCCTACCCCGACGATCAGCCCGTGCATCTCGTTGAAGACCTGGACCAGGGCAGTGCGCTCGGCTGAGCTCATGCGCGAAGGCCGATGGCACGAGCCTCGCGTCCCCACCGCAGCGGGGGCCTCATCCAAGCTTTGCTGGGGCGGAGGTGTTCCGGTCAGCGCCTGCTCGAACAGTTGTCGAATCTCGGCTTGGCCAGCCGCGCTCGAAACGATCTGGTGCCGTTCCAGAATGCGCCTCGTGTAAGCGTCCACGACAAAGACCGGATGATTGCCGGCATACAACAGAATCGAGTCGGCGGTCTCTGGCCCTACGCCATTCAGCGCGAGCAGTTCGTCGCGGAGTTCAGCCGTTGGCCGCGCGAACATCCGCGTGAGCGACCCGCCATGGCGTTCATCGAGAAAGCGGACAAACGTTTTCAGCCGCTGCGCTTTCTGCCGGAAGTAACCCGCCGAACGAATCAATTTCTCAAGCTTAGGCTGAGGCGTGTTCCGGATTCCGCTGATCGACAACAGCTGCGCTTTCCGAAGGTTGAACAGTGCCTTCTCAACATTCGTCCAGGAAGTGTTCTGCGTTAAGTACGCCCCAACGATCACCTCAAAACGCGATTGCGCCGGCCACCAATGCTGGCGTCCCCAGGCGGAAAACAGCGTGTGGTAGTAGGTGCGGATCGCGTCTTGTTTAGTTTCGGTCATGGCGTGCTCGGAACAGGCGTTTCAATTCTAGCGGTCAGCCTAGGACCTGAACCACAGGGAACACAGAGCTGCACCGGGGGATTCTTTTCCACCCGACAATGAATCGATTTCCCCCGTGCGCCCTGTATGCCCCTGCGTTCCTTGTGGTGGAGACCAGTAGCCGCGCACCGAAGAACATGGTCTGCCGCGTTGTGATCCTCGTCACACTCCGATTTTCTGGCCCAAATGCCGCCAATAGCAGGCACAAACCGGACCTCCCGCGAAGTACAGGTACCTAAGTTACTTTTTCGGAGTTCTCATTGGGTTGACAATTTGTGTCAGTGCGAAAGCATGCTTGCTGATCCCCCCGGAAATCAGCGGCTTTGCACAGACCTCGGAGTTCGCGGGAATACAGGAGAGATATGTCTCAGCGGCTGGGTGACCTGCTCGTCAAGGAAAAGGTCATCACCCAAGAGCAGTTGGAACAGGCGACGAAGCTCCAGAAGGATTCTCACACCCGGCTCGCCTCTGCGCTGGTGAAGTTGGGCTTCCTCTCTGATGAGGATGTCACCAACTTTCTCTCGCGCCAGTACGGCGTGCCCGCCATCAATCTTTCCTATTTTGAAATCGACCCTGCCGTCGTCAAACTGATTCCCTACGAAACCGCCAAGCGCTACCAGATTTTGCCGCTGAGTCGCGTCGGCGCTTCGCTCACCATCGCCATGGTGGATCCCACCAACGTCTTTGCGATGGACGATATCAAGTTCATGACCGGCTTCAATATTGAGCCGGTGGTGGCCTCGGAAAGCTCCATCATCGAGGGCATCGATAAGGCCTACGGCACTTCCAAGGAAGAAGAGCTCGAGCAGGTCATGCAGTCGATGAACGATGCCGGCGAAGGCACCGACGTCGAGGTGCAAGCTGAAGAGCAAGAACTCGAACTCAAGGAACTGGAGAAAGCGGCCGACGAAGCTCCCATTGTCAAGCTCGTGAACCTGGTGCTCACCGATGCGGTCAAGCGCGGGGCCAGCGACATTCATATGGAGCCGTACGAAAAAGAATTTCGCGTCCGCTTCCGTATCGACGGAGTTCTGCAGTTGATCATGAATCCGCCGTTGAAATTGAAGGACGCCATAACTTCGCGCCTCAAGATCATGGCCAAGCTCGACATCAGCGAGAAGCGGCTACCGCAGGACGGCCGCATCATGCTGAAGATGCAGATCGGCGGTAAGAAAAAGCAACTTGATTTCCGCGTCTCCACTCTGCCCACGCTCTGGGGCGAGAAGATCGTGCTTCGCCTGCTCGATAAGGAGAATCTGCGCCTCGATATGACCAAGCTCGGTTTCGAGCAGGAGTCATTGACCAAGTTCCAGAAGGCGATCCTCAAGCCCTACGGCATGGTGCTGGTTACGGGGCCGACCGGATCGGGCAAGACCAACACGCTGTATTCCTCGATCTCGCAGCTGAATCAGCCCGATACCAACATCATGACCGCCGAGGACCCAGTTGAATTTCAACTGGGAGGTGTGAACCAGGTGCAAATGAAGGAGCAGATCGGCCTGAATTTCGCAGCTGCCCTGCGCGCCTTCCTGCGGCAGGACCCCAACATCATTCTGGTCGGCGAGATCCGCGACTTTGAAACCGCGGAAATCGCCATCAAGGCCGCGCTCACCGGTCACCTGGTTTTGTCCACGCTGCACACTAACGGCGCGCCAGAAACCATCACCCGGCTAATGAACATGGGAATCGAGCCTTTCCTGGTGGCGACTTCAGTCCATCTGATCTGTGCCCAGCGCCTGATACGGCGGATCTGCAAGGACTGTGCCGAGCCGGTCGAAGTGCCGGTACAGGCCCTGATCGATGAAGGTTACTCGCCCGAAGAGGCCAAGACCGTACAGATCGTGAAGGGCAAAGGCTGCGCTACTTGCAACAAAACCGGCTACAAGGGCCGCACCGGATTGTATGAAGTGATGGAAGTGGATGACGAGATCCGGGAGTTGGTTCTGGTCGGCGCTTCGGCGCTCGAACTTAAAAGGAAAGCGATCGAACGCGGCATGATCACCCTGCGACGCAGCGGGCTGATCAAGGTCGCGCAAGGCTGGACCACGCTCGAAGAAGTGGCTCGCGAAACGATCCACTAGAAACGGCACAAACGAGTACGAACAGGAAAGAAAGAAAACTATGGCACTCTCATTAAGCGATCTGCTGCGCCGCATGCTGGAGATGAGTGGCAGCGACCTTCACATCACCACGAACTCACCGCCCCAAATCCGCGTGCACGGACACCTGGTGCCGCTCGACCTGCCACAGTTGACGCCGGCTGAGACCAAGCAACTGGCCTACAGCGTGATGACCGATTCGCAGAAGCACCGCCTCGAAGAAAGCCTCGAGCTCGACTTTTCGTTCGGGTTGAAGGGCCTGGCTCGCTTCCGCGCCAACGTCTTCAACCAACGAGGCGCCACGGCTTGCGTCTTCCGTCTCATCCCATTCGAGATCAAATCGTTCCACCAGCTTGGCCTGCCTCCGGTCGTCAGCCAAATGTGCGACAAACCGCGCGGGCTCGTGCTGGTCACCGGGCCAACCGGTTCGGGCAAGTCCACGACCCTGGCGGCGATGATCGACAAGATCAATACCGAGCGTCACGACCACATTCTGACGATCGAGGACCCCATCGAATTCGTGCACATGAACAAGAACTGCGTGGTCAACCAGCGCGAATTGCACTCCGACACCAAGAGCTTTACCGACGCGCTGCGCGCAGCTCTTCGTGAAGACCCGGACGTGGTGCTGATCGGCGAAATGCGCGACCTCGAAACCATCGAGTCGGCCCTGCGCATCGCGGAAACCGGCCACCTCACCTTCGGTACGTTGCATACCAATTCGGCATCCTCCACTATCAACCGCGTCATTGACGTGTTCCCGTCGCACCAGCAATCGCAGATTCGCGCCCAGCTTTCGCTGGTGCTGGAAGGCATCATGTGTCAAAGCCTGTTGCCGCGCGGCGACGGTAAGGGACGCGCCATGTGCATGGAGATCCTGGTGCCTAATGCAGCCGTGCGCAACCTGATCCGCGAAGACAAGATTCACCAGATTTATTCCGCCATGCAGTCGGGGCAGGAGAAGTTCGGCATGCAGACATTCAACCAGTCGCTCGCGACCGCCTATTTCCAGAAGCAGATCACGCTGGAAATGGCGTTGTCGCGCTCTAGCAATCAGGACGAATTGCAGGAAATGATATCGCGCGGCGCCAGCCTTACGAACCGGCCTGCTCCGGGTATGTTGGCCAAGGGCGCTGCGCCTACGAAACGCTGAGACCAGGTCTCAGGTCTTAGGGTTCTAGTTAGAAGTGAGATGTTAGGCAAAAAAAGGGCGTCGGAAGTTGCAGATTAGGGTGTCAGGTTTTCCTGAGACCTAAGACCTGAGATCTGACACCTGGTCCATAAGGAGAAGCAACCATGCCGGTTTTCACGTTTTCGGGAAAGACCGCTTCGGGCGAGAAAGTTCAGGGCGAGCGCGTAGCCGCCAATAAGGACGGACTGGCCTCACAGCTCCGGAGGGAACGCATCACGCCCGGTTCCATCCGGGAAAAGGGCAAGGAATTCTCCCTGCCCACTTTTGGCAGCGGCAAGGTGAAAGTCAAGGAAGTTGCCGTGTTCTTCCGCCAGTTTTCCGTCATGATTGACGCCGGCCTGCCGCTGGTGCAGTGCCTGGAGATCCTCGGCGCCAACCAGGAGAACCCCAGCTTTCAGAAAACGTTGCTCGGGGTCCGGACCACCGTCGAAGGTGGCGCCACGCTGGCCAATGCCATGCGTCAATATCCGGTCATCTTCGACGACCTGACGACCAACATGATCGAGGCCGGCGAGACCGGCGGTATTCTCGACATCATCCTGCAGCGCTTGGCCATCTACGTGGAAAAGGCGGTCAAGCTGCGCGCGGCCGTCAAGTCGGCGTTGATCTATCCAGTGGCCGTCGTCTCGCTCGCAGTGTTGATCGTGGCCGCACTGCTTAAGTGGGTGGTACCGATCTTCGCCAACCTCTTTGTTGGACTCGGAGTAGATCTTCCGCTGCCCACCCGCATGGTCATCGGGCTCAGCAACTTCGTGGGTAATTTCTGGTGGTTCTTTATCATGGCTGGCGTCGGCTTGGTCTTCGGCGTCAAACAGATTCGCAAGCATCCGCGCGGCAAGTTTTACTTTGACGCCATGCTGCTCAAGCTGCCTATCCTCGGTTTGCTGCTGCGCAAGATCGCGGTTGCCCGTTTCACCCGAACCTTAGGTACGCTCATCACCTCCGGCGTTCCTATTCTCGAAGGCTTGGCCATCACCGCCCGCACCTCAGGCAACGCTGTTCTGGAAGAAGCGCTGATGAAAGTACGCAAGGCGATCGAAGAAGGGCGCACCATCGTCGATCCCCTACGCGAATGCGGCGTTTTTCCCAACATGGTCACCCAGATGATTGGCGTTGGCGAAGCCACCGGCGCCATGGACTCCATGCTGCAGAAGATCGCGGACTTCTACGAAGACGAAGTCGACTCTGCCACCAAAGACATGCTGGCCATGCTGGAACCGGTCATCATCGGTTTGCTCGGCGTCAGCATCGGCGGCATCGTGATCTCTTTGTACATGCCGTTGTTCTCGATGATCGCAAAACTAGCGGGATAGCAAACCGGCCGCGAGCTTCGGGCTTCGAGCTACGAGCAAGCAAGGACTTTGAGGGTTTGCTCGGAGCTCGCGGCCCGAAGCTCGCAGCCACTGGCGCGAAACGACGGACGACGAAACCATTCATGCACCCCATCTCCGATGAGCGGAACTGGCTGACCTGGCTGGTGAAGGTTCGCATCCTGATCCTGATGGTTCTGCTCGCTATCGAACTGGCCGTCATCCAACTGACTCCCAGCCCGCTGCCCATCATGCCCTTTCTTACCGGGATGGTGCTGTGGTTCGTGCTCTCGCTATTTTTCCTTTTTCTGGTTTCGGTCTGGAGCGAGCATCGGCTGCAAGCCATTCTGCAGGTGCTCTGCGACCTGGCCATGGTTACCCTGGTTGTCCATGTAACCGGCGGCATCGACAGCTCGCTGAATTTCCTCTACCCACTGGTCATCGTCGTGGCCTGCATGCTCTTGCCGCGCGCCTGGGGATATCTCAGCGCGGCTCTGGCTTTCATCCTGTTCGGCTCCATCCTCGAGCTCGATTACTACCTGGTCATTCCCTCGTATACGAACTCGCACCCCAAGCTGAAGGCGCTGCAGGTAGTGATCTTCGTCAACCTCTTTGCCTACTTTGCCATCGCCTATCTGGCTGGTCTGCTGGTGGGCAAGCTCCGCCAGGCGGATGTGCAACTCAAGGACGCCAGCGGTGCGCTCGAAAATCTGCAGGCGCTCCACGAAAATATCGTGCAGTCCATGAGCGGCGGCGTGATCACCACCGGGATCGATGGACGCATCACGCTGGTCAATCGAGCGGCTCAGCAACTGCTCGAAATCTCGGAAGCGGAGCTGTGCGGACGTTCCGTGGCCGACCTTTTTCAGGATCCGTTGCCCCACTTCGGCATGGCCCGGGCCGACGCCGAGGTCCGCTACGTGGCGGTCAACGGTTTCCGCAAGACCTTTCGCGTGATGGTTTCCGCGCTCAACGTGAGCGCGCGCAATGACCTGGGCTTCGTCTATTCCTTTGACGATCTCACCGAGATCCGCCGACTGGAACGCGAGGTGCGCATGCAGGATCGCCTGGCGGCGGTGGGCCGCCTGGCCGCGGCCATCGCTCATGAGATCCGCAATCCCCTGACCTCCATCGCGGGCTCGGTCGCCATGTTGTCGGATGCGCCCGCCCTGAATTCCGAAGAGCGGCACCTTTTGCAGATTGTGATACGCGAGTCCGATCGCCTCAACACCATCATTACTGATTTTCTGGCGTATTCCAGGGGCAAGCAATATCGCTTCGACCGCGTGAATCTGGTTCCGTTGCTGCAAGACACGCTTACGTTACTCGAACACCGCCTCATCGCCGAGAACGCGGGCATCACGCTCCAGCGCAGCTTTCCGAACTCAGAAGCCTGGGTGCTGGCCGATGGCGACAAGCTCAAGCAAGTATTCTGGAACTTTTCGGAAAACGCGGTGCGCGCAATAAAGACGACGGACAAAGGTGGAACGCTGACCGTGTCCCTGGCCGAGCGCGGCCCGGACTGGGAGATGAGCTTTGCCGATACCGGTCCCGGCATCAATCCCCAGCAGACGGAAAAAATATTCGAGCCCTTCCAATCGAACTTTGAAGGCGGAACCGGCCTCGGCCTGGCTATCGTGTACCAGATCGTGCAGGCACACGAGGGCAAAGTATGGGCGCGCTCGGAAGTCGGAGCCGGCACCAGTTTCGTGGTGCGGTTACGGCGCATGGAAAATGAGCATACGCACACGCCAAGTGGCGCTGGCGCAACTTCCTCCGCATCCACCTCCGTCGGGCAACTTTCCGGACCTGCGCTTGCGGCCGCCGGAGTGGGAGGAGGTCCGCGTGGGTAACATTCTCGTCTGTGACGACGAGCGCTCGATATGCGAACTCCTCGATATTGCCCTGCGGCGCGATGGCCACAAGGTGGAAACCGTCAGCGGTGGCGAGTTGGCCAAACGCAAGATCGACAGTGCGCTGTTCGACGTGATTGTTACTGACATCAAAATGCCGGGCGTGGACGGCGTCGAAGTCCTGCGTCACGCCCACCAGATTTCTCCCGAATCCGCGGTAATCCTGATGACTGCGGTCGATGACTACGAAGCTGCCGTGCAGGCGGTCAAGGCGGGCGGCGCGAGCGATTACATCCGCAAGAGTCCCGGCCTGGTGGACGAAGTCAAACTCGCCATCGCGCGCTCGCTGACAAGAGTTTCGCTCAGCCGTCAGAACTTCGCCCTGCGCCGCGACGCGGCTACGCGCAATTCGCTCGACAATATCATCGGCGCCAGCCCAGCGCTCGAAAAGCTGAAGCAGACCATCCGCACCGTCGCCTCCACCAGCAGCACGATTCTGGTCTATGGCGAGAGCGGAACCGGTAAGGAACTGGTTGCCCGCGCCGTGCATACCTGCTCGCCGCGAGCCGCCGAGGCTTTTGTCTCGGTAAACTGCGGCGCATTCCCAGAAACACTGCTCGAAAGCGAACTCTTCGGATACGTCAAAGGCGCCTTCACGGGAGCGAACCAGAACCGGCGCGGATTGTTCGAAGTTGCCGACCAGGGCACGATTTTTCTCGATGAGATCGGCGAGATGACCATGCCCATGCAAGTGAAACTGCTGCGTGTGTTGCAGGAGCGCACGGTGCGTCCGGTGGGCGGCACAACCGAAATTCCGGTGGATGTCCGCGTTATCGCCGCCACCAACCGCGACCTCGACCGGCAAGTCATCGAGGGTACGTTCCGCGAAGACCTCTATTACCGCTTGAATGTCATTCCGATTCGCGTTCCAGACTTGCGCGAGCGCCGCGAGGATATAGCGCTCCTGGCGAATCACTTCCTGAAAAAATATGCGCCCGGGGCAGGGAAGAGCATTCACGCCGTCGAAGCTGCGTCGCTCGATGCTCTTGCCGGCTACGACTGGCCGGGCAACGTCCGGCAACTGGAGAACACGATCGAACGCGCGGTAGCGCTCGAAACCACAAACGAGCTGTGCGTCGAATTGCCAGCGGAGCGCCCGAAAGCTCGCGCCGCGGCCGCCGGCGCGGAAACGGCAGGCAGCATGACTGCCGCTCTCGCATCGAACCCGGGCATTGCCGCGGGCGCGGTTCTGCCCGAGGGCATGAACATGGAAAACTACGTCGCGCAGATCGAGCGCTCGTTGCTACAGTCCGCGCTCGAACAAACCCACGGCGTCCAGATCCGAGCCGCCGACGTGCTTGGCGTCTCCTATCGCTCGTTCCGCCACTTGATGAAGAAGTACGAGCTGTAGGAACCGGGCTCTCAGTCGTCAGTTTTGAGCCAACCTGTCCACAATTGTGGCCCTCTGCGGAAGCCGGCTTTTTTCTTGTCTGCTTACTGATGAGGTCTTGTCTGATTACTGATGAGGTATTAATGAGTGTTTATTTCCACCCCCCTCCCTATTCGAATCACGAGGCTACAGAGGATCGCGACGCCAAAATATAGAGCGCATAGGACTTATTTTCAAAATCTCCGGAATAAGGACTTAGTCGATTTCTCGCCTCATTCTTCCAAAACTCACAGTCTTAGCAGCTCCTGGCACCCGTCATCGCTTCAACTTTTGTTAATCGCAGAGTTACCAGCTATCGCCCTTGGTTGAGGTTGGCACACCTCGGTGGCGACAGGTCAGGGAGTATGGTCGCGCACATCCGGCAGGATGTCTGCGACGGAATGCCCTGGGCGTTTGTGATGAATAAAGGGCACTCGACCTTAGCCACGCGTACGTGACGGAGTCCCACTCATCGCAAAGGGCGCGATGAGGGGGCACCCGGCGTTTTGCCTTGACGGATGCGCCTTTCCAGCTATACTCAACCGTTCAATTCAGTTGCCGGATTCTGGTTCGAGGGGACCCGGAATTCGGAGGAGGCGGAATTGCTGTCGCCGCGGAGTGCGCTATTTGTCCCCCTGGAGTTCGTGGCTCCCGCCTGCGGCGAATCCTGTTTCTCGATTCTGTCAAATCTGTGTTTACCTGGGGAGAAACTGCGATGACCATGTTCCAGTTAGGCAAGTGGGCGGTGTTCGGGCTTGCGGTCTGCATGTTGGCGGCGCATGAGGCGAAGGCGGGTGTTGGCTTCCAGCCGGTTTCGCCCGATGAACTCAAGATGACGAGCGAGCCGCTGGCGCCTGGAGCGCCGGCGATCATTTTGTACCGCCAGGTGGATCGGGACGACAATAGCCTCACATCCCACGAAGACAATTACTTCCGAGTCAAGATTCTGAGCGAAGAGGGGCGGAAACATGCCGACATCGAGATCCCCTTCTTCAAGGGAAGCGGGGATGTAGTGAATGTCAGGGGACGGACCATCAGGCCAGATGGCTCGATCGTGGACTTCGAAGGTAAAGTTTTCGAAAAAGAGCTGGTCAAGGGGAGGGGAGTGAAGTATTTGGCGAAGACTTTTACGCTGCCGGACGTGCAGGTGGGGGCGGTCATTGAGTACTTCTATACGCTGGATCTGAAGGAGCATTACGTTTTCGATTCCCATTGGATCCTGAGCGATGGGCTGTTTACCAAGAAAGCGAAATTTTCGCTGAAGCCCTACAACCCGTCGTACTCGACTTTTACCCTGCGCTGGAGTTGGAGCACTCTGCCTGCCGGCGCCGTTCCTCCTGCACAGGGGCCAGACCGCATCGTCCGAATGGAAGCAAGCAATATACCGGCCTTCCAGACTGAAGATTACATGCCTCCTCCGAACGAGTTGATGTCGCGCGTGGATTTCATTTACGACGCTGATGTCTTCGAGAAAGACCAAGCGACTTTCTGGAAGCACTTCGGAAAGCAACGGAACGGGCAATTGGAAAGCTTCGTCGGGAAGCGGAATGCCATGCAGCAGGCGGTGGCGCAAATCCTGTCGCCGAGCGACTCGCAGGAGGTGAAACTACGAAAAATCTATGACCGGGTGCAGCAGATCCGGAACACGTCGTACGAGCTGGAGAAGACCGAGCAGGAGGAAAAACGCGCGAAAGAGAAGCCGCCAGAGAACGTGGAGGAAGTTTGGAAGCGAGGCTATGGGGATGGCGCCCAGCTGACTTGGTTGTTCCTTGGCTTGGTGCGAGCTGCGGGTTTTGAGGCCTACGGATGCTGGGTTTCGGATCGCAGGGAGTATCTTTTCACTCCGGTCACGATGCAAAGCGCGAAATTGAGTTCCAATGTTGTACTCGTCAAGGTGAATGGGAAAGATCAGTATTTTGATCCAGGAGTAGCCTTTACACCGTTCGGCTTACTGACCTGGTCGGAAACCGGGGTGCCAGGGTTGCGGCTCGATAAGGACGGCGGAACTTGGATTCAGACCACGCTCCCGCTCGCTTCAGAGTCGCGGATCGAACGCACGGGAAAACTCAAGCTCTCCGACACTGGCGCACTGGAAGGGAACTTGACCGTCACCTACATCGGATTGGAAGCGATGTACCAGCGTGTGGAGGAACGAAACGCGGACGAAGTGGCGCGCAAGAAGTTTCTGGAAGATCAACTGAGGGGACAAATCGAGGTGGGAATCGAGGCGGAACTCACCAATAAACCGGACTGGACCAGCTCGGAAACGCCGCTGGTGGCCGAGTTCAACCTGAAGATTCCGGGTTGGGCTTCGGGTGCTGGCAGACGGGTGTTGATTCCCGCCGCGGTCTTCACTGCTGCTGAGAAAGGGATCTTCGAACATGCCAACCGTGTGCACCCTGTCTATTTCGAGTATCCGCACAAGAAAGTAGATGATGTGACGGTCGAGCTTCCGCCGGGGTGGGATGTGAGCAGCGTGCCACCGCCGCAGAATAACAACGGGAACGTTGTAATTTACAGCTTGAAGGTTGAGCAGAGTGCGGGAACACTCCGGCTGACGAGGACGTTTACGATCGACTTTCTGATGCTGGAGCTCAAATACTACGCGGCGTTGCGGAAGTTCTTTCAGGCGGTGCGGACCAGCGATGGAGTGCAGATTGTCCTACAGCCCGGGGAAATCCATGCGAGTAACTAAGCAAGAAACCGGGCGTCGGGCGCCGCTCGTGCTCTTTTGTGTTGCCCTCTGTGCGGTGTGGGGTGTGCCGCGGGCGGCGGCTGGGGACGCTCCGCAATGGATGCACGCGCTGGTCGGGGTCACGCTGCCTTCCTACGATGACAAGACCGTCGCGGTGGTGCTGTATTCCGAGACCAATGTCACCGTTCTGTCGGAGAACAGGATCAAGAAGCATGTACGCAGAGCTTATAAGATCTTGCGACCGGAAGGACGAGAGTATGGCACCGTAGGTGTCGATTTCAGCCCGAGTAAGAAAATCACCAGTCTGCATGGCTGGTGCATTCCAGCGCAAAACAAGGATTATGAGGTGAAGGAGAAGGATGCAATCGATACGGCTGCGCCAGCCGAAGGTGGTTATCTGTTCGAAGACACCAGGTTTAGGTTTCTGCGTATTCCGGCGCCGGACCCGGGAAACATCGTCGGCTACGAATATGAAGTGGAAGAGCAGCCCTTCTTCTTGCAGGACAACTGGGAATTTCAGGGATTTGATCCGGTGCGGGAGAACCATTATTCGCTGCAACTTCCTCCCGGCTGGGTCTTCAAGGCCTCGTGGCTTTGGCATGAGGAAGTGAAGCCAGTCGAAGGAAGCGGCAATGTATTGCAATGGACAGTCGCTGAAGTGATGGGGATAAGGCGCGAGCCGGATATGCCTCCGCTGGACGGCGTGGCGGGGCAGATGATCGTGTCGTTTTTCCCATCGGGTGGAACGTCGCTGAAAAATGAGCTTGTGAGCTGGGAAGGCATGGGAGGCTGGTACGGAAATCTCGTTCGCTCCAGGATGGACGCGTCTGAACCAATCAAACAAGAAGTAAACGCTCTGGTTTCGGGGAAGATTACGACCTTGGCAAAGATGCGAGCCATCGCCGGCTTCCTGCAACACGATATTCGCTATGTCGAAATTTCGCTGGGCATCGGTGGTTTTCAACCGCACGCCGCTTCCGACGTTTTCTCGCATCGTTACGGAGATTGTAAAGACAAAGCGACCCTCATGCGCACCATGCTGCGCGAGATTAATGTGCAATCCTACCATGTAGTGATCAATCATGAGCGCGGTTCGGTTACGCGTGATATGCCGGCTCACAACGGGTTTGACCACGTGATTCTGGCAATCAAGTTGCCGGATGACGTAGACGATCCGTCTCTGATTGCGGTGATGAACGATCCGAAGCTGGGACGGATTTTGTTTTTCGATCCGACTAACGAGATAACCCCCTTTGGACAGATTGGCGGATACCTACAAGCCAATTACGGCCTCTTAGTGACGCCTGACGGTGGCGAACTGGTTCGGTTGCCGCAACAGCCGTCGGCCATGAATAGCATTCAGCGTGTGGGCAAATTGACTCTCGACGCCAACGGGTTATTGAAGGGTGACGTCGAAGAGATGCGAGTGGGAGATCGCGCCGCGTCAGAACGGTGGCGATTGCGGACGGTGACGAAGAATGCCGATCGCATCAAGCCGATCGAGAGCCTGTTGGCGGGATCGCTTCCCAGCTTTCAGATCGTAAAAGCGAGCTTGATCAACTTCGAACAGACGGACCAGCCGTTCGGTTTCAGGTACACGTTCCAATCCGACAACTACGCAAAACTCGCGGGCAATCTGCTGCTGGTGCGGCCGCGAGTGTTGGGGAGCAAGTCGTCGGGGATATTGGAGACCAAGGAGCCGAGAAAGTTTCCGCTCGAATTTGAAGGGCCGTCGCGTGATACCGACAGCTTCGAAATCGCGTTGCCGGCGGGCTATGAAGTCGACGAGTTACCGCCTCCGATGGACGTTGACTACAGCTTTGGCAGCTATCACAGTAAGACCGAAGCAAGCGGACAGATGCTGCGCTACACACGTAGCGTGGAAATCAAGGAGTTGAGCGTTCCCGTCAGCAAAATGGACGAGCTGAAAAAATTCTACCGCATGATCGCGTCCGACGAGCGCAATACGGCGGTTCTGAAACCGGCTCAAGCCGGCAAGTGACGCGCATCCCAAGGGAGTCAACGACCTAGAAGGTTAGACTGACTTGTACGCCTAAAACAGCCGCTCCCGTGCCATTGGTACCATTTGCGTCCCAGATGTACTGGAAGTCGGGGATGATGGTAATGAAACGCTTTGCTACCCACTGATAGTTGGCTTCGAATAGTTTCGCCGCTGAGGCGTTGGGAATATACTTGCTGGTTTTTCCATAGACCCAGCCGGCGCTGATTATGTCGCGCTTCCGCTTCTTGATCAGGCCCTCATAGCTAAGCCCGACTCCTCCGAACACAGGCATCGGGCTGACCAACTGTTTCGAGCTATACGCCCAGGAGCCCCAGATCGTAAGACCTTGTGAAGTGCCTGGACCCTCGGGCCGGTAGACCATCTGTTGTCCGAGGACAAAAACGCCGGAGTTGCTATCACTCTTTGAGCTGGAGCTGCCGGTCGGAAGTGTGGCGAATGAGTTGTTGTCCTCGAAGAAGCCAGCCGTATATTGGCCTTGCCTCCCCTTTTCATTCGGTCCCTGGTTGTACAGATAGCTTAGCTCGGCCGTAACGAGCGCGCCCTTGTTGCCCTGCTGGAAGGCAAAGATATTCCCGTTATTTGCGGAATGCTGGTTGGTGTTGAACGCTCCTGCAGCCACCTGGACGACGGGAGTGAGGTTGTAGATTACCTGCGTGCCCCACTCCAGTCCGGGTGGCGGACCGGTATAGCTGAGGTCATTGGAAGCCAACGATATTAGCGCTGGATTGATGGCAAGGCTGACGTAGTTGTCGAACACGGGCAGACCGGCAAAGGTATAGCTAGCAGCCAGGCGACCCGCCGCTACAGTTAGATTGTCCTTGAGGAACTTTTGCTGCAGGTACACTTCTTCTATGAAAGCTCCCACCGCATAATTGACATTGACCGGGAAGACGCTGTCGATCGTTGCCGTAAGATTTCCTCCCGTTCCCCATGAATCGGAGACGTAGAGCGACATGCCTGGAATCTTGAGCAACTTCTCGAAGTTGAAATCAACTGCCGTAGTTAGCTGACCGATGTATCCCCACATCTGATGTGCGCCGCCAGTAACGTTTGTTTGCAGGGCGGAGGAATACGAACCACTGGGTGTGATCCCCAGCTTTCTTGCCTCCTCGCGAGCGCCGTTCCAGTCCTTGGTCAGTGTTTCTTCCAAGTCAAATTCTTCATCTTTGCAGCCAAATCGCCGCTTGGCCGGATTCGCAGCGTGTTGGCAGTTGAATTTTCGCGGTTTGCGGATTGCTGGGGCTGGAGTCTGAGTTTGCTTGGTTGAAGAATTCGGAGTTTGGGTCGGGGCCTGAGGAGCGGGTGCAGGCTCAGACTGAGGAGGAGGCGCGGGATTCGCATCAGGACCCGTGGCCTGCTCGGCGAACGTCGGAACTGACCAGCCCAGCACCAGCACCGTCGATACCGCCGCGGTTAACGCGGATCGAAGATTGATGCTGCGGAGACGGCTCGTCAGTTGCACTCTCTGTGGACTCATCGCTCTCTCTTGCGACCACCAAGGCGGCACCATCGGACCAGTGCGTAGCCATCGTCCCGGGAGGAAGATGGTGCTGCACCTGTCAAAAGCGACAGTTGTGCAACGCGCGAATTTTGTCGTACACCTATGCTGGCGCTTGGTGCGCGCTGTTAGTTACCTCAAGACCGCTAAAGATCTGCCCGCGCAGAGGGAAACCCAATGGCGAGGGCAAGCAAAATTAAGAGGAAGCAAATCGCAACTCATCTAGATCGGCTTGTAGAACCGTGTGAGACAGCACGGGGAACTGCGGGGTTAATATCCCTACAATCCTGGCCAAGATTCCGGACGAATTCAAACCACTCGCGGCGCTCGGCATCGGCGCGTTCGTCCTGGTTTTTCTCGCTCTGTTCCACGGAGTGGGTCTCCACTGCATCCTCGTCGAGCAGCGGCGCGGCGAGCGGTGTCTGCGCTTGGGGAGCCCCCGTATTATCGAAGCTATGTTCCTCTTCGCATGGTCTGTCTTCCTCATGCTCCTCTTGCATATTGTGGAAATATTAATCTGGGCCTTCGCCCTTAATCGCCTGGGTTTGCTTGTGCACGCCTACGATGCCATCTACTTCTGTGCCAACGGATACACAACGCTGGGCATGGGGAAGATGGACATCGAAGAACATTGGCGGATCCTGGGCCCGATCATTGGCATTTCCGGATTGTTCACTTTCGCATGGACCACCAGCGCGCTGGTGGACGTTGTCGCTTCAAACCGACGACTCCTCGAACAACTGGAGGATGAGCGCGAACAGGAAATACGAATGCGCTTCGCCCTGCGAAAGAAGGAATGGGACGCCCTGAAAACAGAAAGAGCCGCTGAGCGGGCGGAAGCAGATAAGACCAAAACCCAGGACGCTGGATTCTCATTCATGCAGAGGCTGGGAGCCTGGCGGGAAGAAAGAAAGAGAGTAGCGGAACTCCGCAGGGAAAACAGAGCCGAGATGAAGAATCTCCGGTGGCAAGAGCGGTTTAAGGAAAGAGAAGGCGAGGCCAAGCCCCCCACTAGCAGTCCCGAGGATAAGGATCAGAAGTAACATGCGCGTAAATCCTTTGAAGATTGGTCGGGGCGATGTCTGGTTGATTGAGAAACGTGATATTTACAATGTTATGCTGCCGACATCTTAGACGAGAATCCGCTTACTCCAAAGAAGTAATTGGATAGTGGGAGACTGATTGAGGAGCAGACGTGCGCAGCAGATAGTAATGATGAAAGGATTAGAACCGGTCAAATCGAATGCACAAGTGACAAGGTAACCAGCCTCGCTGGCGGGACGACACACTGCCATCGGAACCTACTACGATTCCATCTTCGCGTACCTTATCAATGCGGGCCTCGAGAGATTTGGAGTTGTCGCCGTCGTGTACCACGGTGAGAATGCCGTCGTAGAGCCATTCGCTGTTTACTTCGATCCATCCTGGCTGACGACGAGCCACTGCCCGATAAGTCGCATAATCGGACACGTGCCGGCGCTGGAGCGCACTACTTTTCGGTATCAGCAAAAGCGAAATTACCGAGCACAAACGGATGAGAGGTCGGGGGTGTCTTGTTTAGGTTGTCGACGGGATAGGGTTGGTCTGCCAGCGTCGGGAACCCCCAGATCTTCCCGTTGCGCAGATCGATCACGACCTTGCCATACACCTGGCGACTCCCATCAGGCGCGCGCAACATCTGGTATCCCGGCTCAATGTAAAAGGGGTGGGCATTTGCGGACTGCGCCTGCACGGGTGGCGGCGTGACCACAGGTCGGAATGCGATCATAGCCAGGAAAATCGCAATCATCACCAGGGTAAATCTTGGGACGATATCGAGTTGCATTCTGGTAGCCTCCCTTGTGAGTTTGGCAACGCAAGGAGGCGTTGCCGTGCGCGGACATTCGGACCGAGGGGAACGTTCACCGAATCATACGTCCGGAAACGCCAATACACCAATTGGGGATTGTTGGTGGAATCGCGATGTCTCAACAGATACAGAGGCTTCCCTCCCACCTGAGGGGCCTGCGAGACAGGTGTACAATCGCTGCCGTTCTCGAAGTCCCAAGCGAAGGAAGGGAGACGAACACACATGACCTGGAAAAGCAGATTTCTTCTTGGGGTACTCACTGCTCTCGCGATGATGGCGGCGACGTATTTCCTACCCAGAGGAGGTGCTCTGCGGGACGCCTCTTTGGTACAGTTTCCCACGACCGTCGGTATATGGGCGATTTTCGTGCTACTCTTCGTGAAACTGAAATAACCGGCTGCGTCGCCGTCGCAGTCCGCCTAGTCGCCTTCGTCGGTGGTCAAACACGGCTCTCGTGGCACAGGTCAATAAGTGTCATGGGGACATTTCGGCAACTATCAGTCGAGCATGCAGCGTGGCCGGGATTGACAGCGCCTCTCTGCGCGCAAACACTCGGCCTGTCGAAAGAACAAAAAATGGTTGTTATTTCAATGCCACCAAAGGCACTGGAGCCGAACCGATGACAACCACCAACACGAAACCCGATGGAAGTTTACTCCGGCAATGAAGAACGGAAAGCCGGTGGCTCTGTACCTCATAATCGAAGTCGCGTTCAGACTAGAATAATGAGTTTGTCGACCGGGAGAGATCGTCTCGGTCTCTTTTGACGATGAAACCGTTGCACAGCAATTTCTGAGGACGATTTGGAAGTGATCGGCTGATTTTGTGGGCAGGTGATGGACTTACGTACGGCTAAACACGGCTTAATCGAGCCTAAAGGGGGTCCCTACCGCGATCGCCAACCATCCTTTCGAGACACCGCGAACTCCATGGCCTTCATTGACTTGCCCGTTTCACAGACGTAGGATTCTGCTCCAGTGATCGGCCAGACCATTTCGCACTACCGCATTGTCGAAAGGCTTGGCGGCGGCGGTATGGGCGTGGTTTACAAAGCTGAAGACCTGTCTCTAGGCCGATTCGTCGCCCTGAAATTTCTGCCCGATAGTGTGTCGCAGGATGCGGCGGCGCTTGAACGATTCCGGCGGGAAGCGCGGGCTGCTTCGGCGCTTAACCATCCCAACATCTGCACCATTCATGAGATCGGTGAACACGATGGCATTCGATTTATTGCGATGGAGTACCTGGAAGGGACGACGCTGAAGTACGCCATCGTGGGCCGCACGATGGAGACCGAAAGGTTGCTCACGCTGGCCGGCGAAATTGCGGATGCTCTGGACGCGGCGCACACGGCGGGTATTATTCATCGCGACATCAAGCCGGCAAATATTTTCGTCACCAAGCGCGGGCACGCGAAAATTCTGGATTTTGGCCTCGCGAAGATGGATGACCGGATCTCTTCGGCGACCCAGATCGCGGCGGCGCACACGGAATCGGAACACGAACATCTGACCAGCCCGGGAGCAACGCTGGGCACGGTGTCCTACATGTCGCCTGAGCAGGTGCTAGGCAAACCGCTGGACGCACGCACGGATTTGTTTTCGTTCGGCATTCTGCTCTACGAAATGGCGACGGGCGCGCTGCCTTTCAAGGGAGATACGTCGGGCGCAATTTTTGACGCGGTGCTGCATGGGGCTCCGGTGTTGGCGGCGCGGCTGAATCCGCAGATCCCTCCGGAACTTGAAAGAGTGATCGAGAAGGCGCTGGAAAAAGATCGCGGAGTTCGCTACCAGCACGCTTCCGAAATGCGAGCCGACCTGGCGCGGGCGCGGCGGGATACGGGGAGTGGATCGTCGAGAAGCATGGCGGCGGCCGCCCCGGAGCCGGGGCCGCGCAGGCGATGGATTTGGGGGCTGGGTGCCATTGCGCTACTCGTGCTGCTGGCATTGCTGGCGTGGCGATTGCGCGAGACTGGCCGACCGAGGGTGCAGAAGGCTGCTGCTGTGCCAGTGACCATCGCCGTCCTACCTTTTCAGAATCTCGGCGCGGACAAGGAAGAAGATTTTTTGCGCATGGCCTTGCCCGATGAGGTCTCGACCACGTTGAGTTCGGTGCGCACATTATCGATTCGTCCCTTCGCGACGACCGGAAAATATGCGGCAGCGGATGTGGACGTGCAGCAGGCTGGGAAAGAGATGCATGTCGGCCGGATCGTGATGGGACACTACCAGAAAGTTCGCGCGGAGCTGCAGTTGACGATGGCGGCCATCGATGTCGGCGACGATCGTGTGCTTTGGCAGGAGACGATGAACGTTCCTGCTGAAGATCTGGTGGCGATGCGGGAGGAGGTGACGTCGCGGGTTCGGCAAGGCCTGATTCCGGCGCTGGGCGCGGCAAGCGCCGAGATCGGGAACGAGACGCGTCCAACCAACGAAGAGGCTTATGACCTTTACTTGCGGAGCGTGGCGCTGGCGCACGATGGCGATCAGAATCGTGAGGCGGCCCGGATGCTGGAACGGTCGGTGGGACTCGATTCGACATTCGCGCCGGCCTGGTCGGCGCTCGGAAAACGTTACTACTACGAAGAAGAATACGGAATCGGCGCAACCGGAGTTATGACGCGCACTTTGCCTACGCTGCGGCGGGCGCTGGCTTTGGATCCCAACCTGGAGGATGCCGCGCAGCAGATTGTGAGCCTGGATACCGATGCCGGCAAGCTGGTCCAGGCGTATCACGAAGCGAAGGAGATGGTGGAGAAGCGGCCGCAGAGCGGCTTCGCGCACTTTACGTTGTCGTACGTGCTGCGTTATGCGAGCTTGACCAAAGAGGCGGCCGAGGAGTGCGACGCCGCGATCCGGCTGGATCCGGGAAATTACCAGTTCCGTTCGTGCTCGAGCGTGTTCTACCTGACTGACCAGTTCGATCATGCGAGAGAGTTTTTGAATGCGGATGCGGGATCGGAGTGGACGAATAATATAGGGGTTGCCATGCTGCTGCGCGAGGGGAAGACGAACGAGGCGCTGCAGAAGCTGCGCCAGATGCCGGAGAGCTCGTTTTTCCATCCGCGTGCTTTGGAGGCTTGTTACACCACGCCGCCGCCTCCGGGGTCCGAACAACTTCTGGATGAGGCCGCAAAGATGGTATCCACTTTCCACGACCCGGAACCCAAATACGGTCAGGCGGGTCTGTTCAGCGCTTGCCTGGGGAATGACTTTACGGCACGGCTGGTGAAGTCGGCGATTGAGGGCGGATACTGTGCCTACGATTATTTGCAGGTCGATCCGATGATGAAAGAATTTCGCAAGTCGCCGCAATATCCGGCTGTGCTCGCCGAGGCTAAACAATGCCAGGATCGTTTTCTGGCGGAGCGGGACCGGCCATTGCACTGAGGAAGAATGATGGCGGCGGTTCTTTGTCAAACTGTACAACATGCCAGCTACGACTCGGAATTGGAACACAATCATTGCGATCATGCGAATTTTGAAGAGTCGCACGGGTGGACGCGTGGATTGATGAAGTCAGATGGGATGAGCGCCACAACGATCAATGGAAACGGGAACCGTTAGCAGTATGCTGTGCCGAGGCGTGTGGTCCAGAGGTCTTCGGCCTTACTGGTGCTTGAGAGCCCGCGGATGAGTTTGACTCGGGACGCGCTCTGGCACAACGGACTGTAGCCTCTTCGTGAGAGGAGAGCACGCGAGGGAGATTCACGCTATCGGCGCGTCCTGGATCACACGTCAATGGAGGTGTAATCATGGACGTGCTGCATGCGAGATGTTGCGGTTTGGATGTACATAAGAGCTCGATTTCTGCTTGCATTATGTTGCGTGAAGCGGGACGAGTGCAGAAACACCAGCATCGTTTTGGCGCAATGACCCAGGATCTGCGTGAGCTTGCCGAAAGGCTACAGCAGTTCCGGGTGACTCAGGTCGGGATGGAATCCAGCGGCGTTTACTGGAAACCAGTTTGGAACATTCTGGAAGGACAGTTCACGCGCGGAAACTACTTCGATCGCATCCACTCCGACGGTCTCAAGCGGTATTTGGTGAAGCGGCTCCAACAACTCGGGCACAAGGTAACCCTAGAGCCGATGGAAGCTGCTTAACCCACCGCTTCCCGCGACGACGAACAAATCGGTGAGATGCTCGACAAGCTCGATGCACTGGGCGTCGCTGATAACACCATCGTCATGTATTCCACCGACAACGGCCCCGAGAACGATACGTGGCCCGACAGCGCCAACACACCGTTCCGTAGCCAGAAGGACACGAACTGGGAAGGTGGCTGGCGCGTTCCGGCGTTCCTCCGCTGGCCCGGCAAGATCAAAGCGGGCTCAGTTCTGAACGGCATCGTCTGTCACCAGGACATGCTGCCCACGTTGGTGGCAACGGCGGGTGATCCGAACGTAAACGAAAAGCTCTTGACGGGCTACAAGGTCGGGGACAAGACCTTCAGAGTCCATATCGACGGTGTCAACATGATTCCCTACCTCACTGGCCAGGTGAAGGAGAGCCCGAGAGACTCCTTCTTCTACGTCAGCGATGACGGCGGCATCATGGCGGTACGGACGGGCGACTGGAAGATGGTGTTTGAACGGCAGACTGGATTGGCATCAGAAGTTTGGGCAAAGCCGTTTGAGAAGCTGCGAGTGCCGCATATGTTCAACCTGCGTCGCGATCCGTACGAGCGCGCTGAGTTCAACTCCAGCCAGTACTGGGATTGGGTGTTTTATCACGCCTTCATGATTTACAGAGCACAGGAAGTCGTGGCAGCCCAACTTGACACGTAAGTCCTTCCAAGTGCATGCACGTCGGCTTTATTGTGGGTTGTGTTATGGGTTGCCAGGCAACTGACTCTTAATCCGTACTGCCTAGATGCACCGAAGCGCAGCGAACAGCACCCTCCAACAAAATCAACAGATTGTGCGCAACCGAAGAGCACCATAGCGCACCAAGGCGCACGGAATTCCAAAACCAACTGACACCAAAACTGACACCAGATTTTCGCAATCCCATCGCCCCAGCAGATGTCCCAGGCGCAATGTTGGGGGGATTTTGAGTGTAATTGATGTTACAACAGTTGGCGAAGGCAATTCTCCCAAGGCCCTGGACTGTCTCAGACTCTCATCGATTGATACTCACAGATCGGGGAGAAACCGACACGGCATGACCCATCATGGCAGGTAAATGCCCCTGTTGGCACGTAATGACCCTTGACGGAGTACGCCAAGGCCGCCATAATACGTCCCGCTCAATAGACGATCCGCTCCCGTAATTAAGAGGTGAAACCCAGCCTGAAGGGTCTTCGGAGAAGCTTATGCCATTCGTCTCCAGAAAGTTCAGCTGCGAATTGCTGGCATTCGTGTTAGGACTTTTTTGTGCGTTCGGCGCGCTCGTTCCGGCGCACGCCCAAACCTATACCGACCTCCACGATTTCAACGCCGCTGCGGGAGATCCGACGAACTTCAACTCGGGCCGGCTGGCGCAGGCGCGCGACGGCAATTTCTACACCGAGTCGCGTTCGGGGGGAAGTTCGGGCCAGGGAGCTGTGTTCAATGTCTCTCCTAGCGGCACCGTTTCGACGATTTTCAGCTTCGATGTAACGACGGGAGCGGTAGCCACCGGCGGCATTACACTAGGCCCCAGCGACGGAGAACTCTACGGCGACACGTTGCAAGGGGGCACTTCCGGCGACGGCGTCACCTTCAAGATCACCACGAGCGGAACCTTCACGGCGCTGCACAACTTTACCAATACTGGGGACGGAGCGGGTCCCGTGAACGCACTCGTGGTGGGCAGTAACGGCGATTTCTACGGCCTGACGGCTACCAACCCGGAAACGTTCTATTCCGTGACCTCGGCAGGCAAGCT
>DATDGS010000019.1:0-114361 GCA_036521955.1 Terriglobales bacterium
TAAGCTATGAGCAAACCATTCGAAGTCGGGGCGTATGCGAACCAGCGCTTGAACCTCGTGGCGAATGGGAAGGCTCACGGACGAGATGCCAAGGCTTCAAACCGGACCTGGGAAATTCGGCCGTCCGGCATTATAGGGGGGGCCTTCGAAAACGTGGCCATGGTGGAAATGAGAACCCAACTCGCAATCGAAAGAGCGGGCTTGGTAACCCTTCACCTGCAGCCGGCGCGTCGGAGCTCTATCCCAACCATCCTATGAGAGAGGATGTCAAGGAAAAAATACTTCCCCTCCCCTCCGGGGAGACAGGAGCGTGGTGACTTACATCCAGCCCCACCTGGCGCCGCACCAGCCAGAATGTCCCCTCATTCACGATCTCAATTAGTTGGCGAACGATGTCCCGATACTCGCGAAGAGTGCCAATGTTGAACCTTGCTGAGAACCCGTCGCACTTGGGGCACGAAGCCATTTACTTATTTTGCCAGAAGAGCCCTTTCGCCGAAGTTACCCTTTGATTGTAGGAAACTCCGCCGACCCCACCCGTGCTACGTGCTGCTCGGCGAAGCAGGTGGCGCGCTCGAGCGCAGCCTGTAGTTGCGCGTGAAACTCCGCCATCTTCGCGTCGGTTTCTGAATCGTCCCTTGCATCGCCCGCTTCGGCTGGAACTTGCACTTTGGCGCTCAGACGCACCAACGCCTTCGAGAACGGCTTCGGGATCATCAGCGCATCCCAGGTGTTCAGAACCCAGGCATCACTGAGCGCCACGTAGAATGCCGCCATCGGCACGGCGCTGGCACGCGATAGCAGCACCGGTCCCGGCTTGGCCACGTATCTTGGTCCGCGTGGACCGTCGATCGTAAATACAACCGAGGTGCCCCGTTCGAGTTGACTTCGTAAGCCGAGCAAGGCTTCTGCGCCGCCTCGGCTGCTTGAGCCTCGCACAGCAACGAAACCAAATTTTCCGAGGGTCCGAGCGACGTATTCCCCGTCGAAGCTGCGGCTAACCATTACCGCGATCCCGGTCTTTCTCCATAACCACGCGCTTGGGAAGACGGCCCGGTGCCAGAAGCAATAGATAACCGGCTTTTCGTAAGTCGCGTCCGGCGGCGAGGGTGGTTCTTCCCACGATATCGAATAGCGGAGAGTGGGACCAATCAGCGAAATCGCCAGGTAGCTGGCCCAGCTGATAAGCCACAAAAGGATTCTTTGTCGGAGCGAGAATCGGCGCGTTTCCGAAATGGGGGGCTGCTCAGACTCGACCGCGGCGGAAGAAGAACTCACGCCGATATTGTATCTGGTCGGAAAAGGTCTAACTGGTAACTGAACAGCGGTTTCTACACCTCGAGATAACCCACGATCCACTCCTTCACTCGTTGCCGCCGCTCGTCGGTTAGGTCAAAGCGAATCCCGAAGCTCTTGTTGCTTTTCCTCCAGGTGACGTGCCCGCGCACCCAGACGCGCGGCAGCGTCAGCAAAGAAAACGACACTTCCATCAGACTTCCTTGTTCGGGCACCTGATTACTCTTGAGCGACATACCTCCCGAACTGATCTCCTGGCTGGTGGCGGTCATGCGGCTACCGTTGCTCATCACAATCCCAACCTCGGTCATGACCGGGACACGCACATAGCGGCGGAATTCGTGCAGCACCAGCATTCGAGTCGAACGTACCAGCTTTATCGCCGCTGACCGCTCCAGCGGTTCGTGAAACACGGCGTTGATGCATAACTTCGAATAACGCAAGGCATCCTGGGCGGTGCCGCCCAAGCCGTAAATGACGATCCGGCTGTTGGAAGCTGATGCTCGCGCCATCTCGATGACGCTGCCGGCTTCTTCTCCCAGGAGAAGAACGCAAGCCTCGAACTTCTCGCGTCGCAGACGATCGGCTTGTTCGTGCGCAATCGGAACGGTTTCGATTCCAAATTGACGGAAACACTCCGTTACCAGTTGCGCAGATGTCTCGGGCAAGTCAAACAACGCGACGCGCGCGACAGATTTTCGATGGGCGGGAAGGGGGGCGAGAACGGTACCAGTCGTCGTAGGCATGAGTCCCAAGGGGATGAACTCCTCCAAAAGCCCATTCTGACGCGCCTTTTGACGGTTGCATAGGTTTCGAAAGGGCTTAGCCCCTGTCCGTTAGTGCCATTACGGAAGTTGTACCTGGACCCGTTCCCTCTACTCCCTTCGTTTGTCTGGGTCAGGGACGGCCTTGCCTCTCTCTCCTTGGGATGCGGTGGGAGACAGGGCAAGCCGCGTCTCCACGGGAAAGCAGGTGCGGGAGAGGGATGCGCCTTCAGGTAAGATGTTGCCATCCTTGCATCCTGAGCCGCAGTCAGAAAAATGATCACTCTCAATGAGATCCAGTCGGCCTTGCGTCACATTCGCGGCTCCATCTACCTTTCGCCCTGCGCGCGTTCGGAGACGTTTTCTGAGTCCACCGCCAACCATGTCTATTTGAAGCTCGACAACCTGCAGCGCACCGGCTCTTTCAAAGAGCGAGGCGCGCTGAACAAGTTGCTCTCGCTCAGCAACGAAGAACGCTCCCGGGGCGTGATCGCGGCCTCGGCGGGAAATCACGCGCAAGGTGTTGCCTACCACGCCGGCAAGCTCGGTATCCGCGCCCAGATTTGCATGCCTTTGACTACGCCGCTCATCAAGGTCTCGGCGACTCGCGGTTACGGCGCCGATGTGGTGCTGCACGGCGCCAACTACGACGAAGCGTACGAAGAGTCGGTGCGCCGCAGCCAGGCTGGGCACCTGACCTTGGTGCATGCCTTCGATGACGACGCCGTTATCGCCGGACAGGGCACGATCGGCCTGGAGCTTGTTCAGCAGCATCCTGACCTCGAAGCGGTCGTTGTTCCGATCGGTGGAGGAGGGCTGATTGGCGGCATTGCCTGCGCGCTGAAGGAATCGAATCCCAAGATTCAAGTTTTCGGGGTTCAGCCCTCGCGTCTGCCATCCATGAAAGTTGCCGTCGCGGAAGGCAAGCCGGTGACGCTCGTGGCGGCCTCTACTATCGCCGATGGCATCGCTGTCCGACGCGCCGGCGAACGCACATTGCCACTGGTTCAGAAGTACGTGGACGACATCGTTACCGTCGAAGAAGAGGAAATCGCCAACGCCATCCTGCTGCTGCTGGAACGCGAAAAAACTCTGGGCGAAGGCGCGGGCGCGGCCGCTATCGCGGCTCTCGTCAACCGCAAGCTGCCTCTGGTCGGGAAGAAAGTTGCGGTGCTGGTGTGCGGCGGAAACATCGACGTGACGCTACTCTCGCGCATCATCGAACGCGGTCTGGTGAAGGATGGACGCCTGGTGCGCCTGCGCGTCCACTTGCCCGATTATCCCGGTGCGCTCAATCGCCTTACCTCAATTCTGGCGCAGCATCGCGCCAATATTGTCGAGACCGACTACGACCGCGCTTACCACGGCGTGGGCCTGGGTGAGACCGCAATCGAAATTACTATGGAAACTCGCGGGCCCGACCATATTGCCGAAATCATCTCGGCGTTGGGCGCGGCTGGGTATACGCAGGAACGCGTGCTGTAGAGTTTTTTCACCGCCGGGAGGCAGAGAGCGCCGTGGAAGAACAAATTCTTAACCACAGGGGGCGCTGGGTAGCACTGGGGAATCTGTCGAATTTCTCCGTTTCTCGGCGGTGAGATTCTATTCAAATTGTCTCCGGAATCTCTCTAGGTGATCCTTTACTTCCGAAACTTCTCTCCGCAGTTCCGCCACGTCTTCTTCCAGAAGCGTGATGCGCTCCGAATCCGCCGGATTGACTCCGCCGGTCACGGCAGCCTGCACCCTCGTTTCCGCCTCCACCACGTCACCGGCGAGCAGATGCGCATATCGAGATTCTTTCGTTCCCGGTTGGCGGGGCAGGACCTTCGCTAGCGACGGCTCGCGCTGCATTAGCTTCTGTAATGCCGATTGCACATCCTCAAGCGCTTCGAAGCGATGCATGCGCTCGGCGCGTCCGCGGAGTTCGCCCGGCGTCTGCGGACCGCGCAGCAGGAGCACGCATAGAACCGCAATCTCCGCGCGGGTGAAGTTGAACACTTCCTGCAATCGCTGCTCGTATTTGGTGACGCGGCTGTCGGCGCCGCGGGCGGGGCCAGCCATGCGCTGCTGCTCGAGACCCTCCAGCGCGTTGCGTACCACGTCTTCGTCCAACTGCATCACCGGGTCGCGGTTGGTTTTCTGGTTGCATGCATTGACCAGCGCGTTCAGCGACAGCGGATAGTACTCCGGCGTGGTGATGTCTTTTTCGATCAGCGATCCGAGCACACGGACTTCGGTTTCAGTCATTCTGAATTCCATGGATTTTATTCATTGTACCGAGTCACCGTTCCGGTGTAGCGCCGGTGGCGTCCCCACCTGGCCTCCACTGTCCTGGCGCGAGCGGATGGGACGCCCGCCACTCCACTGACTGGGCACGGTATACTCAATGGTTTGTCGTATACACGTATGAGTGAACAAGCAGGAACTCCCCGAGTCCCGATTCACGATCTGGTCATGAGACTCCGGGCTCTCCCTGCGCCGGCCTTCGATAATACGGAGGAGATCAGGTCATTGCTCGAGAGAATGCCCGTTGAAGAAGCCAGTATCGCTCCCTATTTGACCTGGGACCGGCAGCACTACACGCGCAACCTGATCGACAAAACGGACCTCTACGAACTAATCGCAGTCTGCTGGGAGGTTGGGCAAGCCAGTTCGATACACAATCATCGCGACCAGAATTGCTGGATGGCAGCGCCGACGGGAAAGCTGCTGGTGGAAAATTTTCACGTGGAATTTCAGGATATCGAGACGGGCAAGTGCCGGTTGATGGCATCTAACACGGTGGAGTTGACGTCGGCCAATCCGTGCGCGGTCGATCCGCGGGAACCGGTACACAGGGTGTTGAATCCGCGAGAAGCGAACCAACGTGCGGTGACGCTGCATGTCTACTCGCGGCCCTTTGACACCTGCGTGGTCTATTCCGCGGAACAGGGAACGTGCGGTGATATCAGACTTCACTACAATACGATTTTCGGAAAACCGGTAACTCGGTAGCCAGTGTCGACGGCGGATGTGTGGTCGCACTCGGAGTATCGACTGTGGCTTGAGAGATCCGCTTCTCCGCTTGGACTGGGCACTGGCGACCACATTTCTAAGGAGGAATCGTGAGGAAATACCTGGGAGTTTTGACGGGAGTGGCTGCGCTATGTGTTATGTCGTGGGCGCAGGCTCCCGCTCAAACCCCGGCTCCGGCTCAAACTCCGGCTCAAACCCCGGCCCAAGCTCCAACGCCCGAGGCAACTCCCCTTCCAACTTCAACAGAGAAACCTGCCGCCTCCGTTCCCTACCCGCGACTCGAATTTTTTGGCGGCGGTTCGTACGCTGAGGCCGGTCTTTTCAACGCTGGTCACTGGGCGGGATTGCCCGGTTGGGATGCTTCGTTCGGCTTGAACCCGGCCAGCTGGGTGGGGATCGTAGTGGAGGGCGGCCAATACTTCGGAACGTCAAAGATTCCGTCAGGCACGCCGGCGCCGTTTCCAAGCGGTCAGTTCTACGAGCCGTCGCCGTCTCCTACATTCAACGTATCGACGCGAGAGTACAACGTTCTTTTCGGTGTGCAATTTGCCCGCCGCAAGTATGAAATGTGGACGCCGTTTGGCGAACTACTATACGGACATCAGGGCACGCGCGGCGTGGCGACTCCGGTAGGAGAAGCTCCTCTTGTCACAGAAGTGGGCACTGGGCGGGCGATAGTGGCCGGCGGCGGCCTCGACCGCAAAATCAATGAGCGTTTCTCACTGCGACTCAAGGCCGATTACTTGCAAACCGGCACTGCGTTTCCGCTTCAACCCAAGCAGAAGCAGGACAACTTCCGGTTCTCGGTGGGTATAGTCATCCACAAGGTGCACAAAAAGAAGCGCTCGCTCGGGGACGAAACTCCGGCCGCACCGTAAGACCGGCCGCAACTTACGACCGGCGCAGCAGATCGCTCAGGGGCTCGGCTTTGGCCCGCAGCTCGTCGGCGAAATCGGTGCCTTTTTCGACCGCTTCGTCGAAGCGGTCTTTCGCTTCGTCGGTCCAGTCGGAGACGGTTTCCAGGACGCCATCGTACGACCGCCGCAGGTCTTTCCGAAGCTGCCGCCCGCTCTTCGGGGCGAGCAGCAGACCGATAGCGGCACCCACGCCAAGACCGATCAGCAGAAAAGTGACTGCGGTACCCGCTGAACTGTCCGAACTCTCGTATTTTCCAATGCGCATAAGAACCTCCTATACCATCCATACTCACAGACGGGGCAAGCCCCGTCTCTACATTGTAGACCTAAGCCGCTGGCGGGTCCTCCGCGTCAGGATGCAACACCGATATAGAAGAACTGGCGGGAAGAACTGGCGGGTGTTCCCACAACCCTCTCCGCCTGTGTAAAATGAAATGTTAATCCCAAGTGCGGCGGAAGCCCGGTCGACTCTCCACCCCGGCAGGCCAAAAGCGGCCCGCCGGGGACCCCGGACCTGCCCCGCTGCCCAGAATTCCTAGCAGAGTGAAGGAGATGTAAACCACCAATGTCGATTCCAGCGACCCAACTCCGTCCCGGCATGATCATCAAGCATAACAATGACTTGCATTCCGTGTTCAGTGTCGAGCACCGAACCCCGGGCAACCTGCGTGCCTTCATCCAGGCGAAGCTGCGCAACCTCCGCACTGGCGCCATGTTCGAGCACCGTTTCCGCTCGCCCGATCCCATCGAGAAGGTCAACGTCGATGAGGTCAACATGGAGTTTCTGTACGCCGATGGCGACAGCTACTACTTCATGGACACGGAGAACTACGAGCAGACCCACCTGACCCGCGACACGCTGGGCGATGCGGTGGATTACCTGACCTCGAATCTCCAGATCAAGGTGGAGTTTTTCGATGGCAAGGCCGTGGGGATCGAATTGCCGCAGACGGTCGTGCTGACGGTGACGGAAGTGGAGCCGGGTCTGAAGAGCGCAACCGCATCGAGTGTAACCAAACCGGCGAAGACAGAGACTGGCCTCATTGTTCAGGTGCCACCGTTCATCAACGAAGGCGAGAAGATTAAAGTGGACACGGCGGAGGGGACGTATCTGTCGCGGGCGCAGTAGGTCAGGTCAGAGGTTAAGGGTAGGTCAGACACCTCAGTCCTCTTGAATCAAACGATGGCTTCCACAAACGATCGATCTCATGCTCAAGCTCGTCGCTTCGTTGTGCGCGGACGTGTCCAAGGCGTGGGCTTTCGCTGGTTCGTCGAGCGTGAGGCGCACATTTTGCAAATTACTGGATGGGTGCGCAACAATCCCGATGGCAGCGTCGAAGTGCTGGCGATGGGAACACGCGATCAACTGGGCGGGTTGCGCCCGCGTCTGCAGGAAGGGCCACGGGCGGCGCGGGTGGATGACGTAGAGGAATCTGACGCCGAGCCAATTGCAGGACTCAATACCTTTCAAGTTCGAGGAGCTTAACTTTACGATGGTGACCAAGATGCCGGCCAAGCGAGTCGATTGCGGCGGATTGAAAAAGCTGATCCGGGAGGTGCCCGACTTCCCAAGAAAAGGCATCCTGTTTTACGACATCACCACACTACTCAAGGACAAAGTGGGCTTCGCGCGCCTGATTGATGCGCTCTCGGAAAACTATATTGGCAAAGAGATCGACCTGGTGCTGGGCATGGAGGCGCGCGGCTTTATTTTTGGACCAGCGCTCGCCTACCGGCTGAATGCGGGGTTCGTTCCGGTCCGCAAACCGGGAAAGCTGCCTGCCGAAACCCTGAAGATCAGCTATGAGCTGGAATACGGCAGCAACGCGCTCGAGATCCACAAAGATGCCATCAGAAAAGGACAACGCATTCTGATCGTTGACGATCTGCTGGCCACGGGCGGAACCGCCGTCGCGACGGCGCAACTGGCCAGCGGCCTGGGTGCAAAGATCGCTGGACTGGGGTTTGTGGTCGAACTCGACTTCCTGAGAGGTCGCGAGAAACTGGCGAAGTATGACGTATTCTCGCTGCTGCACTACGACCGCTAAGGGCGCCGGAAGATTCTCACTTCACTCCTCGACTTCCGGTCTCACTTCATCAGGTGTTCCAAGGCTAGGAATAAACCTCTCCAGATCGCCAGGCTGACTGCCAGCGACACGGTATAGGAGAAGATCGCAAACCAGTTCCAACTACGATTAACACACCCATCGCTTTTGCGGATCCACATGGGGAAGGGCTCCTTGATGCGTTGATTCGGTGCAATTATGCAACCGTTCAATTTTTTCTGCAAGAGATTGAAAACATACCCTTGGCATGGCGACCTTCTTGCTACAGTGGGTCAAATCAACAGGGACCTGGGAGATTTGCACGGTCGCGGCAAAAGCCGGTGCCGAAATCGTGACCCGTAGGGCCGGTCCGCCGTCAGGCCCGTCCAACGGTTTGGGACGCTCGATGGTGATAATCTAGGCGCTTCGACGGATGATGCTGATGCATGCGCACAGTCTTAAGTTCGATCCAGAGTTCAATGGAAAGCTCTGCCAGATTTTTCATTTTGTTGGCGGTTGCACTGGCTAGCGCGTTCGTATCCGGGGTTGATTTCAGCCCGATCGCGCCTTCCGTCACTACGGCCCCACTCTCGGTCGACCAGGTTGTGGACAATCTCGTCCGCCAAGATTTAGAGCGGGCACAGGTTCTGCGCCACTTAGAATCCACCCGCGTTTATCGTCTTTCGTATCGCGGATTCCCGGGGCGATCGCCAGGCCGAAATGACCGTGGAAGCCACTTTTGACAGTCCTTCCAGCAAGAGCTTTAAAGTCATCTCCCAAACCCGATCGAAGTTGATTATCGAGCGGGTGTTCAAACGGTTGCTGGAGAGTGAAAAAGAAGCCAGCGAGCCGGAAAATGCACGCCCGTACGCTGCTGAATCGCGACAACTACGACATTGCGCTGATCGGCTACGAGTCTCCGAGCGTCAATTCCTTGAACCGATGACAGCCAATACGCACTCGCCGTTTATCCGAAAACGAGAAGCAAGTACCTCTATCGCGGCAAGGTGTGGGTCGATGGTTCCGATTTCGCCGTGACCCGGATTGAAGCGGAGCCGGCTCAGAATCCTTCATTCTGGACGAAGAAAAATGAAATTCGCCACGAGTACATGAAGGTGCAGGATTTCTGGCTTCCCCGGCGCAACGAGTCGATAAGTCATCCGGCTCGGCGGGCGCGCGTTAACGCGGGTTCGTGAGCAGCGGAGCGACGCCCGGCTCTCCACCAGCAAGTTGGGGACGACAGCGGCAACAATCCCGCAGTAGTACAATCCCGCCATGGATGGCCTGCTCGAGCCGAACGCAAACCGCACACCGGAGCGAGAAGAGTCCAGCCTCCGGCCTATTCTTATCGGGATCGTCCTCGTAGGAATCGTGGTCGGCATTCTCGCGCTGATTTTTCGTGCCGAGCAGAAGAAGCCTACTCCTCCTCCAACGTATGCGGCGAATCTGAAGTTCTCGGACCTCAAGACAAGTGCGGCGCAGAATTTTGTGGGCGCCACGGTCAGCTATCTCGATGGCTCCATCACCAACACCGGCGATCAGACGGTCATCCACGCGGTGGCGCAGGTCACGTTCAAGGACGATCTGGGACAGACGGCGCAGCGCGAAGAACTTCCCATCCGCGTGCTGCGTACCGGCGGTCCTTACAATGAAGCCGTAGACCTCAACCTATCTCCGCTTGCGCCTGGGCAGAGCAAACCTTTTCGGCTGACGTTTGAGAACATCTCGGCGCAGTGGAACCATGCTTATCCGGATCTACAGATCACGCAGGTTATGGTTAAGTAAGAAGCGCGAGTAAGTTGCAGAAATACAATTCATTTGACTCTTGATTACTGTTCGGTATATCTGTATGGGCTCGCCGCTATGTGGAAACCGATTGCTCTGCTCTTGTCTTTGTCCTCGTTATTGTTTGCGGCTGCGCCGGCCTTGGCGCACGATAAGCCCGAGAACTGGCTGCAAGTCCGCAGTCAGCATTTCACTGTGGTGACGAACGCCAACGAGAAGACGGGGCGGCGCATTGCGGACCAGTTTGAGCGCATGCGTTCGGTTTTTCATATGGCGTTTCCGCACGTATCGATCGACAACGGCTCACCCATAATCGTACTGGCAATTAAGGACGAGAAAGATTTTCGCGACTTGGAACCGCGAGCTTATCTGGCAAAGGGGCAACTCAAGTTGGGCGAACTCTTTCTGCGGACGCCCGACAAAAACTACGTTCTCCTGCGAGTGGATGCCGAAGGCCTACACCCTTACGCCGTGGTCTATCACGAGTACACGCACTTACTTCTCAGCAAGTCCGCGGAATGGCTGCCCTTGTGCGGAACAACTTGAATTCGAAGCGCAAGCGAGTGGCGCGTCCGCAGGAATGATCGCGGCTGATGCTGAAGGGCACAAGGAAGAGCTTCCGAAGGGACCGCATCGTTTCCTGGTAGGCACGCTGCAGAACGTCCATTGCCATGCTTCAGAAATGGACCTGACGATGTCATTGCATAGCAGTAACTTCTACAAAATTGGGTACACAGCTCTCGGTTTTGCGCCCAAGGGAGACCTCAATCCCCGCAAGGATTTGGAGGGTATGTCGGCGAACTTGAGTATGTCGGATCCTCGGCTCAGCCGCCGGTAGCCCATGTCGTGGCCATCGAGCTGCACAAGGGAGCCGGCGACACCGAAGCTGATCACGACCTCCTCTTCCTCCTCCGTTACAATGGCTTCGTGCCAGATGTAAAACCATTTCGTCTTACGGAGTCTGTTAAAGCCGCGGGTTGAGCGTCCAAGCTGAGTCCGGCGGCGCTGGACACGGTGCTTGGGAAATTAGCCCGGCAACAGGACCCGAATGTGCTAGTCGGCTTCGAGCATGCCGACGACGCCGGCGTGTATCTGCTTACGCCTGAGACGGCGCTTGTGCAGACGGTAGATTTTTTTACCCCTGTCGTGGACGATCCTTACACCTTTGGCCAGATCGCCGCTACTAATGCGCTCAGCGATGTTTATGCCATGGGCGGAAGGCCGCTGACTTCGCTGGCGCTGGTTTGCTTTCCGGAAAAAGGCGATCTTGAAATTCTGGAGCGCATTCTTGCCGGCGGGCTGTCGAAGATGGTCGAGGCGGGATGCACGGTGGTGGGCGGGCACAGCATCCGGGATGAGGAAACTAAATTTGGATATTCGGTTACGGGAGTGGTTCACCCTAAACGCGTGCTTGCCAATCACGGCGCGCGGCCGGGCGATAAACTGCTATTCACCAAGGCGCTGGGCACGGGAGTGATTTCTACGGCGATCAAGAAGGGTGTTGCGAAGCAGGAGTGGATTGACGCAGCGGTGGCATCGATGACTACTCTGAATAAGACCGCAGCCGAGGTGATTACCGGCGGTTCGGGATCTCCGCCGATTCCCACGTCTCGAAAACCGCGAGACGTGGGGCACCCGGCCGGGGGGAAGAATGCGTCCGCCGCTACCTGGACCGTGCATGCCCTTACCGACATCACCGGTTTTGGCCTGATTGGTCACGCTCGCGAAATGGCGCAGGCTTCGAACGTTAGCCTCATTCTCAAGGCCGCCAACATCCCGGCGCTTGATGGCGCGCTCGAGAGCGTCAGCGCTGGGCACATTCCTGGTGGCCTCAAGGCGAATCGCGAGTTTGCGGAATGCCTGGTCGGCTACGAGCCTTCGGTGCCCGACGTTGTCCGCACCCTGCTCTACGACCCGCAAACCGCCGGCGGCCTGCTGATCTCGGTCTCCGCCGAAGACGCCAGCTCCCTCACGCGCGCGCTACAGGATGCCGGGGTTCCCGCCGTCGAAATTGGCCACGTGATGCCGCACACGAAGCCTTTGATCCTTGTTAGATAACCCCTGTCACTTAGTTAGCCCTTCTCGGTTAAGCTGGCCACTTTTGGATGGGTGCGTTCCCGCTAGTTACTTTCCATCGCAAAAGGGCGCTTTCTGACGTAGGCCGGCTAGCATCATGTGCAGCGGATATGGTCTTGGGTGGTGATTTTGCCCTCGTCCATTCTCGAGCGCGAGGCGAGTTGACTGTGCCGGCTTAGGTGCTCTGTCGCGCAAGATAGCACCCCATCTGGATGATGTTGTCGGCAATCACGCCCAGGCCTACCCATCGTCGCATGCCGTCCAGGCCTGGATAGCGGCAACGACGGTTGCCTTCCAAAAAAATATGCCATCAAAATGTTTTATTACTTCATTGAATGCTATCGGACAGAACTGAACACTCTGGCGTCAATCCTCAGCCCCTGTGTCGCTGGTTACGCCTTCTCATTCCTCATTTTCGCGACGGAAAATAGCTAGCCTGCGTTGATAAGAGCCCAGATTTGGGCCAGGTGATGGTCATCGTGCTCCGCCACAAAGTACAAATGGTCCACCAGTCGCATGGGCGTTCTCAGACGCGGATGGATAGCGGTGTGAGCGAAAATTGCGGGGTTGATCTCCTCCACCCGGTTCACCAGTCGTGAGCGGACGCTTCGAAATTCGGCCAGGATCTCTTCGATTGGACGCTGGTTGTGCTGCGCTTGGGACGTCTTCCGATTGGTCAAGTCAGCCTCGGTAAGCTGAGGTGCTTCCGTCAGGTAGTCGGCGACCCGCGCCGCCCACAGTGGTTCGAGGTCCGCCAAGTGGCCAGCTTGTTCCTGCGCCGACCACTTGTCAGTTTCACGCGGTTCGCGCGGTTTCCTCACCAAGACGTCGCGATCCGCGCAGCGGACGATTTCTTCCAGCCGGGCCGGCGTGCCTCGCAAACGCGCGCATAGGTTCGGATGCTGCTCCACCGGAAAGGTGAAGTCAAAATGTCGTTCAAACCAGAGCGGCGGTCGATTCATGGTTGCGGGCAAATCACGTCTTCCTACCAGATGCCGAAGAAAGCGGAGGCGACGCAATTTGTCCATGCTTCCGGTTGCCGGAACCTTGTCCGCCCGGTTGCATCTATACACTTAATCGTGGACCATTAATCCTTAAGCGTGGACTACTCGTTTCGAAACATCTAGTTAGTTTTTTGTTTCCCCGAAAGGAATGCTTTAATGAAAACCCGCGATCTTGGGCGTTCCGGTCTCAAAGTTTCCGCCCTTGGCCTGGGCTGCATGGGTATGTCGGAGTTTTACTCCGGGCGCGATGACGGGGAATCGATTGCGACCATTCATCGGGCGCTCGAACTCGGTATGAACTTTCTCGACACCGCTGACGTCTACGGACCCCACACGAACGAAGAACTCGTCGGACGCGCGATCAAGGGCAAGCGCGCCCAGATTGTGCTGGCCACAAAGTTCGGCATTGTCCGCGATCCCACGAATCCGAATATTCGTGGTGTCTGCGGCAAGCCAGACTATGTTAAGAAGTCCTGCCAAGCAAGTTTGCAGCGGCTGGGCGTCGAGTACATTGATCTCTACTACCTGCATCGCGTCGATCCGAATACTCCAATTGAGGAGACGGTTGGCGCGCTGGCGGAACTGGTCAAGGAAGGCAAGGTTCGCCATATTGGCTTGTCGGAGGCCAGCGCCGGCACACTCCGGCGGGCAGTGAAGGTGCACCCTATCGCGGCGCTGCAGACGGAGTATTCGCTTTGGACGCGCGATCCGGAAGAGGAAATTTCGGGGACTTGCCGCGAACTGGGCGTCGGCTTCGTCGCCTACAGTCCGCTCGGACGAGGCTTTCTGACTGGCCAATTCAAGAAGTTCGAAGACTTGGCGGCCGACGATTATCGCCGCTTCTCGCCGCGCTTCCAGGGGCAAAACTTTCCGAAGAATCTGGGCCTCGTGAAGAGAGTTCAAGAGATCGCTCGCGAAAAAAATTGTCAGGCTTCACAGTTGGCGCTGGCATGGGTGCTGGCGCAGGGTGACGATATTATTCCGATTCCCGGCACCAAACGTCGAAAGTACCTTGAAGAGAATGTCGTGGCGGTGGATTTGAAACTGACTTCGGACGATGTGCACCGCCTTAGAGAAGTCTTTCCCTCGGGCGCGGCTTCGGGATTGCGCTACCCAGAACACATGATGAATTTGATCAACGGGTAATGCGAACTATTTTCGAACTATGTGGTGGCGCGAACGCTGCGGAGCTTCGCTCCGCTGGACAGCCAAGGGCGGCTGTCTCTACGCGAACCTTGCCGGACGCGGCATCCTGCGCGACTTACCTGGCTAGCAGTTTGTCGACGTCGGCGTAGTGTACGGCTCCCTCCATCGCGCTGTACGTTCCTGAGGTTTTGAGTTCCTCCGCTATTCTGCGCAGTAGGCCTAGCGTCGCACGCATGGGGCCCGATCCTACGCTCACGCGAGCTACGCCCAGCTTGGCGAGTTCGGGAATCGAGGGCGTTCCTACTCCCGCGAGAATGTTGAGTGGACACTCGATGGTTTTCACCAGCCGCCCGATCGTTTCGGCATCCTTGAGTCCGGGGGCGAAGACGCAGTCGGCGCCCGCATCGCGAAACGCAACCAGCCGCCGCAACGCTTCGGAATAGTCGGCGTCCGGATTGCCTCCCGGCAGCAGGTACACATCGGTGCGCGCATTGACCACAATTTGCGCGTGCATTTGCATGGCAGCTTCGCGCGCTGCCTCGATCTTTTCGACCGCTAATTGCAAGTCGGCCAGGGGTTGGTCCGGACGGCCGCTCGCATCCTCCAGGTTCATCCCGGCGACTCCCGCCTTAATCAGTTCGCGGGTGGTCTTGGCGGCATCTTCCGGGGTGGAACCGTATCCCGCTTCGACATCGGCGGTCACAGGCACGTGAACGGCGCGAGCAATGCGGCCGATGCGAGCGAGCATTTCCTCACGTGGAATACGTTGGCCGTCCGGATAGCCGAGCGAAAAGGCGATGCCTGCGGAGGTGGTTGCAATTGCGGGGAAGCCGGCGTCTTCGAAGACACGGGCGCTAGCCACATCCCACGCGTTCGGCAGGATGAGCACGGCCGGTCCGCGATGGAGCCGGCGGAACTGGATGGTTTGGTTGATTTGTGAATCCATGACTTCTTTAACTTCTTTCTGCTGCTTCTGTACGGTCTAGAGGGTTGCGCCTTCCAGCGAAGTCAGCTGCCGCGAGCTTTATCGCGCATGCGCTTGATGAAACTGGGGACATGCACTACGGCGCGTCCCACCGTGCCGTTGCCGATCTCCTGCGTGCCGTCGTGGGCTCGGACGCGCATGATGTAGAAGCGGCCGTCAAAGGATTCCAGCTCCGCCTCGGCGTGAATTCGCATTCCGATGCCGCTAGCCGCGCGGTGTTCGACGTGGATCGAGATCCCCACCGTAATTTCTCCCTCGTCACAAAACGGTTGCAGCGCATGGAAGGAGGCGGTTTCCATGAGGCGAATCATGTCTGGAGTCGAATAGACCGGGGGCAACTCCGGATCATGCGCGGCGAGCGTGTGCTTCAATTCGACGGTTTCAGCCGCCTCGCCGCGCACGCCGATCGGGATGAGCCGGGCCATTCTTGCCTAGAAAGGGATTGTAGAGGCAATGAAGGTCGAGCGGCGACGCAAAAAACTACGATTTCAGTGAAGACGAAACGACCTCTTAATTTCTGACTCTAGGCTAAGGGTGGTTCGCTCCGTGGTCGCGCCTCGAAGCCATCTAACACAGTCCATAAACATTGCTCTGTTGAACGGCAACGGTAAGAGCAACCTGCGCTATACTCGTCCGCTCGGAGCGGGTTGATGTCGTCTCTCTCACCTGTTTGCTGCTGTTTCGTGCGTCACGCCTGGCGCCGCAATTGGTTGGCGGGAGCGTCGGTCTGCTTCTTTGTCTTTTGGGCGACGCTTGGTACCTGCCAGACGCGGGGCCGAAGTGTGGTTTGCGATGGCGGAGATGGTACTTTTGATGCGGAATTCAGCGCCGGGATAAAAGTGCACGTGGGAGCGGCCCGAAACGGAGAATTGGCGACCAGGGCCTGTGCCGCAAAGCTCGGCTGGGAAAATCAAGAACTGGCGGTTGCAACTGGAGTTTCGCAGCTTGATGTCGACGCGTTCGGCGTGGACTTGGGGGACGGTGTGCCGGTGGCTGCTTTTCAGATAAAGAAGACAGACGCCGAATGCTGCATGGGATATAGGATTTACTCCTTGGAGAAACCGCCACGCCTACTGCGCACCATTACGGGTGGTGAATTCTTCAGCGCTTCCGATGTGAATCTCGTTGGCAGAGTCGAAATATGGACCAACGATGCGGCTGCGGTGAATGGCTTCGAGAATCTGACGCTGGGTGAACTGGACTCTGTTCCCGGCGTCGTCTTTCGCTTTGCGCATGGTCAATTACTCGATGTGAGTGCTGGGTTCCAACCCTATTTCGACGATGAAATTGCGAGGATACGGGCCGGGATTCACCCGCAAGATCTGGAAGATTTCAAAGGCAGCGATGGCAGACTGACGGCGATAGCTTCTCCGAGCACTGCAGAGCGGATGCATCAGTTGCGGATGATGAAGATTAAAGTCTTGGAGATCGTTTGGGCTTACCTTTACAGCGGACGCGAGCAGGATGCTTGGCGTATGCTTGCCGAAATGTGGCCTGCCGCGGACATAGATCGGATTCGTGCCGCGCTCGCGAGCGCACGGACGCGGGGAATTCACGGCCAGGCTGACGGCACGTCCGCAGGTGCTGCTCGGGGCAGGAAAAAACATGCACCGATTTTCGATGCGGTGAGCACGACAGGACCCGAGAACAAAATGGAGGTTATCCCGCCCAGGGCGATTCTGCTTCGGCGCCCTCCCGTATCGGAGATTCAGCAGCAAAGTCCGCCGGGGTCGGAACTGCTCTTGGATCTGGTCATTGATGCGGCCGGAAAAGTGAGATCGGCTCAGCCCGGAGGTAAGGTGAAATGGGTTGATCCGGATCTGATCAACGCAGCCTTGACTTGGAAGTTCATCCCAGCGTTTAAGGACGGCCGCCCGGTGGCTAGCAGGCTGCGTCTAGGTGTGTCGCCGAGGCAATAATCCGCGATGCTTGGCGGAAGCACGCGATTCACTGCCCATTTTCTTGGATAGAGGCTCTCAGAATGAACCGCGCGTTGCTACAATTAGGGCAGCGGTACTCCTTCCCTGATTGTGGGTCGAATAACGTACATGCAGACGTTTGACGAACATTTCGAGGTGGTGGTGGTCGGCGCTGGTCATGCCGGGTGCGAAGCAGCAATGGCGACGGCTCGCATGGGCCTGAAAACTGCTCTTTTTACATTGAACGTCGATCTGATTGCGCAAATGTCTTGTAACCCGGCCATCGGCGGCATCGCGAAGGGGCACCTGGTGCGGGAAGTGGATGCGCTTGGCGGCATCATGGGCGAAATCACGGACGCGGTCGGAATTCAATTTCGCCTGCTCAACACTTCGCGTGGACCCGCCGTATGGTCGCCGCGGGCGCAGTGCGACAAGCAGGCCTATCGCCTGAAGATGCGCGAAGTGCTGGAGTCGCAGGCAAATTTGAAGATCAAGCAGGCGGAAGTGGTGGATGTGGTGGTGGAGAGCGGCCAGCCCTCCGCCCTCAGCCCTCAGCATCCAGCCGGAACGGATGTTACAGAGAACCGAGAACTGGGGACTGAGAGCTACATTCGCGGCGTTTTGCTTCGCGATGGGCGGCGGGTCTCCGCCGATGCGGTCGTCATCACTACTGGGACTTTTCTTAACGGGCTGATTCATTGCGGCGAGCAGCAGTATCCGGCGGGACGTTCGGGAGAACCGGCAGCGGTTCTACTTGGCGAAGCGCTCAAGAAGTTGGGGCTGCGCGGATGCCGGCTGAAGACCGGGACGCCTCCGCGGCTTGATGGGCGCACCATTGACTGGTCGCGCTTCGAGCGGCAGCCGGGCGATTTGGATCCAACTCCTTTCAGCTTTCGCACGCGGCGGGTGGCGCATCACGACTCGCAGGTGCCGTGCTACATCGCTTTTACCACCGAAGAGACGCATCGCATCATCCGCGAGAACGTGCATCGGTCGCCGATGTACAGCGGGCAGATTCAATCGACGGGGCCGCGGTATTGTCCGTCGATTGAAGACAAGATCGTCAAGTTTCCCGACAAACTTACGCACCAGCTCTTTCTGGAGCCGGAGGGGCTGAACACGCACGAGATCTATGTCAACGGGATGAGCACTTCGCTGCCGATTGATGTGCAGTTGGCGATCCTCAAGTCGATTCCGGGGCTTGAGAGCGCAGAGATGATGCGGCCGGGCTACGCGATTGAGTACGACTCGATCGATCCCACGGAACTTCGGCGCACGCTGGAGACGAAAAAGATTGCGGGGCTGCTTCTTGCCGGACAGATCAATGGGACGTCGGGATACGAAGAAGCAGCGTGCCAGGGAATCATGGCGGGGATTAACGCGGCGCTGAAGCTGAGGCAAGCGATGCCGCTGGTGCTTGACCGCACGGAAGCGTACACGGCCATTCTGATCGACGATTTGATTTCGAAAGGCACCAACGAGCCTTATCGGATGTTCACTTCGCGGGCGGAGTTCCGCTTGCATCTGCGGATCGACAACGCCGACCGGCGGCTTACTCCGCATGCACGCCGGGTAGGGCTGATTTCGGATGATGCTTGGGCGGAATTCGAGCAAAAACAGCGGCGGCTGGATGAGGTGAGGTTGGTGCTGGCGCGGACTAAGGTCTCGGGGGCGATGGCGGAGCAGATCTCAACAGCTTGTTCCGCTGCCGACGAAAGCGGTCGAGCTACGCTCGACTTGGACGGGCGAGGGCGCCCGTCCCCACACGAGCCGAGCGATCTGTCTTCCGCCGTAGGGCAGCCTTTGGCGCAACTGCTGAAGCGGCCTGAAATCACTATCGAACAGCTCGCGCCGATTCTAAACGATTTGTGGCCCGAGTTTTTCCAGAGAAATTCCTCCGTTCCCTTTGGGGTTAAGCTCTCGTCCGAAGTTCGGAATGAGCTCAAGTCGGTCGAAACTGAAATTAAGTATGCCGGATACCTGGACCAGCAGCAGCGAGCGATCGAACGGCTGAAAAAAGCTGAGCAGCGCCGTATTCCCGATTGGTTCGATTACCGGGAGGTCAGCGGGCTGTCGCGCGAAATGCAGGAGAAGCTTGGGAAAGTGATTCCGCAGACGCTAGGGCAGGCATCGTGCATTCCCGGGGTGACTCCGGCGGCGGTTTCGCTGATCAACGTCTATATTGAGATTCAAGGGCGGCGGCGGGAGCAGGCTGCGGCGCTGTAGCTCCTGCGGCTAAAGCCGACAGTGTGGGGGAATGATCGCAGCGCTGAAGCGCTGCGCCACCCAAAAGTAGGCGCCAAGCTTCGCTCGGCTTGGACAGCCGAGGGCGGCTGTCCCTACGCAACATTGACGAAGCAGAGCTCCGTCACCACACGAGCTATTCAGCGGGCTACCGCTTTTTGCACGGCGGATCTTAGTTCGTCATACGAAAGCGCTCCGGGATGGTACATCGCTACTTGTCCGGCGCGATTCAGGACTACCAGAGTTGGCGTCGTACTTGCTCCGTAGGCATTGAAGTTCTGTTTGCTAAACGGCACCGGCATGTCCTGCAGGCTGGCGTAATAACGGGCACGGACCGAATCGATATAGGCCCGCTCCTGTTCGGGAGCGGCATCGGCTCCTTGGGCGACGTAGCCGTAGAGTTGAGTGGGGCCAATCACCACCAGGCCGTCGGGAGCGAACTCGTGCCGAAGGCTGGCGATGATGGGGACTTCGGCTTTGCAGTCCACACACCAATGCGCCCAAAAGAACAAAAGAACCGGCGAGCCTTTCAGCGAGGCCAGAGTTGGCGGCTTCGATCCGAGATATTGAGTGACTTGCAAAGGCGGCGCGGGTCGGCCGACCAAAGCGAGTAGGTTGAGATTCTTCTGAAGCCTCGCTCTAATGGATGTATTTCCGTAGCGCGCGAGCGCCGCGCGCAGCAGGCTGATGGCTTGAGCGTGCTGTCCTTTTTCCGCCAGAGCCTGAGCGAGAACCTCGTAAGCGGCGCCGAGGGCGATGGGCAGATGGGGTTCGGCATCGAGTTTGCGTTTGCTTAGTTGCTGCTCGGAGAGAGAGCGCGTTTCGGTGGCAAAGGCAGTCGCTTGGTCCCACTGGTTTGTCGCAGCGGCAGCCCGCGCCATCCACGACAAAGCCTCTAGATACTCCGACGTGACGCCATGCTGAACCTTATAGCTGCTAAGTTCCGACTCGGCGGCGGAGAAAGAGTTCTGCGCCAACTGGGCGCGCACGTCGCCGATGAGGTCGGATTGGGCAGGCAAGGGAGCGACCCGGAGAAGAATCGCGGCGAAAACAAGCACCCATTTTCCTATTCGAAAAAGCATAACTCGATGATGAATGAAGGGGTGGGAAGTTGCAAATGGGGGAATCGCGAGCACCCTGTGGTGAAGGTTGAATTGCGAGATCCGACACTTGCACTGAAGCGTGCTCTGATATGAATCCCTTGCGCCACGGGGCTGCTAGAGACTCGAGAGAGGTGATCCTCAGGCAGCGATGGCGTATTGGCTGTCGGAATGGGCCAGGACGTTCATCATTTCGTGGAAAGAGGCAATTTCGAAGTTCAGAATGGAGCGGGTTTGCATCAGCCCTTCCAACACCGGTTTGGAGGGACAAAACAGCTTCAATCGAATGTCCTGATCGCGGGTCCAGCGCTCGAGAAACGCAAGCATCCCCAAGCCGCCACCGCTGATCGCTTCCACTTCGGAGAGATCCAGGGCGATGACGTGAGACTCTGTCTGAGCCTGCACGACGTCGCGAAGCTTGAAAACCGCGTCGCTGCGGATGATCCTGCCTTTGCACTCAATGACTGCCAGATCACTCAGGTTCTCGACGCGTATGCACAGCATGGCGTTCCTCCAGACTGGATTCAGCTATCCCCCAGGGCTCTCGAAAGCAAGAACCCTGCCAACCGGCAATGGGCTTTATTTTTCAACTTGATACGAAAAAATGGAGGGCTGAAGCCGGGAATTTTCGGGAGCGTCTTAGGGAAATATGTACCTAAGCCGATTGCCTCGGTAAACACAGAATCCTGTAGCCATTTACCCTCGAATATGTACAATCTAGGTGCGTTTGATCTTTGCGGTTGTGAGCAGTACCCGCTCTGAAGCGTGATCTGCCTGCACTATCCTCCGAGTTCCAGCGCATACTTCAACCCAAAAGGAACACAGCAACATCATGGAAACAGGAACCGTAAAGTGGTTTAACGATGCCAAGGGCTATGGTTTTATCAGCCGCCAGAATGGTGAGGACGTGTTCGTTCACTTCTCCGCCATCCAGGCAAACGGCTTTCGCAGTCTGCAAGAAGGTCAACAAGTTCAGTTCGACGTGGTAAAAGGCCCCAAGGGCTGGCAGGCAGAGAACGTCAAAGGCGTCTAGCAGCTAGGCCACAAACAAAATTCGGAAAAAGAGGGGCGGCCCGCGGGCCGCCTTTCTTTTTGGGAAGGGCCGAATTAGTGAAGGGACGAGCGACTTGTGGGTCAGCGTACTGGCGCTCGACCTCACGCCGAAAGCTCGGCTTCGGCAACTGTGCCGTAGAAACGAAAGAAGTTTTCCACTCTTGTGACTTCCAGGGTGTGGTGGATCCGCTGATTCACGCCCACCAACCCCAGGCTGCGGCCATCTTTTTGCCGCGTGACATAGGCGCCGACGAGCGCCCCAATTCCCGCCGAATCCGCGAGCGGCACGTCCGTGAAGTCAAGAATGAGCGCCCTGGATTTGTCGACACGCACCTTCGATTGAAAGGCGAATACATTGGGAAGCGTCAGGGGCCCGATTAGGCGCAGGATGCGGATTCCTTCCCGGGAACCGGCGAGATCTTCGATATGCAACGGCGGTTCGGGCATACGAGAAATGTTAACGACGAATGACAGGGCAAATGTTAAAAGCAGGTTAATTCGGGAACTGGGCGGTAGCTTTCCGGTCCGCGAAATCAAGCGCTTCAACCACAACCAAGCTTAGCACAGGGGACTTCGGGAAGCTTTATTCGCCGCCGACGGTTAGGCCGTCGATGCGGATGGTGGGCGAGGCTACGCTGCCGCGGAACTCCAGGTCACTGCCTATCTCGGAGATATTGCAGAACATGTCTTTGAGATTGCCGGCTACGGTGATCTCTTCGACCGGATAGGCGAGTTCGCCGTTGACGATCCACATCCCGGAGGCTCCACGAGAGTAATCGCCAGTGACTAGGTTTGCCCCGTGACCGAGAAACTCGGTTACATAGAGGCCGTCTTTGATGTCGCCGATTATCTGGTTCGGCGTTCTTGTTCCTGGTTCGAGGAAATAATTTCCGGGGCCGATTCCGGGCGTCCCGGCGAGTCCGCGAGAGGCGTTGGCGGTCGTCTCCAGACGCAACTTCTTAGCCGTGTAGGTATTGAGCAGATACGACTTCAGCATTCCGTTCTCAATCACTACCGTGCGGCGCGTGGGAATACCTTCGCCATCGAAGGGAGTGGTACCGAAGCCGCCGGGCATGGTGCCATCGTCGACTACGGTGACGTTTGCTCCGGCAATTTTCTCGCCGAGTTTGCCCGCCAGGAACGAGGCTCCGCGATAGACCGAGTCACCATTTACGCCCTCGAAAATGTGTTCCAGCATGGAGCTTGCGACCACGGGATCGAGCACCACCGGTACGTGCGCCGTCTTTACCTTGCGCGCGCCGAGACGGCGCAACGTGCGGCGGGCGGCTTCTTTTCCTACCTGCTCGGCAGCGTCGAGTTTTGCCAGGCTGCGCGCCACTGAATACCAGTAATCGCGCTGCATGAGGCCGTTCTCGTCCTGTGCGATGGGCACTGCGGCGACCGAACAGTATGATCGGCGGTATTCGCCGACAAAGCCGTGAGAATTCGCCAGCACTTTTCTTCCGGTAGCAGCGTCGAACGATCCGCCTTCGGAGTTCTGGATGCGGGGATCGGCGTCGAGCGCGGCTTTTTCGGCGCGGCGAGCGTACTCGATGCGCTCGGAGCCGGGCAGCGAATAGACGTCTTCGTGATAGAGATTGAGGTTGCCCTGAAGCGATCCGAGCTTCGCGGCATCGGGAATTCCGGCGTATGGATCTTCGGAACAGATCTTTGCCAGTTCAAGCGCCGACTCCAGCATGCGCTCCGTGGCGGCAGCGGAAAAATCGCTGGAGTAGGTGCTGGCCGCGCGCTGCCCGAAGAAGACGCGCACGCCGATGGCCCGCGATCCCGACTCCTTCAGTGTTTCGACCTGGCCGAGGCGCACCACCGTCGAAAATTCATCGCCTTCGCGCACTACGCATTCCGCCGCGGTCGCGCCGCCCTTCATGGCGCGGCTGACGATATCGGTGGCGATTTCCTTGAGGTCGATTGCGAGTTTTGTTTCGCTGGGTTCTAGGGTTGTCGTCATTTTTCGAAATCAGAATCTACCACGGAGTCACAGAGTCACGGAGAAAGCCAAACTTGTTCTTGGTTTTCTCTGTGACTCCGTGGTGAGTATTGCTGTTACTGCATGTACCCGCCGGTTTCGCGTTTCGCGGTCCCGCCGACGGTAAGCCGGTCAATCTTAATGGTCGGGATGCCGACGCCGACCGGAACGGCCTGTCCATCTTTGCCGCAGGTGCCGACGCCTTCATCGAGTTGCAAATCGTTGCCCACCATTGAAACCCGCGTGAGCACATCGGGGCCGTTGCCGATCAGGGTTGCGCCCTTGATCGGGGCGGTGACCTGTCCGTTTTCGATGAGATAGGCTTCCGATGCCGAGAACACGAATTTGCCGTTGGTGATGTCGACCTGTCCGCCGCCGAAGTTTACGGCGTAAATGCCATTCTTTACCGAACGAATGATGTCTCCTGGATCGTTTTGCCCGGCGAGCATGTAAGTGTTGGTCATGCGCGGCATCGGAATATGCTCGTAGCTCTCGCGGCGTCCGTTGCCGGTATCGGCGAGGCCCATCAGCTTCGAAGAGAGTTTGTCGCTGAGATATCCCTTCAGAATTCCATTCTCGATCAGCACGGTTTCTTGCGTCGGCTGGCCTTCGTCGTCCACGTTCAAGGAGCCGCGGCGCCACGGCATGGTGCCGTTATCCACCACAGTGCATTTTTCGCTGGCTACTCGCTTGCCGATCAGACCGGCGAATGCCGATGTCTTCTTGCGATTGAAGTCGGCCTCCAAGCCGTGCCCCACGGCCTCGTGCAACAGAACGCCGGGCCATCCAGGACCGAGCACGACTTCCATGTCGCCGGCGGGAGCTTCGCGCGCGTCCAGTTGAAGAATAGCCTGGCGCGCGGCCTCCTTGGCAAAGAACTCCGGAGTCTTGTCGCCTAAAAAGAAGTCGAGTGCAACCCGCCCACCGCCGCCCGATGACCCGCGGCCCGAAGTTGCGTCGGTTTTCGCTATGCAGGAAACATTCATGCGCGCCAGCGGCTGCGAGTCTTCCGCAAACGTGCCGTCGGAGCCGACCACCAGGATGGTCCGCAGTTCGTCGGCATAGCTGGCCCGTACTTCGTGGATGCGCGGATCATAGCCGCGAGTGGTGCGATCGGCGCGCATCAGCAGTTCAACCTTGGCGGAAATATCCGCGTCCACCGAAGGCAACGCCACCGGGTACAGGCTGCGGGCCGGCTTTTGTTGGAATCCGGCGACCGTCGATTTGGCGGGCGCGCTTGCGATCAGCGCTGCGGTGCGGGCGGCATGCAAAATCCGCTGCGGAGAAAGATCGTCGGTGTAGGCATAGCCGGTGCGCTCTCCGGAAACGACACGCACGCCGCATCCCGCCGAAATTCCCTGCGACGCGGACTTGACGAGCGATTCATCCACCATCAGCGAGGTCGACGTCAGGTATTCGAAATAAAGATCGGTGTAGTCGCCTCCCGCCGAGAGCGCGGCAGCTAGATAAGTCTCGAGGTCGTGATTCGAAAGGCCGTAATGCTCGAAGAAAAAGCGGTCCTGGTTGGCAGTCACCATATTTTGATGCCCTTGTCTTTGCAAACGACTCGCAGCGGTTAAATCCATTATCCCATGAGCGGGACACAGGCAGGATCAAGGCCAAGATTACGGAAGTCAGGGTGCGCTACGCCGGATCAAAACCAAACAATTTCTCGGTCCAGCGATCACTGACGCCGGCTCTGGCGGAGCAAATAATTCTAGTCCGTGCCCCCAGACTCGTTCAGACAGGTGCTCTCCGAATTCCTCGACGGCGCCCGCGCCGTGATTGTGGTGGAAGACGGCGCCATCGCGTTCGATCTGGCTGAGTCGAAGGATTCGGTTTCGGACGAATACCATAAGTGCCTGCTGCATCTTTGGTCGAGCGAGCGGAATTTCGTGCGGCGGGTGCTGGATGCGGAAGTGAAGGCCACTACGCTGCGACTGCAGGTCCAGCGCATGGGGCAGAATCATCCGACCCGGCTGGATCTCTGCCGCGCTCGCGATCAGCGCTCGCCCGGCGCGCGCCGGGTGGCGCGTGTTGCCTACGAACCTCGTTTGCGCCGAACGCTCGAGCGGCATTTTCCCGGCTGGACCGTGGTCCGGCTCACCACCAGCACGGATCTCGAGCAATCCTTTGGTCACGCCTACCTGCGAGGATGGCTGCGCCAAAGGGCAGCGCGCGCTTTGCGGTCGTGGGAGTAAACGACCGGGAAACGCAAGCGATCGTTGATGGCGCGCTGACCGTGGGAATTCTTTGGCTCGAAGCGTGTCGACTGGTGCAGCGGGACCGGTGCGTGGTCGAGGGGCTGACGATGGTTGTGCCGAAAGGTACCGTGGCTCCGACTGGGCAGCGCATGGCTCATCTGCATCCCACCGCAGCGAGATGGCACTTGTACGAATTCGATCAACGGGAGGATGCGCTCGTACCAGTGGATACGAGAGATTGCGGCAATCTGGCAACCCGGTTGGCACCCTCCATCGATGAGGGATTGGCGCGCGCACGCTTTGCGGGGATCGATCTCGCGCATTCGGGGCATTCTGCAGGGGGCAGAAGATCGCACAACAGAAGCCTCTGCTCATGCTGGTTGCGCCCGCTCTGCACGTGCATCCCACGACGGACACGATTCTGCGGTATCTTTCACCGGCGATCGATTGGGAAGTGCTGGGGATCGACGAGTGCTGGCGGGAAGACATACGGGTCGAGTTTCGAAAGAGGCCGCAGCGGCTGCCGGTTCGGGCAGCGTAGAACTCATCACCGCGAGACGCAGAGAGCGTCGAGAAACCTTTTCTTGGCTCTTGGAAAACAAAGGGCACTCAGACTCAGATCCCGATACTCTTCCGAAGCATCACCAGTTGTCCGAGGTGATACGCGTTGTGGTCGGCCACCAGCAACGCCTCGCGCAAAATCGTTTGCCCCTCACCCCAGGGGATGCGGGCGTACAGATCGACTTTTTTATCGGCGACGAGCTTCTCCATTGCACTCAGATCTTTCTTGAACGCGGCCATACTCGCGGTCCATGCCTTCTCCTCAGGGGGCGCTTCCGATGCAGGCCAATATCCTACGGGCCACGTTGGAGAGACATGCTTCGAGTTGCGGCTGAACTCAAGGATGTCCCACTGCGCTAGGCGCATGTGCTCGAGCAGCATCCAGGCGGTGTGAGGGAAGTTGGCAACTTTGGCTGCGAGGAGTTGCGCGGGCCAGTCACCCAACGCATCGTCGAAGCTGATATGCGCTCCACCACCGTTCAGCAAGTAGAGCAGGTGGCCGCGGAGTAGTTGATCTTGAGATGCCGGCTGCTGTGCTGCTTCGTTGGTAGATTTCATGGATTTTTTTCTGGTTTTCTTTTTTGCCATAGCTGATTTCATTTTATGAGAACAGAAGTCAATGGAGAAGTCGGCGAGTCATAGTTCCGGGTTCACGTGCACTTCGTTTTCCGGCACTTCGCCCTTGTAGACACGGCTGATACCCCGCACCAGGCGCCGCATCGGGAGTTCCCCCTTGCTGTCGGCAAAGAAGATTTCGCCGACTCGGGTTCCGCGATAGCACCAGCGCTTGAGGATCGCCAAGTGTTCCATCCGCTCAATCGCGCTGGCTGGTTTGGACGTGGGGAATTCTGCCAGCGCAGCCTGGATACGCGCTTCCATCGATTGCGATTTGGCGTGCTCCGCGCCGGAGATCGGAAAATCTAGCGGTCCTGCGATCGCGCCTCCGTCGACCCGGAACAGGGCGACACTCTCCGGTTGTTGTGCCGCCTTTTGGACAATCACTGCGCACAACCGGTCAATCCGGTGGACGAATTCCGGCAGTTGCTGCAATAGGGGAGCGAGTTTGTCGAGCCGCGCGTGAATGGCGGCAGCCGTCTCGAACTCCATTTGTGCCGAGGCGCTATCGCGCTCCACCGCCATCTGCCGCTTCAGTGATTCGCCGCGTGAGTCCAGAAAATCTTCGACCCGCACCACCTCGGCGTGGTATTCGTCATCGGTGCAGCCGCGAAAGCAGGGCGCCAGACACATCTTCATCTCAGAATAAACGCAGCCGGGAAATTTTGGATCGGGATGGAGATCTTCCACGCAGCGGCGCATCTTGAAAAAGTCGAGCGCATCGTTCATGAACTTTTCCGCGGCCACGCGCGAGGCGAATGGCCCGTAGTAGATGTTCTTTCCTGCGATCCGTCCCAGCCGGGTTGTGATCGAGGCGCGGGGGAATTCGTTTTCCAGATGGAGTTTGACCAGCGGAGCGAAGCGTAGTCGCAGGCGATTCGAGTAGGTCTTGGGGAAGGATGACCGAAGCACCTGGTAGAGGACCAATGCAGATTCGAAGTCCGACCCAGTCAGCGTGTATTCGATCCAGCGGACACGATCGCGCAGGTTGAGTCGCTTCGTCCGCTCTCTGGGTGGGGAAAGTAGCCGCTGCAGCCGTCGCCGAAGGTTGGCAGTCTTGCTGACGTATGGCTCGGTGTTCGCGTCTTCGCCGTGGAGGAGAAACACCGCGGGGGCGGCGGCCACCGTGGAGAAGATCTCGGCGTCACGTTCCGGGCGGAACTCCATGCGTTCGATCAGCATTTGCCGATTCTAATTCGGATTCAACGGCAAGTGCTTAACCACAGAGGACACGGGGAGGCACAGGGGAACAAAAGGCGGGCTATCCGAAGCTGGCGCTCTTGATCGTCTTACGGTAGTCTGCCCCTTCCATTTTCACGACGCGGCACATCTCGTGAAGGCGGGAACGCATGGGCTCGCCGATACGATCGCCGAGCGTGTACCTCGCCGAGTCCGCTGGCTCTTGCTCGCTAAAATCGTCGGCGTGCTTAGTCGCATTTGGGTCTTTAGCCTTGGCAGTTCGTTTGTCGGCAAGCGACGCGGGTGGTTTGTTCGGAAAGTTGGTGGTGATGATTGTAGTCCGATTATCATTGTAGCGGGTGTTCAGGATCAGGCGCACGGTGTCCCACCGCCAGTCAGTAGGCCTCACAGAGCCCAGGTCATCCAGCACCAAGACTTCCGTTTCAAACACTGGTTGAAGTAAACCGAGTTCGGTGCTTTGCACCGAGGGGTGGTAGGAATCTTGTATCTGTTTCAACAGGTCTGCATAATCATAGAAAACGCACTCAATCCCCTTTTTGTATATCAGCGTCTTCGTAATGCCGACCGCTAGGTGTGTTTTTCCCGATCCTGCATTGCCGATCAGCAATAAACCGGTCTTGTCCAACGGATACTCTTTCACGAACCGTTCCGCCGCCAAGTGGGCGTGCGCTAGATGCGAGAACTGTCCCTCACAGTCAAAGTTCGAGAGCTCGCAATGCTCATATCTGTTAGGAATGCGCGCCGCCGCGATCAAGGCTCCGCCGCGCACCTGCAGCTGGCAATCGCACCGCGTCACGCCGCGCTCTGGTGCTCCTGGAACCGGTTTCCATCCCGAGCCCGCGCACAGGAGGCAAACTTCCGCTGCTGTTTTCATTTGTGTATTAAACTCTGTGTGTTTCAACTCTGCACCCGAAGCCGCCTGCGCCGCAACTCGAAAGCGGTTTCTCTCTGTGTACATCCTGTGGAGAGCAGCGGCGGGTTGTGGAGAACCGTGTTGAACCGAGGAAAACTGCCGATCGCCGCTGGCGTTTGCGGAAAAGTCGCAGACAAGGAGGGAGCAAACACCAGCATTTTCGGCTCATTCCCCGTTTACCGCAGATGCAGCCGTTTGCTTCGGGTGACAAAACCGGCTACTGGCACGTGTTTCCCATTGACAATCTCGTAGCATAGCGGAGAATGACATCGCCGGTGCTCGCGCTTTGAGCTTTCCTCCCCGGCTGAAGGCGCGGGAACCGTAACGACTAGTGTCAGGAGAGAGCATGAATAAAGCTGATCTGGTTGACCGGATCGCCGGAGCCTGCGGTATTTCCAAGGCGCAGGCGACGACCGCGATCGACACCACCGTGGACAGCGTCACTGCTGCCCTTAGAAAAGGGGACCGTGTGGCCTTGATTGGATTTGGCACGTTCTCCGTCTCGCAGCGCAAGGCCCGCAATGGCCGAAACCCGCAGACGGGTGCCACCATCAAGATCGCTGCTCGTAGAGTCGCCAAATTCACTCCCGGAAACGAACTCAAGAAAGTGGTCAATAAAGGCAAGTAAGGGGCCCCAGAATTCTTGGATACGAGCGAGACGGCAGGGGGTCGGCCCTGCCGTTTTGCTTGTGTGCCATCCATATCCGTATCCGTGCGTTTGGTTTTTCCGCGTTGCCGGAAACGGTAGTACCCTGCCCGACTGATTCCCGCGGCCCGGCAGACCGCGTTCACCGGGAATACTCTTGTCGGGGCACCAGCACTGTTCTCCTCCACTCAATGTAGCTGGCCGCTTAATCGCCTGTCTCACTCTTGGGGTACACTCCAAGGCAACTGTCCCCCCTATCCCGATTAGAGGTCTCAGGTGTCAGGGTTCGGACGAGAAGGTTTTCCTTACACCTAACACCTGAAACCTGACGCCTGGGTTGCTGAATCCTTCCTAACTCCGGTAGAATCAAATGTTCGAATCGAGGACTAGGAACTGACATGAAAGCAGCCATTCATCCACACTACAGTGAGATCCGCGTGCATTGCGCTTGCGGTAACGCATTCGTCACCCGCTCTACCCACAAGGGCGATGTCAGCGTAGAAATCTGCGCCGCCTGCCATCCCTTCTTTACCGGCAAGCAGAAGCTCATGGACACGGCCGGCCGAGTGGAACGCTTCCGCCGCAAGTACGCCAAGAGCGATGCCGGAAAAGCCGAAGCCGCTAAAGCCGCCGACGCGGCGAAGAAGTAATTTCCGCGCAAAAACGCGGATTCTTGCCGGCCTCCCTTTCGGGAGGCTTTGCTTTTGCAGTCCTAACCGGTCTGGATGGGGATGTCAATGCCGGACCCTCGTGCAGGGTCTCAGGATTTCTGCTGCTTTTGGGCAGCGGTCCGGGCTTGCAGGGCGATGGTGACCGCGCTCAGCATATCGTTGGCAGGCGCAGGTTTGCCGGTCCAGATTTCGAACTGCCGCGCGGCCTGTTGCACGAACATCTCGATGCCCGAGATGATCGCGATTCCCTTGGCGCGGGCGACCTGCAGCAGGTGCGTCTCGACCGGGTCGTACACCATGTCGAAAACTAGGCGGGCCTGAATCTCTTCGTCCTTGAGTGGGCAATCGCGCGTGTTCCCCATTCCAACCGGAGTGGCGTTGATGATGACGTCAAACGCGGTCTTGCGGAGGTCGGCACGTTTGATTGTCCGAGCTTTGGCCTGGCGGGCGAGCTTCTTTGCCTTCGCGGCAGTGCGATTGAGTATCCAGACTTCCGCGCCGCGCTCCTTGAGGCCGAAGACCGCGGCACGGGCTGCACCTCCGGCTCCGAGCACGAGAACTTTCGCGTTTTCGATGGCGAGGCGTTGCTCAACGGGACGAAGCACTCCGGCAATGTCGGTGTTGAAACCGTAAAGCTTGCCATCCTGTCCGCGGACAACAGTATTGCAGGCGCCGATCTTGGCGGTGTGCGCGTCGGTGTTGTCGAGATACGAGAGGACGGCTTGCTTGTAGGGCATCGTGATGCTGAAGCCGTGAAGGGGAATCTCGCGCGCGCAGCGGATGAGATCCTTGAGCGCCTTGGCGTGAAGAGGGAGATACACGCCGTTGACGTTCTCGCGGCGCAGCGCCGCGTTCATGACGATGGGCGAGAGCGAATGTTCGATGGGGTCGCCGGCGACTCCATAGACACGAGTGGCGGCATCGACTTGATCGATGCGGTAGATACTGCGCAGATCCGCCGCACTGACCTGACCAGACGCGGTTTTGAGACCGGCGCTGGGATCGACCGCGCCAAAAGTGAACGTGCTGCCGGCGCGTACCCCGAGCACGCGGCTGATGATGCCTTGCTCTCCCATACACAACCCGATCAGAGCGTGTTTATCGCTCTCGGTCTGCAGAAACTTCATCATGGCCACGTTGTCGGAGAGCGTGGTGGCAGTGGAGACGACCTTGTAGAAGTCGGCCTTGACCTTCAGCATTTTCTCCAGCGTCTCGTCCAGGTTGCGTGTGGCGCGGAAATCATGGAACGAGAGGATAAGCCCGACGCGGCTGCGCAGGCGCGCGATCGCTTCGGGCTTCGATTTCAGTGCGCTCTGCACTTCCAGATCCACAATCTGAAAGCCCGCTGCATGCGCCTTCATTAGCACTTCCATTTGAGAAGCCAGCGATCCCTTGAACTTGCCGCCATTGTCGGCACGACGGCAGGTTCCGATGGCGGTGACATACTGATGGGTTTCAAGAAACCGATGGATCTTGGGAAGCGCCGCCAACGGCTGTTTCAGGCAGTCCAAACGGAACTCCAGAAAGGGGTTGTCGCGGGCCATGGACTCGGCGGCGTCGAGCATGTCCTCGGCCGTGTCGCCGCCCAGTGCAAGGCAGACCCGGGGTAGTCGCATGGGCAAAAAGCGGGGCGCGAGACTGGAAGACGAAGCCAAGGCCATTTGTTTTCAATAACCGCGCGATATTACAGGGGTGCAGCCGCAGATGCAACATTAAGGTTGGCGAACGCCTTAGGAAACACTTTGGGAGCAAGCGGGCTAAACACCCTCGTAACCTTGACCCTTCTCCATGCGCTTGTTACTTTTCGGCTGTAACCCTTGTCTTCCTAGGGAGATAGCTGGGGATCCACGGAACGGTTTGGAGTCGGAGGTAACATGAAGAAAACAGGATTGTTATTGCTGTTGACGGTAACGGCGACCCTTGCGGTGGCCCAGCAGACGACGACGGCGGCGGTTACGCCCGACTCGTCCGGTATCGTCAGCACGTCGGTTAATGTGCCATTCGTGCGCTACCAGACGCCCACGGCGGCAGACATTTACTGTGCTGGATTTCTCACCAGGGGCCGGATTCCCGACGCGAACTACGTGAACGGTGGCCTGAACACGCCGACCGCAACCAAGTTTGAAACCGGCGAACTGGTTTACCTGGCGGGGACCGGCTACCAGGCAGGACAACTGTATTCAATCGTCCGCGAAATGCGGGACCTCAACGAGTACGAAATCTATCCGGGGCAAAGAAAAGTGCTTGCTGCCGCGGGACGCCCTTACGGGGAAATCGGGAGGGTGCGCATCGTCGATACGCGCAGTCGCAGCGCCATTGCCCAGGTGGAATTCAGTTGTGATCCCATCAACCCGGGAGATGTCGCCGTGCCCTTCGTGGAAAAACCGCCGGTTACCTTCCACGTGCCCGGACATTTCGACCGCTTCGCGCCGGCCAATGGCAAACTGACCGGACGGATCGTGCTGGGCAAAGACTTCGATGGCGTGCTCGGTACCGGTATGAAGCTTTATATGAACATGGGTTCGAACCAGGGCGTAAAAGTAGGCGACTATTTCCGCGTGGTGCGTTCCTACGCCGCCACCTTGCACGATCCGGTGGACTCGCTCTCGTTCACGGCGCAGACTTCAGAAGACACGCAGATGCGTCCGCCAACTTTTGAGGCCGATCGCTTCACCAAGACCAAAGGGCCGAACATTCATGTGGCCGATCTGCCGCGGCGCGGCATAGGTGAAGTGGTAGTTCTAGGCGTAACCCCGACGGCATCGTCCGGCATGCTCGTCTTCTCGCTGGAAGATGTGCTTGCCGGCGACACGGTGGAACTGGACGAGCAGCAGTAAGAGAAATTGAACAATTTGATTAGGAACAAAGGGGAGAGCGAATCTCCCCTTTTTCTTTTGCTGTGGGTGCCGACTTACGGTAGAGACGCGCCTTGCTGCGTCTTTCTTCGCGTCGGAGACGGGGGCAAGCTCCGTCTCTGCCGGTGGCTTTAGCGGAAAAAGCGGATTCTCGGATTTCCCGGAATCAGCGCGCCAGCGACGAGCGTCACGACGATCACAATAACGAGTTCCACGTTGTCCTCATAATGTTGCCGGAGGAATTCAACAACCAGCGTACAGCTTACGTTCTCTTGCCGAGAACGCAAGTTACTCACGTGGGGTAGGCGCTTAGGAGCCGGGTGCGGAAGCTGGGAAGAGAGAGACTGTCGAAAGCAAGTTCAGCAGGGAATTTCGGCATCGGCATCCGAAAAGACTTCGGCGGTGAACGCCTCGATGATTGCATTCCGGCGCCAGGAACCCGGCGGCATGCCGGCCTTCCGGCAGGTTTGCTCCAGAAAAGTCTCCCGATCCCAAACATTCTCGACCGGGACCTGGGGCAGCAGAAGGCCGCGGCGAGCGCCATCAGAAATGAGCAGGCCGTGGCGCCCGACTTCGACCGCCTCGGGATGAATCGGGAAAAGCAGCGATAGCACGCTCAGAGAAACCTCCAGCCTGGAAGCTTCTTCCTTCGTGACCGGCAAGAACCTGGAATCTTCGAAAGCGGCGGCGCGGGCGGTCTCGGCCACAGCGCGATATAGAGGCGCGATGGGCATGGCATAGCCGACACATCCTCGAAGTTGGCGGTTGCTCTCGCCGTGTAGATGATCGGCGCGGAGATAAAGGGTGGTGAAGACGCCACGTGGCTCCGACAGTTTGGTCGGAGGAGGAGGCGCTGCCGGGAAAGACCGCCGCTCCAAAACGGCAAGAATCACCTCGTGCGCAATGCGGAGCAGGGTCTGACGTTGCTCGAGAGAGAATTCCGGGGATAACAGGGCGGGGCGAACGGATTCGCGCGCGGCAAGATTTTCAGTCGGTTTTTCAGACAGTTTGGACATCGCGTTTTCTCCGCCGGGAGAGGACGAAGGCACGCCGCCGCCGCTTTTCCGATTTGCGGTCGATCCGCGACCAGAAAGCCACGAAATAGTCTAGCGCGGAAACCAACGAAAGCAGGACCATGAACCAGATGGCGACCCAAGCAATCCAGTAGACCGGGAAAATGTAAATGCCGAACACGGGCCACTGGTGCCAGCGGCGAGCGAGAATCACCGCCACTACGGAAATGATCTGCACCAGCATCTTGAACTTGCCCAGCTCGCTCGCTTGAATCGTAAAACCTTCGGAAGCGGCAATCGAGCGCAGGCCGCTTACCAGAAACTCGCGGCCGATGACTACCACGGCCATCCAGGCTGGAACCAGCACGGGATTGAACTGCACCAGCGTGATGAAGGCGGCAGCGACCAGCAACTTGTCGGCCAGCGGATCGAGCAGGATGCCTATGGTGGTGATCTGGCCGCGTTTGCGCGCCAGATAGCCGTCAATGCCGTCGGTGATCGAGGCCAGGACGAAGACCACCGAGGCTAGGACTTCTCTTTCCCCGGTTTGCCCAGTCGCGAAACGTGGGGTACAGAGAATCCAAATGAGAAGCGGGATAGCGGCGATGCGGGTGAGCGTGATGTAGTTAGGAAGATTCACGCGACGACTAGGCCAAGGCCGCGAGGGCGGTCAATGTGATTATCCTCTACATCGGAGGTCAAGGCAACGGACCGGAGTGGAGTAGCGCGGTTTCCCGCCCGCCTCCAGACACACGTGCCCAAACCCAGCCTTCGGAGAGTGTCAAGTGGTACCGGGTGCAACCACTCGTGCGGCTGGATTGATGCGTAATGCCATGTCGGGCGTGATGATTGCCTTGGCCAGCTTCAAAGGACCTAATTGCACGGTTGCTTTGACCTTCTTGCTCATCCATTTTTCGCCTTCCAGCGTGAGCGTTATCTCGCTACGTGGTACGAAGCCCACCTCTTCCAGTTGGAGAGAGCCGAGCTGCGACTTATATCGGGCCACCAGATACAAATCTTCAATGGGTTTGGGCCGATACCTCTGGGTGCCTTGCACAAAACCCGCGTTTACCTCGAATTGAACCAGATCCAAGCTTTGCTCGGGCTTCGTTTTCTTCAACTCATCGATGTATTCGCGCACCTGTTGCACAGTCAGAGGGGTCCGATTTTTCCCGAAGCGTTTTGTACGTGCTGTACGTGTTCCATGTCGCATACGCACCCCCAGGCTTGGGCGATTGCCCAGTACAAGGTCCTGCCACCCAATTGCAGATGCACTTTGCCCATCGCCGCAAGACCTGTCAGGGTAAAGTTCCACATGGCCAGCCCCGCCAACGTTGCGGCGGATATGATGATCACGTTAGGGTCACGTACTTTTCTCTCGTACACTCCCGCCACAATCAACGCCAGTCCCAAAAGCAAGCTGACCGCTCCCCAGTTGCTACGCGCAGCGACCACCGCAACGCCAAGCAGCAGGTTTAGCACTCCCCACACGATACCGGAGTTTCCGCTGGAGCGAAGTCTCTTGTCGAAAAGGCAAAACGATCCCGCCCGTGCCAGTCGCTCTACGCGTTGCGGGTCACTCGGCATACATCCTCCAGCTAGAGAACGTAACTGCAAAATTTATCTCTGTGCTTCTTTGTGGCCAGCGGCCTTTGCTTCGGCTTCGGTCATGAATTTCCCCGACTTGGTCTTGCCATACCAGCGGCCGTTGTTGTGATAGACCACCGTCGGTGTTGACCCAGACCTTGCCCCTGGCTTTGGCGGCTGGGGGAGTCCGAGTTGCGCTGGGGCCGGCCGTACTCGCCTACGCCTTCGCCAAAGCCGGCGAAATGGCAAGGGAGACCATCAAACAGAAAGCCAGCATCCACAGAATATGTTTGCTTGGGGAGCGATTCATATCTCGTCGCAAGGTGCGCCGCGAGTGTCCAGAATCATCGGGGTCCGGTAGGGTGCCCGCCCTCCATCAATCACAGCATTCTGGCTAAGCATAGATTCCGCGCTGGCGAATGGTATACGCCACCCGGTCGATCGCCAGCATGTAAGCGGCGATCCGGTTGTTCACGGCATGGGTTTCCGAGTATCGAACAACATCATCGAACGCGGCAACCATGATCTCTTCCAGATGCTCGTTGACCACAGATTCCTTCCAAAAGTAGCCCTGGCGATCCTGCACCCACTCGAAATAGGAGGTAGTAACGCCGCCGGCGTTCGCCAGGATGTCGGGAATTACGAAGACCTTCTTCTCGGAGAGGATGTCGTCGGCGGCCGCAGTGGTGGGACCGTTCGCGCCTTCGGCCAGGATCTTGCATTTCACTCGGTCCGCGTTTTGGCTGGTGATCACATTTTCCGTCGCCGCCGGGATCAGGATGTCGCAATCGACCAGCAAAAGCTCGGCGGGATCGTATGGCTCGGCGCCGGGGAAGCCGTGAACAGTGCCATTGTGCTGTCGGAATTCCCACAGCGCTTCCAGGTCGATACCGTCTTTCTTGTAGAGGCCGCCACCAACCTCGAGGATGCCGATGACCTTGTATCCGGCCGCCGCCATCAGGCGAGCAGCATTCGATCCGACGTTACCGAAGCCCTGCACGATGACGCGGGTAGTGTCGGGATTCAGGCGCAGCTTCTTGATCGCCTGTTCGCAGACCATGAGCACGCCGCGCCCAGTGGCCTCACGGCGTCCGCGCGATCCGCCAATGTTGATCGGCTTGCCGGTGACCACCGCAGTGCAAGTCTGCCGCATGTGCATGGAGTAGGTATCCATGATCCAGGCCATGGTCTGCTCGTTGGTATTCACGTCGGGAGCGGGGACGTCTTTTTCCGGACCGATGAATTCGAACAGCTCCGCCGTATAGCGGCGGGTCATACGCTCCAACTCGCCCTGCGACATTTTGTGCGGATCGCAGATGATGCCACCCTTGGCGCCGCCGAAGGGAATGTTCACCACCGCGCACTTCCACGTCATCCAGCTGGCCAGCGCACGGACTTCATCGAGGTTCACGTCGGGTGCGTAGCGCAATCCGCCCTTGGCCGGGCCGCGCGCGATGGAGTGCTGCACGCGATATCCGGTGAAGACTTCCAGGTGCCCATCGTCCATCGACACCGGGATGTGAACAATAATTTCTCGGCTTGGACTGCTCAAGACCTTCCATAGTCCAGCATCAAGATTCAGCTTGCGCGCGGCCAGGTCGAAGCGCGCGGCTTGCGCCTGCCAGGGGTTGGTTTCCTGCTCGAGGTCCAGCGTTGTCGTCATAAGCTCTCCCTATGATTGCATCGTGAATGCCTTCCCGAGTCATCGGACAAGCCTGGTGAAGTATATTGCCGGCCCGCAGGCTAGGCAAGCGCGGGAAATGACGACTGGCGGTTGGCGCCGTGGTACATACGGCCGCGGCGGGCTGCGCCAAGCGCAATACGCCTCATCCGGTACCGGTTATGATCATAGGCCGACCGGCCTTTCCACAAAGATTTTCGAAGAAGCAAATGACGCGATGGCGCTTCTGATCACGGTGGCGGAAACCGTGAGGGCACTCGTTTTGGTAAAGGTTAATATTCATCTGTAGAGACGGGGCTTGCCCCGTCCTCCTCTCGCTCAGCATACCAATTCGTGCGATCCTAAGGGCTGTCGCAAAACACAGTTGGAAGACACGCATGATCCGCCCTAACTACAAAGAGTTTGCCCAGTTGTCCCGCAGCGCGACGCTGGTTCCCGTAGCGAAGTCGATTTCCGCCGACCTGCTGACGCCAGTCTCCGCTTTTCTTGCCGTGGCTGACGGAGAGCCCGATGCCTTCTTGCTGGAATCGGTCGAGGGCGGCGAAAAAATTGGACGCTATACGTTTCTCGGTGTGCGGCCGTTTCTGCGGCTGGAGTCGCGCGGCGCCGAGATCAAAATCGAACGTGGCCGCAGACTCGAGCGGCGCACGGGAAATATTTTCGAAGTCATCAAGGAACTGTTGCAGCAACACCGTCCAGCGGCGATGGAAGATTTGCCGCCATTCACAGCCGGCGCGGTCGGCTATTGCGCTTATGACATCGTGCGGCGCCTGGAGAACATCGGAGAGCACGCTGCGGACGACCTCGACGTTCCCGACTGCGTGCTGATGTTTTTTGACCGCGTGCTCGCCTTCGATCACCTGCGCCACCAGATCCACATTGTGGCGTCGGCGGATGTGACGCGAGAGGCGCCCAGAGTCGCGTATGAGCGAGCAATGACGGATGTCGTGCGCATCGAGAAGAAACTCGCTGCCGGATGGAAGCCGGCGCACTGGCGCAAAGCAGCTACGATGTCGAAAGTGGCGAAGTCAAAGCTGAAACCGCGGGCACGCACTCCGAAGCCCAAGTTTCTGGAAAGCGTCCGCCGCGCCAAGGAGTACATCGCCGCGGGAGATATTTTCCAAGTCGTACTTTCGCAGCGCTGGGATTTCGAGCCTGGAGTCGCTCCGCTCGATCTTTACCGCGCGCTACGGACGGTGAATCCATCGCCATACATGTATTTCTTGCGGTTCGGCGCGGGCCACAGCGGAGGAAAGACAAACTCCAAAGGAATGCACGTGCTCGGCTCTTCTCCAGAAATGCTGGTGCGCGCCGGCGGCCAAAAGCTCGAATACCGTCCGATCGCCGGGACGCATCCGCGCGGGCGCGACGAAGCGGAAGACGCGGCGCTGGAAAGGAAAATGCTCGCGGACGAGAAGGAACGCGCTGAACACGTGATGCTGGTCGATCTTGGCCGCAACGACCTGGGCCGCGTCAGTGATTACGGGTCGGTAAAAGTTCGCGATCTGATGTATGTGGAGCGCTACTCGCACGTGATGCATCTAGTATCGGCGCTCGAAAGCCGCCTGCGTCCTGAACTGGATGCGATGGACGCGTTTGCCGCGTGCTTTCCCGCTGGAACGCTGAGCGGCGCGCCGAAGGTTCGCGCCATGCAGATCATCGAAGAACTGGAACCAGCGCGCCGCGGAATCTATGGCGGTTCCGTTCTCTATGCCGATTTCGCCGGCAATCTGGATTCTTGCATTGCCATTCGGACTCTGCTCATGAAAGGCAAGAAGGCATACCTGCAAGCGGGCGCCGGAATCGTAGCCGATTCCGACCCGGAGCGTGAGTTTGAAGAAACCGAGAACAAGGCGCGAGCCGTGCTGCGTGCGGTGGAGATGGCGAGGGGCAGTGGATAGAACTGATCTTGGATCGTGAGTGTAATCTAACGATCGGTGGGATTAACTCCGCAGGAAATTTGCCACCAGTTTCTTCCCCTCATCCGTAAGCACGCTCTCGGGATGAAACTGCACGCCTTCAACGGGAAAGTTCTTATGTCGCAGACCCATGATGACTCGCGTTCCGTCGCGGTCGTTGGTCCAGGCGCTAACCGTAAGGTCGCTCGGCAGATCCTTCTCGGCGACGATCAGCGAGTGGTAGCGGGTTGCGGTCATCGGCGATGACAGGCCGCGGAAAATGGTCTTGCCATCGTGGTCAACCTGACTGGTTTTGCCGTGCATCAGATTCTTGGCGCGAACCACCTGGCCTCCGAAGGCTTCTCCAATCGCCTGGTGTCCGAGGCAGACGCCGAGTAACGGCACGTTGCCTTTGCCGGCGAAATGGCGAATCAACGCGATGCTGATGCCCGCTTCCCGTGGACTGCAGGGTCCGGGAGAAAGCACGATACGCTCGGGCCGCATGGCCTCGATCTCTTCAACGGTCACTTCGTCGTTGCGGCGGACCTCAACCTTCGCGCCCAGTTCGCCCAGGTACTGGACGAGGTTGTAAGTGAACGAGTCGTAATTATCGAGGACGAAGACCACGCATCTATTGTAGCCGCTGAAAGGAGGACCAGAGGCCAGGTTTCAGAGTTTCAAGGTATCGAGCGAACGCCAAAAGCAGCGCGATCCAAATGGTGACAAGCCCTTGAAACTCTGAAACCTTGCAATTTTGATGTCCCGGCTTCTGCTTGACAGGCTTCCCGCTAATTGCCATGCTTACAGGCGATTTCGATAAGTCTTCGAAACCTTGAAATTCTGAAACTTTGAAACCTTGCTTTTTGGAGCGGTTCAATGGTCGAGACGCAGCCAGACCAGGAAGATGACAATAACAAGCGGTCCACCCGGCGGTTTGCGCTTCGCTTGCCCGTAAGCGTGCGTTACGGCGAAAATGCGGAGGAACACGAGGCGCAGACCCGTGACGTCAGCGCGCGCGGAATTTGCTTCTATGTCGATTCCGCCATCCAGGCCGGCTCCGCCATTGATTTCACGCTGACCCTGCCGCCCGAGATCACGCTGACGGAAAGTATCCGGGTGCGTTGCAAGGGCCGTGTAGTGCGAGTCGAAGGTGACCGTCCCGCCAATAAAATGGCGGTGGCAGCCGTCATCGATGAGTACGAGTTTCTTGCCGACTCGTAGTCTTTGTGAGCTTGGTTCGTTCTGTTCCAAGCGTTTTTTCGTCTATATTTCTCGATGTACCCCCCCGAGTGGTATGGTTTTCTCTGACAATCGCGTGCTGCTGTGAAAGACGTCCAGCCGAATCTTGCGTTACGGCGACCGCGTTCTCGCCGCAATTTGCGGGCGGATTTGTGTGCGGTCTTCGTGGTGGGAATGCTCGGGCTCGGAGTGCCGTGGCTTCATTCCCAGACCACGACTACTTCGGGGTCCCAGCCTTCCGCTTCTTCCGCCGTGAATAAGATTGCCGCCATCAGGAGCTTCCGGATTGTGCAGGAAAAAGATGGCCCGGCAGTTGAAATTCTTTCGACGAAGCCGGTGGTTCCCTCGATTCAAGCGATCACCGACCCGGATCGGCTGGTGATCGATCTGCCCAACGCACGCCTGGAAACCCAGCAGAAGCGGATCAACATACAAGCCGATCAGATCAGCTCGCTACGCGCCGACCAGTTTCAGCAGAATCCGCCGGTGGCGCGCGTCGTCGTGGATCTGCTCGCGCCGCGCGCTTACACCTGGGATGCCGCGGGAAACCGTTTGGTCGTACATCTCGGAAAAAATCCCGACCAGGCTCAGGCGGGGACTTCGCCGTTTCAATCACCTACGGTTACCAGCCTAATGCCCGCGCCGCAACCGGTCGTAACGGCGGTACGCACAGCCGGCCCGCTGGCGCTGGCTGAAAATAACGGCGGTGCGGGCTCTGCGATTACGGCCGGGCCTGATACGGCCGTTCTCCGCCTGTCGAGTGGCGGCGAAGTGCATGTTTGTCCGGGGACGACCGTGTCGGTGACTCCGTCGGAGAACCGGCATAACCTGATGCTCAGCATGAACACCGGTGCACTAGAAGCGCACCTCGCTCTCGACGCTTCTTCGGATTCCGTAATGACGCCGGACTTTCGCATCCTTCTGGTGGGGCCGGGTGAATTTCACTATGCGATCAGTGCGGACAATCAAGGCAACACCTGCGTGCGTGCCCTGCCCGGCAACACGGCATCGGCGATCGTTAGCGAGTTGCTCGGCGATCGCACTTATCAGGTCAAGGCAACTGACCAGCTCGTGTTTCGTGCCGGGCAACTCGATCGTGTGGATATGGCGGTGCCACTCGAGTGCGGATGTCCGCCACCGCGAGAGCCTCCCTTGCGAGCGACCAACGATCTGCCCATGCAGAGCAAGGCAGAGAGCGCAGCCGTGCCGCCTGTAAACTCGAGCCCGGCGCTGGAGACGAAGGCAGAAAATGGCGCCTCAGCCGTGATACCGGCGACGACCGCTCCACTTGACGCTTCCGTCGCGCCCAACGAACTTCATGTGCAGATATCAGCGCCCTTTGTCTTCCACGCGACCGGCCCTCCACCCGCTCCGGTAGAGGAGGTGCGCGCTCTGCCTATCGATTCGCGTCCGCGGACAGCACCCGCTTTGGCCTCTCCGCTTCCCCCATCCACGAACGAAAAGCCAAAACCGGCCGTCGCTGAAACGGCGTCGACGAATCACCCGCCGACGCGCGGGTTCTTCAGAAAACTCGGCGGATTTTTTGCCTCGCTATTCCACTGACCTGCCCTCCTGGGTCTGCCCTGGTGTGTTGCGTCGCGGGCAAATCTTTTTGCCGCACCTGCATCTATAAGCTTGAATTTTTCGTCGCGCTACGCATTTCGGATCGCAGGCTCGAACCGGCATGCTTTAGATCGCACATTTCAAGGAGAAAACAATGCGAGGACTGTGGACTCTTGTCTTGTTATTGATGATGCTGGCCAGCGCTGCCTGGGCGCAAATTCCGACGAAGGGGAACGTGTTCTTCGGGTATTCCTATGACCGCACTTCCATCGCCTCGAACGACACTTCAAATCTGAATGGATGGGAGGCGACGCTGGAAGGAAGATTTCTGCCGTGGATTGGCCTGGTGGCCGACGTCGATGGGCATTATGGCAGCCACGATTTCGGCGGCACCAACGCTGACATTACTGCGCACAACGTTCTGTTCGGCCCGAGAGTGTCGGTTCAGGTCCAACGCTTCCGTCCGTTTGGGGAGTTTCTGGTGGGCGTGGGGCACATCAGCCGGAGCAACGGAATTTCAGACTCGGATACTTCATTCGTCAATGGCGTCGGCGGCGGCTTGGACTACAGAGTCTTCGGGCCGGTAACGCTGCGCGGACAGCTCGATTGGATCAACACTCGTTTCTATGGCGAAGGCCAGAATGGCGTGCGATTCTCAACCGGCATCGCGGTTCACTTTTAGGAACGCGTAGGGACAGCCGCCCTCGGCTGTCCACGCGAGCGCAGCTCGCGAGGGTTTCTTTGCCCGACACTTGAGGTGGGCGGGGCTTTGGCCCCGCTGGACAGCCGAGGCGGCTGTCCCTACCTAAGGCTGCCCCTAGGTAAACTGAACGGCCTGCGATTGCGTTCTCGCTGCTGTGTGCTCGGCACATTGTTCCAGGATTAAGGGCACTTCGAACAGCGCTCGATTGCAGTATTCATTTGCCTTCCGCCGAAATTCATTGAACGTCGCGCTCTCGAGTAAGCGCCGCACGGCGGGCGCAATCCTTCTAAAACTCGGCACGACGATCCCGTAACCCTTCTCTGTCACCCATTCCGCGTTGTAGCGTTCTTGCGGCAGGGTTCTGGAATTGCATTCCACGATGACGGGCAAGTGGAACTGCAGCGCCTCGCTTATCGAACCGGGGCCCGGTTTCCCAATAAAGAAGTCAGCCAAAGCCATGTAGTATTCGACATTCTGAGCAAATCCAACGATGAGGATTGGTCTTCTGGTGGGCAAATTATTGAGCTGAGCGGCGAGCTTCTCGTTGTGTCCGCAAATCAGAATTAACTGGACGCCGATGGCGGATTCGTTGAGCGTTCTGGTGATGTCGACCATCACGTTGGAGCCGTGGCCTCCGAACAACACAATGCCGGTTGGACAATCGGGATCCAGACCGAGTTGTTTCCTTTCGGCGGCGCGATCGACGGTTGTCTCTTGATAGAAATTTGGCCTCAGGATCATTCCCGATGTTAGGAAGATATGATCGGCGGCATGGCCGTTAGTTAAGGCTTGTTGGCGGGCGCGTTCCGTGCCGGCGATGATGAATTCCGACTCGTGCTCAATCCAAAAGTGTGGCGGATGGTCCGCCAGATCCGTTATTAGGGTGACAAAGGGCGTTCTTGTGCCTGGCGTTGTTGCACTGACCGAGCGAAGGCTCTCGGCGATCTCGCGATTGAAGTGCGGAATCACGGAGAGCACCAAGTCCGCCGGATGTTGCGCCCAGTACCCGCGAAGTAGCTTCACGATTGCGGAGTGGTAGACACGGATGGTGCCCTTTAGGACAACCAAGAGTTGCGGCGTGAAACGCGTCCATCCTTTGCGGAGGATGACGTTGTAGGTGTCCTGAATACGCAGGCCGGTGGCGCGGCGAATCAGGTCGAGGGGATCGAGCAATTCCTGAATGTCGAGTAGACTGATGTCCCAAGGATGCTCTTGGTGAGAGAGAGTCGCTTTGAGGGCTTCTGCTGCGCTGCGATGTCCTCCGCCGGCGTGGTGGAAAACGATGGTCAGTTTGCGCAAGATTTAGCGTGCCTCGTTTTGTGGCAAATGAATTTCAATTTCAAAAGACCATCCGGTCGCTGAAATCCGCGTCAGGTAGCGACACCCTCGTATTCGCCATCTTCGACGCATCCCACCTTGTCGCTGAAGTCGGCAGGTTCGACAGAAGCCGGGCTCAGTTCCGCGCCGGACTGGAGATCCTCGGGTCGCTCAACGTATTCATGGATCTGAACTCCTTCTTCACCGACGGTGATGTAGGTAGGATGCTCGTCAATCCAGGCTCCGCTATTAAAATAATCGACTCCGTGTTCGTGCTTTTGAAGGGCAGCATGGGTGTGGCCGCAGAAAATGCGTGCTGCCTGATGGTGGCGGGCATGTGCCAACGCGCCCTCGGCGACTTTCTCTGACAAGCGCTGCCAACGCGTGCCGAGGCGGTCGAGGAAACGCGTTACGATTTTGTCCTTCGAATCCCACTTCTGCAGTTGCAGGTAGAGCAGCGTCCCGAACAGATAGCTGACGTGGACCTTGCGTACCACAAAGCCGTCGAACTGGTGGCCATGGACAGCGGTGTGGCGCAAACCCTGGTATTCCCATTGATATTCCTGGTACACGCGGACGCCGACTAAATGGGACATGATTTCGGCCAGGCCATGGTCGTGATTGCCTTCGACCCACACCACTTCGACGTTACGTTTGGGGTTGGAAAGCTTGCGAATGAAGCTCAGAAATTTCCAGTGCTCTTTTTTCAGACGTCCGAAATTGAGGTCGGCAAAAATATCGCCCAGCAGGATGAGGCGGCGATATCGATTTTCCCGCAGAACACTCAACGCTTCGCGGGCGCGGCTCATGTCTGCGCCGAGGTGCAGATCCGAAAGGATCAGCGTGTCGTAAGTCTGCGGTGCGACGTTCTGCGATGCTATGGACTGCGATAGCACGGTCTCAATTATTGCCGAGGACTGTTACGCGCTGATGAATCGGGAACTCGGTGGCATGCCAGAGGTAATCTATTAGTAACCTGCCCGCAATCATGACTGAGTGACGGCTTGCGCCGCAGCGTTCTTGGCACAGTTCGCGGTTCGAGTGTGCTCAGTGTGTCGGAGGGACGTATTCGGCAGGACGCGCGGATCCCTCACCGAAGAAGAACTGCTCCATCTGCTTCACGATGACTTCCTGATCCTGCTTGCGCGCTGGGTTCAGGCGATATTCGTTCAGCAACATTTTGCAGTGTTCCATCCACTGGCCCCACGCCTGTTGTGAGATGTTCTCGTAGATCTTTTTTCCCAAGTCGCTGTCGAACGGAGGCTCAAGAAGGCCAGGTAGTTCCTGTTTCAATTTTGCGCAGAAGACTTTGTGATGCGGCATAAATTTCTTCTGAAATTATCGCACAGGTAACGCAGCTTCACCGGTTTCTGACGGGACGCTTCCGCCCTGACGGTGAAATTGTGTGTGAGTGGGCGCGAGCGAGCCGAGCACGTCCGTCACCAAAATCGCCCGGTGAAGTGAAATTTTCATTGACAAATTACATACAAATGGCAATATCTTGGGGTAGGACAGCTACTCATACAAGAACTTGAGTGGCCCGGGCATCAAGGTGCCCTGTCGAGAACCTTGGGAGAACAAATCGTTCAAACGGAGGAAACACTACATGGCAACCAAGAAGAAGGCCGCCAAGAAAAAGAAACACTAAGCGGACGGATGCTCGTTCAGAAGTTCCCCAAAGCCTTTCAGGAGAAGCACCTCCTGAGAGGCTTTTCCATTTGCGGCTGTGGCTGCGCCTCAAAACGCCCTTGCCGCGGCCCATCTGCAATTTGGGGTGTACTTTTGGGGGGTTGTCGCGCAGCGCGGCTCGTGCTAGAAACTCGTATACAGTCGTACGGAAACGGCGGCCATGAGTCTCCGCAAGAAAACTCCGAAGAAAGTAGCCCGCAACGCCGAAGTCATCATTCCGGACAAGCTCTATTTCCGCATCGGTGAAGTCGCCAGCTTGTGTCGGTTGCCGGCCTACGTACTGCGGTTCTGGGAAACTGAATTTCCGCAGCTCAAGCCGGTAAAAAGCAGTACCGGGCAGCGCATGTATCGCAAACGCGACGTGGAGTCAGTCGTGCGCATCAAGAAGCTGCTTTATGAAGATGGATTCACGATCGCCGGAGCGCGAGTGCACTTGCGCGAGGAGACCAAGTCCGGGCGCAGCCAGACCGCACTTCCATTTCCGGGGAATACTGCCGTGAATGTGGCGCACCTGCGGAATGAACTGCAGCAGATCCTCCAGATTCTGTCGGCACGCCACTAGGGAGCGGATTCACAAACTCATTTGTGTGGAAGCGGGGCTTTGCCCCGCTTGGACGGGTCAGAAGCCCCGTCACCACACAAGCTAGCTTTATCGCGCGACCTATGCCGATTCCCGCAGGGGCTCGGCTTCTACCAGGGGCGCGTTGACCAGGTGTTCGCTCAGGAACCAGGCCTGCAATTCGCTGGGACGAAGCACATCACTTACCACCAGATCGTTGCTGCCAACGTCGCCCAGTTTGGTGGAAAGCTCCGCAAGTTCGCGGCAATAGGTGATGACGAGCTCGTGTGCGTCCAGCAGGCGAGACAGTTGCACGGGAACCTCCTCGCGGCCCTTGGGCGGGCGCGGAATACGGGTCGTCTCGGCGACGTCGGCCGCCATGGCAACACTGATTCCGCCCAGAAGCTGGATGCGTTCGGCGATCGTGTCGACGATCTCGCTCTGTTCTTCGTAGTGCTTATCGAAGAGAAGATGGAGCTGATAGAAAGTCGCTCCAGACACCTGCCAATGGGACTTCTTGTAGAGATCCCGAAGAGTCATGGTGTCGGCCAACAGTTGATTGAGTCGCTCGGTCATTTCCAGTCGTACCGGTTCTTCCAATTGCAGCGGCATGGTGCTGGTCACCGTGCCAAATGCCTGGAGTTCGCGGGCTGACTGGTGGTAGCGGGGTTGGGCTGAAGCTTTGTGCGAATTGCTGGAGACTGGTTTCTTAGACATGAAGATCTCCTGAAGGTGCGAATTTGGGCAAAACCAAGTTTAGTAAACCAGTTTGGCAAACCGGAAGAGGAGGAATTTGCCAGAATAGAGGTATCGGGTTCCGGTCCTGTTTGCCGCTTCACCTGCTTTGGATGCGCGCCGCCGGAAATGGATACGGGGAATTCTACCCGCGCCGGAGTACCGATTTCCCGTGTGGGGGGGGCAGTCGCGGTTGCCCTGCGTGCTCAGTCGGCAGCGCTGCGCCGGACGCTTTGCACCTCAGTCAGGAAATCGACTCGAGGCTGGCCTTTGACTCCCGCACTCGCCATTTTGGCTTTGAGTTCCTCAGATGCGATAAATGCCCGCGCCTTTTCCAGACTTTCCCATTCCATGAAAAGGTTGACGTCGTTGACGTTTCCAGCGCCGCGAAAAATGCGGCAACTGCACTCGCCGTTCTTGCGCCGCCAGTCCTGAGCGGAATCGAACGCGGCTTTCCAGACCGTATAGTCGGCGACTTCGTGGTGAATCAGAAGGTTGATCATGGTGTCGAATACACTCCTTTCAAATTGCAACGTTGCTCCAAACGGGGGAAAAATGCAAGGGCAGAGATCACAGCGGGCCGGGGCTGGGTAGGGAAATGATGGTTGGCGTTATGGGGATTTGGACGAAGCCGCTGGCGCGGCGGACGCTACCGCGTGTTCGAGGGCCGCTGTTTTCGCAGAAGCAAGATTTTTTCTGCTCTGAGTGGTAACATGCGGCTGTGCCAAGACTTTCCATTTCAAAGAAGCTCGGCAGTTGGTATGGTTCAAGCGATCAAATGGCGAAACGGCCATTGAAAACCCATACTATATATTTATAGCCCTCCGCATCCGCCGCAAACGCCAGCGGCTTCCTCCAAATCACCGTATCGCAAGTGCCCCGACAGCAAGATATTCGGCGCTGCCCGCAGCTTCGCGGCCGGGGCACTTGTCGATACGGTCCTAAGATATGGCGCCCACAACTCGCTGGGGAGAACCGGGTAGAATTAGTGTTCTCATGGCATTCCGATTCGAGTTCGACCCGGTCAATAAGATCCTGTTGGCGCGGTTCGAGGGTCAGCTCACGAATGAATCTGCGGCGGAATACCACGACGCCCTCGGCGAGAATTGGAGGGCGACCGACGCCCGTGCGGGCATCTGGGACCTTTCAGGCGTCGTCGACTTTGCGGTGGCCGCCGATTTCTTGCGCAGCCTGGCAAAGCGCAAACCAATCTCGCCGGGCTTGACTAACCACCCCCGCTTTATCGTTGTCCCGGACACGGCTGGATACGGCTTGATGCGCATGTTCCAGATCGCGGGAGAGTCCGCACGACCTCTGTTGCATGTCGTGCGTACCGTTGATGAAGCGCTCACGATACTCGGCGCTCAATCTCCCCACTTCGAACTTTTAGAGTAACCGCACGCGTTGGTTGACCAATTCAGGCGTTCAGAAGTGAGCACGAGGAAACGGTTTTCACTCCCGGGTGATGAGTGATATGGGGAGTGGATGTTGAAAAAGTCACTGTGATCAGCAGGCTGAACGGAAGCAGAAGCGTGGTAAAAGGAAGAATAATTCCTTGCCACGCTGTGCTGGATCACCATTCTCGGAGGCGTGCTGATCATGATGGGACAACGCTCTCGTTCCGAAGAGGTGTTCTACTACTTCCGCCTGGAAGATCAGGTTCCTGAGACTCATCTGTTGCGGCGGATCGAAAAGCACATCAGCTTTGCCTTTGTGCATGAGAAGCTGAAACACAGTTAACTCGTCGACTCGTGACATCATCCCCAAGCGTCTGTGCAATTCAACCTCAATTCTCATGCAGCCTCCATTCGCGGGGGAGCATCTAACCAGAACAACCATGGGGCTGAGAGTCAAGTCAGTGCTGCAAACCTGGGGCCGTACCCTGCGAGGTCGAGTCCCATCGCTTTCCATTGAAATAACGAAAGAATGCCCGCTACGTTGTCCTGGGTGTTACGCGTACGAAGACACTCATCTTGGGTCCACGAACCTGCGCAGCCTGTCCGATTTCAAAGGACAGGAACTGATCGCGCGCGTGCTCGACACGGTTGATCAACACAAACCGCTCCATCTGTCGATTGTAGGAGGCGATCCGCTCGTCCGTTACCGCGAACTTGAGGTCTTGCTCCCGCAATTGGTCAAGCGCACCCACGTCCAGGTTGTAACCAGCGCGTTCCGTCCGATCCCATTGTCATGGGCCGCGCTGCCGAGCCTGCGACTCGTGATCTCGGTCGATGGCCTGCAACCAGAGCACGACGTGCGCCGCAAACCCGCCACCTACGAACGCATCCTCCGCCACATTCAAGGTCACCATGTTGTGATTCACTGCACCATCACCAGCGCAATGGTGAAACGCGGGGGGTACCTCCCCGAGTTAATCGATTTCTGGGCGGCTAACCCGGCGGTGGAGAAAATCTGGATGAGCATCTTCACACCCCAGCGGGGCGCGGCCAATGTCGAATGCCTGACGGCCGAGGAACGCAGGAGCGTGGTGGAAACCCTGCTGGGGGTTCGCCACGATCAGCCCAAGCTAGACATGCCTGAAGCGGTGCTCAAAGAATTCCTGTTTCCTCCAGCTTCGCCAGACCACTGCATCTTCGCGCAGACAACGCGCACGCTCTCGGCGGATTTCAAGACGCGCGTCGGGCCCTGCCAGTTTGGGGGCGACCCCGACTGCTCGCGATGCGGTTGCATCGCTTCGATGGGGCTGGCCGCTGTCGGACATCGCAAGCTTGTTGGTCCGATCACCGCCGGGCATGTCTTCTGGGCCTCAGCTGCAATCGGCCGTTACGCGCAGCGCGGCGAAAATGCGTTGCAGCGTCTCCTGAACCGCAAGCCGGGCGAAGTGGGCAGAGCGGGCTATCACGGCATATCGCGTCCCGACGGTCGGCTGAGAGTCATTGACTGACGAGGGCTGGGGCGCTCGATTCCACCAAGCGCAGTCGTCGGTGACCTACAATCGCCTACTCCACAACGTCCGCATCCAGCACGCGTTCCTGTTCTAAATAATGCGAGACCGCATACTGGGCCAGAAGTGGAGTCTGCACGCGAACTTCTGCTCCAATCCAATCACCCTTGCCATGGGGCGCGTTGGCTGGGTGATTGCAGGGACCTCCGCACCCGAACTTGCGACCGAACGCGGCGTTCTGGATCTGATCGAACTGGTTTAGTTTGCGCCAGGCTTCGTCACCAACGGTCCCAGCAACGTCAATTTTTAGCCGAATCAGTGGCACTGTTCGATATTATCTTAGTCCGCGCGGCTGGGCCGAGGTTTTCCCTGTTCTCGTCGACCAGCGCCATGTGCACACGACAAGAAGGCCCTATCAGGGCATGAACCCCAGCAGCGGAGAACGGCTAAAGGCGCATTCAAGGGCACTTCAGTGGTACGGCCCGCAGAATGTGGAGGTATTTCGATGACTGAGTTCGAGAAGCTGATCGAGGCCGCAAAACGGGGCGACCTTGCAGACGTCAGAGCCATTGTTCACGGCCACCCCGAGCTTATCAACCAACGGGACGATTCAGGGGCCACGCCTCTGCACCACGCGGCTTTTGGTGGTCATCGGTCCGTTGTTGAGGAGTTAGTGAGACAAGGCGCAGAAATCAACGCCACTGACAGTCAATTCGGCGCAACGCCCACAGGGTGGGCGATCGAATACTTGCGCGAGATGGGGGGATTGCTGGCAATTGAACTGGACGACCTTGCCTATGCAATACGGCGAGGTGACGTCGAATGGGCTGCACGATTACTCAAACGCCTCCCTGCCCTTCGCGAAGCGACCGATAGTCAGGGAAGACCCTTTAAGCTGCTTGCCCAGAAATCTGGAAGTCCGGAAATCGCGAAGTTGTTCGGATTAGAGGCTGTACCTAGAAGTCGGTAAACGTAGAATGATCGCGTTCAACGCCAAGCCGGTCGTCCCGCTGTCCCGACATCGCGTCCGCAGCCCCGCAGTTTTTATTGAATGCGGGGGGACTGCACACTCGTTCGGGACTCGCGGTTCCCGCTGGGTTGACAGCGTCAACTCGAAACTGCTCCGCGTCGAGTCAATTCCATCGAGATCGAGAGTGGCTTCACGATCAATGACCACTCCGGCCGAACCGACTTCGGCGACGTCAACATTACCAATGCGGGTCAGTTTCTGCTCCCGATGGCGTCTGAACCGTGGAGTGCCACAGGGATACTAAGCGCTGTTCCCGCAGTGTCTTGGAGTTCCACCATTGCAGGAGGTTTGGCGCGGAGTCGCGCGTCACGTCGAGGCGATACTCGGGGCCGCTCCGGTGGGAAGCTCTGACTGATAGTTGACACAAACCCGCCGTTACAGCAACAGCCCCGTCATGAGAGCGTAGTAAGTAGTAAATGGTCGGGACGGCGAGATTTGAACTCGCGACCCCTTGCACCCCAAGCAAGTGCGCTACCAGGCTGCGCTACGTCCCGACGATCCTGCTGAGCGACGGATTCCGCCGCCGAGCATGGCAGCGTGGGGTTTGACTCTCAAATTCTACACCAGTCCCTAGTCGCGGGCGAGGAAGCGAGTCTTCCCAAAGACTGTCGGGATGCTTCGCGAGGGCAGCCTTCAGCCGCTAAAGCCGCATTCAGAACCGTGCAGTTATCGCAGCGGTGAACCGCTGCGTTCACCCAAAGGCACGCGCTAGGACAAGAGCAGAACCAAAGGCAAGCGCTAAAACATGAGTTTTTCGCAAACTGTGAAGCTATGCCTCAGCCGCTAAAGCCGGAATGAAAATTCGATGCTTACGGCGCGGCTGAAGGCGCGCCCCTTCAAGACAATTTCAAACTGAGCCACTACCCCGCAGCAGCAAGCTATTGTCACAAACGGAGAGTGATGGGCATCACCTCGCCGCGGCTGCTTCTAGCGGCAAGATGATGGCGAGGCTGTGGTGGCCGGGCGGGGTCGCCCGGCACTCCATCGGCTGGACTGCGAATCGGCTCGAGTGCGGGCGCCTAGAGTGCAGAGGTTGTTTCTGACGATTTTAGTTGCGCGTGGGGCAGGTTACATCGGGAGTCACGCGGCGCGCGCGCTGCGGCGGGCCGGGTATGAGGTCGTGCTTTACGACAATTCTTCGACCGGTGCGGCTGGCGGAAGGCTTCGAGTTGATCGAGGGCGACATCGCCGACGAAGCGCAGATGGGGCTGGCGCTGGCGGGGCATGGACGCGGTGATCCACTTTGCCGCTCACGCCTACATCGGCGAGTCGGTCGAGAACCCACGGAAATGTTTCCGGAACAATGTTCTCGGTGGGCTCAACCTGCTGAACTGCGTGCTGGACGCGGGTATCCGGCGTTTCGTGTTTTCTTCCTCGTGCGCGGTGTATGGCTACTCGCGGCGGATTCCGACGCCGGAGCAGATGCCGCGGGAGCCGGTAAGTCCCTATGGCGCGTCCAAAGCATTTTTGAGAATGCGTGGGAGGCTTAGGGCCGCGCATACAGTTTGCGCTCGGCAGCCTGCGCTATTTCAACGCCGCGGGAGCCGATGAAAACGGAGAGGCGGGCGAGATCCACTCTCCGCAAACTCACCTGATTCCACTGGCGCTAGCCGCTTCGACTGAGAATGGGCCGGAACTGCAGGTTCACGGGTGCGATTATCTGACTGGGAATGGCACCTGCGTTCGGGATTACATCCATGTGAACGATCTGGCCGACGCGCACGTTAAAACATTGCAGTACCTGGAGACCGGCGGTGGCGGCAAGAAGGGCGACGGCGCGCTGGCGCTGAATCTGGGGACAGGCTGGGGACATTCCGTACTCGATGTGACCCGTGCCACGGAAGACTCGACTGGGCGGCGGGTTCGGCGAAAAATTGGACCACGGCGGCCGGGCGATCCTCCGATTCTGGTGGCCGATCCGGCCAAAGCGCAGAGGGTGCCGGGATGGACCGCCAAGCGCAATCTCGGCGAGGTCGTATCTAGCGCGTGGATGTGGATTTAGGAAACTTCTCTCGCCTTGCGCGGGCAAGCAACGTGAAGCCGCTGGCTCTGAATCGTGATTCTAGAAGCTGGTAGTGAGGCGCATGGCGACGTTGCGCGATGGTCCGATCGCGTTGCCGGAGAAGAGACCTCCGAAATCGATCACGTCGAGGATGTCGGTAAGGTTCTGCCCGTCGATTTGAAAGCGCATCGCCATACGTTCTGATTTATAAACATCGGCGCCCGCCGAAGCGTTGACCTGAAAAGAGGGGTAAATGCGCCCGCGGGCAAAGTTGATGCGATCGATCACCTGTTGACCGTATTCGGCGAGCGCCTGTTGTTGGGTGCCATTGAACTCGAATGGCAGTCCGGTGTCGTATTGAATTCCTCCAGCGATCCAGAGGCGCGGTTTGAGCTGGTAGCGGAGGCGCCCGCGAATGGTGTTGCGCTGATCCTGCGAATCCGGGAAATGGCCGGTGAGTGCCTGCGCAGCCGCGGCGTCGTCACCCAGAAAGAGGCCGCCCGTCACCGGAGCCCAAGCATTGCCGACGGTGTAGGAATAGCTCAGGACGCCGGAAAGGCGGCGCCAGTCGGGGAGATCGAGTCTTGCTTCGGCGCCATAGATGATGGCTTTGCGGAATGCAATCGGGTAACTGATGCTGGTGTTTTCGATCTGATCGTCATCCGCATAGTTGGCTACGAGGCGCCGGAAATAGTTGGCGTCCAGCCTGATCTTTCCGGCGAGCACTTTGGTTAGACCCGCTTCGTAGTAGTTTCCTTCGGAAACTTCAACCGGTAGCCGCAGGAACTTGGTTGGGTCGATGGATTCAACCGCGGTTGAACTCGAAAGCAGGATGTTCTCAAACGATGGGGTCTGGAAAATCCGGTCATAGGAAAAGTGCACGACGAGGTCAGCGGACGGAAAGTAATGCGAAATCGCAAAGCGTGGGTCCAAACCTTGCCGGTTTAATATGAGCTGGTAGTGGTCCCAGCGCAGACCGGCATTGATGGTCCAGTTTTTCAGATGGATCTGGTCTTGCACGAATGCGGATTGCTCGAGGTCTGGCCGGTTACCGAGAAAGCCGAATGTCGTAGGTGTGCCGGGGGCAAATTGCGTTGGATCGGTAATGATGTAGTTGAAATTCTCGTTCAGAAATATGTTGTCCGACTCAACTCCAAACTTCCATTCGTTGCGGCCGCGATCGATGGTTGCGGTCCCTTTGAAATAGCCCTCGCGAAACCAATTGTGCTGAAAGACTTCGATGGGAGTCGAATTCTGGTTGGAGTTGAAGTCGTTCGCGTTGTCGCGAACCATGCCGCGAAAATCAGCGACTGCATTCGACGAGAAAGTGTGCTGGTAGGAGGCAATTCCCATCGTCTCGATGTTGTCGGCTGTCTGGCGCTGGCCCGCGGCTTGCTGCACCTGCTCGTTCGGAATGTCGTAACGCGACAACTCATGACGAACGATGAATCGTAAGCGGTCTTTCGAAGTCAGATCACGTTCGTAATTGATTGAGAAATCGCCCAGCGTCCCCGTATTCGAATAGTTTTGCGGCACAACGGGATTCAGATAGTGGTCCGTCATGCTGCCGCTGGCGCTGGCGCCAAACGCATTTTTGCTCCAAGCATACTGCCCCTGCGCGAAAGCAGCCGCCGAATCAAAGCTGCCGCCTGAAAGAACTACCTGGCTGTGAAAACCCGCCTGCGGATCTTGCAGCGTGCTCACTTCGACCACGCCTCCCATTTTTCGGCCATATTCGGCGGGAATGCCTGCGGTGTAGATGCTCAAGGACTGCACGTCGTCAGCTTCAATCTCAGGTCCGAAGCTGGGAGAACGATTGTCGGTCAGCGGGATGCCATCGACCACAAATTGAGTTTGATATTCCGAGCCGCGTGGATGCAGGACGGCATTGCCTTCATATAGCCAGCCGGGTTGCGAATTCACCAAATCCTGCAGGGAACGGCCGGGAACGGAGCTGAGACGGTCTTGGATAACGTCTGCGCCGATCTGACTAACGGCGCCAGCCTGGTCGGGGTCGATCAAGGTGTTGGACGCGCTAACCGTGACGGTTTCATTCACTGAGGGCAGCTTGAGTTGGATTCGGTATTCGAGGGGAACTGAAGAATGAATTTCGACTGATTCGGATGCGACTGCAAAACCAGGCTGCTTGATCTCCAGTTGATAGATGCCGTAAGGCAGGCGCCGCACGTTCAGGCTGCCCTGATCGCCGGTCTCCAAAGTACCGCGATACTGATTCGCCCGGCTGACGATCTGAACGCTTGTCTTCACACCAAGGCCGGCCGGATCGGTCACTTTAAGACGCAATTCTCCGCTATGGCTCTGGCTATAGAGCTGCCGGGCGCTGAAGACGAAAAGAAAGACAAAGATGGCTGCAAGTTGTTTCATGGAGCGCCAGCTTTTTGTAGTTTAGTCGCTGTTTGGGCACGGGCTGGGACACGTTTGTTGCCGTGGTGGTTACTTTCGGGGCGGGTAGCTGCACAGTTGTCAATCCTGTCTTGTTTCAAGTACTCTGCCGCGATGGGAATTCGCAATCATTCTGCCATGTCGTGGGTCTGCATTCTGTCGCTGTGGTGCTCGCCGTTTCTCTGTTTTGCGCAGAACTCCGCGCCGACGGTGCCTCATACCTTTTCGCTCGAACAGGTTATGAGCTCTCCGTTTCCAACGAACCTTGTGGCCGCGGAACAAACGAGCGACCATGCTGGACGCGTCGCCTGGGTGTTCTCGGCTCGAGGCGAACGCAATGTGTGGATCGCGGACGCTCCGAATTTTGAGGCTCGGCAGGTCACGCATTACGTGGGCGACGACGCCATGCCGATTGCCGCGTTGAAGCTTACGCCCGATGGACGCGCGGTTGTCTATGCCCGCGGCAGCGAGGCCAACAGCGCTGGAGAAATCGCCGACCCGACCAGCAACGTTGAAAAACGAGTGCAGCAGGTGTGGGCGGCGGATGTGGACAAAGGTGAGCCGCGTTTGCTTGGCGATATGGGTTGCGATGAGGAGGAGTGCGAGGACATCCAGATATCACCGAATGGCGAATTTGCGGCGTGGTCGGCGAAGAAGCAAATCTGGATTGCGCCGATTTCCGGCAAGAGCGACGCAAACGCAAAGGCCAAAACGCTCTTCTTCGCGCGGGGCAGCAACTCGCAGCCCAAGTGGTCGCCCGACGGAAAGAAGATTGCCTTTGTCAGCAATCGCGGCGATCACAGCTTTGTCGTCGTTTACGAATTTGGCCGCAACATGCTGCGCTATGTCTCACCCAGTGCCGACCGCGATCTGTATCCGCGTTGGTCGCCGGATGGGAGCCAGATCGCCTTTGTACGGCTGGTGGGCAAGCAGATGAAGCAGCCGCTGATTCCGCAGTCGCCGCTGCCTTGGGCGATCTGGGTTTATGACGTTGCTAGCGATACCGGGCGCGAGATCTGGAAAAGCGGCGGGGACCTGGACGGTTCGCTGCCCGATCTAACGGAGGATAAGTCGCTTTTCTTCGCCGCCAGGAATCGCATCGTTTTTTCTTCCGAACAGGACGGATGGAATCATCTTTATTCGGTGGCAACATCCGGTGGGCCCGCGGTGCTACTAACTCCGGGAAAATTTGAGACCGAGGATGTTGCGCTGAGTTTCGATAAAACCTCGGTCATCTACTCCTCTAACCAGCATGACGTTGACCCGCTTGATATCGACCGACGGCATCTGTGGCGCGTCAGCGTTGAGGGCGGAACGCTAGAGGCTCTCACGCATGGTGCGGCGATGGAATGGACGCCGCTCGAGATCGCGGGGAAGGTCGTGTGCCTGGGTTCGACGGCCACTACTCCGGCGATGCCGTACTTCGTTAATTCAAACGGACGCGAGATGATCGCAAAGAGCGCGCTGCCCGCAGACTTTCCCTCGGCGCAGCTGGTCACACCGAAACAGGTGATCTTCAAAGCCGCGGACGGGTGGGAGGTCCACGGGCAGCTATTTGAGCCGAAGACTGAGCCGAAAAGTGGTCCGCGCCCGGCGCTGATCTTTATTCACGGCGGATCCGTGCGCCAGATGATGCTCGGCTTCCACTACATGGACTACTACCACAACGCTTACGCGATGAATCAGTATCTGGCGAGTCGCGGGTATGTGGTGCTAGCGGTCAATTATCGTACGGGCATCATGTACGGACGGCACTTTCGCGAACCGAAAGATGGTGGGCCGCGCGGCGGGGCCGAGTACAAAGACATTGTGGCGGCGGGAAAATACCTGCAGAGCTTGCCGAATGTGGATGCCAAGAGAATCGGGTTGTGGGGCGGATCTTACGGCGGCTATCTGACCGCGATGGGGCTGGCGCATGACTCCGATCTGTTTGCCGCCGGAGTCGATTTCCACGGTGTGCACGACTGGTCGGCGTTCAAGGAAGAACTTCCGACGGATGCGCCAGATCACGATGCCGCCGTCAAGCTGGCGTTTGAGTCGTCGCCGAATGCGGCGATTGCGACGTGGAGATCTCCGGTGCTACTTATTCAGGGAGACGACGATCGCAATGTCGATTTCTCGCAGACGGTCGATCTGTTGCAGCGCTTGCGTCTTCAAAAAGTGCACGTCGAAGAACTGATCTTCCCCGATGAAGTTCACGGGTTTCTGATGTGGAAGAGCTGGATACGGGCTTATGGCGCGACCGAGGAGTTCTTTGGAAGAGAGTTGAAGTGAGAGGAATTACAAATTTTCTCCCAGCGCTTTTCTTATCCGTTCCCAAGTAACCTCCAGCGTTTCCGGCAGCACCCGCGTTTCGCCGATTACGCTTACGAAATTGGCATCGGCTACCCAGCGCGGCAGGATGTGCATGTGGATGTGTCCGGCTACGCCGGCGCCGGCGGCTTTTCCGATGTTCATGCCGAGATTGATGCCGTCGGGTGCGTAGAGATGACGGAGAACCGTCTCCATGCGCTGCGACAGGGTCATCATCTCCTCGGCGGCATCGGCGGGGAGCTTCTGCAACTCGTCCAGGTGGGCGTAGGGGACGATCATGACGTGTCCATTGGTGTACGGAAAGGTGTTGAGGATGATGTAGCAATGCGCGCCGCGGTGGACGACGCGGGCTTGCTGGTCCCTTTCTTTGGGAGCGTTGCAGAAGATGCAGCCCGACTTCGGTTCGGCGCCGGTTACGTAGGCATAACGCCACGGAGTCCAGAGATGGTCCATGGGGGGAGGGTAGCAGAAGGGGACGGCGCGGAGCGAATGGCCTTCTCACCACAGAGTCACTGAGACACAGAGAAAACCTTAAACTTATGAAAACCAAAAGGAGAACTGTTCGGCAAGCCGTTGGGTATCTCTGTGTCTCTGTGGTAAAAAGGTGGCGAATTTAGGACGCGACCGGTACCAGGCGCTGCCTTGACACCCGGTTTTCAGGCCTTTATTCTTATTTATTGCTCCCTGAGAGACTTTCGTCTCTGTGCGCACTTCCGCGGGCCTTTGCGGTAATTTGAGTGGGGGCGGCGGAGGTTCCAAGCTCCAATGTTCATCGAACTGAAGGATCTGGAAATTCACCCGGTTGATTTCCGGGAGGAATTCGGCCCGGGTGCGATTGATCTGGGTCCGGATGTGCTGCAGCGGTCGCCGCTGCGCAGCTCGGGGCGAGCGGATCTGGTCGAAGAGCATCACGGCAAGCACAAAGTGGTGCAGGATATACGGGTGATGGGCAAACTGGAGACTGGCCTGGAAGTGGCTTGCGCTCGCTGCCTTGATCCGGTGGTGCATCCGGTGGAGCGCAGTTTTGATCTGCTGTACCGGCCGATTGGAACTGACTCCGGGCACGAAGAGCTTTCGGTTACGGACGCGGAAGCGGAGATAGGGTACTACCAGGGCGAAGGGTTGTTGCTGGAAGACATTCTGCGCGAGCAGGTGTTGCTGGCGCTGCCATTGAAGACGATTTGCCGCGACGATTGCAAGGGGTTGTGTCCGCATTGCGGCAAGAATTTGAATGAAATTCAGTGCAAGTGCGTGGAGCAGGTGGAAGATCCACGGTGGGCGGCGCTGAAGGAAATTAGAGATAAACTGAATCAGTAGAAGTTGAGGACTAAAAAGGAATCATTATGCCGAATCCGAAACGTCGACATTCGCAACGGCGCACCGCTACTCGGCGGGCGCATGACTCGCTCTCCACGCACTCGCTGTCAGAGTGTCCTAACTGCCATGAGCAGAAGATGCCGCATCGCGCTTGCCCGAAGTGCGGGACCTACAAGGGTCGTGAAGTGGTTGAGGTCGCGGAGAAGTCCTAGTTCTCAGATCGTGTACTCCGGCTGTGCGGTGGCCGGGCGGGGACGCCCGGCGTTCCATTTTCTCGGCGCTTCATTTTCCGTTCCCGGTGCTCCATTTTTCTTTTTGTTAGTGCCTAGCGTACTTTCATGTCTTGCGTAATTGCTCTGGATGCGATGGGGTCCGATAAGGCGCCTAAGCCGGAGATTGAAGGCGCATTGCAGGCGGCGCGCCATCGTGGCATCCGCGTGCTGCTGGTTGGGCCGGAAGCGCAACTGCGGGCGGAACTGACGCGCTATCCTGGGGCGCGGCGGCTGCCGGTTGAAGTGGTTCACGCCAGCGAAGTGATCACCATGCACGACAAGGTGGAGGCGATTCGCGGCAAGCGCGATTCGACGATCCGCGTCGGGTTGCGACTGGTGCGCGAACGGCGCGCTTCGGGCTTTGTGACCGCGGGCAACACGGGCGCGGCCATGGCCACGGCTAAAGTGGTGCTGGGGGCGCTGCCGGGCGTGGATCGTCCGGCGCTGGCGGCGGCGTTTCCTACGGTGCTGAACACGGCGGCGGTTTTGCTGGACGTGGGCGCTAATGTGGATTGCACTCCGAATAATCTGGAGCAGTTCGCGGTGATGGGTGATATTTATTGCCGCTCGATTTTCGGGATGATGCATCCGCGGGTGGGGCTGCTTTCGATTGGAGAAGAAGACAGCAAAGGCAACGAGCTGACGCGCGCGGCGTTTCAGCTGCTGAAGCGGCTTCCGATCAATTTTATTGGCAATGTGGAAGGCCGCGATTTATATAACGGGCATGTGGATGTGATCGTGGCCGACGGATTTGTCGGCAATGTTGCGCTGAAGACTTCGGAAGGCGTGGCGCGGCTGGTGCGTGCGGTGCTGAAAGAAACCTTGAGGGCAACGATCACGCGGCAGGTGGGAGCTTATATTTCGCGCAACGCGTTTTCCGATTTCAAGAAGCGGCTGGATCATACGGAATATGGCGGCGCTCCGCTACTGGGCGTCAAAGGTGTGTGCATCATCACGCATGGATCGTCGAATACGAATGCCATCAAGAACGCGATGCGCGTGGCGGCGGAATTCGCCGAGGGCAAAGTCAACGAAACCATAGAGCGGGAATTAGCGCAACTGAGCGCGACGACGGCGACCTAGGAAAATCAAAAGTTAGAAGTCAGATTGTAGAAGTGAAAATCCCGCGATTGCCGTTTGCGCTATAGGTTCTTACCGTTGCAATCTGACTTCTGACCTCTTACGTCTGACCTCATTCTTAATATGACAAACGCTCCCAATCGAATTGCTTTTCTTTTTCCCGGCCAGGGGTCGCAAGCTGTTGGTATGGGCAAAGAGCTGGCCGATCGCTATTTGGTGGCTCGTCGGACTTTTGAGGAAGCGGACGAGGCGCTTGGCTACAGGCTGTCCGAGCTTTGTTTTGAGGGTCCGGAAGAACAGTTGAAGCTGACCGAGATCACGCAGCCAGCCATTCTGACGGCGTCGGTCGCGGCTTGGCGCGTGCTGCAGGAAAAAGGCCTGAGGCCCGATTTTGTGGCTGGGCACAGTTTGGGCGAGTATTCGGCGCACGTAGCCGCGGGCGCGCTGACGTTTGCCGACGCGGTGCGGACGGTTCGCAATCGCGGTAAGTATATGCAGGAAGCGGTGCCGGTCGGCGTCGGTGCGATGGCAGCTATTCTGGGAATGCCCCTCGACAAGGTCCTTGCGATTGCGAAGGATTCGGCGCAGGGAGAAGTTTGCCAGGCGGCGAATATTAATTCGCCCGAGCAAATTGTGATCTCGGGCAACGCCGGCGCCGTGGAGCGCGCCGTCAAGCTCGCGACCGAACGGGGGGCAAAGAAAGCGGTGAGCCTGCCGGTGAGCGCTCCTTTTCATTGTGCGCTGATGCAACCGGCGCAGGATCGTCTGGCCCTAGACCTGGGCGCGCTGTCGTTTCAGAATCCGTCATGCCCGGTGGTTTGCAATGTCGATGCTGCGGTCGTTGATTCCGGGGAGGCTTCACGCGATGCGCTGATCCGCCAGGTGACTTGTGCAGTGAGGTGGGAGCCGTCGGTGCGCCTGCTGATCGACCAAGGGGCCAGTCTTTTTATTGAAGTCGGGCCGGGAAAAGTTTTGTGGGGACTGATGCGGCAGATCGACCGCTCGAAGACCAGCTTGACCATGGGGGATGAGGCGTCATTGCAGAAGACGCTGGCGGCGGTTGCGGCCACGGCGGCGTAAAAACCCCAGCCAGCTGTGAACAGAGGTCGTAGCCGAGTTGTGCTCGGCTTGGACGGGCGAGGCCGCCCGTCCCCACACGACCCTGTCACCACACTGGCAGCTAGTACGGATAGACGGTTAGCGTCTTATCTGACTTCTGCAGGAACATGCGGGCATGCTCGGAGCGTTCGTTGACTACGACCTCGACTACCACGCCTCCGCGGCCAAAACCTTTGGTGTTGGCCGATCCGTAGATCTGGTAGGACTTGATCAGTCCCCACTCGCCGCCCGGTCCCCAGTCGCGATAGAAGTTCGCGTATGTGTATTGAGGATATTGCTGCTGATGCTGGCGCCAGCCGGGATCGTTGAGGTAAAGGCCGTAGGCGGTTTCGTAATCCTGATGTTGCAGCGCGGCGAAAAACTTGTCGACTACGTGCTCTTCGGGCCAGTTGCGATACATCCAGGCGAGGGCTGCGAGAACGATCACGACCACGATGGTGACCGCGATCTGGATCTTACGCCGCCGTGCCTTCGCGGGGTCGTAGGGCTGGGCGTCGAGCAGGGTCATGGATGATCTCCATTAAGCATAGCGGATGAATGCAGATTGAGTCATTGAATCATTAAGGTGCTGCCCCCCACCCGCCCTGCGATTTCCCTAAAGCGCAGGGCCGGGCTGCCGATGTACAACAAGTCAGTCAGAAATGACGGTGCGCGGTTTCGTGGCCCGATGGTGTAAACCGCAGAGTTGCGGGACCCAGTGTGGTGGAAATCTATGGATAAGATTCGGGCGCCCATCGTTGCTGACTCCTCGGTGATGCGCAAGATCGTCGAGCGTTCGCTGCGTCAGGCGGCCGTCGACCTGGAAAAGGTTGTGGCGGCCTCGAATGGAGCCGAAGCGTTGGCCGCTTTGCAGAGCAACGTGGTCGATCTCATCCTGTGCATATCAACATGCCGGTCATGGACGGACTGGAATTCGCCCGCCAGGTGGGCTCGGTGGAGCGCGCCAAAGGCGTGGACGTTGTCATCCTAGGCCATGCACCGACGGACGCCCCCTTTCGCCCGAGCTGCCATCCAATCTCAAACTCCATCCGCGATCCCAGCCACCACGAAAACCACACAGCCAACGCCGCTTGCGGCACCCAAACCCATGGTCGTCAGTACTACAAGCGGCCGTCTACAGCAGTAATTCCATCCAGAGTGCGCTTTCGATGGGAATCACGGAATAAGGTGGGATTTCCCGGAAACCCATCCTGCGATAGAGCGCGATCGCGTCCTGCATTACCGAAGCAACCGTGTCCAGACGCATGCGCTCATAGCCGATCGCGCGCGTCTCGGCGATCACGCGTTCCACCAGCATCCGGCCTAGGCCCAAGCCGCGATCGCCGGGCCGCACGTAAAGCCGCTTCATCTCACAGACACCGGGTTGGAGCTTGCGCACCGCGATGCATCCGGCGGCGTGTTCTCGGTATGGACCCTGGCCTCGGGCAAGCAGCAGTCGCCCGCTCGGCGGACCGTAGGCGCCCGGAAGGCTTTTCAACTCCTCGTCGAAACCTTGGAAGCACAGGCTGAAGCCGAGCGAGCTGCCATACTCGAGGAAGAGGCCGCGAACTTGTTCGATGTGTTCGGGGAGAGTGGCCTGAATCAAGTCAATCTGGCCCCGATTGCCGCGAGCTTGATCCGCGCGACTCAAATCGTCCTGACTCCGGTCGCGTTCGCCGCCAGCAGGGGTTGTCACAGAAAAACCTCACTGTTGCATTCGGAGCTTCCCATAGATTTTATCCCCCTTCCGGTCGATTGCGCCCGGCGCACGGGACGATTAAGATTTCTTCACTCCCGTGTGTGAACTAATTATGTCTGAAGTAATCTCAACCGAGCCCACGACTTCGCATTCTATTTCTACTTCTGCGCCCGCAACTTCCGTCGAGGTATTCGCCGTTTACGGGGTTGAGCCCGAGATCCAGGCCTATGCCATGGCCAAGTATTCGCGCTCGTCGCTCTCCATGAAGGAGTCGTTGAAGGAAATTACGCTGCAGAAGGCGGAAAAGTTTCTCAATACCTTCTACTTCCAGTATGGGCACCGCTCCATTGCCGACCTCGCCCACATCGCGCTCGCCATCGAGCGCCTCTCCATTCTCGCCGCCATCGTTGTGGCCGACGAACAGCGCTGGGACGGCCAGGAGCGCTCCACTCGCTACCAGAACTTCCGGAAGAGCGGCCACTACACGCCTGCTTTCCAGGGCGACGCTTTTGAGAGCGACGCATCCGCCACGACGCTCTATCGCGAAACCATCGAATACTTGTTCACAACCTACGAAAAGGTTTCGCAGCGGACGTTCGAATATCTCGCCGGCATCAAACCCCGGCCCGCAGAAATGAAACCGGAGGCCTACGAGCGTACCCTGCGCGCCCGCGCCTTCGACATCTCGCGCTATCTGTTGCCCCTCGCCACCAACACTTCGCTCGGGGAAATCGTCAACGCCCGCACGCTGGAAAGCCAGGTCGCGCACCTGCTCTCGCAGCCGCATAAGGAAGTTCGCGATCTGGGAGCGCTGCTGAAACAGGCCGCGATTTCTCCGGCCTACAACGCCAACGAAGAATCGCTGCGCGCGCTGGTGTCGGAAATTCGCAGCGCGTCGCCCGAAATTGCAGATCGCGCCGAACGCGAACTCCTGCGCGAAGTGCGGGTCGCGCCCACGCTGGTCAAATACGCCGATCCGAGTCTCTTCGAGATCGAGACACGCCGCGACCTCCGGCAGGCTGCCGCCGAACTTATGCGAGGAGCCGTCATCGAACCCGCGCCGCTGGTCGATCTAATTGACAACGATATGCTGGATAACGATTTGGCTGCCAACGACGCGCTCGAGATCGAACTTGCGACCACGCTGGTTTACGGCCACTGTCATTATTCCTACCGGCAGATTCGCAAGACGATCGAAGCGGCGGGCGCGGCGCGGCGCCGAGAAATCATCGACCTCGGGCTGCGTCATCGTGGCAAGCACGACGAATTGCCGCGCGCGTTTTCCGCGGGCCAGCAATTCCGCTTCGACATCCTTATGGATATCGGCGGCTTCCGCGACATGCACCGGCATCGCCGCTGCGTCCAGATCATGCAGGATTTCTCGACCGCCCACGGCTTCGACACGCCGCCCGAAGTCGAAGCTGCCGGAGTTCGCCCGGATTATGAAACCGCGATGAAGCGCGCCGAAACCGCGGTGCAGGGGCTTTCCGCGAATGGCGGCGAGGAAGCCCGGCAAAACGCGCAATACGCGATCCCGCTGGCTTTCCGCATGCGCTCGCTCTTCAAGATGGACTTCGCCGAGGCCCTTTACATCTCCGAACTCCGCACCACGCCCGCCGGACACACGTCCTATCGCAACGTTGCCTATGCCATGTACGAAGCCGTCGCCGCGAAGTATCCGGCGCTGGCAAGATATTTCCGAGTGCACGACGTGCGCGATCCGGTGGATTTGTTGAAACGCTGAGGCTGTGTGGGCGGGTGCGAAATTGACGGCGATCAATCTCCGCCTCTAGAATCACTTCACGCATGCCCAACTACGAATACCTGTGCAAGAAGTGCGGACACCGCTTCGAACAAATCCGCAAATTTTCCGATAAGCAGCTGCGAAAGTGCCCCGAATGCGGAGGCGTCATCGAACAAGTGATCTCGGCTCCAGCCGTGCAGTTCAAAGGCTCGGGATGGTACGTGACCGATTACGCGAAGCAAGGCGCCGGTTCTTCGGCATCGTCCTCTGCTGCTTCCGAAAGCGATAGCGGCACGAAAGAAACTAAGGATTTCAAAGACACGAAAGAAACGAAGGACACCAAAGACACTAAGAAAGACGATAAGCCCAAGTCCGATACTTCGCACAAGAAACACAAAAAGGACTAACCCGCCGGTCCCCAAGGTCGCCCTCCGGCACGGTCAGCTTGCTGATGCCGCACGCCATTGAACAAATTGACCAAGCGTCTCCAGCGCTCGTTCAACGCGAGCGTGGTCTCCGGTGGCGCAGAGATCAAGCAGCAAACCGCGAGTAGCAGCCAGGAGCAGTGTCGCCTCGGCTTTGTCCACCTTCGCCGGAATGCCGGCCTTTTCTGTCAAGTTTTGCCAATAGACGATCGGGTCTTCGAGGACGCCTGGGTAGTCCCGGGGATTCCGCAGCGCCAGCGCATACAGTTCAAAGATCAGACGTATCACGGGCCTTGCCTTTGGTGTGCTTACGCGCTTCCAGTACCAGCGCAGAAATTGTGGCAGCCCGCGCGGTTTCTCACCGCGCTGGAACCAAGCCTGGATGCGAGCGTCCCCGCGTTCCCGTATTCCAGTCAGGATCTCGCGCATCAGTCCTTCGCGCGAGCCGAAGTGGTAGACCAGCATCCGGGCATTAGTCTTCAAGACCTTGGCCAGAGGGCGAAGGGCCAAGTCAGCCACACCGTGCGAGAGCACGTAGTCGACGGCCTGTTCGCGAAGCCGGGCGCGGATCCGAGGGTCGGGTGGTCTCGCCATAAAAGAGGCTTCGTCAATTAGTGTAACATACGTTACAGTATTGCAAGGGAGAAAACCCAAATCTCCCTGCTCTTAATTCGCAGTCACGGGCACGGAGAGTTTAGCTGAATGAGGAGAATCGTTATGGGCAAGATCTCGTTCGTATTGTTGTTGTTTGCGATCTGCGTGCCCGCGCTGGCACAACCGGCCGGGGAACAGAAAAAGAACAAGCAGATTGCGAGAAGTTTCTTCGAGGAGGTACTCGATCAGGGACGCTTCGATCGTTACGCGGAGTCTCACGCCAAGGGTTTCGTGGCGCACGGGGACAATCGCGATTACACGCTGGAGGAGGACATGGCCGCAGCGAAGCAAGAGCGTCAGGCTTTGCCGGACATGAAAGTCAGAGTCGTCCAGATTCTCGCCGAGCGCGATCTCGTGGCTGTGTACTGGAATGCATCGGGAACCAACACCCAGGCGGGGATGGGGTTTCCAGCAACTGGCAAGAAGATCACGATTGACGGCATGACCCTTTTCCGCTTCCAGGCGGGGAAAATTTCGGAAGAGTGGAGCGTTTGGGACATGCTGTCGGTCATGCGGCAGGCGGGTTTGCTTCCTCCCCAATGAGAGGGCGCTTTGTCCGGGCCGCCAATCATCGGCATGGTTTTCGATAGGCTCGGCAGTCGAATTCGAGAGAAAACGGCTTTCAGCGCTTGAGAGCTCCGCCGGTTGGTTCTGGCGTACCGACAACCAAGGCTCGCCGGCGAGGCAATTCGTCATCAGAAATTTCTTCCAGGAAATGCAGGTTGAGGTCCAGTCGCTCGCACGCCTGACATGCTGCGTCGTTGAGAAAGTACACGATGTCTCCGCCAAAGCGATCCTTGGCTCGGCGGCGTTCATCGAGGTCGAAGGGGCTCACCGAATACACCTTGATCCCGGCATATTCGTGCAGCACGGCGCTCAGGTCGCGCTGGAAGCTGAGCGCCCCTTGCCGCACTTGCGCCATGGTGAAAGCAATAACACGATAAGGCATAGTCAAAGCTGGGGACGGGCGAGCCACCTGTCGCTCCACCGAGAGAGAAGCATAGCAGCGTTTGCCGATTGGCAAACGAGCAATGGCGAACGACCAACGACTAACGACCAGCGACGTTCCCACCCTGAGTCCTTCCCGCTCCTCTGACATCTAAGCGTATAGAGACTAGTCGTTATAACGACTAATTAGGAGCGAGCATCATGATGACCATCCGACCGAGCAACGAGCGTGGTGGCGGCGACTATGGCTGGCTGAAGACTCACCATACATTCAGTTTTAACGATTACCACGATCCCAAGTGGATGGGCTTCCGCTCGCTGCGCGTGATCAATGAAGATTGGGTCGCGCCCAACGGCGGTTTCCCCACGCATCCCCATCGCGACATGGAGATCATCACCTATGTTCTGTCCGGCAAGCTCGAGCACAAAGACAGCCTTGGCACCGGCTCGGTGATTCTCCCCGGCGACGGACAGCGAATGACCGCGGGCCGCGGCATTCGCCACAGTGAGGCAAATCCGTCCTCGACCGCACCTGTGCATTTACTGCAGATCTGGATTGTGCCCGACAAGCAGGGACACGAGCCCGGCTACGAGCAGAAGCGTTTCCCCGAAGTCGAGAAGCGCGGCAAGTTTCGCCTGATCGCCTCGAAAGACGGCGCCGAGGGCTCGGTGAAGATCAATCAGGACGCGAAGCTATTCGTTGCTCTACTCTCCGCCGGAGAAGAGGTTACGCAGTCGCTCGGCGCGAAGCGTTACGCGTGGCTGCAAGTCGCTAAGGGAGAAGTCGAGCCGAACGGCAAGAAGTTGCATCAGGGAGACGGTGCGGCGATAAGCGACGAACGAAAGCTGGTGATCAAAGCGACGAAAGACGCGGAAGTTCTACTGTTCGACCTGGCGTAACAGATCGCGTGGGGGCAGACGCATTCGTCCGCCCCATTGCGCGAAGCGGGACTGGTTTACTCAGGCCTGATTCCCACCACCGCCATCATTCGCCCCGTCACGCCTTTTTCCGCGCGGAAGCTGAAGAGCAGTTCCGGATGGCACGCTGTACACGGTGCCGCCGTTTCGATGTTCTTCGCCAGCACGCCCGCATCCAGCAGTTGTCGCCGGTTCGCCTCCACCAGGTCCAGAAAGAGTTTTGCCGGCAATTCACCGTGTCCAGGCGCGCGCGCCGTCAGGAACAGCAACGGATATTTCTCCCGCACCGGGTCCGATTCCTTCACCTCGCGGAACAGAGCGTCAGCGTATGCAAACTGAGATTCAAACCTGGTGCGTACTTCTTCACCCACTTCGTAGCAGCACCCGTGAACGCCGGGTCCAATCGCAGCCACCAGGTTCCGCGGATCGCTTTTGAAATGCTTACGCATCTCGCCGACGCCCTTCTCGACGATACGTTTGACCGTGCCGCGCCATCCGGCGTGAAATACGCCGACGGCTCGCCGCTTCCGGTCCGCAAGAATGATGGGAAGGCAATCGGCAGCCTGGACGGCCAAGACCAGGCCGGTTGTGTCGGTGACCATCCCGTCCCCGGCCAGAGTTTGCTTTGTCATCTCGTCGACGCGCGTTCCGTCGACCCGATGAATCAAATCAGAATGAATCTGCCGTGGCGAAACCAGCGGCCAGCTTTTGCGTCGGTTCAAAACGCCCAGTTCCTTGAGGAACAGCTCGCGGTTTTGCTCAACGGCTGCGCGCGAGTCATGCTTTGTGAACCCGAGATTCAGCGCATTTCCGCCGTAAACGCGCGACACTCCGCCCAGCCGCGTCGAAAAAGCATGCACCAGCCAGCCCAGTTCGCCCAGTTTTGTGGAATGCAAAAGCTGTAGTTTGTTCTTTGCGACGCGATTGGTCACCACGGACCGATCATACCTTGAATCATTTGGTCATTGAATCTCTTGGTCATTGCGGCACTGAAGATAGGCTCGCGTTTTCAATGATTCAATGACCCGATCACTTACTTCTTCTTTACTATTTCCGCGTCGATCTGAATCTTGACGTTATCTCCGACCACGGCCTCGCCGGTCCCGATAAGCTTGTTGTAGAGGAGACTGAAATCTCTGCGGTTGATGGTCGTCGTCGCGGAAATTCCGCGGCGCAAATTGCCCCACGGATCCGTCAACGCAGGCGTAGGTCCGTCAACATCGAGCGTGACTTCGTGCGTGGTCCCGTGGATAGTCAGATCGCCAATCACTTGCAGCTTCCCACCGCTGCTTACGATCCGTTTGGACTTGAATTCGATGGTCGGATACTTTTCAACTTCAAAGAAATTAGGGCTCTTAATGTCTTTGTCCCGCGCCTCGACCCGGGTATCAACCGAGCTGACGTCGATGCTGGCCGATACCTGCGACTGCGTAATGTTTTGATCGTTTAGAGTGACGCGTCCCGTGACCTTGGTGAAACTCCCGGTGACGTTCGAGATGGCGAGGTGACGCACCGTAAACTGAGCGGTCGAGTGTGCAGGGTCAATGTTCCATGTGGAGGTTTGCGCGAGCGCCGATGGACCTGCGAGGAGGACGATCGCGGAAACTGCGGCAATTCGCTGGACGGTTTTCATCATGTCGATTCAATATCCTTTGAGTGAGTTGTCTTACGGCTAGGATCCCATGCGTGGGGTAGCCTTTCAGATGTGATCTCACTTAGCAAAGATGCAACAAAAGCAAGGAGGCCACGCAACAGATCCGCGTGGCCTTGGTGCCGTTCGAACGCTTCAAGTTCATTCCTTGCCGCCGGCTATGCTGGCGCCCGCCGGTTCGGCTTGATGCTCCTGCTCGACAGGAGCGGTCTTAATCTTCACCGTGGTCAGGATCTTCTCCAGCCTGGCAAAGACTGCGTCGCGGTTGACCGGCTCGGCGCCGTCTTTGATGCCGTACCCGGCGGTGCCCAGGCTCAGAATGTATTCGTAGCACGCGCCATTTCCGAAGCTGTGGTAGTACTGCGTTTCGGTTTGCGTCAGGGCGCTGGCGGAAAAGTTTGAAGTCGTGTCCATGTCGGTCGAACCGACTTTCACTTTTTGCGAGTCCGCCGACCCGCCGTTGACATTGTGCGAGTCGGCTAACGCGAAGTGCGCGCACTCCTGTTCGGACAGGCTGCGATTGACGTTCACGTTGAAGAAGGCCGACGCAAAGTCGGTGCCGGGATATGAACCGTCGGGCACCACCACGGTAGCGACCGCAACCCCACCGGGCTGGACGAAGTTCATCCACGCATCACCCAAGCCTGCGAACTGGGGCCGCGCGTCGTCGCCCGAGAGCAGCACGAATTTCCGCGGGTAAAGAAACGAAACGCCGGAGTTAGCGTCGCTATAAGTGACGTTCGCGGGACGCTTCCTGGGACTCTTCTTCGCGGCTGCAAGTGGAACTGTGGTGTTTGCCTGCGCCGTTGTGCCAGCGCTCACGGGTGCCGTCTGAGCGGATGGGTCGCGAGAGACACTGACCAGCGCCGGTTTTGAAGGTTGCTCCGAGCACGCGCTCATCGCGAGCAACAGCCCGAGAAGCGTGAAGCACGCGATCAAAGCCAGCTTTTGCTGGCGCGACCAGGACGAAAGCAGAGTCCCGGAAATTGTGTGGTTAGTTGCCTGATTGGTAGATTTCTGATCCGTGGATTTCCAAATGGTTGCCATTTTCTCACCTCGTCTGCGGCTGGCGCAGTCGCCAGTGATATGGCAGGCGAGCGGCCAATTTGGCGGCTATTGATTCCGCTGGACTTGAGCGTGACAAAGGCGTTGCCACCCGTGCTTTGCGGGACACGGCGTGGAGCGAGGGACACAGTTGCCATATCATCTCTCTATGGTTGACGCCACTATTCTGTATCGGCCCGTGGGGAAGGCCGAGCTTAATTTGATTCAGGAGAGCGGATACACGAGATTCCCTCCACGATTGCCGCATCAGCCCATTTTCTATCCCGTTTTGAGCGAAGAATACGGGCGCGAGATCGCGCAGAAATGGAATATAAAAGACGAGAAATCCGGGTACGCAGGATATGTCACCAAGTTCTGCGTGAAGGCCAAGTTCATCCAGCAGTTTGCCACGGGTTATCCTCCAAATCTCAAATCCCGGTCATGACGGATATGCCCCAGTCTTTGTATCGCGGACGCCTCGCGCCCTCACCAACCGGCCTGCTGCACGTCGGCCATGCACGGACTTTCTGGATCGCGGCGCAACGGGCAATCGAAAATCAGGGAACTTTGATTTTGCGCAATGAGGATTTGGATCCGCAGCGTTCGCGGGCGGAATTCGCTCGCGCCATGATGGAAGACCTGCGCTGGCTGGGAATCGGTTGGACCGAAGGGCCGGATTGCGGCGGCCCGTATGCCTCTTACTCGCAAAGTGAGCGCCGGGCGCAATATCTGGACGCCTGGCGGCGGCTGCGGGAGGGAGGGTTTCTGTATCCGTGCACCTGTTCGCGCAACGACCTCGCGCAGGCGGCGACCGTGCGCAATGATGCGCAGGATGACGATGAGTCGATCTATCCGGGGACTTGTCGTGGGCGGAAGGATGTGGCCGAATTCGTGGAGCCAGCGGGCGTGAACTGGCGGTTTCGTGTTCCTGAGGGCGAGGTGGTCAAGTTCACGGATTTGAATTTGGGCCAACAGCGTTATGTTGCCGGACGTGACTTCGGCGATTTTCTCGTTTGGCGGCGCGACGATGTTCCCGCGTACCAACTCGCGGTCGTGGTCGACGACGCGGCGATGCAGATTACGGAAGTGGTGCGGGGAGCAGATCTGCTGAAGTCAACGGCGCGGCAACTGCCGTTGATGCGCGCGCTGGGTTATGCCGATCTTGGGTATGCCGCTCCCGACTATTTTCATTGCGAACTGGTGCGGGACGCTGCTGGAGTGCGGCTGGCGAAGCGGCACGATGCCCTGAGTATCCGGCATTTGCGGGAGAGCGGGATGACGGCTGAGAAGGTCCTGGAGATGGCCGGTTGGTCATGACGGCGTGGCACTTTCGTTTGGCGTGCGAGTCACTTGGGTAGTTACCGGTCGCAGGGCAAAGGCGCTACCATCAAAAGAACGAGATGGGTATCTGCTTGACTCACCAAACCACAATCGCCAGGGCTGATTTCATACGGCAACCACCATATCCGGTGGCCGGGTGAGTCAAGCAGATACCCATCAAGAACGATTCGGCATAGCCAGTGGGAGAAGCTTATGCAGCGAATGTTGTTGAAGATTTTGGCAATCGGGTTGTTGATGAGCCCAGCCGGCTATGGGCAATCGCTCGGCGACATTGCTCGAGAGAATCGCGAGAAGAAAGCCGAGGACGCGTCCGCCGCGCCGTCAAAGGTGATTACCAACGCGGACCTTCCGAAGAATACCCATGCGAACCCGGAGGTGCTCGACACGCAGGCGGAAAAGACCATCGCGGCTGCCGACCATCGCTCTGCGCAACAACGCCTGGCGGAGCAGCGCGCGGCTGACCAATGGAAAAGACAGATACTGGCTCAAAAATATAAAATGGCGACCCTGCAAGCGCGAATCGACCAACTCAACGCCTCGATTCGTTCCGAGAACGGAAGCGCCCAATTTGAGGGACCAGTCAACCGCTATCAGGCGCGGCAGATGCAACAGGTGGCGCAGATCCAGCAGCAACTCGATGAACAGCAGAGGAAGCTTGACCAGATGCAGGAATCTGCGCGGCGTGCCGGCATGCACACCGCGGTCTACGATCCGTAGCCCAGGCCTTGCGCGCGGATTCTGTAAATGAATCGGTCCGTTCGTCCCGACCATCCTAAGATGTGTGGGCGCCGGCGGAGTTTTTCTCGCTGCGGATTGGCGGCACCTGGCCATGCTGAACTATGAAGTGGACGCTGGTCTGCTGCTTCCGTTCGTCCCTGCTGGAACCGAACTCGATCGCTGGAACGGCAAAGTCTTTGTCAGCCTCGTCGGATTTCAATTTCTGAAAACAAAGTTGCTCGGGTTTCTACCGGTTCCGATGCACTCGAATTTCGATGAAGTGAACCTGAGGTTTTACGTGCGACGGCAAACGGGAGGCGAAGTCCGAAGAGGCGTGGTGTTCATCCGGGAGATGGTTCCCCGCCGGGCGATTGCGTTCGTTGCCCGCACGTTCTACAACGAAAATTATGTGGCGCTGCCGATGGCGCACGAGATTCGCTCCGTTGCCGGCAACCGTCTAAAGGTCTCGTACCGATGGAAGAGCGAGAATCAGTGGAACGGAATCAGCGTTGAAACCGATGGCAATTCTGAACTGCCGGGCGAGGGCTCCGTTGAGCAGTTCATTACCGAACATTACTGGGGATATGCGGCGCAACCCGGCGGCGGTAGCGTGGAATACCGTGTGACGCATCCCTCGTGGAGAGTGTGGCAGGTGCGACAGTCGGCGTTTGAGGGCGACGCGGGAAGGCTCTACGGAAATGATATTGCAGCGGTGCTCCGGGGAGAATCGCAACCGGCTTTTCTCGCCGAAGGATCTCCGATTACCGTGATGCGGGGGCGAAGATTATGACTGCGCCGGCGACGACCGAAACCCGACCGACGGTCAGCGGAACCGGTACTTCGTCTCGCATGCCTGCAGGCTGCTGCCGGGCTGGAACCAAGACCTCCGTTTTTGGCCACGAAGTGCGTCATGGGGGCGCTTTTCGGCCACCGGACCCCCAATTTATGCTGATTTTCAAGGGGGTGCCTTACTGAAAACCGCATAAAATCTGCATAAAATGCTACTTTTCCACAGCGGATTGCGTTACTATGCGCTGGATACACGCAAATTTGTAAGTTCCTGAAGGAGGAATTCATGGCTTCTGGTATGACCAAGACCCAACTGACTCGGCATCTGGCCGAGAAGCTCGAACTCAACAACAAGACTGCCGCGGCGTTTCTGGAGCACCTGGCCGATACGGCGATTAAAGAGACGAAGAAGAACGGTGTGTTCGTAGTGCCCGGCCTCGGTCGCTTGGTGAAGGCGCACCGCAAGGCCCGCATGGGACGCAACCCGCAGACCGGCGAACCGATCCAGATCAAGGCGAAGACGGTGGTAAAGTTCCGTGTGGCGAAAGCCGCGAAGGACGCGATCGCGCCGAAAAAGTAGTTCATGTGGCGCGGACACTCTTGTCCGCGAAAAGTGGAAAAACAAGAAAGAGTCGGCCTCGCGCCGGCTTTTTCTTGTTTGAGGACTCGTTATTGAACAACGACGGCGGGTCATTGAACAGCTCTTCCAGAAATCTCTCCCGCTGCTTCACAATCCGCTGCACGATCGGCGTTGGCGCCGTTCTTCGTACTCAATCTCATGAAGCGATCCGTCGTCAAACGAGATGATTTGAGCCTTCGGATACCCGAGCAACACCGGCGAGTGAGTTGAAATGATGAACCGAGCGTCCTCGTGCTTCTTCAGCAGGTGGTGGATGAGCACGAGAAAAGCCAACTGCCTCTGTGGAGAGAGCGCGGCTTCAGGTTCGTCCAGGAGGAACAGGCCGTTGCGCTGAAACTTGAGTTCGAGCAGTTTGAAGAAAGTCTCACCGTGCGAGCGAGTGTGGAGGCTGCGGCAACCGTAAAATGCGCTGATGCGTGCGGAATGTGGAGCTTCCTCTTGGTCGAGCTCGTCCATATACGAAACGGTATTGAAGAAACTTTCTGCCCGCAGAAAGTATCCGGCTCCCGTCCGCTGGTCGAAAGACAGACGAAGGACGCTTACGAGCGGATCGACCGTGTGGTTGCTTTCAGCGCTGTCGTTCCGGAAGTTCCCGGGTTCCACCCTCGCGGCCGGATCCGTAATGCACCGCGATGGCTTCGAGCAGGGTGGACTTGCCGGCGCCATTTTCGCGGCGAAGAAACAGATTCGTGAGCGCAGCACGAGCTCTTCAAGGCTAGCGATGGAGGGAACAGAGGAGGGATAACTCTTCCAGTCCTCGACGCGGTCACGCATGAGTTTGATCTTCTTGAGCAGAAGAAGCTCCGCACCGTCGCGAAAGGGCACGCTCCAAGACTATATCTTCAACTCCGCCAACTCGGCTCGCACTTTTCCCGCTTCGATCACCAGTTTCCCCACGCCCACCGGCAGGTGGAAGCGGCGTGGCCCGGCGCTGCCGGGATTGAAAAACAGGACGCCGTTCTTCTCTTCGATCTTCGGCTGATGGCTGTGGCCGTAGACCACCACGCGGAATCCGGCGGCTTGCGGCTTCAGATCGAGCTGGCCGAGATCATGAAGCATATAGATGGACACGCCAGCGACTTCGACCACTTCGGTTTCAGGCAGAGAGAGCGCCCAGGGCTCCGTGTCGACGTTGCCGCGGACTGCGGTTACGGGCGCGATTTGAGCGAGTGCTTCGAAGATTTCGGGGGAGCCGACGTCGCCGGCGTGGAGGATGCGGTCGGATCCACGCAGGGCTCGAATCGCCTCGGGGCGCAGCAGGCCGTGCGTGTCGGAAATTACGCCGAGTATTACTGACTTCTCGGTCACCGGATCCCGATCATGAAATTCTGGGCGCTGCTTGAGGGACGAATGCGTCCGTCCCTACGTGAGCCTTGCTGATTCGTCACAAAGCCAGTGTCGAGCGCTCACAGACTTTGCCAACAACTCTAAGGCTATACTGCCTTGAAGGTCGGGAAAAAAGTAATGTCCGACGCCGGTCCAAATTTGGCGGAAGCGCTGCGACGCTATTGGGGATACCACGAGTTTCGCCCCAAGCAGGAGAATATTATACGGAGTCTGCTGGCGGCGCACGACACTTGTGTGGTGATGCCGACTGGAGGCGGGAAGTCGCTGTGCTACCAGCTTCCGGCGGTGATTTCGGGGAAGACGGCGGTAGTGGTTTCTCCGCTGATCGCGCTGATGCATGACCAGGCGGCGCAACTGGCGCAGATGGGCATTCCGGCAGCCGTGGTCAATAGTATGCAGAGTTCGGCGGAGCGACGGCAGGTGATGGAAAAAGCGGCGCGAGGGGAATATCGGCTGCTGTATCTTTCGCCGGAGCGACTGGCCGCTGGGAATACATTCGAATGGCTAACCAGGGTGCCGGTGGGCTTCTTTGCGGTCGACGAGGCGCATTGCATTTCAGAGTGGGGGCATGAGTTTCGGCCGGACTACCGGCAGCTTAGCCGGTTGCGTACAAGCTTTCCTGATCTTCCGATTGCGGCGTTCACGGCCAGCGCGACGCGGCAGGTGCGTCACGACATCCTGAAGCAGTTGCAGATGCGCGATCCCCATCTTTATATCGCCAGCTTTCATCGGAGGAATTTGAGCTACGTGGTGCATGAGTGCGAAGCGCGGACACAGATGGAGTTGCTGGGCCGCGCTCTGCGGCACTATGCGGGACAGAGTGTGATCGTGTATTCGCCTACGATTCGCCGGGTGGAAGAGACGGTCGAGTATCTGGAGGAGAGCGGAATTGCGGCGATTCCCTATCACGCGAAGATGGAAGCGCCCGTGCGTCGGCAGAATCAGGAACGATGGATGTCGGACGAAGTGCGGGTACTGGTCGGCACCATCGCGTTTGGCTTGGGCATCAACAAGCCCGCGGTACGGGCGGTGATTCACCTGTCGCTGCCGAGGTCCATTGAGCAGTACTACCAGGAAGCTGGCCGCGCGGGGCGGGACGGGCGTCCCGCGGATTGCGTGTTGCTCTGGCAGAAGCGGGACCATGTTCTGCTGGAGTATTTCATCAATAAAATTTCGGATGACGCGGAGCGCGAGCGGTCGTTCGAGCGGAAACGCGTGATCAGCCGGTTTGCGGATTCTCCAGGCTGCCGTCACCGGCAAATTTGTCTGCACTTCGGAGAGACACCAAAATGGGAGCGCTGCGGGAACTGCGACAATTGCGCTGCGAAGCCAGATTGGTTGAGCAAAAAGATGGTGACTGTTGCCCTGCCCGACGCGGCGGCGCGAAAGGCACTTTTTCCGCCCACGTCGTCTCCGTCCTTCTATACTCCGCAGCTAGGTTCGGAAAAGCCGCGGGTACGGAATTCGACGCCGGCGGAAGCGGATCCAGCGCTGGCGGAGTATCTGCGCGAATGGCGGCGAAATATGGCACGGGAGAACAAGGTGCCTGCGTACATTATTCTGCACGACAGCACGCTGGAGGAGTTGTGCCGCCGGCGTCCGGGGAATTTCGCCGAACTGAAGCAGGTGCCGGGCATTGGCGAAAAGAAGGCAGATGTGTACGGTGCGGAGATTCTTCAGGCGTTGCGGAACTTTGGCGAAGGGCGGTGGCCAGGGAACCGGCTCCGGCGGAACAGACGCTTCGGCTTTTGAATGGGGGCCGCAGCTTCGAGGAGATTGGTCGGATTGGGACGCGGCAGGTTTCGACTATCGTTTTGCACGGTGGCGAATCTGATCGAGAGTGGGCAGGTGAAGCTGGATGCGAAGGTGGATTACTTTCGACGCGCAACCGCTGATTGAGGCGGCTTGCCTGAAGCAGGGAGTCGAGCGGCTCAGAGACATTAAAGAAGCCGTCCCGCCGAACGTTAGCTTCGACGACATACGGCTCGTGGTGGCGCACCTCCGGGCGGAGAACCGGGTGCGAGCGAGGTCGGCGTAGAGCGCTCCTGACAGCAATCCACTTTGTCATCCTGAGCGAGGCGAAGGACCTGTTAAGTATCGATTACGAATCTGGGTGACGCTACACGCCCTTGGCGGCGGGATCCCAGATCAATTTGTGAATTTGCAGGCTGAGCCGCGCGGGAACATTGTCGGCGAGGATCCATTGGGCGAGTTCTTGCGGATCGAGTTGGCAGTGCGCGGTGTCTCGCGCGCCGGAGGCGGCCTTTTCGAACGCGGGCGAAAACAAAATAGCGTGCACGCGCTCGGCCAGTCGGTGATTCAGCACGAAGCCACGGGCGAATTCGTAATCGGTGCGGTCGGTCAGGACGAACTTGAGTTCATCGTGCGGCCGGAGCGCCTCCAGGTTCTCGAGTGCGAACGTGTCAGGTTCGCCAGAGTGCGGACACTTTACATCGACAATCTTGATGACTTGTTTCGGGACACACGCCAGAGGGCGTTCGCCGCTGGTCTCGAGCAAAACCTGGTAGTCAGCGCCCAGAAGCTGTTCCATCAACGGGATGACTTCACGCTCCTGCAACATGGGTTCGCCGCCGGTGATCTCGACCAGTCCGCCGCTGGGGCTCAGACGAGAGACTTCGCTGAGTACTTCCTGCAGCGTCATCTTCTGTCCGCCGTAGAAACTGAACTCGCTGTCGCACCAGGAGCAGCGCAGGTTGCATCCCGTCAGACGCACGAAGACGCAGGGCAGGCCGGCGTGGGTGGATTCACCTTGCAGCGACTTGTAGATTTCGGTGATCTGCATCGGATCATTGAATCATATAGTCATTGCATCATTGAACAGCTTTGCCCATGAATTTCAATGACTAAATGATTCAATCACTCAATGATTCAATGCTCGCTATAGCGCGCCGTGGTCGTATCGGTCTCAAACACGGTGACGTCTTTTACCCTCACCCTGCCGCTGGTCGCGCTCTTTAGGCGCATGTTGGTTTCGTCGTAGAAATATTTCGCGAGATTTTCGGCGGAGGGATTGAGGACGGTGAAGGGCTCGATGTCGTTGATCATCTGGTGGTCGAGACGGTCGATGGCATGCTTCATGACGTCTTTCAGGTCTTTGAAATCGAGCAGCAGGCCGGCCTTGTCAAGTTCCGCGCCGACAAGGGTCACACGAATCTTGTAATTATGGCCATGCGGGTTCTCGCACTTGCCCTTGTAGTTGCGCAGGTAATGTCCTGCGGCGAATGTGTCCTCGACTGTGACTTCGTACATGAAATGCAATAGCCTCGACTCCATTTTATTGTACCTTTTGAGAGCATTGGAGGCACGGCACGCGCGGACCTCGTGCCTACTGCAGATCCCTCGCTCCGCTCAAGATGACAATTCTGGGAAAAAGGACGGGTCAAGAGCGATGACGAAGCAAGCTGAAGTCACGATTCGAGAGGCAGCGCCGAGCGAGTCGGCGATTATTCTTCATCACCGGCGGTCGATGTTTCGCGATATGGGCGAGGGCACTGTCGACGAGCTTGACCGGATGGTGGAAGTCGCGGGCCCGTGGCTGGCGCGAGCTCTGGCCGATGGTTCGTATCGCCACTGGCTGGCGCTGGACGCCTCGGGCCACGTCGCTGGCGGCGGAGGGGTGATGCTGTGTCCGTGGCCGGCAAATCCCAAAGACCCTTGCACCGAGCGGGCGGTGATCCTGAATGTGTACACGGAGCCGGAGTTTCGGAAGCGAGGAATTGCACGGCAAATCATGCTGACGATTCTGGCTTGGCTCACGGGGCAGGGCTTGCGAGCCGTCAATTTGCACGCCAGCGCCGAGGGCCGGGCTTTGTATGAAAAGCTGGGATTTGAGGCTACGAACGAAATGCGGCTGAGGTTTGACCGTTTGTCGTTGTAGGGACGGCCGCCCTCGGCCGTCCAAGCCGAGCGCAGCTCGGCAGTTGCCGCGGCCTGTCAAGCAAACCAAGGGCCAACTTCTTACAATCTGCTAACGTTCAGGCTGCTACCCCGTCTACTTCTTTGCAAGGCTGAGGTTTAACCATTTGTAGGGGATAGAGACGGACAATGCCGGCCGATTCTTACGCAGTAGCAATTCCGGTTGGCGACAATTACCGTCCGAGACGGGCGGCGAATCATAGCGACAGCGGCAACCAGAACCCCACGTTGTATTCGAATATGAGGGGCTCTTTGGCAGCGCAGAGCAACCGCATTGACGATACGAGTCTGATCCGGGAGGCGCAGCAGGGAAACCGCGCGGCCTTCGAGGTGTTGGTGCGTCATTACGATCAGTCCGTCCTGCGGCTGGCGTTGCACCTGACGGGATCGGATTCGGACGCCCAGGACGTTTATCAGGAGGCCTTCCTCAAGGCCTACAAGAATCTGGGCAGCTTCCGTTTTGAGTGTTCCTTCTACACCTGGATCTACCGCATCGTCACTAACCTTTGCCTCGATCATCTGCGGAAGCGGAATGTGCGCAAGGAGGATGGTCCAGTAGCGGTGGACGCGTCGGGCGAAGAGTACAGCCGGTTGGAGCAGTTCGCGGATATGCGCTCCGGGGCGAATCCGGAACGCGATTTGATGCGGCGGGAATTGGGCCGAAAAATTGGCACGGCATTGACGAAGCTGACGCCGCGCGAGCGCATGGTATTCGAGTTGAAGCACTATCACGGGCTGAAACTGCGCACGGTTGGCGAGATGCTGAATACGACGGAAGAAACGGCCAAGAATACGTTATTTCGCGCAACCCAAAAACTGCGGGCCGCGCTGGCGGAGATGCGGTGAGAGACAGCTACGAGCTACGAGCCGCGGGCCTCGAGCGACCGGTTCGCTCGAAGCTCGAAGCTCGTGGCTGGAAGCCACAGCGGCAGCGAGGATTCAGCCACCTGCAACTTTCCGCGAAGGGAAACGAAAATGAAATGTGATTGGGTACGGCAAAATATTTTGTTCTATGTTTACAACGAACTGGAGGACGATGCCCGGTACGAGGTAGAGCAGCACCTCGGTCGGTGTCCGGAGTGCGCCACCGAGTTGAAAGCGACGCGCAAGTTTCACGCGACACTTTCGGAACTGCCGGTGGCGGAGCCGACTCCGAACCTGCTGACGGCATCGCGTATGCGTCTGCAGGAGGCGCTTGAAACGACGCGGGCGGGCGGGTTCTGGCGCCGGCTGATACTCGACCCGGCAATGTGGCTGCGGCAGATTCGGATGTCGCCGGCACTGGCAGCGGTGATTTTCATCGTCGGATTTGGAGGAGGCATTGGCACGACTTACAACTTTTTTTCCGGCCGTGAACGGGGCGTGGTAACGAGCTCGCTCGAATCGGGCAGCGACAATTCGCCGGCCGCTCAACCCCTGGAGTCGTCCGCGATTGCCGGCATCCGGTCGGTGACGCAGGAGCCGGGATCGAATCAGGTCAGCATCAAGTACGACACGGTTTCGACGCAGGAAGCGCAAGGCTCGCTGAACGACCAGCGCATCCAGCAATTGCTGTTGTTTGCAGCGCACAACAATTACAACTCGGGAGTGCGCATGGACTCGGTGGATTTGCTGACCCAGACGCCCGACGATTCGCGCGTGAGGGAAGCATTGCTGTATGCGCTGCGGAACGATACGAATCCGGGCGTGCGGTTGAAGGCGCTGGATGGTCTGAGTGGCTTTGTGCGGCAGGATCCGCGGGTTCGGGATGGAGTTTTGCGGGCGCTGATCAGCGACATGAACTCGGGCGTTCGGCTGCAGGCCTTGCGGCTGGTGGAGCCGATGAAGACGGACAGCAATGTGCGCTCGGTGCTGACCAGGCTGTCACAGACGGATCAGAACGTCTCGATTCGCTCGCAAGCGCGAACGATGCTGGCGCAGATGCCGGAAATGGATTAAAGAACGGTCGTTGGTCGCTGGCCGCTAGCTAACATTTGCGTCCGCGATGAATCCCGAACGAACTGACGACCAGCGACTAACGACTTACTAACGGGAGGAGGACATTCATTGAGGCACGCAATCAAACTCGTCGGCGTGGCCGGGTTGGTGGCTGCGCTGGCATCTCTGGCTCTGTGCCAGGAAACCAAGGTGTATCGCGAGGGCAGCAGTTGGGTCCAGGAAATGACTGGAGACCTGGGTGCGGCCAGGAACTTGCGGGTGAAGCTGGCCGCGGGTTCGGTACGGGTTCAGGGTGGATCGCAGGCGGGGGTCACATACGTCATTCATCGGAAGGCTTATACATCTTCAGAACAGCAGGCCCGCCGCGAATTTGAGTCTTACAGGATCAACACGTCAGTCAAGGGAGACACGGCGTGGGTCGTCGCCGAGTCGAGCAGGCGTGATTCGAAGTGTTCTGACGAATTTATTATCAATGTGCCGCGCAGCTTGCAGTCCGCCAAGATTGAAACCGGAGGCGGCAACGTGAACGCGACCGGGATCGCCGGAAGTGTCAACCTCGAGAGCGGTGGTGGGAACATTCACCTGGACGATATCGGCGGCGAGGTGTCGGCGGAAACCGGCGGGGGCGCGATTGAAGTTGGCAGCGTGGAAGGCAATGTAAGCCTGCAAACGGGCGGAGGAAACATCAAGGTTGCGTCCGCCAAGGGCGAGATCACGGCGGAAAGTGGAGGGGGAAGCGTAGTCGTTCTCTCCGGGCTGCAAGGCGCCGTGCTGGAGACGGGCGGGGGTAGTATTCGGGTCGACAAGTGCAGCGGGCGGGTGAAAGCCACTACCGGTGGCGGCAGCGTCGACCTGGGCGAGATCGGCGGTGCGGCGGAAATTGAGACAGGAGCGGGCAGCATTCGGTTAGCTTCGGCGAAGGGACGCGTGCAGGCCCAGACCGGCGGAGGCACGATCCAATTGGATGGAGCCACATCGGTACAGGCGGAAACTTCGGCTGGCGGAATCATTGTGAAGCTGCTCTCATCCGCTGGCGGCGCGGCTCGCAGCAATTCCACGCTTGAATCCTCGGCTGGCGACATCACCGTCTACCTTGCGAATGATCTGGCGATCTCCATCCGGGCGGAAATCGAAAGCGCCAATGGCCACACCATACGCAGTGACTTCTCCGATATTCACGTGTCCAGTGAAGGCGGACCGTGGGAGAAAACGGTGACGGCAGAGGGTCAACTCAACGGTGGCGGATCGGTGCTCAAGGTCCGCACGAATTCTGGGAATGTCAATTTCCGCCGCGTCAGTCGCTAGCGGCGGCGAGGACAACAACGGTCGTTAATTGTTAGTCGCTGGTCGTCAGTCGTTAGTCGCTCGGGAATCGCGGCCTGCGAGAGTTTGCAAACGACCAACGACTAGCGACTGCTGATTTTATTCAGGAGGGCCTATGATCCATCGCTTCCCGCTTTGCATGCTTCTTACTGCGCTGGCCGTTGCGGCGGTGGCCAGCGCGCAACCGGCGGAATCGAAGGGGCAATCGGCCTACGATCGCGGCGCCGAAAGTTGGGACTGGAGTTACGGCGGTGACGAGGGCGGCGGATCCGCGTATCTCGGAGTGGATATCGCCGACGTTTCTCCGGAGCGACTGGGAGAATTGAAGCTCAAGGAAGAGCACGGAGCCGAGGTCACGATGGTCGACCGGGACGCTCCTGCCGGAAAAGCGGGGCTGCAGGCGCATGACGTAATCGTAAGCCTCAACGGTACGGCGATAGAGAGTGCTGCCCAATTGCGCCGCATGATTAAGGAAACGCCAGCCGGCCGTGTGGTGAATCTCGGCATCAGCCGCGACGGTCAACCGATGACGGTAAAGGTGCAACTAGCCGACCGGCACAAGTCGATGGCATGGGAGCCGAAGGGTGACGAATTCAAATTTGCCATGCCCCACATACCCAATATGCCGGACTTCGACCTTCCAGTCTCAGTGGTCGTTGTTCATCAGTCGGCGCGGAGCGGGCTGCTCGTGGAGAACATTACTTCCCAGCTGGGAGATTTCTTTGGTGTCAAGGACGGCAACGGCGTGCTGGTGCGGTCGGTGGAAAAAGGCAGTCGAGGGGAAAAATGCGGATTCCGTGCCGGAGATGTGGTCGTCAAGGTCAACAACCAGCCGGTGCGCGATACGTCTGACTTCACCCATGCGCTGCGCTCGTCGTCGGGACCAGCGGCTGCTGTTACCGTGATACGTGAAAAGAGAGAGCAGACTCTGACTTTGACTCTCCCCGAGAAGAAGGATTCGGGCAGCCTGCTGGAAGACAGCCTTGACATGCCCGATTTCACAGCAGAAACGGAGCATGCAATCAACCGCGCCGAAGAGGAAATCGCCCACCTGGTTCCTGCCATTAATGAGAAAGTGGCGCAGCAGGCATGTTCGAGAGCCATCGAGCAGAGGCTGAAAGACTCGCAGCAGAAACTGCAGGAACGGCAGCAGAAGCTGCGACATGAGCTATCAGGAGAGTGGGTTGAGATCTGACACTGTCAGGGTGACCGGCGGCAGGTTACCAAAGTCACCAGTTTCTGGTGGAACCGTAGGTTGCAAACGGAGTGGCCAGATTCCACAGCCAGACTAGCCCCTGGTTACCTGTTGCGGAGAAGCAAATCCCGATAATCTATGGGCGCGATGGCTTTCCGCGCCCTTTTGTTTTCAACGAGCCCCGAGACGAGTACCGCCATGGCGGCGGCCTGCGAGAGTACGGGGATCCGCGCTGAAGAGTGTTCCGACATCTTTTCGGCCATCGAAAAAGCGAAGACGCGTGCCTTTTCGTGCGTGATCGCCGATTGGGTCGACCAGCCGGAGGCAGGTTTCCTGTTGAAGCGTGCTCGCGAGTCTGCTCCGAACCGCGCCACGGTAGCCATCGCCATCGTCGATCACGAACCCGAGGCGGCGGACATGCGCGACAACCGGCTCGATTTTCTGATCTATCGTCCAATTTCTGCCGAAGAGGCTGGCGCGGTACTAGCGAAGGCGTGTGAGCAGATGCAAGCGCCGAGCCCGGATAGGATGGCGGAGTCGTCCGGTGCCAGCGACGACGCGAGCAGCAATGTCCCGCACCCTGGTGACGCCCATCAGCCAGATCAAAGTCAGCAGGAAGCCAGCTCCTTGGAAACGGATGCGGAGCAGGACAATTTCGACGGTGAAGCTGCGATTGATCAGGAGGAGGAAGGACCTCGAAAGCGCAGCCTTGCGATAGGGCTCCGCGGGGCTTGTGCCGCGGTGCTCGTGCTGGCGGCGGTGTTTTGCGTTTGGAGATCGCGCGAAGCCATCGAGTACCTTTCGCGGACGCGTGAGGGAAGATCCCGTGTTTTGCGGGAATCGGTGGCAGCGCTTTTCTATATGGACCAAACCGGCGCGTTGCCCGTCGGTTCCGCGGCGAGCGACCCGCAACAGGATGCGTACTACAGCCGAGGTCCCGTCAGTCCCAATGCGCAGACACCGGCGTTGGGAGTGGTCGCAACCGAATCCACTTTGACCGACGCGCACGTTACCTTGCCCAAGGCTCCCGATTTCCCGCTCCCCTTGCCGGTGTTTGAGCATCAGGAAGCGGCTCCAATCCACGTGGAGCGAGCGGCGATTCCTGAAAGTATGAGAAACTCGCCGCCGATTGAGCGGCCGGTGGTGGTGACGGTGAACCCGGCGCAGATGATGCCGGCCTCCACACCGCAGCCGCAACCTGCGATGCAGCAAGTCAGCGAACCGGTCGCGGTGAGCGAAGAGGCGGCGCGGGCCATGTTGGTTAACACCGTGGATCCGGTGTATCCGCCGGAAGCGTTACCGCAGAAACTTCACGGACCAGTCGTGCTGCAGGCGGTGATTGGGCGCGATGGCAGTGTCGAGGATCTGAAAATTGTTCGGGGATACTTTGTTCTGGGCCGGGCGGCGATCGCCGCCGTCAAGCAGTGGCGTTTCCAACCCTACAGTGTCAACGGTCACGCCGCCTCAACTCAAACTGTGATCACCCTGAATTTCAGTTATCCGCCAGGATAGTGCTCCGTCCTCCTCCTAGCGGAGCAGAGCCCATTTCATAAGCGCTAACTTAAGGCGGTGGCTGGAGTGGACTGCAAAACGTTCCGCAAGCGCGTTTCGCGCTACTGATTCGAACAACCTGTTACGCCTCTGCCGTGACCGGCTAGGCGCATTCGGCTTTTCAGCGACTTACGTTCTCAGCGGGGGCTGCCAAGTCGCTGAAAAGGACTGTAGGAACCGTTCCCTGTGGGTAAGAATTCTCGCGTTGCAACGTCTCACTCCGGCTGTGGTAGCCCCATTCGGCGCAGCAGCTCGGCGTAGCGGGGGTCGGAGTGCATCTCGTACCACGCCACGTCGCATCCGAGATAGACCATAGCAGCCGTGTGCCCTTTGTAGCCCCTTTCGAGCAAACGGAACGCCTCGTCTTTGTCGCGTAACCCCGCGTAAACCCAAGCGAATTGATAGAAATCAACATAAGTGTGCGAGGACAAGTCCCTATGGTTGCGGGGGGGCACCCCGGGCAGAGCCCCGCCGCCGCACAACCTTCTTCCAGCCACCACAAACCTTTTATTTGTGGTCGTGGGCTTCCTGCCCGCCAGTGGGTGGGCCTACGCCGGTGGATTTCTTCCAATAGTCCTGTACCGCTGGCGGCAGTTTTTCCACGCGAGTGAGGAATGCTGTGAGTTTCCACATGTCTGACTCCGAGAGCGTCTTGTCCCAGGCGGGCATGCCGCTATAGCGGACGCCGGTGCGAATCACGTAAAAGACGTGCCATTCTTCGTCATCCAGTGGGTGAAGGATGAGGTTCGGAGGCGGCGGATAGAAAGATTTCTCCAGGGCCGAGGGCTGACCGTTGATATCGCCATGGCAAAGCGCGCAATTCATGGTGTAGATCTTCAGGCCTGCGATCAGATTCTCGTCGGTGGGCGGCACGGGACTATTCAAGCGGGGAGCATGGCGATCCACGGAATTATCGAGCGCGCTCATGGCGATGTGGCGTTCCATCTCCGGGGGAGCGCTGTTGGCTCGGGTCGGCAAGAAGCCGAGCAAGGCAAGGCCAAGGCTGCCAATCAACAGAATCAGAATGGTGATGACGATCCCCAGAACGAAGTTGCGCATGTCAGAAGCCTCAGTTCACAGCAGAGTTCACGGGCGAACTGCAGCCACGCACCCACTCTTTTTCATTCTACCTTCAAGCGCGCGCTAACCGCGGACAACGAAACATACTGTGTATTCCCCCTGTTGCCTGCCCAATCTTCATTATTCTTACTCGCTTCTGGTTGCGAGAAAGTCAGTAAGCGTGCAAATGTCGAGACTCACGAACCAGGTCGGAGACCTTGGGCAGAAAAAATTCCTCCTGAGGCGGAGAAAACGGAACCGGCGTGTCGAGAGACGTCAAGCGAACAATGGGACCATCGAGATCGTCGAACGCTTCTTCGTTGATGATCGCGGAAATTTCTCCAGCCAGTCCTCCGGTGCGCGCGTGTTCGTGAAGAATGATGACCTTGTTCGTCTTCCTCACGGTGGCGGCAATCGCCTCGCGATCGAGCGGCGAGACCGTACGCAGGTCGATGATTTCGATCTCGATTCCTTCTTTGCTCAGGACCTCCGCGGCTTGGAGCGCAACATACAGCATGGCGGCGTAGGTGATCACGCTGAGATGACGGCCTTCGCGCGCTACTCGCGCCTTTCCTATCGGAACCACGTAGTCATCTTCGGAGCTGGAGTTGGAGCCTGGAATTTCCTCCTTGATTCTGCGATACAGATACTTGTGTTCGAAGAAGATCACCGGGTTGGGGTCGCGGATTGCCGCCTTGATGAGTCCCTTGGCATCGTACGCCGTCGCTGGGCAAACTACTTTCAGGCCCGGCGCGTGCACGAACCACATTTCCGGATTTTGCGAGTGGAATGGGCCGCCGTGCACATTCCCGCCGCTGGGGCCGCGCAGCACCAGCGGGGCCGGCGCTCCCCAACGGTAGTGCGACTTCGCGGCCATGTTGACTATTTGATTGAAGGCGCAGCCGATGAAATCCATGAACTGGAGTTCGGCCACCGGGCGCAACCCGGTGAGCGCGGTTCCGAAGGCTGCGCCTATGATGGCTGACTCCGCGATCGGCGTATCGATCACGCGCTCGGGGCCGAAACGGTCGATGAAGCCGTCGGTGACTTTGAACGCGCCACCGTAGATACCGATATCCTCGCCCAGGCAGAAGACGCTTGGATCGCGTTCCATCTCCTCCCAGATTCCCTGGCGGATGGCTTCGAGGTAGGTGAGGGCGGGCATGAATGGGAAGTGTAGCAAGAAAGCCGTCAGCCATCAGCTACCGATCTTTCCCTGTCACCAATGACAGTTCCCACCAGCCATCAGGAATGGATAATGGGGGCATCCCGGGGGATCGCAGCTCGCGCTAGAGACTACAACCATCATGACGACAGTCATCAGTCCAATTACGCGGGAGTTGGGAGAATATCCTCAGGTCAGGCTCCGCTTCCTTCCGGGAAAGAAGGCTCCGCGAGGCAAAGCATCATAGATTTCGTCCGCGGTGTGACCTCGACTGGCCATCCGCACTTCGTCAATCCCGAAGAGCGACTCTACCCGCCACAACTCACAAACCAAGAATCGTCCGGCCACTTGGCGAGTCGTCGCCAGCCGAAAGTGACCATCTGGATACCGCCGCGCCCGTTGCTTCATGCGGTGGTAGGTGTCCTTCGACTCTGCCGAGGCATTCGCTTCGCGCATGGCTCGGCGCTCAGGATGACAGCGAGGATTTCCGCCACGAACTGCGGAACGCTGCGGTAGGGGAACTGCGGCCCTCACCCGCCGTTCCCAATCCAAATCGCTTACAATTCCTCTTCCATGACAGTCACGGTTCGTTCTTTTGCGAAGATCAATCTCGGGCTGTACATCGGTGTTGCGCGCGCGGACGGATATCACGATCTGCGCACGGTGTATCAGACGATTGCGCTGCATGACTTGATCCGGGTGAGCGTCGGTCGGGGTAGCGGAATTGAAATCGTATGCACGAATCAGGACCCGCGGGTTCCGCTGGATGCGTCGAATACGTGCTATCGCATGGCCGAGCGGGTGATGGTGGAACTCGGCGCGAAGGGGCGAGTCCGCATCGAGATCGAGAAGCGGTTGCCGGTACAGGGAGGGCTCGGAGGGGCGTCTTCGAATGCGGTGGCGACCATGATTGCGCTGGAGCGGGTGCTCAAAAAGCGATTGTCGGGTGCGACCCGCCTGCGGATTTCTGCCGGCGTTGGGTCGGACCTGCCGCTGTTTCTGGTGGGCGGAACTGCTCTCGGAGTGGGTCGCGGCGAGGAGGTTTACCCACTTCCGGATTTGCCTTCCGCGGCGATGGTTGTCGGGACGCCGGAGGTTGGGGTCTCGACGCCCAAAGCGTTTGCCGATTGGGATGCACTGGTGGCGAGCGGGGCTGAGCTGAGCTCGGCTGGGCGGACGAAAGCGTCCGCCCCTACGCGAGCTGGGACGGGGCAGAGCCCCGTCACCACACAAGACCCCGTCACCACACGGAATCATGAATTGACGGGGGCGCGAGCGTCCGATAGACTGTTTGAGGTTGGCTGCGTGCTTTCGGCGTGGCTTTGTGGTTACTCCAACACCGGTGCTTCCGCAAGAGGCGGGAGCCGGGTTGAGAAGTTGCTTCTCGACCTTGTCCGTACCGGGATTGAAAACGACTTTGAAAGAGTCGTCTTTCCTCAATATCCCGCATTGCGAGACATAAAAGGTGCGCTGGAGCGCGCGGGGTCGAGATACGCTTCGCTCTCCGGGTCAGGGTCAACCCTGTACGGACTGTTCCGGTCGTCAGCCGAGGCTGCGAAGGCGGCGAGCCGTCTGCGAAAGCGGGGGGTAAAGGCAGTTGCGACCAGTACGTTGACGCGCCAGAAGTATTGGAAAAGAATTTTTGATTGATTCGATTGTCGCCAGCTAAAAGACGGTTGTTAAACGACAATTGTTCGACGACAATTAAAAGGCAGTCAGTCAGTTCGATCTTAGTTACTGGGCCGTCGACTAATGGTAGGTCAAGTGCCTTTGGAGCACTTTGTCTAGGTTCGAATCCTAGCGGCCCAGCCAAAAAAGAAAGGTGTCAGGTCTCAGGAAGACTTGGCCGCATCTGGTCGCTGAGACCTGAGACCTAACACCTGAGACCTTAACTATGGCCACAGTTGCGACGACAACGACCACCGCGGAAAAAAAGCCGACGACGGACGAAAAAGCGGAACGCAAGCCGCAGCGCGCCCGGGTTGATGACCGATTCAAGATTTTCAGCGGCACGGCTAACGAGCCGCTGGCTGACGAAGTATGCAATTTTCTGGGCATGCCGCGCGGTCAGGCGCAGGTTACGCGATTTGCCGATGGCGAGTGCTATGTGCAGATCCAGGAGAACGTGCGCGGCTGCGATGCATTCGTCGTGCAGCCAACATGCCGTCCGGTGGATGGGCACCTGATGGAGCTGCTGTTGATGATCGATGCGCTTAAGCGAGCTTCCGCGCGTCGCATCACGGCGGTGATTCCGTATTTTGGGTACGCACGGCAGGATCGCAAGGACAAGCCGCGCAGCCCGATTTCATCGAAACTGGTGGCCGATCTGCTGACCACGGCGGGCGCCCATCGGGCGCTGATCGTGGACTTGCATACGCCGCAGTTGCAAGGTTTTTTCAATATTCCGGTGGATCACCTGTTCGCTTCACCGGTGCTGGTGGACCATTTCAGGAAGCTGAACCTGCCCAACCTGACGGTGGTTTCTCCGGATGCGGGCGGCGTGGAGCGAGCCAGGTTCTTTGCGAAGAAGGTGGATGCGGCGCTGGCCATCGTGGACAAACGGCGCGTCGAGATGAACGTGGCGGAAGTGATGCACGTGATCGGCGACGTCAATGGCCGGACATGCTTGATCATCGACGATTTGATCGACACGGCGGGCACGTTGGTGAAAACCGCTGCGGCGCTGATCGATAATGGCGCGCTCGAAGTTTATGCTTGCGCCTCGCACGCGGTTTTGTCGGGACCGGCGGTAGAGAACGTCCGCAACTCGATTATCAAGCAGGTGGTGGTCACGAACACGATTCCCCTGAGCGCCGAGGCGGATGAGGCGCGCGCCGAAAAGGGAGGCAAGATCACGGTCCTCTCAATTGCAGGTTTGATTGGCCGCGCGATTCAGGCGAATCACGAAGAGACATCCGTCAGCAAGTTATTTATTTAAGAGCGGTCGTTACTCGGTGGTCGTTAGTCGTTCGCGACTCGCTAGCACTGAAAGGTTTTGCCAACGACTAGCGACCAACGACGACTCTAACGAAGGACGGAAACGGAATTATGGCGACAGCAAAGGATATCAGCATACTGGAAGCGCAGAAACGCGAACCAGGCACCAAGAACGCCGCTCGGCGCGTGCGCGTCGGCGGGAAAATTCCAGCCGTGTTGTACGGCGGGGGCAAAGGTGCGGCTTCGGTCGCGGTCGATCCGCGACAGGTTCTGCGCATCCTGAAGTCGGAAAGCGGACACAACACGATTTTCGACCTGGCGCTGGACAGCGATCGGGTGAAGGCCATGGTCGTGGACTGGCAGTTCGAACCCATCAAGGGAGCGCTGCTCCACGTGGATCTGCAGCGTATCGCCATGGATAAGCGGCTGATGGTCACGGTTCCGGTCGTGCTCAAAGGCGAGGCATTGGGCGTGAAGACGGAGGGCGGTATTCTCGAGCAGTTGCTGCGTGAGATTGAGATTGAGTGCCTTCCGGCGGACATTCCGAAAAACATCGAAGTGGACATCAGCCACCTCGTGTTTGGCATCGAAGTGCGCGTAAAGGATCTGCCACACAGCGAGAAGCTGAAATTCCTGACCGAAGAGAACCAGATGATCGCGCATATCACCACGGTGAAGGAAGAAGTGGTGGTGGCTCCGGAAGCGGTGGCGGCGGATGCGACAGCGGCACCGGCTGAGCCTGAAGTCATTAAGAAGGGCAAGCAGGAAGTTGAGGGTGAAGGCGAGGCTGAGGGCGATGCCAAGGCCAAGGCCAAGCCCGAGAAGGCTGAGAAGCCCGAGAAGAAAGAGAAGAAATAGAAATAGCTGCGAGCTGCGAGCCTCGAGCTACGAGCGAAGGGCCACAGCTAACGGTTAAGGGCTAATTTGCGTGAAACTGATCGTCGGTTTGGGCAATCCTGGAATCGAGTACCAGTTCACGCCGCACAATCTCGGATTTTTGACGATCGATCGGATCGCCAACGACCTGGGGATCGAAATCAGGAATCGCCAATGCCGCGCGCTGACCGCACGGGCAACGATCGCTGGGGGGCCGGTGGTCCTGGCCAAACCGGAAACCTACATGAACCTGAGTGGGCTTTCGGTGCGGGAACTGGTGGCGGAACTTCAGGTCGATGTGGAGCGGGACCTGATTGTGATTTACGACGAACTCGACCTGCGGTTGGGCACGATTCGCATCCGGCAGCGGGGAAGTTCGGCGGGGCACAACGGGATGGAGTCCATTCTCGGCGCCCTGGGCACCAACGAATTTTTGCGGATTCGACTGGGAAGTGCGCCTGACCGCAAAGTCGCGGACAGCGTGAAATATGTCCTGACGCCGTTCCGCAAGGCGCAGGAAAAAGCGGTGGACGAAGTCCTCGACATGGCAGTGCAGGCGGTCGAGGTGATCATAAAGGATGGTCCGGATGAAGCGATGAATCGCTTCAATCGCAGAGCCGAGTGAGTCTTGGTCGTTGGCAAGCAACCACGATGAATCGCGAACGACTAACGACCGAACGACCAGCGACTGTACTGAGAGAGTTTGGAGATAACGAATGAATCGTAACTATGAATTGATGTTCATCGTCCGACCCGACATGGTGGACGAGGATCTGAACAAACTGATATCAACGCTCGAGTCTTCGGTGACCTCGGCGGGGGGAAGGGCCAAGAGCGAAATCTGGGGCAAGCGACGTCTGGCATACCGTGTGGGCAGGTTCAACGACGGCATCTTTGTGCTGATGTTGATTGAAGCCACCGGCGCGACCGTGCACGAGGTCGAACGCCGCCTGCGCGTCACCGAGCCGGTAATCAAGTTCCTCACCGTGCGCACCGACGAAGAATTGAAGCGGCTCGACAAGATCAAGAAGATCCGCGACTCGAAGAAGAAAGCTAGCGCGCAACCGGCCGCAGCTACCGCTCCGGTAACGCCGGCGACACCGGAAGGCGCGGCGGAAACTCCGGCCTCGGCGCCGGTTTAGATGGAGCTTGGGTATTAGGGAGGGCACGGCCTTGGCAGTGCCGCGATCGCCCACGGGAGCGGGGCAAAGCCCCGCCACCACACAATCGAATTCTTAGAAAGCAGGAGCACTATGGCAGAAGAAACAAGAGCACCAGGCGCGTCGGCGGGATCAAGCCACGGCGATAGTCGTCCGGAACGCACGGGTGGTGATCGTCCCGACCGCGGCGGGCCACGAGGGCCGCGTCCTGGCGGAGGCCCCGGTGGCCCCCGCGAAGGTGGCCGTAAGTTTTTCCGGCGCAAGAAAGTGTGCAAGTTTTGCGTCGAAAAGATCGAGGCGGTCAATTACAAAGATGTCCGTCTGCTGGCGCAGTTCGTGGCGGAGAGCGGCAAGATCACTCCGCGACGCCTGACCGGCGTGTGCACGCCGCATCAGCGCCGTCTGTCGAGGGCCATCAAACAGGCGCGCAATATCGCCCTGCTGCCGTTCGCCGGACGCGCACAATAAATTCAAGATCGTCGTTAGTCGCTAGTCGTTTGTAGTCAGCGGCATTAAGACAGTTTGTTGACTGTTCGAGAATTTGCGAACGACCAACGACAAGCGACTAACGACCAAGTTACTTGCGAAACGGAGTCATCCATGGAAGTCATCCTGAAAGAAGACGTGCCCAAGTTGGGCAACCGCGGCGAGGTGGTGAAAGTCGCGGAGGGATATGGGCGGAATTTTCTGTTGCCCAAAAAATTGGCGATTCAAGCCACCGCCGCTAATAAGACTGTCATCGGGCAGATGAAGGCGGCCTCGGTGCGCCGCTCCGCCAAGGAAAAGACGGAAGCCGAAGCGCTCGCCAAGCAGTTTGACGGGCTCGAAGTGAAGTTCCTGCGCAAGTCGGGCGAAGGCGATCAGTTGTTCGGATCGGTCACGGCTGGCGATATTTCCGAAGCACTCGAGAAAAAGAGCTTCCACATCGATCGTCGCAAGATCCAGTTGCACGAATCGCTCAAGACCATTGGCGAGTTCACCGTCGCTATCAAACTGCACCGGGACGTGACCACGCACTTGAAGGTCGTGGTCGACAAAGAGGCGGCTGCGGAATAGTTTTCCGATTCTTGTGTGGTGGCGGGGCAAAGCCCCGTCACCACACGAGCGTCTCCTACCATGAGCCTAACCGACCCAACGGGCGGTGAGCCTCATCACTGCATCTCGCCTTCCACTGAGTTATTCAACAGAGATATACCTTGATCGTAAGTACTCCTATCGGTGAACGCTGCCGCACGTACTCAAAGACAATCGTCCGGTTTTTGTGACATTCGGACATTCAAGCGGTGGGAACTTTCCGCCGAATGCCGACAATTGGCCTTGGAGTGTTGCCTACGGGAGCGCGGTGCGACCGTCGATTGACACGCCGTGGTGGTGATGCCTACGCACGCGCACTTGCTATTTACGTCGCTGCGGAGTGCTGAGGGATGGCTGGTAAGTCTGCCGCAGGTTATGCGGTTCCTTAAGGGTCGCTCGGCCCAACTTCCCAATCGGCTTCTCGAACGGCATGGGCCAGTGTGGCAGGAGAAGTCTTTTGATCATGTTCTGCTCTCAAATGAGAGCATAAGAGAGAAAGTGAATTACATTCTCCAGAATCCAGTGCGAGCGGGATTGGTGGCCCGGGAAATCGACTATCGCTGGCTGTGGCGGGGCGAGGTGCCGATCCTCTAAGTCGACTCCGCATGTGGGGTGACGGGGCTTGGCCCCGTTCGGGCGGGGCAAAGCCCCGCCACCCCACAACCACACCCGCCAAACGACCACCCGACCACTTCAAGAACCGGACCCGAAGAACTCCTCTATTTTTTTTAGGTCTGTCGTCCTGCTGTAACGGGGCAGACTCTCGACAAACACGCGGCCGTACTGCTTCTTCAGAATGCGGTTGTCTAACAGAGCCAGCAGACCACGATCGTGCAGCGATCGAATTAGTCTCCCGAATCCCTGCTTCAGGGTGATGACCGCGCTCGGCACCTGGTATTCGAAGAAAGCGTTGCCGCCGCCAGCGTCGATGGCCTTCACCCGAGCCGCCACCACCGGATCGCTTGGCACGGCAAAGGGCAAGCGATCGATGATCACGCAGCTCAACTGTTCGCCTTGCACGTCCACGCCCTGCCAGAACGAAGATGTCCCGAACAGCACGGCGTGAGGCGTGAGGCGAAACTCCTCTAGCAGCACCGATTTCGGAGCGTCGCCCTGTTTGAGCATCGGAAATTCCAATTGCCCGAGCAGCCGCTCGTAGATTTCGTTCATCTGCGCGTAGCTGGTGAAGAGTACAAACGCGCGTCCGCGGGTAATTTCGAGCAGACGCTGAATAACGCGAACCGCCTCGCGGGCGAATTGCGGCGTGCGCGGGTCGGGCAGATGGGGCGGCACGTAAAGGATGGCCTGGCTTTCGTAGTCGAAATGCGACGGGACGATCAATTCGCGCGCGTGATCGAGTCCGAGTCGTTGCCGTATGTAGTCGAAACCGCCGCCTACGGCTAGGGTTGCCGAGGTCAGCACAGAGGTCTCCAGCTTTGACCACAGACACTCGCGCAGGATCTGGCCGACCTCGATCGGAGTCGCCTGCAGCAAGACATTCGTGCGGCCGCCTGTGTGTTTTTCGTCGGACGATTTCCGCCGGGCGGGGGCGCCCGGAGCTCCACGAATGCCTCGGCGCTCGATCCAGAAGACGGTGTTTGGATCTTCGTTTTCCATCACAAAGCGAAGTTGCACTTGTAATTGCTGCGCCCGACGCACCAGAGTGAAAACGTCTTCCGGTTTCTGCGGAAGTTGCTCCAGCTCCGCGCCCAGCCGGCACAGCGACTGATTGAGGGCGAGAAACTCTTCGCCGTTTTCCTCGAGAAACTCGCGCCGAGAGTCGAATGCAAACCGACCCTCGTTTGCCGGCAGGAGCGAAAAGAAAAGCTGTGAGCGCTCCCGCACCGACTGGATCGCGCCCGACATCTGTGGCGTGTAGAGTTTCTCGCGCTGCAGCAGGTGTTCGGTGTCGCGCGTCAGTTCGTCCATGCGCAGGTTGCTGACCGAGATTCCAAAGTAGTTGCCGGCGACTTCTTCCAGTTCGTGGGCTTCGTCGAAGATCACCGCCCCGGATTCCGGGAGGACACCGGCGTCGGGCGCGCCCTCGGCTTCGAGCTTGATGGAGAGGTCGGCGAAGAACAGATGGTGATTGACGATGATGATGTCGCTTTCGGCCGCCCGCCGCCGCATTTCGGTGATGAAGCAACGGTCGTATCCCTTGCATTTCTGGCCAAGACAGGTATCGGCTCGCGCGTCGAGCTTGCGCCAGAGAGCGCTCGCCTCGGGCAGTTCGGCGAGTTCCGCGCGATCTCCGCTTTGCGTCGTTTTTTCCCAGGCGGCGATGGCGCGGTAATGTTCGATTTCTTCCAGGCCGCTGAGCACGGGCTGGTCGGTGAGGTCAATGAGCTTCTTGCGGCACAGATAATTGTTGCGCCCCTTCATGTAGCAGACGCTGAGCTTTCGATCTACTCCGGGAAATAGCGCTCGCTCGAGCGCCGGGACATCTTTGAAGAAGAGCTGCTCCTGCAAATTCTTCGTGCCGGTCGAAATGATGACTCGTTTGCCCGAGCGGATTGCGGGCAGCAGATAAGCCAGCGTTTTGCCGGTGCCGGTACCGGCTTCGACGATCAGGTGGCGCTTTTTTTCGAGCGCCTCTTCGACGGCCTGGGCCATCTGCAACTGGCCGCGTCGAAATTCGTAGGCGGGATGCGTCTTCGAGAGCAGGCCCCCGAGAGCGAAGAACTGGTACAGAGAGAATCCCGCAGGCCGAGCCACGGGTTGGGACACGGGATGGGATGAGGAAGGCACGGAGTCTCTATAATAGCCTTAGAGCCGCGCGCTTCGAGCCGCGAGCCTCGAGCGAACTGTTTGCTCGCAGCTCGTGGCTCGCAGCTCAATCCCTTTGAGCAAAAAGAAACCCACCCCACTGGTCGGCATCGTCGGACGCCCGAACGTTGGCAAATCGACGTTGTTCAATCATCTGACGGGATCGCGGCGCGCCATCGTCGGAGACGAGCCGGGCATCACGCGTGACCGGCTTTATGGCAAGGTCGAATGGCGCGGGCACGAATTTCGTGTCGTGGATACGGGCGGTATCGTTCCCGACGACAAAGACTTCATACCGTCGGAAATCTTTCGGCAGGCCAGGGTCGCATTCGAGGAAGCGGCGGCAATCGTCATGGTGGTCGATGCCCGCACCGAGATTGCTGGGCCCGATCGCGAGTTGGCTCGACTTTTGGCGCGCACTGGCAAGCCGCTCTTTCTTGCCGTCAATAAGATGGACTCGGATAAGCAGGATGGATTGCTGGACGAGTTTCATGTGCTCGGAATGCGGAATATGTTTCCGATTTCGGCTGAGCATGGACGCGGTATCGACGATCTGCTTGACGCTATTCTTCTTGTGCTGCCTGCACGACCACAAGCAACCACAGAGGACACTGAGGTCACGGCGGAAGACACAGGGGAAGGGTCGCTTACTCCCGACGAGCCGCATGAAATCAAGGTGGCCATCATTGGGCATCCTAATGTCGGCAAATCCACGCTGCTGAATCAACTCACGGGAACCGACCGCGCTATTGTTTCGCCCATCGCCGGCACTACGCGCGATTCGATTGACGAAGTCATCCAGTACAGAGGCCGCAAGATTCGCTTCATCGACACGGCTGGCATTCGGCGCAAAGGCAAGACGAAGCTGATGGCGGAGAAGCTTTCGGTGGTCATGGCGCGCAAGAATATTGAAGATGCCGACATCGTGCTCTTTATGGTTGACGCGACCGAAGGCGCCAGCGGGCTGGACGCTAACATTGCCGGCTACGCCCACGAGAGCGGACGGTCGGTGATCATCCTGGTCAACAAATGGGATCTTGTGGCGAGCGGCGAAAAACGCGCCGTCAGCCAGTCGAAGACGGCACGCATACAGGATGCCAAGCGGCCGCACGACCGCGCTCTCTACGAAGAACGCCTGCGCTACGGGCTCAAGTTTCTGGCTTACGCTCCGGTGCTTTTTCTCTCCGCGCACACCGGCAAGGGGACGGAGAAGATTTTGCCGCTTATTGAGAAGGTGGCTGCCGAGCGGCGCAAGCGTATCACGACTGGCGAGATGAACCGTTTTCTGCGGACGGTTGACTTTGACCGCGCTTCAGTTCCCGTAAGCAAGCGCGTGAAAATCAAATATATGACGCAGGCGGGAGTGGCGCCGCCGACGTTCGTGCTCTTCACCGATCGTCCCGTGAAGCTGCATTTTTCTTATCAACGATTTTTGGAAAATCAGATTCGTGCGGCGTTCGGGTTCGTGGGGTCGCCGATTTGGATTAAGAACCGGGCGGGCGACTAGACTCGTCACTCAAACGCGCCGAGCAGCGAGTGTGCCGCGTTTTTACTGCCTTCCTGACGCGGAGTGAAACGGATCATCTTGTGGGGTGTCCGGAGCGTCCTCTGGACTCGGAATGTCCAAGTTGACGACGATAGGTTCCTGACCACTGCGCACGATCACAGCCTCCACTGGCTGATCTTTGCGCCCGTTCAGCTCTTGATGGGGAACGTAGGGAGGAACATAGACGAAATCTCCCGGGCCCGCCTCGTCGACGAACTCCAAATGATTTCCCCAGCGAAAGCGCGCGCGGCCCCGAACCACGTAGATCACGGTTTCCAGTTCTCCATGATGATGGGGGCCGGTCTTGGCATTGGGGCGCACCACCACGGTACCCGCCCAGAGCTTTTGCGCGCCGACTCTGGCACGCGAGATGGCTTCGGCTCGGGTCATGCCTGGCGTCTGGGGCGTGTTGGCGTCCAACTCACCGCTGCGAATGATACGCAAGCCGTGGGTTTTCCAGTCAGGCGTCTCGTTTGAGCGCGAGTCGTTCATGGTCTATGCCAGCCCTTCTTCGTTCTCTTTCTTGGACGGGGCTAAGTCGCGTCACCACACGATCTACCCGGTCACCGGGACATGCTTCCCATCTTCGGTTAGCAGGCCAACGCGATCGACGCCAGCTATGCGGGCAATGGCAATGACTTCAGGCACGTCCTGGAAATCGATGTCGTCATCGGCTTCGACGTAGGCGATCCGCTCCACGCGAATGGCGAAAATATCCCGCAGACGTTCATGCGAGCCATCCCATTCTACCGCTTCTTCGTTCACCATTACTTGCGGGTGCTCCGCCTGGGAACGCTCTGCGTTCCGACGATCAGTTCCCGGCTTCGCGTGATGAATTTGAATCACGATCGTCCGCTGGGGCGGCAGAATCGAGCGATCTTTTGGATTGGGCTGCTGTGGAGATCTGCCTGTACAACGGTTGACCGTTGCTCAATCACCACGACCATGAAAACGATGATGAGCACCAGCAGAACGTCAATCAAAGGAGCGACGTTCATCTTGGGACCTGTAGAAAACGGACCACCGCCTGCCGTGGAGAATGCCATTCGAATTTCTTCTCTTTTGGAATGGCAACGCGCACGCGCGTGTCTTGAAACATTGGACACCCGCACGGGGAGGAGAGTTCCACGAGTTTGCGGTTGCTTGCTAATAGTTCCGGTGGCAGATGGGCAACGAGTTAAGAGTGGAGTGACGGGCGTGTCGCCCGCCCCGGCTGGGCGGGGACAAGTGTTTGTCGGAACCGTGCTGTCCCTGACCGGACTGGTTTGTTCCGCTTTGTTCCCGGCACTGACGTGCCGGGCTTTCCTGTGACGCCGCTTCGCGGCTGGCTCTCCTGTAGCAAGACTAGCCGATGGGCTCTGCCGACGGCGGCAGTGGAGGCGCTTCGAAGGGCGGCGGGGATTCCGGCACTGGAGGCGCTGAGACCGGATGCAGCAGCACGTCGAGATTTGGATATCGTGCGGCAAAAAAATACATCGCGTACGCAGGGAAAAAGACGGTGGCCGGCACGCTCACCAGAGCGATCAGGTAAATCAGGATCAGCACGAGCAAGGTTCCGAAGATGATCGCCAGGCTGATCGTGGTGACGCTCCAACCCAAGCCCGCTTCGTGACCGGCAATCACGGCAACGGCAGCTGGGACGAAGATAAACAGAGCGGGAAGGATCGCGATGATGCCGAACAGGATGGCCGCCGCAATCGACATCACCAGCTTAAGTAGCAGGTATACGGCGTAGCGTCCCTTCTCCGGCCGGATCACTGCCAGCAAGCGGTGCCAACCGTCGGCAAAGCCGAGATCCTCGAGAGCCATGAGCGGCACCAGAAAATCCTTCGCCAGCACTTGAACCACAGCGATGGTCAGCACGAACACCAGGATCAAGCCCCCGAGCAGAATCACTCCGACAATCATCCGCCCTACGTGCTGCCGCAGATCAGTCATCCACCCGGCAGCGAGAGCCAGAGTCACTGGCACGCCAACGAGAACCGCCAGAGACAGCCCCGTCGCAATCAGAAACAGAATCTGCCACAGAAAGAATCGGCCGCCGGCGCGATGCCATTTCCCCCATCCGTCACCTATCGAACAATGGCGTCTCAGAACCGAGTCGAACAGGATGAAGCGGAACACGCTGCTGATGTACAGGAAGACGAACCCCAGCACGATTGCGGCGAAGATTGCGACGACGATTAGTACGATGAACTCCGCGATGTGCTCGGAAATGTGGGCAGGAACGTGTGCTGGATTGAAAGACAACAGACCAGACGGTGTGCCCGACGGCAGGAACCCGTTATCGGTCTTGTGTGGGATGCGAGGCCACTTGCCGCCACCAGGGTTTCCGAAATTGCATCCGCCTACGTGCAGTTCCGCCGCTAGAATCCCCACCAGCCCGAGCCGAGACCATTGCCCCCAACTGAAACGAGTGAAGAGTTGTTCTCGCGCGTGCTGCAGAGCGGGTTGTACGCAATCGACGGCGGAGACAGGCAATGCACCACCTCGCACTACTGCCGTCAAGGTATCGCGATGAGAATTGCGGCGTCAATGACGAAGAACGACGCGGACGGGCGAGGGCGCCCGTCGCTCCACCGGACTTATTCGTAGCGCAGCGCTTCTACCGGGTCAAGGTTCGCGGCTCGTGACGCGGGAATCACAGCGCTCAACACGCCTACGAGCAGCAACACCAGCGTTGAAATCACGACCGTAAGAAATGAAATTCTGAGGTGGATGTCCGCTTTTCCGGAGGTGTCTTCAAACAGCGGGCCCATCAGCGGAAGCGTTCCTACGGCCACTGCGACCACGTAGGACACGACGATGCCGATGGCGCCGCCGAGCAGCATGATGAGCAGCGTCTCGGCCAGGAATTGGGCCTTGATGTGCCATTTCCTCGCGCCCAGAGCGCGTCGCAGGCCGATTTCCCGGATGCGCTCATCGACGGAGACGAGCATGATGTTCATGACCCCGACGCCGCCGATTCCGAGGGTCAGGATCCCGATAAAGATGAGCAGTACTTGCAGACCGATGGTGATGCCGTTGATGACGGGGCGGAACTCTTCGCGGCCGAACATCTGAATGGCTTTCTTGTCGGTGGGCGAGAATTGCTGGCGCGTGGCGATCGCGGCGAGAACCTGCGCTTCGGCGCGTCCCTCGAACTGGGGCGCAATGGGTTCAAACACGAGCACGTTGGCGTCCTTCGCGTCCCAAAGATCTTTCGCCGCGGAGTAAGGAATCCACGTCGACTCATCGTCGCTGGAGAAGTAGTTGCTCAGTTGGATTTTGCGGTCCATGGTGCCGATCACCGTGAACCGCACTCCGGCAATGACGACCGTTTCGCCCACGGCCGGGCGTCCGCCGAATAGCTGCTCGCGTACGCGTGCTCCCAGAAAAACGACGCGACGGCGTTCTAGTTCGTCGAGGGAGTTGATCCAGCGGCCCTCCGACGGCTGCTCATTGCGCATGTCGCCATATTCCGGGCAGACGCCGCGGACGGGTGCGGTGCCGACCATACGGTTTCCGTAGGCGATGCCGGGACGACGCACGGTCTCGAGACACGCGTGGCGCACATAGGTGGCGGTCTCCTTGATCATGTCGATGTCGGCTTGCTCAAGGACGACCTTCTTGCCGGCGCGTTGGCCGCCGGGCTGCTCGCTGGTCTGCTGCGGCCAGCAGATGACGGCGCCTTTGCCGAAGGCGTTGAAGCTGCCGACGAGAATTTCGCGGAAACTGCCACCATAGGCAATCAGCAGCGTGACGGTGGCGATACCCCACACGATGCCGAGCATGGTGAGCGCGCTGCGAGTGCGGTTGCGCCGCAGCGCGCTCCAGGCTTCTCTTAGGACTTGGTAGATCATGTTAGCCACCAGCCTCGTGGCGCAAGGCTTCGATGGGATCGATGGAGGCGGCGCGGCGAGCGGGATACAACGCGGACAGGATGGCGATGGTTCCGAGAACCGCCATGGCCACCGTTCCCGTCTGCCATGTCGGCAACAAGCCGGCGAAAAAGTCGGGCATCGGCAGCAGGTCAATCAGCGCACACAGGCCGAACGCGATCAGCAGTCCCACGCCGCCGCTGATCAGCGCGACCAGGAGTGCCTCCAGGAAGAACTGGCGCAGGATGCTGTTCGCGGGCGCTCCGATTGCTTTGCGGACTCCGATCTCGCGGGTGCGCTCTTGAACCGCCACCAGCATTACATTCATCACGCCGAGGCCGCCGAGGAACAAAGTAACGAGGCCGACCGCTCCGAGAAAGTACTTCATGCCGTCGGTCATGGTGCGGAAAGCTTTGGCTTCCTGGATGGTGTCCCAGATCGGGCAAGCTTCCTTGTCGCTGGGATCGAAGCCGTGCAGTCTTCCCAAAACGCGCCGGATCTCGCCTTTGCAAGCTTCGTGATGCTCGACGGAGCGGGGAACGACCAGCAACTGGTCGAACGTCTGGGACGTGCCCGGAGGCTTGTCGGGAAAATCGCGGCGCATGGCGGAGAAGGGGATGAAGATTTTGTTGATGTCCCAGCCGTCGTAACTCGAATCCTGTTTCTTGGACGACATGACGCCGACGACGGTGAACGGAATGTCGTTGAGATAGACGAACTGTCCGACGGCTGGACGACCGGCGAATAACTGCTTCTTCGCATCGGAGCCGAGGAAAGCCACACGCCGGGCTTCGTTGATGTCAGCTTGATCGTAAAAGCGGCCTTCGCCGACGCCGAGGCTGCGAATCTCGGCAAACTCCGGTGTCGAGCCGGTGACCGTGAACGCGGCGGCATTGTAAGCGGTGTGCGAACGCACCGTGTCCTGCTCGAGCTCGGGGATCGCGTACTGACAGTCGGGAGCCTCTTCCTGAAGATGAGGAATGTCGGAGTCAACCCAGTGCACCAGGCGGCCAGCGCGCGTGCCACCGGCCTGCAGGCTGGTGCGGCCATGGAAGACGATCATCAGGTCGCGGCCCAGGGTTTCGGCTTGCTTGGCCTGGCCGACGCGAAGGCCCTCGCCAGCCGCGACCATCAGGACGATGGAGACTACTCCCCAGGCGATTCCGAACATGGTGAGCAAGGTGCGGACACGGTGCGCCCACAGCGTGCGGAACACGTCCTGAATGAGATCGCGAAATGACATCTGAGGGTTCGACGCGGGTCGCCGGGAAATGAAAGCGCCTGCTCCCTGCCTGATCTACGCGGATTGGAAGTGTTTTGTTCCAGGGATTGCGGAGTGGGGAGGCGGCTTGCCGCGTCTTCACTCTAAGCGACTCTTCGGGACGGGCGAGGACGCCCGTCGCTCCATTGTTCGATTACGGCTCGGCCGCGGTGGGCTGCAACGCGTTGCGCCGTAGCCATTCGCCGAACTCCTGCAGGGCTAATGCACATTGCAGCCGATGGCGTTCTTTGCGGTCGCGGACGTTGCGGTCGAGGGCGGGTAACAGGTCGAAGGTTATATTGGCGGGCTGAAAGTTCTTGCTCTCGGCCTGGGTGATGTAGTGAACCAGCGAGCCAAACGCGGTTGCCCTTGGAGGAGGCGGTGGTTCGCCGCCGCCGGCCAACGCGGCTGCATTCATTCCGGCGATCAGTCCGGTCGCAATTGATTCGACGTAGCCTTCGACGCCGCAGATTTGTCCGGCGAACAGAACGTAGGGATGCGACTTCATTTGTAACGTCGGGTTCAGCAGCGCAGGCGAGTTGATATAGGTGTTGCGATGAATCTGTCCGTAGCGCAGGAAGCGCGCGCTTTCGAGTCCTGGGATCAAACTCAGGACGCGCGCCTGCTCGCCAAATTTCAGGTGATTCTGGAATCCGACAAGATTGTAAGAATCGGCGCGCAGATCTTCCTGCCGCAGTTGCACGACTGCGTATGGCATTCTGCCGGTGCGAGGGTCTTTGAGCCCGACCGGCTTCATTGGGCCGAAGCGCAGTGTGTCGCGTCCGCGCCGCGCAATCTCTTCGATGGGCAGGCAGCTCTCGAAGTAGTTGAGTTTTTCCCAGTCTTTTTGATCCACCGATTGCGCCGCGTGCAGTGCATCGTAGAAGCGATTGTACTCTTCTTTCGACATGGGACAATTGATATAGTCGGCCGATCCTTTGTCGTAGCGGGCCGCCATGTAGACCTTGCTCATATCGATGGAATCGGCTTCGACGATAGGGCTAATCGAATCGTAGAAATACAGATTTTGTGGCGCGGGCGCCGCTGCCCGCGAAGGATCGAGACTCATTTTCGCGATTTCCAGCGAGAGCGCGTCCGACGTCAGCGGGCCGGTTGCGATCACCGTGAGCTGGCGCGCTTCGACCGCTGTGACCTCTTCGCGGCGAATCGTGATGAGAGGTTCACGGGAAATCGCGTCGGTTACCTTTCGTGAGAATTCCGCTCGGTCTACGGCCAGCGCGTGGCCGGCGGGTACGGCGGTTTGCCGCGCGATTTCGAGCAGCAGAGAACCGGCGCGGCGCATTTCTTCCTTGAGCAACCAGGGGGCGGTGTTCTCACTGTCGGATTTCAGAGAGTTGGAGCAGACCAATTCCGCAAGACCTTCCGTCTGGTGAGCCGGAGTTGTGCGTGCTGGCCGCATTTCGAAAAGTTCGACAGCGACGCCGCGCCGGGCACACTGCCACGCCGCTTCCGATCCGGCGAGGCCAGCACCGATGATGCGAACGTTGTTCATGATCTCAGCTTCATGATCACAGCTTCCTGCGACTCCAGCGCATCTTGTCGAATCTGTTTATTATAGGGCGCACACCCTAGGAGAGAAATTTCATGGCCCGGATTAGTCTGGTCGAACCTGCGCAAGCCAGCGCGGAAGTTAAGGAAATCTATGATGGCAAGCTGAAAGGCAAGCCCGGCAATATCCAGAAGGCACTGGCACATCGTCCCGCGATGCTCGGCAACTTTCTCGGATTCTATGCCAGCGTGGGACGGTCGCTGGACCGCAAGCTCTATGAGGCCGTGTATCTGCGCGTCTCCCTGATCAACGGATGCCATTACTGCACGCAGCACCACATCCAGGGCGCAAAACGCGTCGGACTTACGCCGCAGGAGATGAATGCTTTGAAAGAGGGGAATTACTCTGGATTCGGCGCGCCTGAACTAATCGCGCTTGGCTATGCCGAAAAGTTGACGCGTACGCCCGACGGGGCTAGCGACTCCGACTTCACGGGACTCAAGAAACATTTTTCCGACGAACAGATTGTTGACTTGCATATGCTAATCGGACTGGCGAATTTGACCAACCGGGTCACGGGTCCACTGGCGTTGGAAGTCGAATTCCCGGAGGAAAGCATCTAGGCGACCTCGGATTCGGTGGCGGGAGAGCCGAGTGCGGCCGTCCCCGCACGAGCCATTCACAGAATCACGCGCTCGTTTCCGACTCGCCTTGTTACCCGTTCGCGGTCCAAATATTCGAGCAATGGAATCGCGTACTTGCGACTGACTCCGGTCATGTCTTTGAAGCGGGCTACATCCATTTTCGGGACGCTATTCTTGAGCGCGGCGATCTTGTGACGAAGATCCATCAGAGCGTTCCGATGGAAGACCAACTCCTCTGAGATCTTGATCAGAACTTTGTCGCGCAAGAGCAGAGTGACAATTTTCTGGGAGCGAACTTTATCTACCTTCAGGCCTGCCAAAACTTCTTTCAGCGACGGGACTTTCAATCCCGCGGAAGCGAACGCCTGCTCGATAATCTTCTTGGACTCGACTTCCTCGTCTTTCATGACCACGCCGCGGCCGGGCAAGTGGGCGAGTTCGCCTGCGACTTCGAGTTTCTTTTCCTCTGCTAATTTCGCGAGCACGCTGTAGAAGACCTCGGGGCCGAGGTGGACTTGATCGCGCAACTCCTCTTTGCCCATTCCTGCCACAAGAGGATTGGTGTCGTGAAACTTCTTGAGGGCCTGAAGTACGTCTGCTTTGGCGTCGGCGAATGCCGCTGGCGCAACCAGTACCTGATTGCACCACACCAATCCGGCCGCGTCGGACAGCTTGATCACTTGTTCCCGCCGGATGTTCATTTCCCCGGGGATTTCGTCGAGGCGAAGGCCGACGGCTCCTCGGCGCGCCACGCGCGCCGCCAACACTTTTTCCGGGGAACCGTCGCGCATGATCTTGAGAAATGCGGTCGCTTCTTCCGCGCGTTGCTTGCGCGTCGCTGGCGACGCGTCGAGCACCACGCCTCCACCGATGGTCACGACCGGGGAAAACTGCCGCACGATAAAGCGATCTCCGGGCAGAAGCAGCATGGGCTCGGCGAATCTTAGTTGCGCATATACTTCGGCTCCCGGTTTGAGTTGTTTCGTTCCATACAGCCGCACCTTCGCGATCTTTTCTGTCGTGTATGCGTGAAAGTGCACACGCGCGCCGTCCTGGAACGGCTTGGCTGAGGGAAGCAGGGAAAGCAGCGCATCCACTCGCGACGTGGAACGAAAAGTATCCGCGCCTGTTAGCGTCATCCCGCGGGCGATATCTTCCGTGGAAAGTCCTGCAAGATTTAGGGCGGTGCGCTGCCCGGCGACGGCGGCTTCCGCGGGCGATCCGTGCACTTGCACGCCACGAACGCGAACGCGCTTGCCGCCGGGAAAGACCTCGAGCTCTTCTTCTTTTCGGATCGTCCCAGCAACCAGAGTGCCGGTGACGACCGTGCCGAAGCCTTTCATGGTGAAAACGCGATCGATGGGCAACCGAGTCAACGCGGCGGAATTCTTCGCCGCAACTGCGGATGCGACCTGGGCGAGCGCGGATTTCAACTGGTCCAGACCTGCGCCTGTCAGCGAACTCACCGCAACCTTTGGCGATTGCGCCGTATCCAGAAATGATCCGCGCACATAGTCTTCCACTTCCAGCCGCACTACCTCGAGCGTTTCCGCATCCACGGCGTCGGACTTTGTGAGGACGGTGATGCCGCGACGGATCGCCAGCAGGCGGCAGATGTCGAAGTGCTCGCGCGTCTGCGGCTTGATCCCTTCGTCGGCGGCAATCACGAGCAGCACCAGGTCGATACCGCCCACGCCCGCCAGCATGTTGCGCACAAAGCGTTCGTGGCCGGGGACGTCGACGAACCCTAGGCGAAGCATGCTGCCGTCGGGGGCGGGGAGATCGAAGTGAGCGAACCCAATGTCAATCGTGATGCCGCGCCGCTTTTCTTCTTCGAGGCGGTCGGCGTCAATGCCGGTCAGCGCTTTCACCAGGGCCGTCTTCCCGTGATCGATATGCCCGGCGGTGCCGACGATGACGGACTTCATCTGCGACAGTATAGACCGATCCGCTCCCACAATTTTGGTACGAATCCGCATGCGAAAAGTCGGTGGAGATGCGACAATAAAGATTCCCTAATGACCACCTCTTTGATTGCTGCCGTTACGCCGGAGATGATCCGGGAGCACGGCCTGACTCCGGAAGAATTCGAAAAAATCAAGCAGCTGCTCGGGGGTCGCGAGCCCACACGCACCGAACTTGGCATCTTCAGCGTCATGTGGAGCGAGCATTGCTCCTATAAATCATCGCGCGTTCACCTGAAGCGTTTGCCCACGCGCAGCAAGCTGGTGGTGCAGGGGCCGGGTGAAAATGCCGGTATCGTTGACATTGGCGACGGCTGGGCCTGCGCGTTCAAGATCGAGTCGCACAATCATCCGTCGTTTATCGAACCATTTCAGGGAGCGGCCACCGGTGTTGGTGGAATTCTGCGCGACATTTTTACTATGGGGGCGCGTCCGGTCGCGGTTATGGACTCGCTGCGCTTTGGGCCGATCGAACGGTCTTCAGTGGAGGGACGGGCGTCTCGCCCGTCCGGACAGCCGAGAGCGGCTGTCCCTACGCAAGCGGAGATTCAAAAGAACCACTCTGTGATGGAGGGTGTGGTCTCCGGCGTTGCTTCTTACGGCAACTGTTTCGGCGTTCCCAACCTGGGCGGCGAGGTGAAGTTCGAGGCCTGTTACTCCGGCAATCCGCTGGTGAACGCGTTCGCTCTTGGACTGGTTCGGCGCGACCAGATTTTTTATGGACGCGCATCGGGCACGGGGAATCCGGTGATCTATGTGGGCTCGAAGACCGGACGCGACGGTATCCACGGCGCTACCATGGCGAGCGAGGAATTCAGTGAAGGCTCGGAAGCGAAGCGGCCCAATGTTCAAGTCGGCGATCCATTCCTCGAGAAACTGCTGCTGGAAGCCTGCCTCGAAGCCATGCAAACGGGCGCGATCGTTGGAATACAAGATATGGGCGCTGCCGGGCTGACCTGCTCGACGTGCGAGATGGGCGCACGTGGGGGCACCGGAGTCGAAATCGAACTGGATCGCGTGCCGCAGCGCGAAACTGGCATGACGCCTTACGAGATCATGCTCAGCGAGTCGCAAGAGCGCATGCTGCTGGTCGCGCAGAAGGGCCGCGAAGAAGAAGTCTTCCGCGTCTTCCAGAAGTGGGGACTGGATGCGGTGGAAATCGGCCGCGTCACCTCTGATGCGAAGATGCGCGTACTGGAACACGGCATAGTGGTGGCTGAAATTCCGAACGCCGCGCTTACGGATGACGCGCCGGTGTATAAACGTCCGCTGGCGCGGTGGGAACCGCCGGTCGATCGGGAGATGCCGGACCATATCCGCCTCGGCGAAAGCGCGGATTTCTCGTCTCAACTCATGCGTTTGCTTGCGAGCCCGAACATTTGCTCGAAGCGCTGGGTCTGGCAGCAATATGACCACATGGTGCAGACCAACACGGTTGAAGCGCCCGGAGCGGGCGATGCGGGCGTCATCCGCATCAAAGGCTCCAAGCGTGGGCTCGCCATGGCGCTCGATGGCAACAGCCGCTGGTGCTATCTCGATCCTCGCCTGGGAGCCATGCACGCGGTCGCCGAAGCTTCCCGCAAAGTGGCTTGCGCCGGAGCGACTCCGATCGGCGCCACCAACTGCCTCAACTTCGGCAACCCGGAAAAGCCGCATATCATGTGGCAGTTTTCGCAGGTGATTGACGGCATCACCAAGGCCTGCGAGGAACTGGATACGCCGATTACCGGCGGCAATGTCAGCTTCTATAACGAAACTCTAGGCGAGGGAATTTATCCGACCCCGGTGATCGGTGTGGTGGGGATTCTCGAAGACGTCCACAAGACAATTAAGATGCACTTCGCGCCGAGCGGTGGCGGCTCTCCCAACAAAATCGTACTGCTGCGCGCGAACGAGGCTGGCGACGCCGTGGATGCCGAGTTGGAGTTTGGCTCTTCGGAATATGCAAAAGAGATTCTGGGAGCGGTGTGGGGCTATCCGCCGGAGCTTGATCTCGAGAAAGAAGCCACGCTGCAACGCGCTCTGGTGGCCATAATCCAGGCGGGGCTGGCCGAGTCGGCTCACGATTGCGCCGATGGCGGACTCGCGGTGGCGCTGGTGGAGTCGGCGCTGCCGGCCGGAGCTGGCCTAGGCGTCAGATTGCCGAGGCAGCAAGCAACGCTTGAGTATGTGCTGTTCGGAGAAGACGCCAGCCGCGTTGTACTGAGCTGCGATGCGTTTCACCTGCCGCGTATCCAACAGGTCGCGGAGGAGTATGGCGTGTTCGCGGATGTGTTGGGCGAAACGGGGTCGGATCGGGTCGAGATTTCGGTGGATGGTGAGATGGTTATTTCCGCCAGCCTTGCGGAATTGCGTGGAGCGTATGAGGGCGCGCTGGAAAAGGCGTTGTGGGCGGAAGGTACCGTTGCCACCGCGGATTAATATTCTTGGACGGGCGAATGCGTCCGTCCCCACGAAGCGATTTTGCAATGGATAAGTGCTAAAGGCTGAGTGCTAAATGCTGGCTTCTGACAAATTTCGCGATGAATGCGGCGTGGTGGCTATTCACGCTCATCCCGAGGCGGAGAAGCTTGCCTATCTTGGACTGCATGCCTTGCAGCATCGCGGACAGGAATCGGCGGGCATCGTCACCTCTGACGGCGAGCGCTTGCGCCAGCATAAGGCCATGGGTCTGGTTGCCGATATCTTCGGCCACGAAGTGCTCGCTTCTCTGCGGGGTGTTCTCGCCATCGGCCACACCCGATATTCGACGGCTGGCGATTCGGCCTTGCTGAACGCCCAGCCCATCATGGTGCAGTCCAACAAGGGCACGATCGCGATTGCTCATAATGGCAACCTGGTAAATGCGCAGGCGATTCGCGCGAAGCTGGAGGGGCAGGGCTCGATATTCCAAACCAACAGCGACACGGAAGTGATGGTTCACCTGATTGCGCTTTCCCGCGAGCAGACCTTGCCTGATGCCATCGCCGATGCCCTGCGCCGCGTGGAAGGTGCGTTTTCGCTGGTCATGATCAGCCGTGACCGTATCTTTGCCGCCCGTGATCCGCGCGGATTCCGCCCACTCGCCATGGGCCGCATTCCGGCTCTAACCACGGAGAAAAAAGACACGGTCGTCTTTGCTTCGGAAACCTGCGCATTCGATTTGCTCGGCGCTACCTACGAACGCGACGTCAAACCCGGCGAACTGGTTATCGTTGGACCGGAAGGAATCAGCTCGCGTTTCTATTCGCCGTCTCCGGCGCAATCGAGCTGCATCTTCGAACACGTTTATTTTTCGCGTCCTGACAGTCTGGTGTTCGGGCGCTCGGTCGATCACAGCCGCGACGCCATGGGACGCCAGCTCGCGCGCGAAGCTCCTGTGGATGCTGATATCGTCGTGCCCGTCCCTGATTCCGGCAATACGGCGGCCATCGGATACGCCGCCGAAAGTTGCATCCCTTTTCGCCTTGGCCTCATCCGCAACCATTACATCGGACGCACTTTCATTGAGCCGCAACAGTCGGTCCGCGACTTCGGCGTGAAGCTGAAACTGAATGCCGTTCACAGCCTGATCGAGGGCAAACGTGTGATTCTGGTCGACGACTCCATCGTGCGCGGCACCACCAGCAAGAAGATCGTCCGCATGATTCGGAACGCCGGCGCGAAGGAAGTCCACATGCGGATATCGTGCCCGCCGACCGTCTCGCCCTGTTTCTACGGAGTGGATACGCCTTCAAAAAAGGAACTTATCGCGGCAAATAAAACGGTCGACGAGATCCGCGATTTCATTGTTGCCGACTCACTTGCCTATCTCTCGCTGAGTGGTCTTAAGAGAGCTTGCGCGGACGGCGAGAAGACCACTTACTGCTCTGCCTGCTATACAGGAAATTACCCCACCAAGATCGACTTGGAGGAGATTCTGCCGGTGGTTGCCTCGCGATAGTGCACGGGAGGCCGTTCGAATGCTATTCTTTCCCGACCAGGGCCTTGCGCCGGTCGCACCTTAGATCGCACCTCAGGAATGACAAAATCGAATTCCATCTTCGGGTCACACCCTCACTTGGGTCCTTTCGAGCAACTGGTGCTGCAAAAGCTTTGGTCCCATGGCAGCGCCACGGTTCGCGAACTGCTTGCCGATGGCAAGATCCATCAGGCCTACACCACGGTGATGACGACGATGGACCGTCTTTACAAGAAGGGCCTGCTCGACCGTGTCTCCGAAGGCAGGGCGTTCCGTTACACGCCGCGCCACACCTCCGAAGAGCTGCAACGGGTCACGGCGCTCGAGAGCATCCGGCAATTGCTGGGATCGGGCGACGCTTCCTCCTTGCCTCTTTCGTATCTGGTCGAGGCGCTCAGCACGCATGATGCGCAACTGCTGGCTGAACTGCAACTGCTGGTCGAGCGTAAACGCCGCGAACTGAGTCAGAGAACCCCGAGCCGGGAAAAGAAGGGACGGGAGGAACGCTGATGTTTGCGTTGCGCGGAATCGCCGTCTCGCTGACTTTCTTCGTTTTGCTCTACTGCGTGCTGTCGGCGCTGGTGGTGGTCGCATGGCGCTCTCTGCGGTGGCTGCATGCGACGGAAAAGAGCGTGGCCGCGTTGCTTTTCGCATGTCGCGTTCTTCCGTTGGTGGCTTCCGTGGTCATTACATTCGCTTTTGTCGTGCCGTCGTTCCAGTTGCTGGAACCTCGTTCGATGGATATTGACGAGGGCATGGGCGCGGTGCCGTTCGCGCTGGGTATTTGCGCTCTCTCGCTGATTGCCAGCGGCTGCTTCCGCGTGATCACCGCCCAGACCAGGACTTCTCGCGTGGTGGCGCGCTGGCTGGAAGGTACGCATCCTCTGAATGTGGATGCGGCAGCGCCAACCAATGCCCAAACCGTGACGTTCCGGTCGAGACGCGAAGCTCCGCCGCTCACGCTAGTCGGGATACGCAGGCCGAGAGTGCTGGTTTCAGAATCTACAGTGGCGCTTCTGAGCCATGAAGAACTACGCATCGCTCTCAAGCACGAGCTGGCGCACATGCAGTCTCGCGACAATTTGAAGAAACTCGTCTTGCGTTTTTGTCCCTTTCCGGGCATGGCCAAGTTGGAAAGTGTCTGGTCTCAAGCCGCGGAACTAGCCGCCGATGATGCGGCGGTCTCGAACCAGGACGACGCCGTTGACCTGGCCGCAGCGCTGGTTAAACTCTCCCGTCTCGTTCCAGTTGAAGCCGCTCCCGTTTGCACCGTGGGCTTCGTGACTGGATCCATCAGCGCACGCGTGGCGCGACTGCTTTCGTGGGACGATGGCGCCAAAGCCCGACCGATGCGAATTCGCCCGTGGTACGTCATTCCGCCGGTGTTTGCCGCTCTGTTGTGCGTCTTTGCGACCTACGGCCCGGCTCTGGCGCTGACGCATGAAATCACCGAATGGCTTGTCCGCTAACCCTTCTTCTGTTCCGCCGGTCGCTTTTTCAGTACACACCTTCAACACATAGGGGCACCACTATCGCTGGTAGTAACCGGTGCGCCCGGGTACTCTCGCTGAGGTCTGCTGCGCCGCGCAGGCCATCTTCGTCTTAATTCTTAGCAATCTCGAGCCGCGGCAAGGCTTTGTCTCACGGGGTGGTTTTTTCATGTTCGCAAGGTTTTTGCGTTCTGAAATTGGGAGATCGAATTCGCTGAACTGCGTTGTCATCCTCACGATCTTATTGCTACTGGTCTCCGTTCCTTCACTCCTGCGCGCGCAGAATTCGAACGGATCGCTTCGGGGAGAGGTTCAGGACGCGAGCGCAGCGCGCGTGGCGGGTGCTCAGATCGCGGTGCAATCAAAGGGATCTTCGATCACACGCGAGGCCACGGCGAATGAGCGGGGAGAGTTTCGCGTTGAGGGCCTGCTGCCCGGCTCGTATCGCGTCACCGTGAATGCCAAGGGTTTTGCCGAGGCTACGGCCGATGTGGATGTCGCGGTCAGTGTGGTGCGCGATATCGCGGTTACACTCAAACCCGCAAGCGGAAGTGAAACGGTGAAGGTGCAGGGGAGACCGTCCTCGATTACGACCGAAACGATTGACACGTCGAGCGCGGTGCGTGGGGGTGTGGTGGGCAGCCAGGATCTGGCGACTCTTCCGCTGCCGGCGCGCAGTTTCGCCAACATCGCTTATCTGGTGCCGGGAACTGAGCCGGTCGAGCCTTCCGACCCCACCAAGGCGCGCATTACGGCGGTGTCCACCGGCGGCAGCTCCGGCTTGAACAATGAATTGTCGGTGGATGGAGCCGACAATTCCGACGACTGGATCGGCGGCTTTCTGCAAAATTTCTCCCCCGATGGCATTCAGGAATTTGCCGTGCGCACGTCCAACGAAGACGCTGACACCGGCTGGACCACTGCCGGCTCTGTGGTGATCACCACCAAGCACGGTACTAACGAGTGGCACGGCGACGGCGCTTTTTACGAGCGTGCGGCAGCGCTCAACGCCCGCTTCCCGATCGAGAATCCAGCGCCCAATCCCAAGCAGCCGTTTTCGCGGCAGAACTATGTGGGCACTCTTGGTGGTCCTATCACCAAGAACAAAGTGTGGTTCTTCATTTCGTTCGAGAATGTGCATGAGAACGCCAGCATCGCCTACAGCCCGGCCAGCATCACGCAGTTCAATGCGCTGGCGCAGTTAGCGGCGGAGGGTCTGATTAACGGAGTCCCTTCCATCGACGTTCCCACATTTGTTCCCATTCCCTTCCGCGATTACATTGGCTCGGTACGGTTTGACTGGGCCGAGTCTCCGAAGTCGCAATGGTTCATGCGCGTCTCGATGGATAGCTACCTCACGCGCAATGCTCTGGTGGAGCAGGGTACTCTGCCCTCCACCGGACTCCTCACGCACAACAACTACTGGAATACCGTGATCAGCAATGCTTACACTTTCAGTCCGACCTGGGTGGGCAATTTGGTCCTCGGCGCGAGCCTGCTGCACCTTACCCAGACACGCAACTCGGATCTGGGCTTCGCGCTGGCATTTCCTTTCAGCGCCACAGCGTTGACGATTTCGGGATTCGAAACTTTTGGCGACAACCAGTTCGCCACTCCCATTACTCTTTTCCCTGATCTGCGAAATCAGGACAAATATCAGGTTCGCTACGACTTGAGCCACGTTGCCGGAAGTCACGCGCTCAAGTTCGGAGTCGATTTTATTCATGAGCCGGTGCTCAGCGGCGCCTTTGCATCGACGGCGGAGACTCTTGCTCAGTACCTCAATAACCCGACCTACTACGTGCAGAACCCCGGCGTCTTCGGAACCTTCGTCCCACAGTGTC
>DATDGS010000020.1:0-39987 GCA_036521955.1 Terriglobales bacterium
CGACTTTCCCTGTCCGCTTGGAAATCCCGCACAACCCGCGGGATTCCCACTTTCCCACCGCCCCGACGGCGGCTGGTTATTAAACAAAACCGGACATGTCACGTGCTACAAAAACCGGACATTTTAACTTGCTACCAACACTCGTTCTGTTAAGAAATCTCTCCATGCATTAGCTGCTGAAGTGTCTCAATCATCTCGTCGATTGCAGGAAGCAGGTCTTGCATTGCGGCATATCGTGGATCGGTTGTTATCTGATTCTGAGTTTCTTCCCGTTTCTGCTTCATTACGTCAGCAAACGTCGGATCAAGCCCCTTCACGGCCTCTTTCAAAATGCGATACTCCGTTACGTTATCCAAGAAAACGGGGACAATCTGCTTCTGCAAACGCAGCAATGCGATCAAACTCGAACAGAAAGCGCGGTCTATAGCATCCGAGCGCATAGCATTCTCCTCACTTGCAGCGTGCGGTATCATACTCCTATGGCATCTGACTCGCAGACACCTTTCCAGCGATTCACCGCAGCAATGGATGGCCTGATGCGCGTCCCGCACTCCGAAATCAAGAAAGCAATCGACAAAGAGAAGCGCGAGAAGGCAACAAAAAAGCGGGCTAAGAAGCGGCCCGCTCATTCACGATCCTCGGCTTCCTCCCGCGCTTCCGGCGACGGGGATTAGAACGGCTCTGGCGTTGCAGAGGCTCCCTCGGCAGTTTTCCCGGTCAACTCGGCATAGGTCAGTCGCTTGTTCGCGATCTGCGTCAATGCCAAGCTGAATCGGTCTGCGTCGGTCAGTGGGTTCTCCTTCGTGGCGCGATTGTTGTATCTGAAAATCTGTTCGTCGATGTAGCGGTCCAAGTGGAACGGCTCGACAGCGACATACGTTCCCGAGAGCGTCCGCTTCAACAGCGACCAGAAGTTTTCCATGCCGTTGACGTGAACTTGGCCGCGTACATACGCTTGGCTCTTGTCTACCATCTCGTGAACGAATCGCCATTGCAGTCCTTGCTCGTAAGCAACGGCGCTATCCGTGTACACCGTCGTTCCATATTTCACGTTCTTTAAAATCTCGGTTTGCAGAGTCTCGCGTTGGACGTTGGGTACGACTCTGGCGCGTACTTCACGCGCACTGCGGTCTAGCATCCCCTGGACGATGGTTTTCCCGTAGGCTCCGCCACGCGCTTCGTATCGAACCTTCTTGTCCTTGTGCATGTTCTTCTTCCGACCGCCAACGAAAGTCTCGTCGGCTTCAATCGGACCTTCATCTGGGCCACCCATCTTCTTGCGCGTCCCGAAGCCTTTCTTTTGGAGCGACATGCCAAGTCGAATTCGATGCAACATGAACCACGCGGTTTTCTGCGTCACTCCCAGAGCGCGATGCAACTCCCAAGAGCTAATCCCGTTCTTGTCGTTCACAATGGCCCAGATCGCCGGGAGCCACTTTTCAAGAGCGATGGCGGAATCTTCCATGACGGTTCCAACCTTTACCGAGAACTGGCGCTTGGGATGGACGCTCTTGCACTGCCAGCGACGCTGATTCTTGAGATAAGCCACATCGGTACGGCCACAGCCGAGATGCGGACAGACGGGCATGCCGTCCGGCCAGCGCCGGAGCGCAAGGTAATCAACGCAACGGTCGGGATCGGCGAAGTACAGAATTGCCTCTTGAAAAGTCTGCGGCTCTTGCATAATGTAGTAATAGTAGTACACTAATCACGATTAGTCAAGTATATTTATGCCTCCCTAACTAATTCCAAAACATCGGGAAATAAAAAATCCATAAATTGGGCAACGGCACTGCTGAAGCCGTGCCCTTTCAAAACAAATTCACCCGCCCACCATGCAAAATCGGGTGGTCGGCGGACATCAGCGCCAGAGGCGCGTCGTGTAATCCGCCATGGTGAGAGCGAGCAGGATGAACAGCCAGAACAGTGCGCTTACGACAACGAGGCCGGTCAATTTCTCATGCGTGTACTTAACATGCATGAAGAAGAGCACGACCAGCGTCGCCTTGATGGTCGCGATGGTGAGGGCGACGATGGTGTTGAGCGGGCCGAGATCGATGAAGGCAGCCGCCGCGGTGAGGCCCGTGCCGGCGAGCAGGGCCAGCCAGATCGCGACGGAGGAACCGAGCGTAGATATATGCTCGGAAACGTGTTCGGAAGCGGAATTGTGATCAGACATGACTTATCTCACCTATGCTGATCTCACCGATGACGGTCGATCAGGTACAGCAATGGGAATAGGTAAATCCAGATAATATCGACAAAGTGCCAGTACAGACCCGAGTTTTCAATGGGCGTGTAGAACTCGGGAGTGTATTTGCCGCGCCACGCCATGCAGGCCAGGAATCCGAACAGGCCGACGCCGATGATCATGTGCAAAGCGTGCATGCCGGTCAGCGCAAAATAGAGCGAGAAATACATCTCGGCGTGATGGGGATTGGCATACTGGCGTTCGGCTTCAGGGAGCTTTTCCTGACCGGGGAGCAACTCGTGATAGCTGAAGTGGGCTCCGGGGACGTGATGTTTCTCGAACTTTTCGGCATACTCGTCGGCTTTGATGCCTAGAAAGACGAGGCCCAGAAAGATGGTCGCTACGAGCCAAAAAACGAGCGCCATGCGCTTGCCGAGCTGGGCGGCGCGAACCGCGAGAACTACGGTCAAGCTGGAGCAGATGAGCACGGCTGTGTTGATCGCGCCGAGCCAAATGTTCAACTGCTGACTGGCGGAGCCGAAATCCGCAAAATATTTGTAGCGATAGACCAAATAGGCGCAGAACATACCGCCGAAAAACATGACTTCCTGGGCGAGGAAAACCCACATGCCCAAACTGGCTGCATTTTTCTGCTGGCCCTCGGTCGCGAAATGGTGCAAGAGCGCCGGGTTCTCGTGTGCGTGTTCGTCGACTACCGCTTGACTAGTGGGCAACGGGAACCTCCTCTCTCTCTTTCTCAGGAATCTCGCCGATCCCGTCGTAGTTATATGCTTCCCAGGTCACAACGGGCTGCTCGTCGAAGTTGAAGGTCGGAGGCGGGGAAGGGGTCTGCCACTCCAGGCCGGCGGCGTTCCATGGGTTCGCTGGGGCGGGCTTGCCGTAGCGCATGGACCACACGAAGTAGACCATGGGCAGCAGGTAGCCGACGGCGAGAATGGTCGCGCCCGCGGTCGAGAGAACGTTCAGGATCTGGAATTCGGGAGGATAAGAGTGATAGCGCCGCGGCATTCCCATGTAGCCCAGGATGAACTGGGGGAAGAAAGTCAGGTTGAATCCGATGAAGACGATGAGCGCGGCTAGTTTGCCCCAACCTTCGGGATACATGCGGCCGGAAATTTTGGGCCACCAGAAGTGCATCCCGCCGAGGTAGGCCATGACCATGCCTCCGACCATGATGTAGTGGAAGTGGGCAATGATGAAATACGTGTCGTGCACATGCACGTCGACACCGAGGGCGGCCAGGAACAGGCCGGTCAATCCTCCGATGGTAAACAAGCCAACGAAGCCAAAGCAGTAGAGCATCGGCGTCTGGTAGGTGATGGACCCCTTGTACATGGTGGCGGTCCAGTTAAAGACTTTGATGGCCGAGGGCACGGCTACGAAATAACTGAGCAGCGAAAAGATCAGCGCGGCGTAGACCGAGATGCCGGCAACGAACATGTGGTGAGCCCAGACCAGGAAGCCGATCACGGCGATGCCGACCACGGCGAGAGTCATTGCCTTGTAGCCGAAAATGCGCTTGCGCGAAAAGCAGCAAACAATTTCGCTGACGATGCCCATGCCGGGAAGAATCATGATGTAAACGGCGGGGTGGGAGTAAAACCAGAACAGATGCTGGAACAGGAGCGGGTCTCCACCGAGCGCAGGATTGAAAACGCCGAGGTGGAGGAGACGCTCGAGGGCGACCAGCACGAGGGTGATGGCGACGACGGGCGTGCCCAGCACTTGGATGATGCTGGTGGCGTAATGAGCCCAGACGAACAGGGGCAGGCGGCTCCAGGTCATTCCGGGAGCGCGCATGCGGTGGGTGGTCACGATGAAGTTCAATCCGGTAAGGATCGAAGAGAAGCCGGCGAAGAAGATACCGAGGATGGCGGAGATAACGTTGGTATTGGCGAACTCCGTGCTGAGGGGAGTGTAGAAGGTCCAACCGGTGTCGACGCCGCCATTGAGGATGGTGTAGACCATCAGCGTGCCGCCGATGATATAGAGGTACCAGCTGAGCAGGTTGATGCGCGGGAAGGCTAGATCCTTGGCCCCGATCATGAGCGGCATTAAAAAATTGCCGAGCACGGCGGGCACGGCTGGGATAAGGAAGAAAAAGACCATGACTTGGCCGTGCATGGTGAACAGCTTGTTGTAGGTGTCGGACTGAACGAGTTCGCCGGCCGGAGTCAGCAACTCCAGGCGGATGAGCAGCGCGAAAAAGCCGCCAATAAAGAAGAAGAACGTAATCGAGATCAGGTAGAGGAGCGCGATGCGCTTGTGGTCCACCGTCAGGAGCCACGACTTGAGCCCATGTCCCGCGTTGAGGTAGTTCTCGCGTTCTCCGAAATCTGGTCCGTCAGTGGTTGCCATTCACCTCACCTGCAATATTCCTTCTAATACTTCTACATTAAATTTGCGGACTCGCCCCTGCCACTCCGTCGGTAGCGGCGGGCTGTCCCGACTGCGGTCCGGCCAGCGATTTCACGTATTCGACCAGCGCATTCAGTTGGTCGTCACTTACCTGCCCCTGAAAGGTCGGCATGAGGGGCTTGAAGCCTTTGACTATTTTGGCACCCGGTTCCAGGATCGACTCGCGGATGTAATTCTCGTCGGCGGTAACGGTGCGGCCATCTTCGAGGAGCACGGGCTTGCCGAAGACCCCGGCTAGGTCCGGGCCGCGGCCCTGCGTGTCGGAACGATGGCAGGTGACGCAGCCCAGTTCGGAGAAAAGTTTCTCGCCAGTCACGGCCAGGGGCTGGCTACCACCGCCGCTCATCCAGGCTTCGTAATCGCGCGGTTCCATCACCGTTATCCAGCCGATCATTCCCGAGTGCTGCGTTCCGCAGTACTGGGAACAGAACAGGTGGTAGGTGCCGGGCTTGGTGGCGTGGAACCAGAGGGTCGCATAACGGCCTGGGACCACGTCCTGCTTGATGCGGAAGGCGGGCACGAAAAAGCTGTGGATCACGTCCTGCGAGGTCATGATCATCTTGACGTCGCGGCCGACGGGCACATGGAGTTCGTTGATTTCGCGCTGGCCTCCCTTGTGCTCGAACTTCCACATCCATTGTTTAGCGACGGTGTAAACCTCGGTGGCGTCCTGCGGCGGGGTGCGTTCCTGGAAGAAGATCACGGCGCCCCAGATGTAAAACACCATCATCACGCAGAAGGGGATGATCGACCAGGTGATTTCCAGGTGGTGGGAACCTTCGATTTGTTCGGCGCGCTGTCCTTTACGTTTCCGGAACCTGACGGCGAAAACCGTGAGCACGCTGAAGATCATCAGGGTCATGATGCCCGAGACCATCAGCAGAAAAATGTAGAGGGCATCCACGTTGCCCGCGTTCGTGGAGGCGCTGTCCGGCCAAAGTGGAAAGTGTCCAAACATGATTACCTGACCGCTTCTTGAAAATTGCCTGGACGAGAGTTGTCCGGACTCCGGCGCGTCATCACAAAGACGAGCGCGCCGAGGCACAGCATGGTGGCCACGGCCAGCAATCGCAGCACGCGCATTACGGTGGCGCTGTACTTCCCCTGCTCCGGATCGTAGTGATAGCAGTACAGCAGCAGCTCGTCGACCAGGTTGCCGATCCGGTTCTCGGACGCCTCCACCAGGGCCAGGCGCACATCCTTGGGCGGATACTCGATGCCGTAGTAGTACTGGGCGATCTTGCCTTGCGGGGTCAGCACCATGATCGCGGTGGAGTGGGCGAATTGTTCGGTCTTCGGGTCGTAGTCGTATTGAAATCCCGCCGCCTTCGTGACCGCGGCAATCGCGTCCGGTTGGCCTACCAGGAAATGCCATCCGCGCTCGGCGCCGGGACGGTTGTAGCGCCGCAGAAACTGCTCTTTCTTCTTGGCCGCGATCTCGGGAGTGTTCTTGGGATCGAAGCTGATGGTGATGACTTCGAATTCCTTGCCTACATCGAACTTCAGAACACGAAGAGTGCTTTCCAGGCCGGCCAGCTCTTCGCCGCACAACATTGGGCAGCCATAGTAGACGAAATTGAGGATCAGCGGCTTCTGGCCGAAGTAGTCGCCCAACTTCACCTTGTGCCCCAGGTCGTCGGTAAACATGAGATCGGGCGGAATCTGCTGGTTCAGGTTCTGCTGAATGCCAACGTTCTTCAATCCCGGCGGACGCACGTTGGGTGGAGGCGACATAATGTAATTGCCCGTGCCCTGGCCCCAGGCGGTTCCCGCGAGGAGAACCGCACCGAGAAAGCCGACTGTCACCGAGTTCACGAACTGCCTTGTGCTGCGCACTGCCAATTTCCTCTTCTGGCACGCCGGTTGCCTGACTCCGGCCAGAGCGGTCAATTTCAGTTTCCGTTGCCCGAAGCGGCGGCTTTAGTCGTCCGCGCTTTGGGGGTTTGCTTCTTTACGGGCGCGGAGGTGATCGCTCCGGAGCTCTGCTCCGCCGAACTCTTTGCTCCGGAACTCGGTGCCGAAGATGAGCCTCCCGGATGAACCGGCAGGCCTTGCTTCGCGATCAACTCCATGGCACGGTCGATAGGAATCCGCACAATGCCTCTGTCCTTATCCACCCAGTCGTAGGTGGCGAGCTTCCGGTCCTGATCCTCGATGAACGAGCGAAGCTGGGTACGTTCGTTTACTTCGAGGCGTGGTTGCGGGAAGGTTTGTGTTTCCTCAGGGGTTACGACGCGGGTGTCGGCCTCCGGCGTCGCCATCGGGCTCAAGGGAGGCTGGTGCGCATGGTCATAACTGTCGAGGAAGCGGTATATGCCGAACGCGATGAGATAGATGACGAGGCCGAGCAGCACCAGACCTGACATGAAATAAAACGGCCCCTTCGGATTCAGATCCTCGTGCTCGTAGCCGTCGTGATTGGTCATCGCCCGATCGACCATCGGCTGACGCGTCGGCTGATTCGTCATCTTGTCCTCACTCATGCGCGGGCTCCAATACGTCCTGCGCAGTCGCGTCGTAGGCGGGAACCAGAGGCCTCAAACTCAGGTTGTGGCAGAAATACGCGATCCAGATTCCGCCCATGGCGAAGGGGACGGCGAGGTCAGCCAGGGTGACGGTAAGAGTCTTGGAGAAGCTGGGTTCGATGTGCCAGTATAGGTCAATGTAGCGCACAACGAGCATCCAGGAGGCCAGCCATACCAGTCGGGTAATGTCGCGCTTGAACGAGCGGGACAGCAGCAGGAAGAACGGGACGAAGAAATGAAAGACAATCAGAAACAGGCCAACGAACTGCCATCCACCATGCAGACGACGGTAGTACCAGGTAATTTCTTCCGGCAAGTTACCCGCCCAGATGATGAGCCACTGCGAAAATGAGAAGTAGGCCCACACCATGACGAACGTGAGCAGGAAGTTGCCGTGGTCATGGACGAAGTTGGGCCGCAACAGAATCGACATGGGCCGATAGTTGTAGAGAATGCGTTCGATGACAATGGCGAAGCAGAGGGCTGACACCAACTCTCCTGCGACGAACAGGAGGCCATAGATGGTCGAGAACCAACTCGGGTTGAGCGACATGACCCAGTCAACCGCGGCGAACGAGATGGTGAACGTGTAGAGGATAATGCCTGGGGCGCTCACTATCTTGAAGCGCTTGCTGGTGTCGGCGAACGGCGGATGGTCGTGCTCGAAGGAAAATTTGCTGAGCAGGTACTGCAGCACGAACCAGATGGCAAAGTAGATCACGGCGCGGATCGCGAAGCCGCGGTAGTTCAGGTAATCGCGCAGGATAAACGAATGTTTTTCCAGGTGCTCACGAATTGCCGGGTCGGCGATGGAATCGAGTGGCATCGCCCACGGATAAAGCCTGGGCACGGCAAAGAGCATCGGAATGAACAGCACGATCAACAGCGGTAGTGTGCGCATGGAGGCGCCGAGGATGCGCCGGATCACTGAACCCCATCCGCCGCCGGTCATGTGACGGACCATGACGATGGCCATCGACCCAAGGCATATGCCCAGCCAATCCATGTACGAAAGCAGGTATCCGCGGAAGAAGACCGTCGGGTTCGTAAAGGCCAGGTAGAGCGCGATCACGCTCGCGGCAAGGCCGATGACGAGCGATCGCCTCTGGATCACCTTGATGATTGGAGGCGTCGTGAGATCGAGCTGGGCGGCGGGTGTCGTGCTCATTCCTTTTCTGCTTTCCCCATTTTCGGACTCGGCGTCGGCATCGTTTGTGGCAACGTCGCACCCGTGCCCGGTTCCGTGAACCTAGGAGCCTCCGAAGGGACGCTCTGCCCCGCGGGCACGTCAGCCGCAGTGGCGTTTTGGCTCAACTGCAGCGCGCGAATGTAGGCGGCAATGCACCAGCGATCGCGCACAGAGATCTGCGCGGAATAATCGAGCATGATTCCGAATCCGTTAGTCGCGACGTCGAAAAAGTAGCCGATCGGGGCCTTCTGCAGCCGCTCGATGTGATAGGAAGGCGGCTTGCGTGCGAAGCCCCGCGACGGGACGATGCCGTTCCCGTCGCCCACGCGCGAGTGGCAGGGCGAGCAGTAGACGTTGAAACGCTCGCGCCCACGCTCGAGCACTTCCAGGGTGACGGGGAACGGCATGAGGTCGCCGTCGTTGTTTCCGATCTTGCCAGTATAGAAATAGGAGTCAACGCGCTCGTCCCCGCGCGCCACGGTACCTTCAACCCGCGGCCGTTCCGAACGCTGGTCGGGAAAGAAATCGCTCTTCGCCAATGGGTTGTAGCGCGGTTGCACCTGCATGTCGATACGGCAACCGACACTGCCGATCACGGCTAGCAAGACCATGGCCGGCAACGCCTGCGGAGCGAATTTTCGGACGATCGCCATGATCTTAGCCGGGGACCTCCGAAATGGAGCGGGCGTGCAGACCTTCCATGAACTGGCGTGTGCCGTTCGCGTCGTATTTGGGATCGGAGGCAAACACGATCAGGAAAAAGCGGTCTTTGCTGGCCAGCACAAAGCGCGGCACGTTGAAGACTGGGTGGTAAGGCATCGGCAACCCATTCAGCGCGAGCATGCCGAATACCGCCGAGATGCCACCGAATAGAATCGTGAGCTCGAACGTAATGACGATGAACGACGGCCAGGAGTGATAGGGACGGCCGCCCACGTTGACGGGGTAGCTGATCACCGCCATCCAATACTGCATCAGGTAGCCGCTGAGGCCTCCGACGATGGCGCCGATCAGGGTTACCAGCGGCACGTTGTTCTTGTGGAATCCGATGGCGTCGGCCAGTTCTTCTACCGGGAACGGGCTGAAGGCGTCGATCTTGCGATAGCCGGCCTCGTGCGTCTGCCGGGCCGCGTTGACCAGATCCTGAGCGGAGGCGAACTCGGCCATGATTCCGTAGGTGGGAACGCGCTTCATTCGGGTTTCACCTCCGCCTCGGGCAAGAGTGTGCGCATTTCGAAGATCGAGATCATGGGCAGAATGCGCACGAAGAGGAACATGGCGGTCAGGAACATGCCGATCGTACCGAAGAAGGTCATCCAATCCCAACGCGTTGGGTAGTACATTCCCCACGACGACGTAAGGAAGTCGCGCGACAGGCTGATCACGATGATGACGAAGCGCTCGAGCCACATGCCCACCAGGATGACGAACGAGATCAGGAAGAGCCACACTGGGTTGGTGCGCATCTTGCGGATCCACAGCAACTGCGGGATGAAAATGTTGCAGGCCAGCAACATGTAATACAAGCCAGCGTACGGGCCGTGCAGACGGTTCCAAAGCAGGGTCTGGTCGTAGCGATTGCCGCCGTACCAGCCCATGAAGGCTTCGATCCCATAGCCGTAGGCCACGATCCAGCCGGTGGCGAGCATGACCTTGGCGGAATTCTGCAGGTGGCGGTCGGTGATGAAGTCCTCAAGGCCGTAGATCTTGCGTATGGGGATCGCCAGCATCAACACCATGGCGAAGCCGGAGTAAATGGCGCCCGCGACGAAGTAGGGCGGGAAAATCGTCGTGTGCCAGCCCGGAACAATCGCAATCGCGAAGTCGAAGCTCACCACCGTGTGGACGGAGAGCACGAGCGGAGTGGCGAGGCCGGCCAGCAGCAGGTAAGCCGTTTCGTATCGGGCCCAATGGCGGGCGGAGCCGCGCCATCCCATGGCGAGCAGGCCGTAGGAAATGCGCGCGTATTTGTTTTCGGCGCGGTCGCGCAGCGTGGCCAAATCCGGGATGAGTCCAATGAACCAGAACAGGAGCGAGATCGTGAAATAAGTCGAGACCGCAAACACGTCCCAAAGCAGCGGGCTGCGGAATTGCGGCCAGTAGTTCATCGTGTTGGGGTAGGGGAACAGCCAGTAGGCGAGCCACGGACGTCCGGTGTGCACCAGCGGAAAGATGCCGGCGCAAGCCACTGCAAACAGCGTCATGGCCTCGGCGAACCGGTTGATGGAGTTGCGCCAGGACTGGCGCAGCAACAGAAGGATGGCGGAGATGAGCGTGCCCGCGTGTCCGATACCGATCCACCACACGAAGTTGACGATCGCGAAGGCCCAGCCGATAGGGATATTGATGCCCCAAATGCCAGTGCCTTTGACAAACAGGTAGGCGAGCGCGTACAGCAACATCATCGTCACCAGGAAGCCGGCTCCGAAACCGACTACCCACCCGAGCGAGGTCGGCCGCGTCAGCACGATGGAACTGATCTTGTCGGTAATCGTGGCGAACGTATGGCCGGGCTCGATTACGGGCGACCGCTGGCTCGCGACTTCGTTGGCGGCTTCGTTCGCCACTCCGACTTCGTCCCGATGGTCTGCCATTTCTTGACTTGCGCTCCGCTTACGTTTCCAGTTCAGGGTTGGGGTTGCGAATCTCGGCCAGGTAAGTGGTGCGGGGTCTGGTATTCAGGTCGGCCAGCAAGGCGTAATTACGGTCTTGCGCCTTGAGTCTCGCCACCCGGCTGTTGGGATCGTTGATGTTGCCGAAGACGATCGCGTCGGCTGGACAGGACTGCTGGCAGGCCGTTTGCAATGAGCCGTCTTCGATTTTGAACTCGCGATTCTCGCCCACCGCCGCGATTTCAGCGTTGATGCGGTGCTCGGTGACGCGCTGCACGCAATAAGAGCACTTTTCCATGACGCCGCGGCTCCGTACGCTGACATCGGGATTACGCATCAACTTGTACTGCGGAGTCTCCCAGTCCTGGAAGAGCAGGAAGTTGAAGCGGCGCACCTTGTACGGACAATTGTTCGAGCAGTAGCGCGTGCCGACACAGCGGTTGTAGACCATGTCGTTCAGTCCTTCGCTGCTGTGTACGGTCGCGCCCACGGGACATACCAGTTCGCAGGGCGCATTCTCGCACTGCATGCAGGGCACCGGCTGGAAATAGGCCTTGGGAGCGTCGCGATCGCCTTCGTAGTAGGCATCGACGCGGATCCAGTGCATGTGGCGACCTTTCACCACTTGCTCTTTGCCGACCACGGCGATGTTGTTCTCCGACTGGCAGGCGATGATGCAGTTGTTGCAGCCGACGCAGGAGTTGAGATCGATGCTCATTCCCCAGGCGTCCGGCGACTTTTTATAGTCAAAACCTGGATAGAGCGTGAGCGCTGCCGGCGGCTCGTCCACTTGGGCGAACTTGGGGTCCTTGCGGTATTCCTCGAGCGTCGTTTCTCTGACCAGTGGACGAGTCTCACCGTCGCCTGTATCCATGGTCTGGTAGCCCTGGGTGGAAGCAAGCTGATACTGGTCTCCTGTTTTGGTGAGCTTGCCGCCGGTTGCGATCCAGAGCGCATTCGTGGTGCGCAGGGCGTAGGCGTCGAATCCGGTGCCTGTGCCGGCGCGGCCCGCCTTGCGTCGGCCGTAGCCGAGGTGCACTGTGACCGAGTGATCGGGATGGCCAGCTTGGATCCAGACCGGGCCGGTGATCTTTCTTGCGCCCAACCGTCCGCCCAACTCGAGCGCGACCACGTCCATGGTCTTAATGCCTTCTCGGTCGGCCATCTTCGGACCGATCAGGACGGCGTTGTCCCAGGTCAGTTTCGACATGGGCTTCGGCAACTCCTGAAGCCATCCGTTGTTGGCGAATTGGCCATCGTAGATAGAAGGATCGCGGCGCATATTGACCTCGAGACCGTCGGCATCGACAGCGCTGGCGGCGGGGAGTGACTGGAGCTTCAGCGAAACCGTCTTCCGCGTGTAGGCCGAGCCTTCGATGAATCCGTCGTTTAATGTTTTGCGCCACCATTCCTCGAACTCCGCACCAGTGTGCTGTTTCTGCCAATAGGCACGAAGCAGATCGTAACCCGAAGCATCAGGCAGGCCGACCAGGGCGGACAGCATTTCGTGAGCGCTCTTGCCGGCATAGAGCGGCGCGATCAGCGGCTGCACGATGCTCACCGTGCCGTCGTAAGCGCGGCCATCGCTCCAGGCTTCGAGATAATGCGCCTCGTTGATGTTCCAGTGGCAGAGTTCCGCCGTCTCGTTCTCATAGAGACCGTGATAAATTCGCAGGGCGACTTTGGAATTCTTCAGGCAATCGTTGAAGCCAAGATCCGCAGGCGCATCGTAAACTGGGTTGCCACCCAGCATGACGAGCAGATCCACATTGCCAGCGCGCATGTCGGAAACCAGGTCGCGGAGAGATTCCGTTTGGTTGACCGGGTTGGCGTCGACCGGTTCGGCGTAGACGACCGTCCTGCCGACATTGCCGAGCGCCGCGTTCATGGCGTGGGCCAGGGCGTGCACGGCCGGTGGTTGATGGTCGCCGGCGATGATGACGCTCGACCCCTTATGTTTCTGCAAATCGCCGACGACGGCTTTGATGAACTTTGCCGTATTGCCGGAGTCCATCGCCCCGCCGTTCACACCAATGGCGGACGCCAGTGCTCGGGCGAAGTGTTCGATTTCCACTGCGCGCAGCGGGAGGCGGTGATCGGCTTTCGCTCCGGTCGAGGATGGATTGCTCTCGACCACATACAGCCGGCTCATTTCCGCATCCGGATTGCGCTTCTTCGCGAAATCGCGGATGTAGCGCACATTGCCCGGAAAGCCGGCGGCGAGAAAGTCGGCATCGAGAGAAACAATGACGTCCGCATTGGACAAGTCGTAGCGCGTTTCCAGCACTTCGCCGAACGCCAGCTTTGCGCCTTCAAGTACATTGTCGCGGTTCACCGGTTCGTAGACATGCCACTTCGCCTTGGGATACATCGCAAGAAAGGCTTGCATCTGGTCTTTCAATGTTGGCGAAGAAATGGTCTGGGTGAGGATGCGAATGCCCGCGCCGCCTAATGCCTTCTGCACGGCGAGAGGACCTTTGATCTGATTTACGAACTCGGACCAGGATGCCACATCGCCGAGGTGAGTAATGGCCTGGGAACGGTCGGGATCATACATGCCCAGGATCGAGGCCTGCGCGAATACGTCGGTGCCGCCCAGGCTCGCCGGATGCAGATTGTTGCCTTCAATCTTGGTGGGACGTCCGAGATGGCTTTCGACCAGCAACGGATTCGCATATCCGCTGAGCGTGAACGCAGTAGCGTAATACATGGCAACGCCCGGAATCACCTGTTCTGGCTGGCGGACGTAAGGAACAATTTCCTGCAGGGGCAGCTTGGTGCACCCGGTCATGCCCGCCATGGCGAGCGAAGCGCCCATCAACTGGAGGAACCCGCGACGGGAGACCGAATCGAGCCACTCCGAGGCACCCTTGGGAAATTCGCGGTGCAGCATGTCCTGGAACTCGGGCGACCCGGCGAGTTCTTCCAGGCTGCGCCAGTACTCTGGCCCCTTCGTCTCCTTTAGTTGCTGCTCGACGGCGGCCCGGTCGATTCTCTTGCTGGGGCAAACGTCTTCGCGCTTTGATTTAGTGTTTTCCATCTTCGTGGCTAACGCCCTGACTTCGGAAATTCAACTCCCAGTTCCATCTTCAATCGTGAGTCGTGGTGTTCTCAACGATGACAAGTACTACAGCTCGTGATGTCCTGCACGCTCCGCAGCTGGTATTTCTTCACCAGGGCTGAACCGAGCGAGTCCTGGTCGGTGTAGCTCATGCCGTCGATCTGTACCGGCCGCGATGCGGTGGGTTGCTGGTAGCGCATGTTGAATACCTGGTCGCGCGGGCGCAGAACGTCTTGTGGCGCACGGTGGCAGTTGAGACACCACTCCATCTGTAGCGATGCTTGTTGATACATGAGCGGCATCTGGTCCACGGGTCCGTGGCAGTCGTTGCAGCCAACGCCCTTGGTGACGTGAATGTTATGGCTGAAATAAACGAAGTCGGGCAGCTGGTTGACGCGCGTCCACTGGATCGACTGACCGGTGCGGTAGCTGGCCCGAACCGGCTCGAGCATCGCAGCGTTCGTCCAGATCTGCGAGTGGCAGTTCATGCAGGTCTTGGTGGGTGGAATTCCCGCGAAACTTGACTGTTCCACCGAAGTGTGACAGTAGCGGCAGTCGATGCCAAGTCCGGTCACGTGGTGCTGGTGACTGAAGGGAACCGGCTGCGACTTTCTAACTCCCGCGTAGGTGATGTAGGGCGAGCGCTGGAGCTGTACCAGCCCCCAGAACAAAGCTGCGGCGACGAAGACCGGGCCAAACAGCGAGGCCCGGGAGATTGCATTGGTGCTGCGTGGAAAAATCTGCATTGAAGATCGCGTCGATTGCTGGCGGGCGCGGTCCGCGCCGCTCCCGGCTGAACTTGATGGTGTGAAATCACGTCACGCAGCTCTGTGACGCAGGGCACTGAAACACGTGAGTATATACAGTTGATCGGCTTTTGGAAACACCTTAGACCAACTTTTCTTCGTTGCTCTCAGGAGATCGCGATTGCACAAGCATGAGTTTCCGGGAATCAGCGCCGGAAAATCGTCAGCGTAAATTCATGACGAGCAGCTTCGGCTCTGTCATTTCCTGAATCGCATCGCGCAGGCCTTCGCGGCCTAGTCCAGAATCTTTGATGCCTCCATAAGGCATGTGGTCGATACGAAAAGTGGGAACGTCGCCGGCAATCAAGCCTCCGACTTCGAGTTCGTCATATGCCTGAAATATCAATTTGGCGTCGCGAGTGAAAAGCCCGGCCTGCAGGCCGTAGGCAGAACTGTTGACCTGCTTGAGCGCGGAGGCGAAATCGTTGTAGGGCTCCACGGTCACGACCGGCGCAAAAATTTCCTGGCCATTCACTTTCATATTGGGCTTGGTGCCGGTAAGCACGGTGGGCTCGAACAGCGAGCCCTTGCGGTTGCCGCCGCAAAGCAAGCGCGCACCACCGCGAACCGCCTCTTGCACCCAGTCCGCAGCACGGATCGCGTCGCTTTCGCCGATGAGCGGGCCGAGATCGCTTGATTCGTCGAGCGGATCTCCGACTTTCAATTTGCGGACGCCCTCCAGGAACAGTTCAGTGAATTTTCCGTAAACGGAGTGCTCGACCAGAATGCGCTGTACGGAAACGCAGGACTGCCCCGCGTACGCAAAGCCTCCGGTGACGCAGCGTTCGGCGGCATAGGCGAGGTCGGTGTCGCTGTGGACGATAACACCCGAATTTCCTCCGAGTTCGAGAACAACTTTTTTCTTTCCCGCGTTGTTCTTGATAGCCCAGCCGACCGCTGCGCTGCCCGTGAAACTGACGAGCTTGATGCGTTCATCGGTAACCAGCAGCCCGGAATCTTGGTTCGAGAGCAATACCGTATTGAATCCGCCATCGGGCCATCCCGCTTGCTGGATCACTTCCGCCAGCAGAAGCGAAGTGAGCGGAGTCTGGGGCGCGGGCTTGAGCACCATGGAACAACCGGCGGCAATGGCGGGCGCGACTTTATGGGCAACCAGGTTCAAGGGGAAATTGAAGGGCGTGATACCGGCGACGGGACCGAGAGGAAAACGTTTGACGATACCCCAACGGCCGGCGGTCGACTGCTGCCAATCAAGGGGCAAATATTCGCCGTAGCCGCGTACCGTCTCTTCGGCGGCGATGTTGAAGGTGAAGACAGCGCGGTCCACTTCGGTGCGCGCGCTCTTGATGGGTTTGCCCGCTTCCAGCGCAATGGTGCGAGCAAACTCTTCCTTGCGATCATGAATGCCGATAGCAATCTGTCGCAGAACTCGTTGACGTTCGAAGGCGGGCAGCCGCCGGGTGGTTCCGAACGCCTTGACGGCGGCGGCAATGGCGGCTTCTGCGTGTTCGGAGCGTCCCTGGTGGACATGCGCGATGAGCGCGCCGTCGTAAGGCGCGTGCACTTCGACGAGGTCACCTTCCTCCAACCACCTCCCGTCCAGAAAAAACCCGTGGGTTGCAACCGGAATCAACGTCATCTCGGCCATACTTCACCTCTTTCGAGTGCGCTCGTGATCCGCAGTCTCTCGTGATTTGTGTCTAGTGATTCGAGTGTTGGACCCCGGTGTGAAGATTCGAATCTTGCTTCACATCCTGATTCAAGCTTAATGATTATAGAACTTCGTCAGGGCTCGTTATCAACAAGAAAGATCCCAGGTGTTGGTCTTCGGTCTCAGGACAACCAAAGGCGGCTCAAGTTCGTTCCCGGGACCTGACTCCCGCGACTGAGACGTGCTTCATTTTCCGGTTTGCGGTTTGAAGCGTTCGTCAACTTCCACCTGGTATCCCGCGACCAGGCGATTGGTTTCGTTCGCCATCCCGACCACCGACATCAACTCTTTGAATTGGGCGTCGGTCATACCTTTGTTTTTCGCGGATGAGGTATGCGAGGCAATGCAGTATTCGCACTGGTTTGTGACCGAGACGGCGACGTAGATCATTTCTTTGGTAAGCGGGTCGAGTGCTCCCGGAGCCATGATCTGCTTAATGTCTTCCCAAGTCCGCTTGAGCATGACTGGGTCGTGCGCGATCGCCTTCCAGAAATTATTGATCCAGTCGGTCTTGCGCGTGGCCATGATGTCGTCGTAAATGGCCCTCACTTCGGGGCTGGCGTCGGTGTATTCGATAAGACCAAAGATCGGCATGCGGTTCTCCTGGAAAGAAGGTCTCAGCTGTTAGGTCTCACGACACCCAGTCCAGCACCTTGTAGTACGCCCCCGCGAGGGGCAGAAACCACGGCTTGCCGTTATACAGGCCGAGCGGGGCGCCCGGGAATGCGATCTCCGTGAAGGGGTTGTCGGTCTTCTTCCCTTCGGCAATCCATTCGGCCATTTTCTGGCCTTGATACGTGGCCATGGCGACGCCGTGTCCAGCATATCCTACCGCGAAATAGATGCCATCAATCTGGCCGGCGTGCGGCATGATGTCGAAACAAAAATCGAGCGTACCGCCCCAGACGTATTCGACTTTCGTGTCGCGCAGTTGCGGATAGACGTCGATCATGGCGCGACGCAGAATTTCCGCGCTCCTGCGAATGGTCTGATCTGTCTCAGGATAGAAGGCCGCGCGGCCTCCGAACAACATTCGATTGTCGGGAGTGAGGCGATAGTAATAAAGATAGTTTTTGGAATCGTAGATCTGACGATTGCGCGGACTGAGTTCACGGGCGAGCGCTTCAGAGAGCACTTCGGTTGTAATAATGAACGACCCGATGGGAATTATTTTCTTACGTAGCGCGGGAGTCGCCGCACCCGTGTAGCCACTGGTTCCGACGAACACGTTGAGTGTCCATAAGCTTCCGCGTGAGGTGGTGAGTTTGAAGCCGGATGCGGTCTTCCGTGAGTCGCGGTCAACGCTCTGCAGTTTCGTGCGTTCGCAGATCTGGGCACCAGCGCGCATGGCGGCCACGCCGAGTCCGGCAACGTACCGCGCGGGGTTGAGGCCGGCTGAAATTTCGTCGACCATGCCCCCGTAATAAATGTCGGAACCGATTTCGCTGCGCAGTTGGTCGCGGGGCACCACGCGCAGATGGTGATTGAATTCGCGCGCGATCACTTCAACCTGGCGGGCGTAGTCATCGAAATGCGCATCTTTGCAGGCGACTTCGAGGTGTCCGGTGCGGGCAAAATCGCAGGCGATGTTCTCCTCTTTCACAATGCGCTCGACAGAATCGATGGTCTCAAGCGACGCGGCGTACATGCGTCGGGTCAGGTCGCGGCCATACATCGAGATGAGTTTGTTGACACCGAGCTTGAATCCGGTGAGCACCATGCCGCCGTTGCGCGAACTCGCGCCCCAGCCTATGGTCTCCGATTCGAGCACGACCACTTTTGCGCCGCGTTTAGCGAGAGAGAGCGCGGCGGAGAGTCCGGTGAATCCGGCGCCGATAATAGCGACGTCAACGCTCTCCGGTAATGGCTGCGCCGGGGGAGCGGGCATTTGAATCGTGGTTAGCCAGTAGTTGAGTTCCTGCGGCATGTCGTGGGCGAAAAACCTTAACCACAGGGGCCACAGAGTAATACCGGCAACACGTTCCTGTTTCCCCTGTGTTTCTCTGTGTCCCCTGTGGTTAGTTTCTTTTCGAGGTCATCATAAATGATGTCGTCGCCAACTAGAGCACGGCCGTTTCATGAATCATCCGCCCTTCCGCGAAACGCGAGAAATTCAACAGGGAGGCGTCGATCAGGCCGGTCTTCCCCGTCAGAATCAGATCGCCCAGGATTTTCCCGGTGGCGGGCGAGTGCATCACGCCGTGTCCACTGAAACCATTGGCGAAAAAGAAACCGGGAACCTCCGGAGATTCGCCGAGAATTGGGTGATGGTCAGGCGTCATTTCGTAGAGGCCAGCCCATGCTCGCTGGGGATTGATCGCGACATTTTCGAAGACGGGCACCCGATCTGCAGCGCGCGTCAGGATCTTCTCGATGAAGCTCGCGTCGAAATCGGTTTTATAGCCGGACGTTTCTTCCGGATCGTTCCAAGCCAGAAGGAATCCACGGCTCTCGGGGCGGAAGTGAAAGCCCGTGGACATGTCGACGATCATCGGCGCGGTGTGCGGAAATTGGTCGAACGGTTCGGTCGGGACCAGCATGCGACGCAGCGGTTCGACGGGAAGATCGATGCCAACCATCTTCGCAATCGAAGCCGCCCATGGTCCGGCGCAGTTGACGACCGTGCGAGTAGAAACGTTGTCGCGCGTGGTCGCGACTTCGAAGGTTGCGTCTTTGCCAGTGATATCGCCAGTTATATTGCGCGTGATTCCAGTCACGCTGGCGTTCTTCCAGAGCGTGGCGCCGTGATCGCTCGCCCAGGTCATGAAGCCGATCATGGCGCTGTAAGGGTCGACAAAACCATCGGTGGAGCAGAAACTGCCGCCGACGATGTCATCGCCGCGGAGTTGCGGAAACTGGCTGCGGATTTCATCGCCGACGACGAGGCGCACGTTCTTCAGTCCCATGGCAATCTGCTTTTCGTGGTTGGCGCGCAGGTAGGCCATGTGCTTTTCGTTGGTCGCGCAAAAAAGGTATCCCTGGGGGCAGTAGTCGCACGGATAGCCGAGCCGCTCTTCGAAGCTCGCATAAAACGGGATCGAGTAAAGCGACATCTGGATGTTGACAGGCGTCGAGAACTGAGCGCGCACGCCGCCCATGCTCTTACCCGTGGATCCCTTGCCCTGCGCGGTCTCGCGCTCAATCACGAGAACGCTTTTACAGCCTGCGGCGACGAGGTGGTAGGCGATGCTGGAGCCGACAATCCCTCCGCCGATGAGAACGACGTCCGCGGTGCGCATGGCAGCGGAGCAATTGTAAATGCTCGTGTGGGTACGGAGCTCTGCTCCGTTCAGCGGGGCGAAGACCCACCACCCCACGTCCAATCTCAAAGCTTAAGGAGTCAAGTCTCGGGCTTTTGCGACGCTCAGGAAGTCGCCGCGGCAAAGGCAACCCGAACCAACACCACGATGGCGAACCATCCAAACACCACGGCGAATGCGGTCCCGCGTTTGACCTTACTGATGCAAGTGATGCCGATGGCGGTCAGGATCAAGGTCCAGATACTGAAGACATCCAACGGCGTCAACAAGGTGCGCAGCACCGCAGAGCCGTCTGGGCCAATGAAATATCCGGGATTGGTGGCGACAGGATTCTCAATGTTGAATCCGTCGCCGCTGACTCCCGCCAGAAGCGACAGGATTGCCAGCAACGTCGACAGCAGCAGCGGCAGTCTGGTGTATACAACCAGCGCAAATAGAGTCTTGAATTTCAAGTCAGCGCTGGCGCCAAATTTGAGGGTCGCGAATAGAACGCCCGCGAAGACTGCATATATGCCGAGGGCAATGATCGGAACAGCATACGAGATCATCTTGGTAAGCGTGATCTGCTGCTGCATGACCCGTTGGCGTTGATCGGCCGGCATACGGTCAATGCGATCGGCTTGCTTGGGCTGTAACTGGATCAGATTCTCCACTACCTTGGGAAAACCAACCTTCTGATCGACCACATAGATAAACATCACAGAAACGATCGCAATGATCAGAAACGGCGCCCACCAACTGGCGTTCTTCCGGAGATCGGTGAACGTCCTGCTGGGCGCAAAGAAGGTGTTGATCAGGCGCTGCCCTTCAGACAGTGGCGCTGGTTCCTGCAATCGTTGCGACGGCTGAGTTGGCTGCTGCGACTGCAGTGGCACGGGGGGATTGGTGGCCATATCTTCTCCCTGAAACAGGAGGCGATTGTAGTTTCCTTCCGACGTAATGACAACAGGAAGCGATGCGATACTACAACGCTGCCATCTCCGGCGTGGCGGCCAGCAGCTTGCGCGTGTAAGGGTGCTGCGGTAGAGCGGTGATCTGCTCGGTGGTTCCAAGCTCAACGATCTGGCCACGGTACATCACTGCGATGCGGGCCGAAAGGTAACGAACCACCGGCATGGAGTGTGAAATGAACAAATAAGTGAGGCCGAAATCGCGCTGCAGTTGCTGCAGAAGATTCACGATCTGCGCACCCACGCTGACGTCGAGAGCGGAAACCGGTTCATCGGCGACAATGAACTTCGGGCGCAGAGCGAGAGCGCGAGCGATGCCGATGCGCTGCCGCTGACCCCCGGAAAACTCGTGTGGATAACGGGGCATGGCGGATTCGTCCATTCCCACGGCACGCAAAAGCTCACGCACACGCTGGCGGCGGGCATCGCTGCTCAGGCTTTCTCCGATAATTTCTTGATGAAGAACAAGCGGCTCGGCGATCACGTCCTGCACGTGGTAGCGCGGGTCGAGCGATCCGAACGGGTCCTGGAAGATGATCTGCATGTCGCGGCGAAGACGGCGTAATTCGGAGCCGTTCGCCTTCAACAGATCGATACCATCGAAAAGAATGGCGCCCGAAGTCGGCTCGATGAGGCGGAGGATCAAGCGTCCGAGCGTGCTTTTGCCAGAGCCGGATTCGCCGACCAAGCCGAGCGTTTCGCCGTGGTGAATTTCGAGTGTCACATCGTTGACGGCGAAGAACTCGCCCGAGCGGCGGCTGCCGAACGGGGATTCGGCGAGATCGAAAATCTTGGTCAGGTTGCGAACTTCAAGCAAGGGCACAGATCACCTTCTCTCGACAATCTTTTCCCGACATTCCATATTCCGGAATATGGTACACCGCCATCTTCTCATTCCCAGATCCTCATCCCGCGATCTTTATCCCGCGATCATCGGCACCGCTGCCAGCGCGGCGACTATCCCGATAGTACGGGAGCGGCTGAAGTGCTCGTGCAGAAAAATGCGAGCCAGTAGAACGGTGACGGCGGGATAGAGCGAACTGATCACAACCGCATCGTCCAGACGTCCGATTTGAGAGGCGCGGACAAAAACGACGGTTCCAGTGATGTCGAGAATTCCCGCAACCACGGCAATGCCCAGCACCGGCGCGGGCACGCGGCGGAGGTGTCTTCCGAATAGGACTATAACTCCCGTGACCAGCAAGGAACCGGAGCGCGAGCAGGTGGCAATCCATAGCACAGAGGCGCCGCCTGCCTGGTGGATACAGAGATAAAAACCAGCGAAACCAACTCCGGCGAGCACGGCCATGCCCAAGCCGTCGGGACGTTCGACGCCAGCTTCGGTTCGTGAGATGAGCCAGACACCAATGCCCGCGAGCATAAAACCGAATAGATGCTGATAGCTCGGGAAGCCCTCCGCGAAAGCCGTCACGATGGTGGGAATCGCGGCGCCGAGAACAGCAGCCACAGGCGCGACCAGTCCCATATTTCCGCGGGCCAATGCACGATAGAACAAGGCCAAAGCCAAGCCTCCCAGCGAACCTGCGAGCAGCGACCACGCCAGGTTGGCGTTTCCGGGAAATAGCGCGCCGGTCATCAGCGCCAGCGTGCCGACCGCGACCAAGCCGCTGAGATGCACAATGGCCGTAAACAGAAACGCGTTCGCCCGCCGCGCGCCCACTCCGCCCAGAAAATCGCTGGCGCCCCAGACACCAAATGCGGTCAGACTATAAGCAGCAGGAATGTATTGGGCTGCGACGGACATGGAGTTTTGAGATTAGCACGCGACGCGCTTGATCCACGCTGGGATAGCCCCTCATTCAACTTCGCTCTGGACCCGTCTCGTCGAACGCAGCTCGGCAGCTAGGCGGTAACCGCCTCCGGCTGGGTTTTCCCCGCCAACAACTGCCGCAGCACGTACTGCAGGATGCCTCCGTTGGCGTAGTAAAGAGCTTCCTGCGGGGTATCGATGCGGACGATAGCCTGAAATTCCGCCGTCTTCCCGCCCTTGACGCGCACCGTAATCTTGCCTCCCGAAGAAAAGCTTTGAACCACACCGCGAATCCCCGCGATCTCGAAGACTTCTTCGCCGGTCAACTTCAGCGTCTCGGCATTTTCTCCGGGCAAGAACTGCAGCGGCAGGATGCCCATACCGACCAGGTTCGAGCGGTGGATGCGTTCGTAGCTTTCCGCAATCACGGCGCGTACGCCAAGCAAACGCGGTCCCTTGGCCGCCCAGTCACGTGAAGACCCAGAGCCGTATTCCTTGCCCGCGAGAATCACGAGCGGCACTTTTTCGACATGGTATTTTTCGGACGCGTCGAAAATCGACAGCTCCGCGCCGTCGGGCAAATGGCGGGTGAATCCGCCCTCGGTGTTCACCATCTTATTTCGCAAGCGGACGTTGGCGAACGTGCCGCGCACCATGACCTCGTGGTTGCCGCGACGCGATCCGTAAGAATTGAAATCCGCCGGCGGCACGCCGTGAGCAATCAGGTATTTGCCGGCAGGGCCATCTTTCTTAATGGAGCCGGCAGGCGAAATGTGATCGGTGGTGACGCTGTCGCCGAGCACGGCCAGCACGCGCGCGCCCTTGATGTCATCAATGGCCGACGGTTTGAGCGCCATGTCATCGAAATACGGCGCTCGGCGAATGTAGGTCGAGTCGTTTTCCCAAGTATAAGTCTCGCCCTTCGGAACGGGCAGCCCACGCCAGCGCTCGTCTCCCGAGTACACCTCGGCATAGCTTTTGCGGAACATTTCCGACGTAATCGCGCTCGCCATCGCCGCTTCAACCTCCTGCTGCGACGGCCAGATGTCGGCGAGGTACACGGGTTGGCCGTCCTTGCCTTTTCCGACAGGATCTTTGCGCAAGTCGGTATCGATGCGGCCAGCGAGCGCGAACGCCACCACCAGAGGCGGCGACATCAGATAGTTGGCGCGGACTTCGGAATTGATCCGGCCCTCAAAGTTGCGATTGCCCGAGAGCACCGAAGCGACGACCAGATTCTTGTCGTCGATCTCTTTCGAAACTTCAACCGGCAGCGGGCCGGAGTTTCCAATGCAGGTGGTGCAGCCGTAGCCCACGATGTGGAATTTCAGCTCTTCCAGATACGGCATCAGGCCGGCCTTCTCGAGATAATCGAGCACGACCTTCGACCCGGGAGCGAGCGAGGTCTTGACGGTCGCCGGGACTTCGAGACCGTGCTCGACCGCCTTCTTTGCCAGCAGGCCCGCGGCCAGCATCACGGATGGGTTCGACGTGTTCGTACAACTCGTGATCGCCGCGATCACGACGCTGCCGTGCCGCAGCGCGTGGCCGTTTGTCGAAACGTGTTCGTGGACGTTCGGGTCCTCGACTCCAATTGCGGTCGGACTTCCGCCTTCCTGTTCCCAACTATTGACTTGCTTGCGAGCAACGTCGGCCGGGGCCGTAGCGGCGGCCTTAGCCTTCGGCTTGATCAGCGAAGGCAGCGCCTGCGTAAACGACTCGCCCGCCTTCGACAGCACTACTCGATCCTGCGGGCGCTTGGGCCCAGCAAGACTCGATTCGACCGTAGCAAGATCAAGACTCAGCAACTCGGAATATTCGGCTTGGGGAGTCTTGGCATCGTGAAAAAGTCCCTGTTCGCGCGCGTATGCTTCGACCAGCGCGATCTGTTCGTCGCTGCGCCCGGTGAGTTTAAGGTAGCGCAGGCTTTCTTTGTCGATCGGGAAAATACCGCAGGTGGCGCCGTATTCGGGGGACATGTTCGCAATCGTCGCGCGATCCGCGAGCGGCAGATCTTGCAGGCCGGGGCCGAAGTATTCGACGAACTTGCCGACCACTCCGTGCTTGCGCAACATCTCGGTGATGGTCAGAACAAGATCCGTTGCCGTCGCGCCTTCGCGCAGGCGTCCGGTAAGTTTCACGCCGACGACGAGCGGGATCAGCATGGATACGGGCTGTCCGAGCATGGCGGCCTCGGCTTCTATGCCGCCCACGCCCCAGCCCAGCACGCCGAGTCCGTTGACCATGGTGGTGTGCGAGTCGGTGCCGACGAGCGTGTCGGGATACGCGGTGCGCTTCCCGCCTTCCTCGTGAACAAAAACCACGCGGGCAAGATATTCGAGATTGACCTGGTGGACGATGCCGGTATCCGGCGGCACGATGGCGAGATTGCGAAAGCCAGTCTGTCCCCAGCGCAGAAACGCGTAGCGTTCTTTGTTCCGCTGGAATTCGAGCAGCGCGTTCACGTCGAAGGCGTGGGGCGAACCGAATTCGTCGACCTGCACCGAGTGGTCGATGACCAATTCAGCGGGTTGCAGGGGATTGATGAGCTTGGCATTTCCGCCCAGGCGCTTCATCGCGTCGCGCATGGCGGCAAGATCGACCACCGCGGGGACGCCGGTAAAATCCTGCAGCAGCACGCGGCTGGGAGTGAAGGCGATTTCTTTTTCCGGCTTCGAATTTTTGTTCCACGCCGCCAGCGCGCGGATTTCATCCTTCGTCACGTTGCGGCCGTCTTCGGTGCGCAGCAGGTTCTCCAGCAGAATGCGCAACGAGAACGGCAAGTGACGGGTAGAGATGCCCTGCTTGTTGAGAGCGTCGATGCGGTAAATTTCGTATTCTTTGTTGGCGACTTTGAGGGTTGCACGAGCACCAAAACTATTTGATGGCATGATGGCCTTCCTTCACAGCTCCGGCACAGGACCAGGGAGCGATAAGATCCTGAACTCTATAGTGTAATTCGGTTCGAACGTCGCTGCTTGGCCGGGGGACGGGATGCGGACTGCTGCCCCGATTGATTAAAGTAGGAACCTACCATGATGCAGACCTTGGGCCATGTCGCGCTGGTCGTCCGGGAATACGATGAAGCGCTTGCCTTCTTCACGGGCACGCTCAACTTCAGAGTGGTCGAAGACACTCGTTTGACCGAGAACAAGCGCTGGGTGCTGGTCGCCCCACCGGGATCGCAGGGTACAAGCTTGCTTTTGGCCCGGGCAGCAACGCCGGAGCAGGAAAGCCGTATCGGCAACCAGACTGGTGGTCGAGTCTTTCTTTTTCTGCACACCGACGATTTCTGGCGTGACTACAATGAAATGATCGCCCGCAAAGTAAAGTTCACACGGCCGCCGAGCGAAGAACCCTACGGCACAGTAGCGGTTTTCGCAGACCTCTACGGCAACCAATGGGATCTGTTGCAATTCAAGAAGTAGACCGCAGTGATGAATGATTCGCTCTATCGGACGCCAGTCCAAATCTGATACACAACCACACCGAACATGAAAACCAGGTAAATCCTGAGCGCCCAGAAAAGGATCCTCTCGGTCCGCGTGAGCCGCCGGCGCGGACAATGATGGTGCTCCTTGGTGGAAATGAGCTGGTCCGGTTCGAGCGCGGTCATGACCGCGGCAAGCTCTTCACGACTCACTTTGGCGGCGGGCGGAGAATCGAATTGTTTTTCCATTTACCTGCCTCCAACCAGCGCCAGCGCATTGGGCGTAATCACACTGATTCCAAACAAGAGCCCGGCACCGACCAGTATGGTCACAACCCCCAGAGCCAGTACATTCGCCCACCGCGGGCTCACAAGTTGGCCCATGATTTCACGATCGTTCACCAGCATATACAGAAAAAGCAGCGCTGGAGGCATGGCCAGCACGGCGATCACGTTCACAAGCAGCACGATGTATACCAGTGGAATCCCGGGAATCAAGACCAGCCCCGCAGCGGCTACGGCTTCGAGCAGCAGAACGAGATAAAATGACTTTCCCTGCCTGAAGGGGAGATTCAAACTATGCGGGCGCCGCGCGACCTCTCCGAAAGCATACGCGGATGAAGTCGAAATGGTAATTGCCGCGACCATCCCTGCCTCGAACATGCCTAGGGCGAAAAGCGCCGCTCCCCAGTGTCCAATAAACGGCTGCAGCGCCTGGGCGAATTCGGCGGCTTCGAAATTCGCAGCGGACATGTGGTGCGCAAACAGCGGAGCCGTCGCCAGCAGCGTCGCCAGCGCGGCGACTGTCGCCAAAGCCGCCCCCAGCATCGTGTCCACGCGTCCGAAGCGGATGTCGTGGGTGGTGAGGCCTTTATCGGCAATCGCGCTTTGCTGAAAGAACAGCATCCACGGCGTGACGGTCGCTCCTATGTCCGCCAGCAGGATCAGAACCGCCTCCTGCGTGAGCCCGCCGGGCAGCGGTCTCCAAGTCACCAATGCGCGACCTACTGAACCCCAGTGCGGATGGGTCAGGAGCGCCACCGGCACGAACACCAGGTTGAACATGGCGGCACCCAAAATGATCCGTTCCCACGTCCAGTACCGGTGCGTGATGAGGGCGACGGAGAGCACCAAAAGAGCGCTGAAGACCGCAACCGCCGGCCGCACGCCGAAAAATCCCAGCCCGGCGCGGATGGCAATGAACTCCGTGACCAGCGTCAGAAAGTTGCCTACCATGAGGTCTACCATCGAGAACCAACCCCAGAACGGACCGAAGCGATCGAAGATCAATTCCGCGTGTCCCCGATGAGTGGCCGCGCCTAAACGCACGGTCATTTCCTGTACCACGCAAGCCATGGCGAAGGTAAGCACAATAAACGGCACGAAGAAACCGACGCCGAAGCGCGCACCGGTCGCCGCATACGACAACATGCTGGGGCCGTCATTCTCTCCGAGCATCACCAGGATGCCGGGGCCGATCAGCAACCAGAACAAGCGCAACCGTGGCCGGATTCCGCGCCGCGCCCGCGTCGCCGAAACCCGTTCGCGATCGTGCGCTCGATCGATGTCCTCATGCGTGATGACGACGGCAGCGTCCGACGTTGGCTGATTATTCAGGAGGCTGGATCGGGGTACGGTTCCTCTTCGCGCCTCCGATAATATCTTTGGTTCTTTCATTCAATTGATGCAGTGCAAAAGAAGCGGGGGCGATGGCGCATGTAATTAGCGTAAGTATACATCACGATGTAAACTACGGTTAATTACTTTTGTGACTGCTGGGTAGCGACTTTTCGAATGCCATGGCGGCAATTTGTCGAGGGCACGCGGACTCCCTCAGCCTTTGGAATGGCCCTTGCCGTCCGCCGATTTAACCCAAACCTTTTCCGCGGCGGATACACCGAGCGAAACGCGGCCGGCGCCGGTGGTCAGGGTGAGCGTGTGGTCGTAATTGCGGTGCGCGACGTGAACTTTGGCTCCCGGCCGGATGCCGCGCTGTTCCAGAAACTCAAGCAGGTGGCGATCTCGTTCATAGATGCCGCTGACCTGAAAATTCTGCCCCGGTTCGGCCTGCGCCAGCAGCAGCAGGCCACGACGGCGCCGGCTGGCGGGACTCTCCAGTTCAGTCAGGTTGCCGTGCGGACACGCGACTCCACGCCCGAGTTTGGCGAGAAGCCTGGCCTCGAAATCAGGCGAGACCGCATGTTCCAGACGCTCCGCCTCGTCGTGAACTTTGTACCATTCCATTTCGAAAATTTCGGCGAGCATGCGCTCGATTAGGTGGTGGCGAACCGTCAGCTTGCGGGCGATCTTTTTCCCGGCAGCGGTGAGGCGAACGCGCCCGTCGGTATTTACCCGAACCAGGCCGTCTTTCTTCAGCCGGCGTAGAGCCATGGTTACGGCCGGGGGCGAAACTTTGAGCCAGTGCGCGAGCGTCGCCGAAATGACGGTTTCCCCTTCGCTCTCGGCCTCGAGAATCGCTTTAAGGTAGTCCTCTTTGGAAACTGTGATCACGTTGGCAGATTATACGTCGGGATTAAACGTAGTTAACCGAAAGATTGCGGAGATCGAAGGTCAGAGGTTGGAGGTCAGATTGCAGAGGTTCACCCATTGCAGCGAAACGGGCTTGGGCGAAAACCGGGAGCGAATGCCGGTTCAGTTTTCTACCTCTGCAATCTAACCTCTGACCTCTGCAATCTGTTCTCGGTCTGTTCTCGTTTGACATCATCTTCTCTCGCCCCTACCCTTGAATGTTCTCGACTATGAAAATCCTCGTCATCGGCAGCGGCGGACGCGAGCACGCCCTGGTGTGGAAGCTCCGGCAATCGCCGCGAGTCACGAAAATCTACTGCGCGCCGGGAAACGGCGGGATCGCCGACGAGGCGGAGTGCGTCCCGGTCGATCTGAGAAGCCTTGAGTCCATGAGCGCACTCGCGAACCGGATTCAGCCCGACCTTACGATTGTGGGACCAGAATTGCCGCTCATGCTCGGCCTGGTGGATGAATTCACGCGACGAGGCTGGCGCACTTTCGGCCCGACCAAGGCCGCTGCACAGCTTGAAACCAGCAAGAGCTTTGCCAAGGAATTCCTGCAACGTCACCGTGTTCCAACGGCGCATTATGCGATCTGCGATTCTCCGGCACAGGTGCACGACGCGCTGCCGCACTTTCATACTCCGATCGTAGTGAAGGCCGACGGCCTGGCTGCCGGCAAGGGCGTGGTCATCGCTAAGAGTAAGGATGAGGCCGCGACCGTCGCCAATGAAATGCTCAGCGGCAGGATGCTCGGCGAGGCCGGATCGCGTGTTGTGTTCGAAGAATTTCTCCAGGGCGACGAGCTTTCGTTTCTGGTCGTGAGCGACGGCGAGCGGGTAGCGCCTCTGGTCGCCGCACAAGATCACAAGCGCGCGGGCGACGGCGACACCGGCCCAAACACCGGCGGCATGGGCGCCTACACCACGCGGACTATCGTGGATGACCAGATGCGCGACTGGCTGCTCGCCCACATCGTGCGACCGGTCGTCGCCGGCATGAAGGCCGAAGGCGCGGAGTATAAAGGCGTTCTCTACTGCGGCCTGATGATGACCGCCCGCGGTCCCATGGTGCTCGAATTCAACTGCCGCTTCGGCGATCCGGAGACGCAGCCGATTCTGATGCGGCTCGAGAGCGACTTGGTCGAGGCGATGGAAGCGTCGATCGAGGGGCGTACCAGCGACGGCGATTTCAAGTGGTCGAACGATGCAGCCGTATGTGTGGTGATGGCCTCAGGCGGTTATCCCGGAAGCTATGAAGCGGGGAAGAGGATTACCGGCCTGGAAGATGCCGCGAAGTTGGAAGGAGTCAAAGTTTTTCACGCCGGCACGTCGAAACGTGATGATACGTTTTACACTTCAGGCGGCCGCGTGCTCGGAGTAACGGCACGCGCTCCGGAGTTGCAAACGGCGGTGCAGCGCGCCTATGAGGCTTGTGCGAAGATCAACTTTGAGGGCGCGCACTACCGCAAAGACATTGCGGCGCGGGCGCTGAAGAAGAGCTAGCGTTCCGTTGCCTTGCGACTTGAGATCTATAACTTCAACGGAGATGGATGCAAATCAATCATGAGTAAAACACTAGTTTCAATCGTGATGGGCAGTGACTCTGACCTGGAGATCATGCGCGAAGCCGGAAAAGCTCTCGAAGAGTTCGGGATTGCATATGAGATCGACGTAACTTCGGCGCATCGATCGCCCGATCGCACGGCAGACTATGCGCGCAAGGCCGCTGGGCGCGGCATTCGCGTAATCATCGCGGGCGCGGGCGGAGCGGCGCACCTGGCCGGCGTAATCGCGGCGCACACCACGTTGCCGGTCATCGGCGTCCCCATCCCTTCGACTTCGTTGCAGGGCATGGATTCCCTGCTCGCGACAGTGCAGATGCCGGCGGGCATTCCCGTAGCGACCGTCGCCATCGGCAGGCCTGGCGCGACAAATGCAGGAATTTTAGCGGCGCAGATAATCGGGCTCGCGGATGCTGCGATTGCGAAGAAACTGGCAACGCACAAAGAAAAACTTGCCCGCGGCGTGGAAGAGAAATCAAAGAAGATGCATTCGGCGATGGAAGAGTGAGCACAACATGGACGAAGAAGTGGGGCCCCAGATAGCACTTACAGCTTCAACTTTTTCAGATATTCCCGGAATTGCACGCCCAGATCTTCGCGTTTCAGCGCAAACTCAACCGTGGCTTTGAGGAAGCCGAGTCGGTCGCCGGTATCGAAACGGCGGCCTTCGTAGACGTAAGCGTACAGCTTCTCGCGCTGCAGCAACCCGCGCAACCCGTCCGTGAGTTGCAACTCGCCGCCCGCGCCCGGCTTGATGTCGGAGAGAGTTTCGAAGATGGTCGGGGTCAGGATGTACCGTCCGATCACGGCCAGATTCGAAGGCGCATCTTCTAGCTTCGGCTTTTCCACCAGGTCGAGAACCTCGTAGAGTTTGCCGCCGGAGCCCGCGACCTCCTGCGCCTTCAGCACTCCGTAAGAAGAAATCGCCGGCCCGTCGACGATCTGCGTCGCGATCACGGAACAGTGTTTCTCGTCAAATACGCTTATCAGCTGCTTAAGCACCGGGACTTTTGCGTCGATGACGTCATCGGCAAGCAGGGTGGCAAAAGGTTCGTCACCAATCAATTCACGCGCGGTAAGCACCGCATGTCCCAGACCCAGCGCCTCCTTCTGGCGCACGTAGGCCACGTAGATCATGTCCGAAATCTGGCGCACGATCCTGAGCACGTCGTGCTTGCCTTTTTCCTCGAGCATTTTTTCCAGCTCGTAGCTGACGTCGAAATGATCTTCGATCGCACTTTTGCCGCGCCCCGTAATAATGATGATCTGGTCGCATCCCGCCGCCACTGCTTCTTCCACGCCATACTGAATGATGGGCTTATCGACCAGCGGCAGCATCTCTTTCGGTTGAGCTTTGGTGGCTGGGAGAAAGCGCGTCCCCAATCCGGCAGCGGGAAAAACCGCTTTCCGGACTCTCCGGATCTTACGGCGGTCGCGATTGGTTCGTCGGTCGTGCATCGGGCTCCTTGAGGAATCATTGTAACTGCTGGCGTTTTATAGCTGACGCACCGCTTCTTCGCGTGCTTCCAGTTCTTCCAGCAGATCGCGCAGGGTTTGCAATATTCCTTCGGCGCTGTCGATTTTGATCGAGAACTTGAGCCTCCCATCCGGAGCAAATTGCGTACCCCGCTGCGACGCCACAAAGCGCGCCAGTTTACCCGGATCGATCGCAGCCGTCTGACTGAACTTGATGCTCACGAATTCGCGCTTACGCTCAATCCCGTTGGCGCCGACCCGCATCGCCTGAAGTTTGAGCGCGGCATATGCCAGCAGGTTGCGGACAGCCCTGGGCGTCTCGCCATAGCGATCGATCAACTCCGAGCGGACATCGTGCAACTGCGACTCCGTTTCCACTCCTGCCACACGCTTGTACATCCGCAGCCGCTGGTTCTCTTCCTTTATATAGTCGGCCGGAATGCGAATGTTGAGACCGAGATTGAGCTGAATTTCCGTGACCTCAACGCCCGCCTCACCCTTCATTTCACGGACAGCGCGTTCCAGCATCTGGGTGTAAAGTTCAAATCCCACCGCTTCGATGTGGCCGCTCTGCTCGCCACCGAGAAGATTCCCCGCGCCTCGTAGTTCGAGGTCAAGGGCAGCGATCTTGAAGCCGGCGCCGAGGTCGGAGAATTCCTTGAGCGCGGCAAGACGTCGGCGCGCAATGGGCGTCAATTCAATTTCGGCGGGCAGAAGCAGGTAGGCATAGGCGCGCCGGTTCGAGCGGCCAACCCGTCCGCGTAGTTGATAAAGTTCCGACAGCCCCAGTCGATCGGCGCGATTGATGATGATCGTGTTGCACAGCGGGATGTCGAGGCCGTTCTCGATGATCGTGGTCGAAACCAGGATATCGGCCTCGTGATGCATAAATTTCAGCATCACTTTTTCCAGCTCCCCTTCACCCATCTGCCCGTGGCCAACCGCAATGCGCGAATTCGGAGCCATGGTTTGGATCTTGGCGGCAATCTCCCAGATCGTCTCGATGCGGTTGTGCACGAAATAAACCTGGCCGCCACGGTCGAGTTCCTGCTCGATCGCGGACTGGATGAGCTTCTCGTCCCAGTTCGCAACCACGGTCTGAATCGCCATGCGATCCTTGGGTGGAGTCTCGATCACGCTCATGTCGCGCAGTCCTACCAGCGACATGTGCAGGGTGCGCGGAATCGGCGTCGCGGACATGGTGAGCACGTCCACTTCGGTGCGCATCTGCTTGATGCGCTCTTTGTGGCGGACGCCAAAGCGCTGCTCTTCGTCCACCACCAACAGGCCGAGATCAGCGAACTTCACATCTTTCGACAGCAAGCGATGGGTCCCGATCAGGATGTCCACTTTGCCGGCTTCCACTTTCTGTAGGATTTCCGTGATCTGCTTGGCCGTCCGAAAACGGCTGATCATCTCGACGGTGAGCGGAAACGGCGCGAATCGCTGCTTGAAGGTTTCGAAGTGCTGAAAGGCAAGAACAGTTGTAGGTGCGAGCACGGCGACCTGCTTGTTATCGCCGAGGGCCTTGAAAGCCGCGCGCATCGCAACTTCGGTTTTGCCATAGCCGACATCGCCGCACAACAGTCGATCCATGGGGAGTTGCGACTCCATGTCGCGCTTAACGTCGGCGATAGCTTGTGCCTGGTCCTCAGTTTCGTTGTATTCGAAACTGTCCTCGAACTCCTTCATCCACTCGGTGTCGGCGGGAAAGATGTGCCCGCGCGCAGACTGGCGCTGCGCGTAGAGCTTGAGCAATTCGTCGGTCATATCCTTCATCGCCTTGCGCACCCGCGCTTTGGTCTTGCCCCAGGCGGCGCTGCCGAGATGATTCAGGGCAGGTTTCGCACCCTCCGACGAACGATATTTCTGCACCAGATCGAGGCGAGTAAGCGGAACATACAGCCGCGCAGCGTCGGCGTATTCGAGCAGCATGAATTCCGCCGCGCCATCGCCCTGGTTGATTTCCTTCAGTCCTTGGTACTGCCCGATGCCGTGCTCCACGTGAACAACGTAGTCGCCGACTTGCAAATCGCGGAAGTCGGACAGAAAAGCCGAGACTTTCGATTTCTGGCGTTGCGGCCGCGACGCCACCAGGTCCGATTCGTCGAACAGATCGCGTGCCCCAAAAATTGTGAAATGTGCTTCTGGCAAAATGAAGCCGTCGGGAAGGTACGCCTTCAGCAGCGTGGTGGTGAGCACTTCGCCGGCAAAATAAGAAGTCTCGTCCGCATAGCTTTCTCCGCTGCGCGTGCGGCTTCCCAGACGATACGAAGCGTTGTACTCGGTGAACATGTCGGCAAGCCGCTCGACTTCTCCAGTGTTCGGCACCGCAAGAATTACCTGCGTGCCGCCTCCGACCAGCTTCTGAACCTGTTCGATCATCGCCGGTACCGCACCGTGAAAGCGCGTGGCGGACTGCGAGAGAAACGTGGCCTCCGTTCTCCCCTCGCGCGTCATCGCCAGATATTCGAAATCGGCTCCGGGGAGCATTGCGGTTTCTTCTCGCCAGCCTTCCGGGGTCCGATAAAGATCGGCGGGACGAACCAGGTTCCCCACCCCGCTGCGCTCGTGCGCTTCTTCGATCCGGGCCCAGACTTTGTCGAGCTCCAGCGCCAGCGCATCCGGTTCGTCGAGAATCACGCGCGCTTCCGGAAGCAGCCCGAAAATGCTGCGGTCAGCTCCCGCCACTGGAGCGTAGAACTCCCATCCCGGAAAAATTCCCGCGCCGGAGTCGCGTATCACCTGCTCCACAACCTCCGGCGCCCCCGTGATGCGTTTCCCCGAGAGCCGCGCGTTGATCGAACCGAGCAGTTCCTCCGTGACCGACGTTTCAGTCAAAGGCAGAAGCAGCGCTTCGTCGACTGGGTTCGAAGACCGCTGACTCGCCGGATCGAACTTGCGCATGGACTCGATTTCATCGCCAAAAAACTCGACGCGCACCGGCCGGTCCGCTTCCGGCGAATACACATCCAGAATGCCGCCGCGAGCCGCGTATTGGCCCGGCATTTCCACCACATCCGTCGGGCTGTATCCGACCGTGTTCAGGTGTTCGAGCAGTCGCTCAAGATCGAAGGTCTCACCGCGACGCAGAACCCGCGCCAAATCGGCATAGTACTCGGGAGAACGCAGAAGAATTGTGGTCGCGGTCACCGGGGAGATTACGATGGCGACGCGGCCGGTCGCGATCTTCCACAACGCCGTGGCGCGTTCTTCCTGAATCTCCGGATGCGGCGACAGATTCTGGAAGGGCAGCACATCGCGAGCCGGCAGATTAACGACCGAGTCTGGATCCGCCGCTCCCGTCAGTTCGCAGAACGTACGCAATACGGGCAGCAACTCTTCGGCAGCGCGGTTGTCGGCAACCACCAGCACGAACGGACGCTCGACCGTCCGTCGGAATAAAACCACGATGAGCGCTTTAGCGGCCGGGGAGAGTCCGGTGACACTGATCCGCCCCGCGCGCTCCCGCAGATGGGAGGCGGCACGCGTGAAAGCAGGTAATTGTTCCACCTCCGCGAAAAGTTCGCGGACGAACGGCAAAAGCATTTCCTTTTGATTCTACCAGTCGCGCGGAATGGTGCCGAGTTGATGAAGGTCGAACAGGTCGAACGGCCAACGTCTGGCGACCTACGCCTGCCGCTACCTTCGCAACAGGGGCCGCGTCAAGCACGTCGGCCCGCCCGCCCCGTTGATACAGATCTCCGATCCGGGAAATGTGCGGACGTCGAAGCCTGCATCGCGCATGCGCTGATTTGTTTTGACGTTTTCTTCAAGCGCAATCAGACGCGCCGTACCCAACGACAGCACGTTGCAGGCAAGCGAGTCGCGCTCGCTGTATTCAATCTCAATCATCCGAAAGCCGCGCGCATTCAGCAATTCGACGGTCTCCACCGCCAGCCATGGCAGATCGACCAGAATGGTCTGTTCATCGAGCATGCTCATCAGCGACATCAGGTGCAGACAGGCGGAAGGGCCTGATCCGTGTGGCAGCGGCACCGGTATCACCTCAACCTTGTTCGGAGAATGCTTCGCCGACAGCAACGTCCGAATCTGCTCGATCCCCGCTTTGTTCGTCCGGTAGCCGTGCCCAATAAGCAGTGTCCGCGAATCAAGCCATACGAGATCGCCAGATTCGGAGGTCCCAGGCAGCCCTATCTCGCCGGCAACCGGAATGCCCAGTTGTCCGCAAAAACTTGCGTGCGCCTGCGCCTCGGCCACGCGATTCTTCTTTCCTGGATTCATCAGGAGTAGACCATGGTCCGTGGCCAGCGACGCGTCGTGCGCATAGACGGCATCGAGCGTGAGCGATTTCCCCGCGGGTAGACTCACAACCTCGGCTCCACTCTCGCGGAGCAGCCGGCAGAGAATCTCGTGCTGACTCTGTGCCGTCGCAAAATCGGGAGCGTGCTGGAATCCGAGTTCCTGCCATGCCGCGGCTTTTGCGGAACTATCCCATCTAGCGTTGCCCGGCGGACACACCATCACCCGCAGCAGTTCTCCTGTCATGGAATGTCCGTTGAAATTTGCGGCAATCACAATAGAAGGCACAAGAAATATTTCTGGCACAACACTAATCCCTCGAAGGAGTCCCTCGCTTCAAGAATCTAAAGAAACGCGCGCGCAAATGCAATGCGCCAGCGAAATCAGAAACACCCGCCCGAACAAAAACTGTCACCCCCTGGTTCCCTCCGCTTCCAGGCAATCCACCTTATTGCTTGCCTAGACACCCTCTTCTGATGTACATATCAGCGGTATCCCATCCTGACGACGTGCTCGAAGTTCAGGCTGAGCGCCAGCGGCTTCGTAAGTAAGTCCTTTAACAACCGGACGTTCTCTTCCGCGATCGAATTCAGTTCCGGGCGGCGGCCCTTCAACATCATCACCGGCAATGACGACAACCACCAATTGTCTTCCCTCACCGGGCGGCCCAACACCTTCATAAACCCGGCTTGTACGGCGATCGGAAATCTGCCGGTTAGTTCGAAATACTCTCCCACCGGCGTTTTCCAGGAGCCCTGCCTTTACAGCTTCACCGGAACGCTCGCCTCTCTCGATGGCAACCTCGGCCGCAACGCAGGTATCACGCCATGGTTGGTCTTCGACGATGTGCGCTTCGCCAACCGCTACAACGTGGCCGCCGTCAGCCCGCTCTTCACCAACTCCGGACAGGCCACCGCCGCCTACGACCCGCGCCAGTTCCAGTTTGCATTGAAAGTGAACTGGTAAAATCAGAGTTCGGGGGGCAGGGGAATGGGCATATCGGGAGGCTTACCTTTAGGGCGTCGGTTCCGCGATGCCGTAAACCGAACGCCGTCAGTCGCCCGTTTTGGCAATCGACGTCAAATTCGGGCACCGCTCGCCCTAGTCCTGCTGGCGCTGCTCTTCTCCACTTACACACTCGCCGACAGTGGCGCGGACACTTACAAGGCGAGATGTTCGGCCTGCCACGGTGCCCACGGAGCGGGTGACACCATGCTGGGCAAGAACCTGAACCTGCGCGCTCTCGGTTCGGCCGACGTGCAAAAACAATCAGACGACGAGCTCTTCACCACCATCAGCAGGGGGAAGAACAGGATGCCGCCTTTTGATCGCAAACTCTCCAAGGATCAGATCCGCGACGTGGTAAAATACATTCGCACTTTGAAGAAATAAACCTGTTGTCTTGGTTGTAGTGCTTCCCCAAGAAACGGCTGGAGTTTTCTTCCGGCCGTTTTCTTTTTTCACTGCCCGCTCCGTACCGGCGCAAGCAAAAGAAAAGCCGCAGCAAGTGTGCGGCTGTCCTGTCGTTCCATTGTTCTGCTGTTCTGCCTCGCGACAGATTACTTATTGGATTCCTTGTCCTTGGCGATGCTCTTACTGATCCGGTTCTGCTGACGATTGATCCCGTTCTGCTCAGCCTTGGTGAGATGGCCGTTGTTCTTCGCCATATCCGCTTTTTCGCGATTCTGCACGTTGGTCTCGCGATTCTCCAGGTTAGCAGTTTGCTTCGAGGTCAGCGTGCCGTTCTTAACGCCGTTGCCAATGCGCTGTTGCTGATTTTCTTCACGGCCATTCACTTGATTGACGCGCGGATGACCCGGATCGACAACGCCAGGGCCCGCGCCTGAGGTGGTTGAGGTTTGAGCAGAAGCGGAACCGGCAAGCATAAGTCCGCCAACTGCCAGCGTCAATAGCAACTTGGTGAATGTGTTGTTCATGTGAATAGAAACCCTCAATTAAAAGAATAGTTGCACGGAGGGTGGATGACGACGTTACCTAAGTGTTAGCCCGCAAGTTACTCTGGAGAGTTGTAAGTTTGGCCAGCCATCGCTTCCAGAGTAATGCGCAGAAAGCAGAGGCCACGCTCATTCCGCAACGTGGCCTATGTTTTGGACACCCGGACCTATGCTGCCGCTACTTTTTCCTCCGCTGCTACGGTATAGACCACAACTGCTTTTCTCCCGCCCTTCGCGGCCGTGGCGTGGATTGTATTCAAGTTGACGCCTTTGGCGGCGAGTTTGTCTAAACACACCGCCAGCGCGCCGGGCTTGTTGGGTAACTCGTGCTCCTCGGCGGCGGTTTCCTTGTATGTGAGTTTGGCTTGGTCGAGCGCTTTCTTGGCTCGGCGTGCATCCTCGACGACGAGTTCTACCGTGCCCGTTGTCCCTTGCGCTGTTCCGAGGAGAGCGAGAATATTCACCTTGGCGTTCCCTAATGTGCGAGCGATCTCTGCAACTGTGCCTGGTCGATTCTCAATTGAAATTGTGAACTGCTTGGTCTTTGCCATGTTAGCTCCTCCTATGGCTTTCGGCTGGAAATTATACGCCTGAGTGTGCGGGGAGCGCCTTGTCCTTTCATGAGATTTGCTGGCACGCCGCTGTATCTGCCTACTAATCGAAATCAATCTTCTCGAATCCCAGACCCTGCAACAGGCTGGCGATGGTCGAAGCCGCATTCTGCTGCGCGGTTCGCAAAATGCCATCGGCCAACGCGGCCCCTTGCATCTGACGTTCCGCCTCCTGGCGCACTTGCGTTTCCAGATCCGGGTCGGTCGATACCAGCAACCCGGTTTGCCTTGAATACACCCGCGTTTTCGCGCTATCGAGCCGTGTGCTGAAAACCTGCGCTGCTGGTAGATGCAAGCGAACTTGCTTTCCCTCCACGGTCACATCGTTCGTTTTCAGATTCGAGAAATCGATCCCGGCAACAACTTCGCCATGCACCATCATCAGCAGGCGATCCCCCGCCAGAAAATCGGGCAAGAGGGGATTTTCTTTCGCCCCGCTCACCAGCTTGTCCACGGTATAAACCACCGTCTCCAGCCGTTGCAAGCGCTGGATGCGATCGACCACCGTGGGTTGGCTTACGTCGATGCTGACCGTTCTGCCGGTCACCGCCGAAAACAATTGGCTCAACAGAGCGCGCCCCGAATTTCGGGACAGCATCAACCATCCAACGGAACCGAGACCCAGAACTCCGAGGAGCAACCCGATAACGATGCTGAGGGCGATGGCCACCGCCAGCCGCGATTGAGGAGGTTTCGGAGGCTGAGGACCCACATCAGGATCGTTAGACATGAAGCAAGGGTACCACCATCCGGACTCGCTCGACCGTCGCGGGACCCCGCTCTATACATGCACAACTAACGGAAAAGGCCACGCTCATTTCTGAACGTGGCCTTTATTTATGCCGGCAACTACCTACTCTCCCACACACTTTCGCGTGCAGTACCATCGGCCCAGCGGGGCTTAACTTCCGTGTTCGGGATGGGAACGGGTGGAACCCCCGCGGTAAGATCACCGACAACTTGTAGCAGCGGTCGATAGTCTTTGGTCGATCGTCGTTGGCCAAAGACCTCGCTGCAAACTTGTCAAAGAGCTTGAGGAGGAAGCCTCACAGCTGAATAGATTGGGTGAGACGGGGCTAGCCCCGCCTCTGCTACAAAGTTTTCGTCGGCGCACAGTCATCAGTGATGCTTCTCAGTCATCCAGGTTCGGACGACTTACTACAACATTGCTGGTTCCAGTTCAGGTTCTAACTTCAGTTTCTAACCTAGAACCCCGGGAACTCGCAACTGAGAACTGACAACTGCTTTTCTGCACCGAGTAAATTTTATGGTCAAGCCGAACGGGCGATTAGTACAGGTAAGCTACACGCGTTACCGCGTTTCAACATCCTGCCTATCAACCAGGTAGTCTACCTGGGCCCTTCATTACCCTTAAGGGTTGGGAGATCTCATCTTGAGGAGTGCTTCCCGCTTATATGCATTCAGCGGTTATCACAACCGAACTTCGCTACCCAGCGATGCCATTGGCATGACAGCTGGATCACAAGAGGTTCGTCCATCCCGGTCCTCTCGTACTAAGGACAGGCCCTCTCAAATCTCCTGCGCCCACAACAGATAGGGACCGAACTGTCTCGCGACGTTCTGAACCCAGCTCACGTACCGCTTTAATAGGCGAACAGCCTAACCCTTGGAACCTTCTACAGCTCCAGGATGCGATGAGCCGACATCGAGGTGCCAAACCGG
>DATDGS010000021.1:0-15500 GCA_036521955.1 Terriglobales bacterium
GAGCGGCGCCAAAGCCCACGGCTTCGTTGTTCGGGCAGCGTGGAGTTTCGAGCCGACGGCAGCGACGTGCGCGTGTGGGAACCCTCACCGATGTGAGCCTGCATGGATGCTATCTGGAAATGAACACCACGTTTCCCGTCGGCACGAAAGTGAAACTTGTGCTCAAGTCGTTCGGCGTCCGGGTTTAGGCTCCAGGCACGCGAGTTCGATGGATTTTAGGGCTGGTGACCCTTTTGCCGGGCTCCGGAGCAGGAGTTACTCCGGTGACGGGTGTCGTGTGGTGGTGGACAATCCATCCGTTATCATTAGGAGGATATGGCCAAGTATCTAGTGACCGGCGCGGCCGGCTTCATTGGGTCCTCGCTGGTGCGCACTTTGCTGGAACGCGGCGACCAGGTCCGAGGTATCGATAACCTTTCTACCGGCAGACGCGAAAATCTGACCGAGGTGCTGAAGCGTGTGGAGTTTGACTTGCACGAAGCTGACATTCTCGATCTCGATGCCATGCATAAGGCCTGCGAAGGCGTCGATTACGTCCTGCACCAGGCGGCCATTCCGTCGGTCCCGAAATCAGTGCTCGACCCTATCGGCAGCAACCAGGCCAATGTCGACGGCACGGTCAATGTTCTGGTTGCAGCGCGCGACGCGAAAGTGAAGCGGGTTGTATATGCCGCCTCATCCTCGGCGTACGGGGACACGCCGACGCTTCCAAAGCATGAGGCAATGACCCCCAGCCCTATCTCGCCATACGCAGTGGCCAAGCTGGCCAGCGAGCTTTACATGGTGTCGTTTTACCGTTGCTATGACCTCGAAACCGTCTGCCTGCGCTATTTCAATATTTTTGGACCACGGCAGGACCCTTCTTCACCATACTCCGGTGTGCTCGCCAAGTTCAGCATGCAGATGCTGCGTGGGGAGCAGCCCACGATTTTTGGCGATGGCGAAACCAGCCGTGATTTCACCTACATCGACAACGCGGTTTCGGCCAATCTGTTAGCCTGCTCGGCTCCAGCGACGGAGTGTGCCGGCCGCGTTTTCAACTGCGCCACCGGCCAGCGGACAACACTGAATCAAACTTTCTCAGCTTTGAAATCACTGACCGGCTACAAAGGCAGCGTCCAATACGCTCCGGAGCGTGGCGGGGACATTAAACATTCGCTGGCGGACATCACGCTGGCGGAAAAGCATTTACGCTACAAGGTTCTGGTGAATTTTGAAGATGGCCTGCGCCGTACGGTGGAGTGGTACAAAGGCCAGGACCAGCCGGTTCGAGCTTGAGCGCGTGAGCGCAGCCGATTGCAGGTCGTTTTCACCGTAAACTGCCGAACTCAGATCGCGGCGGGCGTCGAGCGTTGGTCGTTCGACAATGACGACGGACGCTATGCATCCGCAGCGGGACGGGATCTCGGATTCTTCGACTGTTCCCAAGCGGTGAGTTCGTTCAGGTCATAGCGGAATGGACCATAGGCGCTGAAGGTTTGCTCGTCGAACAACCGCTTGGCACCGCAGCTCAGGCAAACCTGGTAGGAATATCCTTGCACGCCAATCGGCCAGCTCATCCTGCGGTGCCAGCAGCCTCGGAACGCCACCACGGCCGCGCCCGCCAGGCTGCTTGCGACGACTCCGGGCCACCACCAGTTGTACTTTTTCAGTTTTACGGGCTTTCCCTGTTCGCCTGCGTCGGTCATCACATCTCCGGGCCGCCTGAGACGAGGCAAGCCTCGTCTCTACAAAGCTGCTGACTAACCATAGGATGAATCGGGACGAAGGGCAAAATCTGAAGGGACATAGCTCGGGCAGGCCGCGAATCCGGCAGCGCAGGGTGTAATCCCAGTTCCGCAAAAGGACATGTACTAACGGACATTGCGGCACCCTCCCAAAGACTATTACGCTAAGGTTTGGAGTCGTGTCTGTCGTTTCCCGGTGAGAGTCGCGGTTTGAACAATCTCCTTTGAAGGTTGGCCGGTCGAACCCGGTCGAACCAAGGCCGGCAATGAGCCTTCCGACGAGCCAAGGATACGATAAAAGATACGATGAACACAGGTTGTTTGTTGTCCCGACCGAGCCAGCATGAGTGCCAATCCATCCCGCGTTGACTGGGAAGCGCCGCCGGCGGCCGACCCCAGCTTTCCATTGCAACAGGGCAACCGCGTCCTCGAATCGATTGCGCGCCAGGAAGCTCTGCGCGCACTGCTTGCCTTCTCGGACCTGCACGAGCAGATACGGAACCGGCGCGTGGCGGCGGGATGCGCCTCCGATGGCGACCTGTTTGAGACGGAACGCTTCATCCGGAACGAAGTACTGCAATTGATCTCGGACCGCGCTCAGGCCGTCACCAATGCCGACGGCATCGTGGTCGCGTTGGCGGAAGAATCGGTGAACGAACGGCCGGAGATGGTATGCCGCGCAGCTTCCGGACCGCTCGCCGTCGGACGCGGCGTTCACCTGATCCGCGAATCCGAGTTTCTGCAGGACTGCCTGGAATCAGGGCGCATTCTTCGTTGCGATGATTGCGAAATCGACGTTCGCGTCGAACTGGACTTCGCGCGGGCGCTAGGCGCTCGCTCTACCGTGCTGATTCCGTTGCGTGGCCGGCGCGAGCAACTGGGTGTGCTGCAGGCGTTTTCAACCACTGCTTGGGCTTTCACCGATCACGACGTTCGCTGTTTGGATCTTTTCTCTGAGCTGGTTCTTTCTGCGCTCAAGCCCGAAGATCAGGATCGGCGCATCCACTGGTTGTCGGATGTGGCGAATGAAGTCCTAAACCCGAAGCCGCCTGCGGCAGTGCCGGCGGTTGCTGACGCGGCGGCGATCGAACTTCCTGAGGTCGCGGAAGTCGAGCCCAGCATCGCCAGCGCAAAGACGGGTGTTGCTTCGTCTTCCAGTCCCGCGACGCCGCAAGTTCGACAAGCAATACCTGCAATTCCAGAGCTGGTTGCGGAAGTGGCAATGCTGGAGCCGCCGGCTGTCATTACCGCGGACCTGGTCGAACTGCGTGAGCGCAGCGTTGCCGACGAGTCATTCGCGGACGGCACAGTTGAGATCGACGAGCCGGCAACTTCCAGCAAAACAATTCACCTCTTGCCATTCTTGCAACGCCATTCGGCTCCCGGCGGTTCGCGCCCCGGATTGCGCGTGGTGATGGGTTTGGTGGCAGTGGCCGCACTATTTTCAGCCGGAGCGTGGTGGGGCATGCAGTTTCATGGGACGGCGGTTACAAAGACCACGGCGACAAATACCGCGATCTCGCCACAATCGGTGACCGCACCGCCCGCGCCCCCGGCGGATGTTCTGTCTCCGGCAGTCGCCGATAATCTGATGGATCCTGCGAAGGCCGCTCCCGATGCACCACTCACCGCTGTGGCAGCAGACAAGTTGGCGGCGCTGCCGAAAATCACCGGGCTGCGTCACTGGTCTTCTTCCATGGGAAGCACGGTGGTCATCGACATGGAAGACCAAGTCCCCTACGAAGTACATCGTTTGATGTCGCCGGAGCGGATCTACTTCGATCTCCACGACACAGGCTTGTCCGCCGAATTAGCAGGAAAGACGATGGACGTCGGAGATCCCTCGCTGACGCGTGTGCGGGTCGCTCAGCCCGTCGCGGGCATAACGCGGGTCGTGCTCGATACCAAAGATGGATCGAACTTCTCCGTCAGCATGGAGTCGAGCCCATATCGCCTGGTGGTCGAGTTGCGCGGCAGTGAGAAAACTTTGGCTGCCAGCCAGTTTGCTCCGAAGCACTCGATTTCGAACCAGCCAGCTCCAGCGGCAGCGCCCGCCTCGGTGAAAACGGCTCCGGTCGCGGCATTGGCGGCGACGGCATCCGATCAACCCGTACCGGCCAGAACCGGGAAACTGCGCATCGTGCTCGACGCCGGACACGGCGGCTGGGACTTGGGTACGGTCGGACGCCAGGGATTGCTGGAAAAGGACCTGGTGCTCGATGTGACCCAGCGTCTGGGCAAGTTGCTGCAAGCGCGCTTGGGTTCAGAAGTAATGTTCACGCGCACCGGCGACAACTACCTGCCACTCGATCAGCGCGCCGATTTCGCTAACCAGACGCAGGCCGATCTGTTCGTCTCCGTTCACGCCAACTACAGCAGCTCGGCGGCAACGCGGGGCGTTGAGACTTACTACACGAATCTGTTTTCGGCCCCGGGATCACGGGAAGTGGAAAAGCATGACGATGGAGCCGCTCCGAAGCTGACACCGGTAACGCTATCGACCGGAGCGTTACACGAAAAGATCGAGGAGTCGCAGCGTCTCGCCGGAAGTGTCCAGCGTGCTCTCTATGCCACGCTGGCCGCGAGCAGCCCGGACATTCCCAACCGGGGCATCAAGGACTCCGCGTTTGCCGTGCTGACCGGCACGACCATGCCCGCCATTCTGACCGAGATTTCTTTTGTGAGCAGTCCGGCGGATGAGCGCAATCTGCAGAGCGCGGCTTACCGCCAAAAAATTGCGGAAGCACTTTATCAGGGCATCGCCCGCTATCAGCTATCTTCCCCACGCGCGAAAGTTGCCCAACTGCAAACCAACGCCGCGCGAAGATGACGAGAAGGACATGACTCCGCTTGTGTGGGGACCAGTCCATGTTGGGCGCAGCCCCGCTTGCACAGCATTTAGTCCGCAGCCGTCAAGCCGCCATACTTCGCCAGCCACTTCAGTTCTTGGCGCACTTTGATCTTTCCGTGCCAGGGATTCTTCTCGAGGTCGTGTCCCTCTCCGGGAAAAATCAGCAACTCGCTCGGAACGTTCAGCTCGTGCAGAGCGCGATCGAGCAGATAACTCTCCAACACCGGAACGCGAATATCATCGCTCCCCGCGACCATGTGGGTTGGGGTTCGTACTTTCTCGATCCGGAAAATCGCGGCTTCGCTGTTATAACGATCAGGCTTTTTCCAGGGCACCCCGCCCAGAAAATAAGCATCATCAAGCGTCGAGTCGTCATTACCCCAATCGGCGACGTTCTCCACTCCACCCGCGCCGGTAACCGCGGCTCGGAAGCGTGGGGTCTGGGTGATCAGCCAGTTCGTCATATAACCGCCATAACTGTAGCCCCCGATGGTCAACCGGTTCGGATCGGCAACGCCGTCTTTCACCAGCGCGTCCACGCCGGTGAGAATATCCCGAGCGGGGCCGGAAAAAAGTTCAGGAACGATCGCGAGCGCAAACTTGTCTCCGTAGCCGGTCGATCCGCGATAATTTGGCTCGAACACCAGCCAGCCCGCGGTGGCGGCGAGTCGATCCCATTGATACCAATCGGCCTCGAAGTGGTTGCCATCGGCATCCTGCGGCCCGCCGTGGACCAGCACGAACATCGGCAGGTTCTTCGCCTCAAACTTGCCTGGCGGATACATCAGCATGCCTTCCACCGGCGTGCCATCGTCCGAGGTCCAGCGATAAGGCTTGGCCATGGGCAGTTCTCGCTCGGTGAACAGCTTGTTAAATGAGGTGATGGGCCGTGCCTGCGTCAGTTTGTCGGGACCGTCGGCAACATAAACCTCCGTGGGCCGCACGATTGCCGAATATACAAACGCTACGCGTGTGCTGTGCGATGCGGCAGCGGGGATTTCGTAGGTTCCAGCCCATCCCTCGCGCTTCACGATGGCGGCTTTCGGATTCGCTTGCGATACCAACTGCACCTCGGTCCCGATGCGGCAGGCGCAGAGCACCGAGCCGTCGGGCAGCGGCGTGTAATGCACGACTTCGCCTGGATAGTCGGCAAACCAGCGCTGGACTTCTCCTTTTTCGGGCCTTTTGTCGGATATGTCGCCGGCATCGACCCAGTAGAGTCGCGGTTGCGGATCTTCGTACTTCCGTTCAAGCGATCCAAGGTTGACCTGAAAAAATATATGGCGATTATCCGGAGCCCAGTCCAGATTCAGCTCCACGGCTTCGTTGTGGGTCAGGCGGATGGGCGCGCTTTCCGTTGGCTTGTTCGCTGCAGTGTTCGCCAGGTTGACGAGGTAGAGTTCGATGTCTTCAGCTTTCTCCTGACGCTCGGACACCGGAGACGTCACGAACGCCATGCGCTGGCCATCGTGCGAGATGCTGAGTTGATCCACCCGGAGAGGCATGCGCGCGATTGCGGCTGCTCCGGGCGTAGCGTGGGAATCCTTCTCCGCGTCGGGGATCTCTTTGGAACCGAGCGCGGCGTGGCGCGCCAGTGCGTCCTCGAGATTGAGGCGGAAAATCACGTCGCCGCGCTCATCGCCGCGGTAACGTACCACGTCCTTCCAATCTTTTTTGTGATCGTCGTTCTGCTGCTTGGTCCAAGGTTCACGGGTTGCGAAAACGATGGCCTTTGCATCGCCGGACCAGGCAAAGGAATGGACTTCTTCGTCGCTCGAGGTGATGGCGAAGGCCTCGCCACCGTTGGGTGAGATCAGAAACAGCTGGGCGACGTCTTTATCTTTATCTGTATCTTTATTTTTACCTTTATCACCGCCAGCGCTTTCCGCGCCGTCGTCCGCGTCTGCATTTATGGCATCGGCGACTTTGCGTTCCGAAAGGAACGCGATCCACCGGCCGTCAGGCGACCATTGCGGCGAACTGTCATGCCGGGATTGCGTCAACTGCACCAGACTCCCGCCGCCGGCCGCGGTCCGGTAGAGCCAGAGTTCTTTGCGGAAGATTTGCTGATCCCAGTCGGCCTTCTCCGTTCCGATGACGACGGAGCTGCCATCCGGCGAAACTTTCACCGCGGTGAAGCTGACGGAGTTGAAGAACTCATCGAGCGTGAGCTTGGGCTTTGTGGTTTGGGCCTGGGCAACAATCAAATGAGAGAAGATCGAGGCAATCAAGGACACCAGGGAGACCAGCAGGATTGATCGTCGCATAGACCTTTCGCTAACAACTTTCAAGAACCACTGAGGATACACCGCGCGCGTTGTCTTCATCCTGAAAGACATTCTGTTATTGCGCCGTCGGTTGAGCATTGCGTAGCGCCTCATCCAGCGGCTGGTTGCTCGGCACGTTTTGTTCCACAACGCGCCATCCGTCGTCGTAGCCCCGGAATCCGACAGTCGAGCGGTAATGCACTCCGCTGTCATAAAGCGCCGCGCCCACCTGATTGATAGATACCCAACGCCAGCTAAACTCGACGTCGGCAAAGTTGCCAGCCTTGCTGATTCCGGAAATGCTCAAAAGTTCGCGTCGGGCGACTTGGATTGCCATCGGACCATTGTTGGGAAGGGCATTCGAAATCAGCGGCCGTATCGTATCTACTCCCAGCGGCGTGGGCACCACGTCCCAGCAGGGCGGGGGTTCGACTTCGGCGGGACACTTCTGCTCGGTGCCGATGATCCAGCCGCGACGCTGCAACACCATGGACTCGGGAGAACTGAAATCCTTGTTGGAAACGACGCCGGTCCTAAGCCAGAACATTTGCGGCGCTTTGAATGCATCGGACGCCGAGATCAAGTCGGCGGCGAGCCGCCGCGTCAGGAAGTCACGCGGAGAACAGCCCATGCACGAACACAATAAGGCAGCCAGAAGCAGCGCTCTTGAGGCGGCGGAGCAAGTGTATCTTCGCGGCCCAGCACCTAAAGGGGCGTCCGATTTCGAAAAACTTACGGTATCGCTAAAGCGATACCCTGATACGAAACCGGAGTTTCCCCGCAGCCAGTTTGTCTTGCTCATGAATGTGATTAGGGTCGCGAGAGAATTTTAACCAATTGTGCCTGCCTGCGGGGCAGAAAAGGCGCGGCCGCAATCTGACCGTCAAATTTCTTCGACCAGCGACCGGGGAGCGGCGCATGGCAGGTTGGGCAATCGCCTTGCGCAGTCAACTTGTATTTTTCGATCGAATATCCATAGCGCTCGATCAACGTTTCGCCACACTGGTGACAATGAGTATCTTCCAGACCCTTCACCCGACCGGGAAGGTTGCCGGCGTAGATGTAGCGCAACCCAGCTTCACGGCCAATGGCGGCGGCGCGCAGCAGATCTTCGGGACGCGTATCGGCGGGCGAAGTCATCTTGTAATCCTGATGAAAAGCGGTGACATGCCAGGGGATGTCGGGCGAAACACCGACCAGAAATGCAGTCATATTGCGCAGTTCGTCGTCGTTATCGTTGAAGCCGGGAATCAGCAAGGTAACGATCTCCAGCCACACCCCGATCCGGTGCAAACTACGGATGGTGTCGAGAATCGGCTGCAGGCGTCCGCCGAGCTGGCGATAGTGGCGGTCATCGAAGCTCTTGAGGTCCACCTTGTAGAGATCGATCCAGGGATGGAGATACTCGAGCACCTGCGGCGTCCCGTTGCCATTTGAAACAAACGCGGTCAGCAGGCCCGCCTGGCGGGCTTGGCGGAAAACCGCAACCGCCCACTCGCTGGTGATCAGCGGCTCGTTGTAGGTGCTGACTACAACTCTTGCGCCTTGGGCGAGCGCGTCTTTCACCAGCAGTTCGGGATCGGCTTCGAGCGGCGGTGAGACGGCGTCGGGGTCGCGCAGCGCCTGCGAAGTGACCCAGTTCTGACAATAAGAGCAGTGCAGATCGCAGCCCAGCATTCCGAAGCTGTAAGCGAGAGCTCCGGGGTAGGCGTGGAAAAACGGCTTCTTCTCGATCGGGTCACACTGCACTCCGGCAACATAGCCATAAGGAACGTAGAGCGTGCCTCCGTGATTGAAGCGCACCTTGCAGACACCGGGTTGTCCATCTGGAATCGGGCAGCAGTGGCCGCAAGCGTAGCAGCGCACTCGATTGCGATCCAGCTTTTCCCAAAGGGCGGGGTCGCCTTCGCGGACGCGGTCGTCGGCCGTCAAAATATCGCGCAGCGTGGCCACCCAACTATTCTACGACTGAAGGATTGGGTCTGTCTGTGGTTTGTAAGGCCGCCGCTGGAGACGAAGCAAAGACGCGGCAAGCCGCGTCTCTAGGGAGAATCGGTGCTACTTTAGTTCGCCTCGGACTTCGCTCGCTGGTTATGGGAGCGGAGCCAGACTTCGGCCTGCTGGCGGGCGTCGGAGACCTGGGCTTGGGTCATTTGGGAAGCCAGCCCTTCGAGTCGAGACTTGCTGTTATCGTCACCTTCGGCGAACGCAATCGCCGACCAGAAGTAGGCTTTTGACAAATCTTCAGGAACTCCGCGCCCCGCCCAATAGTAGGCGCCGAGGTGAGACTGGGCATCAACGTACCCCTGTTCCGCGGAGCGCAAGAACCATTGCATGGCTTGCGTGTCATCCTGCGGAACATCCTCTCCGTTATGGTAGCGGACGCCCATCTGGAATTGTGCTTCCGCGTCTCCCTGATCTGCGAGCTTTCGCAGGTCGACCAGGGAGTGCAGTTGCGCGCGCTGCACTTGCAGTTGCAGCGACCGCTGCGACGCTTGCGGTGAGTTGGCCCGACGCTTCTCGATCGCGGGACCGACTAAATAGCCGGCGGCCATTGCCACCACAGCAACGGCCAGCCCGAGCAGTCCGAGATGAAACCAGTTCGATGGAGCTGCCGGCGGCGGCTCGAGAACCTGCACTGGAACTTGCACTGCAACGCTTTCTCCAGGGATCGGCTGCGAAAGTCGCTCTGAAGCTTCCGGTTCCAGTTCCCACAAGGCCTCGCGATTCGCGTGCATCGAACCGAGCTCGGCCGCATCGACGCCGACCACACGAGACTTCATTGTCACTGGAGACGGGGCAAGCCCCGGCTCTACGGGTGAGTCCGGCACGGCTGACGCAGCGTCTGACCCGATCGGCGCTTCCGGTTGAGCTGTTTCGGGGTGCGTATTTTCGGGATGCACGTTCCCCGGCTGCGCCTCTTCGCAATGGGTTTTGGGAACCATTTCGACGAGCCGGTCCAGCATCGTCGCGTGCGCCTTCGTGAAAGCACGCGGCTGTGGAGAGAAAACCTCCAGCAGGCCGACTACCCGGAAATTCGATACGACCGGAGCCGCCATGATCGAGCCGATTCCCAGTGTGCGACAGATTTCCGGATCAATACGCGGATCGTTTTCCGTATCCTCGCAGGCGACGAAGTGACCACTGCGAACGCATTCTCCAGACAGCCCTCGTGTCACGTCCACAGGAGCTCCCAGCGGCGGAGCTGGCTCGCCAGCCCGCGCCCGGCAGATCACCCGGTCATTCGTGAGCAACGCCAGAGCCGCACCACTGGCTCCGGTAAGACTCAAGGCGCGCTCCGTGATGCGTTGCAAAACTGCGTCCACGTCGCCATCGATCTCCTGAATCTCGATCTCGCGAATTTCGATCTCGCCGACCTCACGGCGAACCGCTTCCACCTGTGGAGACGGAGCAAGCCCCGCGTCTGCGGGAGACGGTATTTCGCTCTGATCCGAGCTCGGAACTACATTGGATGCTTTACTCACCAACCCTGGCTGCGCGAATGCCTCTTCCTCGCACCGCTCGCGTTGCTCAGTGCGAGCAGCGTGGTTTGAGCATGCGATCAGCAGGTTCGCAAAAAGCCATTCTTTCAGTATTTGCCGGGAACTCTCAGAGAGCCCGGAAAATCGGATACCTCCGCGGCCGGAGTCATCGCTCCACATCACCTGGCCACTGCTATGAATGTAACTCTTGGTTTCAGGCAGATCGAGGCAAAGGGTCACGGCTCGGTTTACTTCGAGACGTTCACTGGTTTGGACGGCAAAACCGTCTTCGTTCAGGTCGAGCAATTCGCTCAAATCCACAACCATGCCAATCTGCGGGTCGTTGAAGCTGGCGTACACTGGAGTGTGGAGTTTTTGACGAACACGACGGCGACGCTCTCCGGTGGGAGCCCCTGCAATTGGATCCGGCAATCCGCGAATGCTCTGATCCATGGAAGTTGTATCCATATTAACTCAGATTAACTCAGGTATCGAAAAGGAAGCGTCACTTCCACAGCTTATTGGTTGAGCACCCGTGAATCCGGGAGTGACTTTTGCGGGAGAGTTTCAGTAGCGCGGCTTGATCTAAGAAACTGGCTGCGGGCACGATTGAAAAACGCAGCAAGGTACTCCAGTAACCTTGTCCCGAGTTGCTCCGCACAGGCAACATGGTGGTGCATGCCGGGCAAAATGAAAAAGGCACTCGGCACAATCACACTGGCGGTACCAGGACTTATCCGGATACGTGCGTCTCTGGCAACCTCCCGGAGCTGAACATGAAAGGTATTGCTGTAGGTATTGTGTTCGCGTTGACGGCGCAAGTGCTCGTGGGCCAGACCGCGCCGCATGTTCCGCTCGGAATCGTTTCGGATTGGACGCACCATCACGTCCTCTACCCGGATTCGAAAGACCTTTCCGTGATGGCTCGGGTTCGAACAGATCCTCGCTGGTTGCAGAGTTGGTATCTCCGCCATCAGGAGGGTTGGTGGCCGAAACACTCTCGCAGGCCCGGCAAGGGCAGCCGCAGAGACTGGAGCGTGCCCCTGGGGGCGTCCGCTTTTGAGCCGATGTACGACTTTACATTCGACATTGCTCCCGATGCGGGGTACGGCAGCCTCAACACAACGGACCTGGGCAATGGTGAATTCCTCGCCACCGCCGGCACCCTCACCGTGACTGGCGGCCTCGAAGTTGGCGTGTACCCGCTGTATCCGGATCCGGATGGGTCAACCCCAGTAATAAGCCCAGGCGGGTTCTTCGAATACAATGATGTTCTCTATCCCTCAATGGACCCCGTGCTTGATATTTGGGGGCTTCTCTTCACCGGCAACGGTTTGGAGATCAACATCTGGGGCAACAGCCCCGATAACTATACATTCGACAGTAGTAAGAACGGTATTGAAGATATAGGAGAACCCTTCACCCTCGACGTCGATCCTGGCGGGGGCCAGACCTTTCCCGCCAAATTTGTGTTTGACGTGACTGCGGCTCCAAGCTGCACGAGCGACTTCGTGGTGATCGGTATCCCCTCGAACGCTGCGTCGGGCGGGCAAGCCAACATCGTTGGAGTGAACAAACTCTATAGCGGCGGCACTGGCGCGCTGTGCTCGACCGGGCCGACGGTGATCTTCGCCTACGCCTCAGGCACCGGACAGGTGCCGGCTTCCGTGGTCATCTCACAGGGTGGAAACCAAATTGCCTACGTCGAGAATCTCACTACTGGCAGCTCCTACTTCCACGTCCTGACCATTGGCACCACGAGTAACGAAGGGACCAGCGCGACTAACGCGGTCGTGCCTGGCACTGGCGGGAGCAACGCCGTAGACCAGAGTGTCGTGCTTTCGCCCGACGGTGGCACCACAAACCAAAGCTCGACCAATTCCGTTTTCGTCGTTTACACATCTGCCGATGCCAACGATGTTGCCTACGCCTCTACCTATAGTACGGTCGGGAGTGGCTCCGGCTACCTATACAAGATCAGCAACGTCTTCAACGGTGCTGCAACCCCCACCATCGTTTGGAGCGTCCCCATCCATGCTGTTCCCTCCGCTCCGGTATACGATTCGGTATCGAAAAATGTTTTTTTTACAGACAGCAACGGTCGTATCGATTATGTGACGGACGATGGCACGCCACCAACAGTTGTTTATAGCGCGGTTTTGGCTACTGGCGACACCTCTGAGAATCCAGTTATCGTCGATAGCACCAATCAGATGGTCTACGCTTCCTTCAATTCGAACGGGACCAACGCTCTAGTCGTGCAAGCCCCCACGAGTTTGACGAGCACAGTCTCCGTACCCGTGGGCGCGGCCAGCACGACCTACACAGGGCCGTACCAGCCGGACTTTAACAACGCCTGGTACACCGGATCGGGGACACCTCTTATGTACGTCGCTGGAACGGGCACCGGGACGCTTCCGACCCTCTACAGCGTCGGATTCAACGGCGCTGGCGTGATGAACACCAGCGCCGACACCACGGCGCCTCTGGCTACCGGCACGGCGGACTCGTCGCCGGTTACGGAGTTTTACAACGCTTCGCTCCAGAAGGACTACATTTTCGTGGGGGTCACGGACAATTGTATAGCTACCACCGGCGGCGGAACTGCCGCCTGCGTCATGAGCTTGGACATCACCGGTGGTTTTCCAACCGTCAATACCGGCAGCACCGCGCTGGCCGCTGCTGGAGGCACAAGCGGCATCATCGTGGATAACGACAGCAGTCTTACCGAAGCTTCGAGCATTTACTTCGCGACCAAGACCGGGGCGACCCTGGTCAAAGCCACACAGACCGGGCTCAACTGATGTGAGTGCGCGGCGACGGCTGTGGAAGTCTTCTCCTCAAAATCTCGCTCCCTGACTAGGGTGTTGCACAATTCCTCGGAGTTTTTCAGAACTTCGCTATAAGTTCGCGGCCAGCGATGGGGCGTCTTGTGCAACCGGCAGGAGAACCAGGGGCATGGTCAAGGTTCGATCAAGCGCGTCCGCGAGGGTAGCGGGAAATTCGGAAGTCAGAAGGTTGACATCCAATTGCAGATCACGGCGGCTGTAGGCGCGGTAGACGACGAGTGATCCCCGTTGTCGGTTTGAAGTTGTCACGAGGTCCAGCGTCAGCTTCCATGAAGGTTGGTTGGAAATTGTCATCATGTGTGGAAACTTGCTCCAGTGGAAGTGGCGGTGGGTTTCGCTGGGCGCCGCTTGATCGCCGGGAAGCGACTTGAGGTGCAATTCGAAGGCATCGAAATCGTTGCTCTCGAAAGCGGCTACCAGGATGCTGCGCACCTGATCGAAATCGCCGGCCACTTTGAGGTCCTCGACCGCGCGGCGCACCGCAAGATTGTTGATCACGATCTGCCGCTGGTCAATCGTGCGCTGCGCCATCCGCCTTAGTTCGCCAAACTCCAGGTAGTTCAGATGCTGGACGCCCAGCCAGATGCCGGTCCCCACCACCGCCAGCACCAACCCCAGGGTGCTGCCCGTCGGCCAAAGCAGAAACAGGCTGAGCATGGCAAACATCGCGGAGACAGCGTAGAGAACGATCACCACCTGGCGATGCGAAAAACCCATCTCCAGTAACTTGTGGTGGATGTGTTCGCGATCGGCGGTGAAAATCGGACGCCCGCTGATCAGGCGTCGCAGGATGGACAGCAAGGTTTCCAGAATTGGCAATCCGAACGACACCACCGGGATGGCAACAGCGACCAACGTCGGCGCTTTCTGCGTGCCTGCCAGAGCCAGCGCACTGAGCATGAAACCGATGAACAAGCTGCCCGAGTCACCCAGGAAAATCGTGGCTGGGTTGAAGTTGAAGCGAAGGAATCCCAGGATGGCGCCGGAGAGCGCCACGCTCATCAGCGAACCGAGCCAGGAATGATTCACCAGGGCGACGACAAAAAACACCACCGTCGAAAACAAGGCTGACCCGGCTGCCAAGCCATCCAGACCATCGATCAGGTTAAACGCATTCGTAATCGCGACCACCCAGAGCACGGTGAGGGGCAAATCGATGTACCAGGGCAGTGTGTAGTGGCCGAACAGCACCGGTAGACCGAGAACGCGCATTCCGCCGGTGAAGAGCATCAAAGCAGCGATGGCCTGCACGGCAAACTTCAAATACGGTCCTGCGCCGTGTAGATCGTCATAGATGCCAAGACAAAAGATCAGGCAGGCCGGGACGTAAATGCGGAGCAGCGTGGCAGGAGCAAGTCCGTCGACCAGGCGGGGAAATATGAGGGAGAGCGTCAGCCACAAGCTCAAACTGACGGAGAAGGCCAGGAAAATCGCAACGCCGCCCAGCCGGGGAAGAGGAGATTCATGGACACGGCGGCCGTCTCGCGGGAGGGAAACCCATCCTCGGCGCGTGGCTATGTCTCGCACTTGGCGTGTCGCCACAAATGACACGACCAACGAGAAGGCAAATATACCAAAGAACAGCAGCGTCAAACCCCAATGTCCCTTCCGGCTGAAACATCTGGCATTTCAGGCCAAGCTCGCAAAACGGGTTCTCGGTTTCTTTCCAGACGAGGGTTGCCTAACAAGCGCAGGAAATTCGTAATACATTTGGTTGCAGAAACTATACATCTCCGGGCTTGCGGTGGGCAAATGTTCTAGCAGCGGCGTCAAATACCCTAGCCCCTTTGCCCAAAGCAGACTGCCAGGGAGAGGGGCGACTTACGGCGCTATTTGTGACGCTTGTATGGCGCATCCGCCTGTACCAGATCCGAAGCCGCCGCTGCCTGCGCAACTCCCAGTAGTACTCAGGGTTCCAAAGTAAAGCTCGAGCGTGCCTGACATAGTCGTATTTTGGGTATCGACAATCATTCCGCTGGCGCCGCCGGGAAATGGTCCCGCCCCTTTAAGAGTGGCTGTCGTGCCGCTGACCGTATAACTTATCACGCAGCCCTCACTGGCGGTGCAACCGGTCACCTCGCCTGTAGCGGGCTCCGTTTGAGGGCTAACAAACATGTAGTCGGTACCCGCCGTAGACGTACATGCCAACCCGCCGTTAACGCAAAACTCGGTGACCGGGGAGCATGGGGTGGCAGTAGCGCTCACCGTAGATGCGACCGCCGCCGTGGTCATCACGTTGGCATTAATCGGTATTGCGTACAAGGTAGGGTCTCCGCCGCTATTTCCGCAAACCCAAAGGTGCCCGGTGGGACTCGAGGAGGAGC
>DATDGS010000022.1:0-127120 GCA_036521955.1 Terriglobales bacterium
GCTTCATTCGCTTCCTTCGCAGTCTTGCGCTCCTCGGCATCCGCGCCCCGTTTTGTGACAGGGCCAACCTGCTCCGGCTCGGAGCACGCCGGACAGCGGTTGGCAAAGCCCGGTTTACCGGGCCGAAGCTCGAACTCTTCCCAGCAGACGGCACAGATTTTGATAGGAAATCCCATCCGCCTATCATGATACAACCCCTCACGCGGTTACATTGACCCGTCAATTGAGCGCTATGCGGATATTCCGACAGTTCGGCACGATACAATGGCGTAATTGATTATCTTGTGACCTGCAGGCAATTTGAAAATGCAATGCGTTCTGAGTTCGGATCGGTGGATCGCGAGGAGTGGAAACGCAGGATCACTCGCGAGGACTGGAACGGGCTATCACCATCCGAGCACATCGCGCATCTAATTGGATGCAGCGTTTGCCAGACCAGTCTTTTCCAGTTCCTTGATGTGCGTCACTCCTAGAGTGGAGTTCCCATCCGTGTTTTCACGTGGCCTATTATTCGGCTGACACTCCTGAACGCTGCCTGGATGTGCGTTTAGGCCTATACGCAATTATCACAGGCCGCAAGAAAGGCCAGGTTATCGTGATCGGCTTTTGTCCGTGGTGCGGCGTTGAGCTTCCGACCGGTGTAAGAAACTGAGACTGTTTCGCCGCCCCGCGAACTCAATTGGCGAAAACAGCTTCTACCCTCCCAACCCAGATTCCAAGAACTGATGACCACGACCTGGCACCCGACAGCTAATTCTCGCTCTCCACCGGCTTCGCCTTCGGAGCCGGCAGCGCCTTCACTGCCTTCCCCGGGCTCGGTGGCGCAATGGGCGGAACCGGCGGAGCCGGAGCAACCACCGCAACCGTTCCCTTGCGGATCTCAATCGCTCCCTTGTCGCAGTTCATCACCAACTTTGGACCATTCATTCCGATCGAACCACTGGCGCTCGACTCCTTGTCGCGATTGTCGACCTTGATCTCGTCGAAGTCGCTCTGAATGTCGCCTTCACGCGTGCGCGCCTCCACCTTCATCGGAGTATTCGGCGGAATCGAAACCTGCACATCGCCTTTCCGGTTATCAATCTGGATATTCCCCGGCTTGTGCAGTCCCACCGCGACCGAACCGTTTGCGTCTTCCAGGCGCAAATCACCCGACAAGCCTTCGAGCGAGATATCCTTCGACCGCGTCGTCAGGCGCATCGGTCCGCTCAGCGAATCGGCGCGCAGATCGCCCGAATCCAGATCCAGCCGCCCATCCAGCCGCGAAAATTCCATTTCCGTCCGCGAGGAGCGGAAACTCACCGTCTTGCTCACGCGCACCAGCCGTACGCTCTCCTGAAACTCTCCATTCAAATGCACCGCGCCGTCCACATCTTCCACGTCCACTTCGTTTGCCTTACCCTGAATCGCGACGTCGCCCTTCACATGTTGCAGCCGCGCCGAACTACCGTCCAGGTTCAGCGTGGCGTTTCCCGTGTGTTCGCTGATGTTGACTTCGCCGCGATGGTGGTTGACCTCAACATTGCTGGCCATCCCCGTCACGGTCACGTCGCCTCTGCCCGAGGTGATCACCAGCACGGTATTGGCCGGCACGTAAATATCCATGTCGGCGGTCACGCCCTTGTCGCCCGCGCCCTTGGTGTTCGCGTTCAGTGTCACGACCTTGTCGGCGACGGTGATCTGCGGCTTGGTCTTGCCGTTATAGTTTTCGGCGTCTTTTTCCTGTTCGGCGCGGACCTTCTTGCGCACCGAAACCTTCATGGTTTTGCTGTCCCCCACATTGACCGTGATCGTTCCCCGGTCGTCGTTCACGTGCAGCGTGCTGCCCGCCGGAATCTCCTGGCTCAGCTCGTCGCTGTAGTCAAACGTCGACCCGCCAAAAATTTCGTCCAGATCCTGGTCATCGCCAATCTGGATGTGCTCCCCAAGACTCTTCAAGTCCAGGCGTGATAATTGGGTCGCAATCAGCCCGCCCGTGATGAGGAACAGCATCAAAAAAACGCCGCCGACCCCAATCCCGCGAGCCGGTTGGCCTGAGCGTTTGGCCTGTTCGTATTCGACCAGCTTGAGCACGCCCCACAAAATCAGCAGGGCAGGCCAGTAGCGACCGAACAGCGACCAGAGCCCGTGCCAATTGAGCACACCCATCGTCCCCAGCAGGAACAGCCCTCCCAGCAGGATCAGCACCACCGGCCCGGCCATCGAACGATGCGGAATACGCGGAGGCGGTGGTGGTGGCGGAGTCATCATCGGGCTAGCCACGGTTCACCTCCCCAGTCGGCGGCACCGGCGGAGTCGGCGGAACCGAAGGCGCCGGAGGGTTCGGCCCTCCGCCAACTGACGGTTTGGCGCCGAACCCCGCGAACGGAGTATGTCCTTCAACCGAGGCATTTCCCTGCAGCAATTTGAGCGCGCCAATCACCAGCAAAATGACCGGCCAGGTGCGGTGAAAGCCAAGGTCCCCCACGTGCAGACTCTCCAGCAGGAACAGCACGCCGATGGTGACAAGGATCACCGGCCCCATAATCCGCCGAACATGGCACCGCGCACATTGGCACATTGTGCAACCCGCCAGCCCGGGGCCTATCATCCGCCGGGTGCGGCAGCGCGAACAATCACAGTCCGGAGCATGCGAACCGAGCGAACCCCAGTTGCGCACAAACATCCAACCGCCGATAAAGATCAATATCAACGGCCAGAAGCGGTCGAAACCCAGTCCCAGGCCCATGGTATGCAGCAGAAAGAGCACGCCGACCCCAATGAGCACGATTGCGCCCATCGGAACTTTGCTGGTCTCGATCTTAGCCCCGCCGCCAAAAGTTGCCGCCAGGCCGAAGGGATCCGGCACCGGTTGCGCCATCTGGATTGCCTTCGCCGAGCGCACCGAATCAATAATCTGGTAGATGACGAAGAACACCAGGCCCAGGATGCAAACAGCCTGGATTCCATCGTTGTCATGATTGCCGGCGGCGTCAGCCGCGGCAAACAACAATCCGAAGACGATCAGATGCGCCAACCCCTTGGCATATTGCCCGGTGTAAACCGCACCCACGCCGAAGGGAAAGAATCCGGCAAGAATTCCCGCCACAGTAGGGTTCGGACCCTGACCAGGGCCAGCGGCGGGAGGAACCTTCATTCCCAACCCCTGGTCCACGACTTGCTGGTAAGCGGTCGGCGGAGCCGGCGTTTCCATCTTCGCTCCCAAGCAATCCTCGCAATAGATCACGCCCCGCACGGGACGTGTACAGTTCGCGCACAGTGCCTTTCCGCAGGTGCGGCAATAGGCCACTGCTGACGCATCAGCATGATTGGCGCAGTTCATACAAACCTCCGATTTGTGGTCACAGTCACGGCAGGTAGAGCATTCCCAACCCCGTCACGCAAAACCGGCATGATGGGGGCCCCGGACCGCAGTGCCGCTAAAACCGGCTGGTTGTATTCCTGGGAATAGTTACGATCCTGTCTCTGTTCTGGTTGCCCACTGGTGTTGTTCTTGCGATTTTCTTTCTGTTCTTCCTTCCCTTCATCCGGCCCGGACTCGGCGGGAGTGTTCGCCCGCTTCAGCTCGCGCAGTTTCGATTCGATCTCATACACGAACCGAATATTGTCGTAGTACTTCACCACTCTGATTTGCGCCTCATTGTACGTATGCCGTAAAGTCGACGGCCGCAGCGATACATTCGCCACGTCCTTCGGCTTTACCCCCGCCGCGCTCAACGCCAGCGAAAACGAGAAGAAGATCATCCCAAACGACATCACAAACCGCGGCTGCCGTACAAAAGCCGCGACCGGAGCGAAGAAGGAATCCCACCCTTCCCGCAGCCGCTCCCCAAACGGTGTCGTCCTCCGATCAGCCGTCGCCGTTCGCCTGCTCACGACGCCGCTGGTAGCCGCCAGAATGTTGTTGACCATATGCACCGGAGGCTCGACCGCCTCGAGCGACCGTAGCCACCGCTGCCCCGCCTCTACATCCGCAAATAGCGGACCGCAAATCCCGCACACCCGCCGATGAGCCTGGAAGCTTTCTTTGCGAGTCGGACTCAACTGCCCGTCGCCATCCAGGGCCTCGCTGAGCAGCGTTTCGAACTCTGTGCATTCGATCCCGTGTTTTGTCTCACCTGGCATCAGATCACCTGCCTATATGTACGTTGTAGGAGCCGTGCAAGTTCCGCCCGTCCCCGGTTAATTCTGGACTTGACCGTCCCCTCCGGAACCTTCAGAGTCGTGGCAATTTCCCGATAGTCCATGTCCTGTAAATCCCTTAAAATCACCGCCTCCCGCAGCTCCGGAGACAGCTTTTGCAGCGCCAGATGCACGATTTCCCGAGTTTCCCGGCTCTGTACCGCCGCATCCGGAGGCAGACCCCGGTCCGCGATCTGCTCGCTAAGCGGCTGAGCATCTTCACGTTCAGAAGGTGCCGAATCCAAAGAATCCGTGACCCGGTCGCCCTTCGACTTCCGAAAGTGATCGACCAGCAGGTTACGAGTGATGGTGGTGATCCAGGTCATGAACGCGCCCTTACCCGAGTCATAGGTGTCCAGCGTCCGGTACATCTTGATAAAAACCTCTTGGGTGAGGTCCTGAGCGTTCTCCGAATCCCCGGCAAACCGGTAGCAGACGTTGTATATCCGGCGGTGATAGCGCTGCACAATCTCTTCCCAAGCCGCAGCATCGCCCCCAACGCAACGACGGACCAGCAATCCGACAACCTGGGCATCATCCAAAACCAGACTCCGTAAACTGTGTCTGAACGCCTACCGCCGCCTGCCGCAAATCTGCAACCCAAACTTAGACCGTCATCCTGAGCGAAGCGAAGGATCTATGTATTCTGCCGCGCGACGCACAGAACCCTAACAGCACAGGAGAAGTACGTTTCTGTAGGGCAGGAAGTTCCGTTGAATCATGAAGCTAGCGATTGTAGCAGCAGAAACGAGAGGACGTGTGCCCGCGCTAAGGCCAACCGCGCCGCGCTTCACCTTAGAAACGGGGTCTGCCCCATCTCGGGCTATCGATGAACTAGATTCGAGCAAGAACGGGAAGGCCACAGCTTCTCAGCTGGCGAAAAAACTCGGGCGCGGAGCTTGATTTAGGTGGCGCAGCGGTTCCTCGCTGCGATCCATGGCGCTCAATTTCGACGGCTTTAGCCCTGAGAAACTGCCCGGCACCAAATAAGGACTCTTGTAATAATTACCGTGTAACAAGTACCCGCATGTGGCTGTTTAGCCGCACCGACGCCTGAGCATTATCAAAGACTGGCAAACCCCACTTTCGGCCCCAGGTCTCGCGCTTTTTTCACCTTCATGTTTCGTTCGCCAAGATATTTACACTTCTATACGTACAATTAGGCCCCCACAGTGGGTTTCCCGTGGGACACTTTCTACATACATTTCACGAGAACCGGACCTTAACATCCGGCCCCTTATCCAAATGGATGCTCTCAACAAATCGCACTCGTCCAGTCCTCAAAGTCAGAATCACCGAAGAAGTCCGCGTCCCTTCGCCAAAGAATCGGACGCCTTTCAGCAGAGCCCCTTCGGTTACGCCGGTCGCCGCGAAGATCATCTGTTTTCCGGGGGCCAGATCTTCTGCTTCGTAGACTTTTTTCTTGTCTCTAATCCCCATCTTCGCAACGCGCTCTTCCAGTTCGGGTTTGTCGATCACGAGGCGTCCCTGCATGTATCCGTTCAGGCAGCGGATCGCAGCGGCCGTAATCACGCCTTCCGGAGCGCCCCCCGATCCCATGACCGCATGCACTCCGGTTCCGATCACTGCCGCAGCAATGCCCGCCGACAGATCGCCGTCGCTAATCAGCTTGATGCGCGCGCCCGCCTTCCGAATATCGGCGATCAGCTTCTCGTGCCGCGGACGGTCCAGCACGACCACCACGAGATCCTCCACGCCGCGATGCAGGCGCCGCGCGATGTTCTTCAGGTTGACAGACACCGGAGCGTCCAGTTCCACCGCGTTCTTGCAAGATGGCCCGACCACGATCTTTTCCATGTAGCAATCCGGAGCATGCAACAACCCACCTTTCTCCGAAGCCGCCAGCACCGTGATCGCCCCCGGCGATCCGGTCGCGCAAAGGTTCGTGCCCTCCAGCGGATCAACCGCAATGTCAACATGCGGAACATCGCGCCCGTCCGGATACGGGCCACCCACCTGCTCCCCGATATAAAGCATGGGCGCGTCGTCGCGCTCGCCCTCGCCGATCACGATCGTGCCATGCATCGGGACTGTATCCATCGTCTTGCGCATGGCCTCGGTGGCCATCTGGTCGCTCAGTTGACGGTCCCCCTGGCCCATTGTGCGCGCCGACTCGATGGCTGCGTTTTCCACCACGCGCAAAAATTCCAGCGCCAGATCGCTTTCAAGATTTTCCCCAAAATTTCTCGCGTGCGCTTCGTGGCGGGTTTGGGTCGTCATCAGTGCCTCCTGAAGATAAATGCGACCTTGGAATATATCCCCTTCGGAGCAGAGATGGAAGGGCAAGCTTCATTAGTGTGGCGCGGACGCTCCTGTCCGCGAACTCCGAGCAGCGAGAGGGACACGGGAGCGTCCTCTGATCTCTTCGCAGCCGCGGCAGCAACCCCGTCTGCTAATCTTCACTTCATGGACACTCAACCAACGACAGCTGATCGCAAAGAACCCAGCTATCTTTTCTCCGAGAAGCAGGTGGCCGAAAGAAGTGCGCTCGCCCGTCATTTTCTGGACAGCCAACCCGCCTGAATGAAAACGTCCACAAAGCCGACAACTTTCTCGTCAAGCGCTTCTACAACCTGGATCACAACACCTACCTGGAAGGTGCTCTGCCCTCGAAATACAAAGAATTGATGGGGCTGGTGGCCTCCGCCTGCCTGCGTTGCGACGACTGCGTTTACTACCACCTGATTCAGTCCTACCGACTGGGCGCGACGCGCGCCGAGCAGGAGGAAGCGATCAATGTGGCGCTGGTGGTAGGAGGCACCATAGTGATTCCGCATCTGCGGCGGGCGTATGAACTGCTGACGGAACTCTATTCTGCCTGAGGGTGTGTGCCAGTCGCGCTCAGCGTGCGCTCGAGGTCGGACGCTACCATCCCGTACATCTCGAGGTCGAGGAACTCTCCCCACTTCAACACATGAGCGCGCAGATTTCCTTCGTGACGCATCCCGATTTTTGTCAAGACTCTTGCCGAAGCAGGGTTGTTAGCAAAACGGCTGGCAAAAATTCGGTGCAGTCCGAGCGTCCCGAATCCATATTTCACCACGGCTCTGGCTGCTTCCGTCGCATAGCCATTTCCCCAGTAAGGCACGCCGATCCAGTAGCCGAGTTCGGCGCGACGATGGTCGTCTTCGATCCGCAGTCCCACGCCGCCGCACAGAGTGTCACTCTCACGCAGGACAATGCCCAGCCGCAGCTCGCTGCCGCTCAACAGACCTTCCTGCGTGCGGGCGATAAAGTCCCGGGCCTCGGACTCGGTGTAGGGGTGCGGAATGCGCAACGTGGTGGCCGCTACTTCGCGCGCGCCGATAAGCGGCATGAGCGCCGGAATATCCGAGAGCGCGTAAGCACGGAGCGTCAGCCGCTCAGTTTGCAGCGCTTTGACCATGGCGCTACTTTAACGTGAGTCGATGCACCGAGGACACCCTTTTCCGCGGAAGCCGTTTCTGCGAACTAGATAAAGACTTCCGGAGAAACGCGGAATCGCCGGCTGAGCCGGCGAATGTGCTCGGTAGTGAACTGCCGTTTGCCGTGGAGAACTTCGGAAACGATGCTAGGGGTGCCGAAAACGTCCAGCAGGTCTTTCTGCTTCAAACTGTTCCCCCTCATGGCGAGGGAGGAGGACTTAGAACGCGTCGATCCCCGTCACACTAGCCCCGATAATCAGCGTGTGGATATCGTGCGTGCCCTCGTAGGTCTTTACGCTTTCGAGGTTCATCAGATGCCGCATGATGGGATAATCGTCGGCCACGCCGTTTGCCCCAAGGATATCTCGCGACAGCCGGGCGCACTCTAATGCCATCCAGACGTTGTTTCTCTTCGCCATCGAGATGTGCTGGTGCTGCACCTTTCCGGCATCTTTCAGGCGGCCGACTTGCCATACCAGTAACTGCGCCTTGGTGATCTCGTTGATCATCCAGGCGAGTTTCTGCTGCACGAGTTGATGCGAAGCGATGGGCTGATTGCGAAATTGTTTCCGCAGCAACGAATACTGCAGCGCGCAGTCGTAACAGGCCATCGCCGCGCCAACCGCTCCCCAAGCAATTCCATAGCGCGCCTGGTTCAGGCACATCAGCGGAGACTTCAAACCGCCCGATCCCGGCAACAGGTTCGACTCGGGGATGCGCACGTCCTGCAGCGACAAGCCCGAGGTCACCGAGGCACGCAGCGACCACTTACCGTGAATGTCGTCTGCCTTGAAGCCAGGACGGCTGGTCTCGACCAGAAAGCCGCGTATCGTTTCCCCTTTGCCGTCGGCTTCACTTTCGACCTTAGCCCAGATCACGGCCACGTCGGCGATCGAGCCCGACGTGATCCACATTTTTTCGCCGTTCAACACATACTCTTGGCCAACCTTCTTTGCGCGCGTTCGCATGCCACCGGGATTCGATCCGAAGTCCGGTTCGGTCAATCCGAAGCACCCGAGTTTTTCGCCCTTCTGCAGTGCAGGCAACCAGGTGTTCTTCTGCTCGTCGCTACCGAAGGCAAAGATCGGATACATCACCAGCGCCGACTGCACGCTGACGAACGAACGAACTCCGGAATCTCCGCGCTCGAGTTCCTGTGTGACCAGTCCATATTCGACGTTCGACATACCGGCGCAGCCGTAGCCCTTGAGCGAGGCGCCAAAGAATCCGAGATCGGCCATTGGTTTCACTAGTTCACGCGGGAAGCGGCCGGCGCGGTTGCACTCCTGAATGATCGGCACGAGATTGTCTTCGATGAACTTTCGCGCCGTGTCGCGCACCAGGCGCTCGTCGTCATTCAATAAACCGTCGAAGTCGATGAAGTCCACGCCGCGAAATTTTATGGCTGGCATTACGTTTCACCCCACACAGTCAGCAGACAGCGAACCGGAAACCATTCACGGTAGCAGAGCGGCGGGGATGTCAGCAACGCGGGTCGAGTGAGCCGCGTCTCAACTCCCCAACGTCGTAAGGTCTGGTGAGACAGAGCGAGGCGAGGGATGGGCGTTTTGGTGCGAACCGCAGATCCCTCGCTCCGCTCGGGATGCCAATTTATGAGCAGATCCCTCGCTCCGCTCAGAATGACAATTTGCGAACGGCGCGGCGAGAGCTCCTAACTTCTGAATTTAGGGATCCAGCGCGGGACCGACGCGCGATACCGGTCGTATTCTTCCCCGAACTGCCGGTGCAGGGTCGGCTCCTCATAAGAGAGAACAAAGAGATGGGCAACCAGCAACATGCAGACCATGTAGATCGCGATGTGCGGTGAGTGGAACAACCAGGCTTGGCCTGCGATGGCGAGTGCGACTCCGATGTACATGGGGTTGCGCACGAAACGGTGCAGACCTTTGACCACGAGGATTTTGGTGGGAGCGATGGGCGCGGGTGTTCCGCCGCCAATCAGCGCGAAGCCCCAGAAAGCGGTGTAGAGATAGATCGCAATTCCGATGGCGATGACGGTAATCGCCGCCCATGCTTCTGCGCCGTTGACCGGAGATGCCGCCTCCTGCCTCAAGCGCCACGGCACATAGCCAGCCACGGTCCCGGGCACGAAAACGGTGAAAACCAGCGTTTTAGCTACCGCGCGAATGGTTCTGTGCACAGTCATTAATCCTGGTCTCAAAGTCACTTTGCCGTCAATCGCAACATCCGTGCCAGCGGGAAAGTGCAGCAAGAAGGTGAAGCAATGTGTAGAAGCATTTGTTCGCCTAATCTATTTTGATTAGAGACACCGACTCCTGCCAGCCGGTACTATGTCGCAACTGTGGGTGCAGGCTCTTGTGCGAGCCTGCGGGAATCTTTTATATCGTCTATATCGTCCGCCAGACTTTCTATGAATCGAGCGGTGTCGCTACTGATCGGCTTCCTGGCTGTGTCCGCGGTTTACTTGTACGCGTTCCCACAGGCGAACGTTTTTTACGCGGGAGTGGTTTTGCTGCACGCCGTTGCCGGCGCGGTGGCTTCCGTCTGGCTGGTGCTCTGGCTGGTTGGCTCCTGGCGTCAGGGTGAGCCGCTGGTCCGCGTCGGAATGGTTTTCCTGTTCCTCGGTGCAATTCCAGGACTGGCGCTGATTTACACCGGTGCACTGCGCTCGGAGTGGACGCTCGTCTACGTCCATCTCGGCTTGAGCTTTCTCGGTGCCAGTCTGCTCGCAGCGGCCCGAATCGGATGGCCGTCCCGTCATGCACTGATTCGCGTCGTCGCCGTACTCGCTGTGCTGGCGGTGCTCGCGCCGGTTGCCCGCTATCTCCGCGAAAATCGCTGGGCACAGCACGCGCGCATTGAAAATCCGGCTCTGCCGCCGCTCACTATGAACGGCGAGGGCGATGGGCCCACCGGCCCATTTTTCCCAAGTTCCGCGCAAGTGTATGGCGGAGAAAAAATTCCCAGCAAGTTCTTCATGGAATCGGATTCCTGCAAACGCTGTCACGAGGATATCTACAACCAGTGGAACAGCTCAGCCCACCATTTTTCGTCGTTCAATAATCAGTGGTATCGCAAATCGATTGAGTACATGCAGGATACCATCGGCACCAAACCTTCAAAATGGTGCGGCGGATGCCACGACCCGGCCGTGCTCTACGCGGGCAAGATGGATACGCCTATCAAACAGATCGTGCACAATCCCGAATCGCAGGCCGGGCTGGGCTGCATGATGTGCCACTCCATCGCCGAAGTAAAAAGCACGATGGGCCAAGGTGATTTCTACCTTGAGTATCCCGTGCTGCACGAGCTTGCGGCCAGCAGGAATCCACTGGTTCGCGGCCTGCATGACTTCATGATCAAGCTAAACCCGGAGCCGCACCGTCGCGTGTTTCTCAAGCCCTTCATGAAGCAACAGACGGCTGAGTTCTGCTCCTCCTGCCACAAGGTGCACCTCGACGTGCCGGTGAATCACTACCGGTGGTTCCGCGGTTTCAACGAATACGACAACTGGCAGGCGAGCGGCGTTTCCGGCGAAGGCGCGCGTTCGTTCTACTACCCGGCCAAGCCGCAGCAGTGCGCCGATTGCCATATGCCGCTCGAGGCCTCCAGTGATATGGGGAACGTTGCCGGCAAAGTGCATTCTCATCGTTTCCCCGGCGCCAACACCGCTCTGCCCACAGCCAATGAAGATGCGGCGCAGTTGAAAGCCACCGAAGATTTCCTAACCAGCGGCGCGCTCACAGTGGACATTTTTGCGCTTTCGCCAGCGAGCGCCGCGGTGAAGACAGTTCCGCTGAAATCGACGGGGAGCGCACAGAACGAACTCGCGACCACCTTTGCGGTGGGAGAAGAAGCGGAAACAAAAATCACACCCGGCTCCAACGCTGAGGCTGCTGCTCCTGTCACCGCTCCTCTCAACCGCGTGCATCCGGCGGTCCGTCGCGGCGACACGGTTCGCGTCGATGCCGTGGTGCGCACCAAGCGAATCGGACATTTCTTCCCCGGCGGCACCGTCGATGCCTACGACACCTGGCTCGAACTCAAAGGTGTCGACGACAAAGGCCAAACGATTTTCTGGAGCGGCATGGTCGAGGACAACGGTAAAGGCCCGGTCGAAAAGGGCGCGCACTTCTATCGCTCGCTCCAGGTGGATGCGCACGGCAACGCGATTAACAAGCGCAACGCCTGGTCCACGCGCGCCGTCGTGTACGTGCGTCTGATCCCGCCCGGCGCCGCCGACACGGTGCACTTCCGCATGAAAGTGCCGGAGAAGACGGGCAGCAAGGTTGCGCTGACCGCGCGGCTCCTCTATCGCAAGTTTTCGTGGTTTAACACGCAGTTCGCGTTTGCAGGTGAGCGGGAGAACGAGCGCGATAACAGTTCAGCAAAACCCGGCGCGCCGATGGCTTCTGTTGGGCAAGCCCTGGTTACGCCCGACTACGACGACGCAAAGATGGCGTTCACCGCGTCCCTCCGCGGAGTTTCCGCAAAGGAAGAGAACATTCCCAATCTGCCGATCGTCGCGGTTGCCGCAAACGAAGTCGCCGTTGATATCTTGCCCGCGAATGCTCCGGCGCCGCAGCCCAAAATCCAGCTCGCGAAAGAAGACTGGCAGCGCTGGAACGACTACGGTATCGGCCTGTTGCTGCAAGGCGATTTGAAAGCGGCGCAAGCGGCGTTCGAAAAAGTCACCGAAGTCGATCCGCAGAATCCCGATGGCTGGGTGAACATCGGACGCGCTGCGCTGCAGGAAGGCGATCTGGCCCGCGCCCGGACTGTTCTTGAAAAAGCTTTGGCGCTCAATCCGAAGCTGGCGCGAACCAATTTTTTCTATGGATCGCTGATGAAGTCCACCGGAGACTACGATCAGGCGGCCGCGCATCTTCAAATCGTGCTCGCCCAGTACCCCCGCGACCGCGTGGCGCTGAACAATCTTGGCCGCGTTCTTTTTCTCGAGCGCGAGTATTCCGAAGCCGTGAAAGTTCTGCAGCAGGTACTCGCCGTCGATCCCGAGGATTTACAGGCGCACTACAACCTCATGCTTTGCTACAACGGTCTCGGCGACGAAAAGATGTCCAAGGAGCACCAGGCGCGCTACCTGCGCTTCAAGGCCGACGAGGCTTCACAGGCCATCACCGGTCCTTACCGCCAACTCAATCCCGAAGATAACAATGAGCGCCAGAATATCCACGAGCACGTGTCCGTGCCGCTGCCCATTTTGAACAACGCACCGGCGAAGCGATTGAGCGCAAGCGCCACAGTGACTCCCGAGGCCCGACGGTGACGAGTCACAACCCAAAATCCACGACGGAGTCACAGGGTCACAGAGAAAAACGAGGCTCGTCTGTTAATGCGTTCCTCTGTGTCTCTGTGTCTCTGTGGTGGGTGTTGCCTTTTCTAGTGACGTCGGCGATAGTCGCATCGGCAGAAACCGTTACTTTCCGAGACATCACCGCCCAGGCTGGCATCCATTTCACCCACAACAACGGAGCCTTCGGGAAAAAATGGCTCCCGGAAACCATGGGACCCGGCTGCGCTTTCATCGATTACGATAACGACGGTTTTCCTGACATCCTGCTCGTTAACGGCCAGGACTGGCCCGGTCATCCATCCCATCTCGCCAGAACCGGGCGCGATGGGGACGCCGGTCACGTCAAGAACGACCCGACCACGTTGAAGCTCTACCACAACAATCACAACGGCACCTTCACCGACGTAACGCGCCAGTCTGGCCTCGGCATTTCGCTTTTTGGAATGGGAGTTGCCGTCGGCGACTACGACAACGACGGCTTCGACGACATTTTCATCACTGCCGTCGGCCAGAGCCATCTCTTCCACAACAACGGCAACGGCACTTTCACCGACGTCACAAAATCCGCGGGATTATGGGGGCCGAACGAATTCTCCACCGGCGCCGCCTGGGTTGACTACGATCGTGATGGCAAACTCGATCTCGTTGTCGCAAACTACGTACAGTGGTCGGAACAGACGGACCTCTATTGCACACTCGATGGATCGCACAAGTCTTACTGCACGCCCGAATCGTATAAGGGAACGTCGGCCCGCCTCTGGCATAACCTGGGCAACGGGAAGTTCGAAGACGCGACGCAGAAGGCCGACCTCTACGATCCAACCTCGAAGGGTCTCGGTGTTGCCATTCTCGATTACAACAACGACGGGTGGCCCGACATACTGATCGCCAATGACACGCAGCCCAACAAGCTCTACGTGAACAAGAAGAACGGCACCTTCGAAGAGCGTGCCGTTTCCGCAGGCATCGGATTCAGCGAAGATGGCGTTGCCCGCGCTGGCATGGGCGTTGATGCCGCCGATTATGACCGCTCTGGCGGCGCCAGCCTGGTCATTACAAATTTTTCCAATCAGATGCTCTCGCTCTACCACAACGAAAGCAACGGCCTTTTCGTGGATGAAGCTCCACGCTCGGAGGTCGGCCGCGCGACGCTCGTGACGCTCGGCTTTGGCTGCTTCTTTTTCGACTACGATAACGACGGTTGGCAGGATATCTTTGTCGCCGACGGGCACATCGAAGACCAGATCGAGAACGTGCAGAAGCGCGTCAGCTACGCCGAGCCACCGCACTTGTTCCGTAACCTCGGAAACGGCAAATTTGAAGAGGTCACCGACAAAGTTGGAAGCGCGTTTGCCGCTCCGAAAGTCGCGCGTGGCGCGGCCTACGCCGACATCAACAATGACGGCGCACTCGACATCCTCATCATGACCAACGGCGGCCCGCCGCATCTCTATCTCAATCACGGCGGCACGAATCAGAGCCTGCGCATAAAGGTGGTCGGCACAAAGTCCAATCGCGACGGCATCGGCGCCGTTGTCCGCGTGAGTGCTGGAGCCGACAAGCAGTGGCTTACCGTAAAATCCGGCTCCAGTTATCTTTCGCAGAGCGAACTTGTGCTGACCTTTGGCATGGGATCGAAAACCAAAGCCGATTCAATCGAAGTCGACTGGCCCAGCGGGCAAGTGGACAAGCTCTCAAACGTCGCGACCGGGCAGACCCTGACGATCGAAGAAGCGAAAGGCCAGATTGCGTCGCGGCCCTACGGCAAGAAGTAATTCGGGTTCCTCACTATCTCGGCACTCAGATAGAATTATGTCCGAACCCACGATGACCAGGAAGCTGAGAATCGCTCTTGTTTCCACTTTTCTTCTGGCGCTGCTCGTCGCGCTACTGGCCGCAAATGGTCCCCCCACAAATCCTCAGGAAGCGGCGCGCCTCAACAACATCGGCGTCGCGTACATGAATCAGCAGCTTTTTGAAAAAGCGTTGAAGGCCTTCGAAAAAGCGGCTGCAGATGATCCGGCGCTAGAGGTCGCGACCGTTAATCGCGGAGTGGCGCTGCTCAACCTGCAGCGGTTGGACGAAGCGAAGGCACTGCTGCAACAAGCCGTCAAGAGCAATCCCAAGGACGCGTATGCCTGGTACAGCCTTGGCCTCTATTACAAAAACTCCGCCGATGCAGGTGCCGCCGTCGACGTCTTTCGTCGTGTTACTGAAATTGACGCGGACGACGCCGACACCTGGTACTTCCTCGGATCGACGTACGCGCAACTCAAGCAATTTCCTGAAGCGATCGCTGCCTTCGAGCATGCGTTGAAGCTTGATCCGCACCACGCCTCCGCCCAGTTCGGACTGGCGCGGGCCTACCAGCAATCCGGGCAAACCGATCCCGCTCATGAAGCGATGAAGAAGTTCCAGTACATCACCCAGAACAAGCTGGGTGCGCCCATTAGCCTGGCGTATGGCGAACAAGGAAAGTATTCGCGCGCGGAAGAATCGCCGTTGGCGGTACAGAAGGTTCCGCCGCAGATTCCAGTGAAGTTTGGGGATGTTACTGCAGAGGCTGGCATTATATCCAGGCCTAGGAGTGAAGTTTTCCAAAACAACGAAGTTGCTTCGTTGTTTGGCTCGGGTGCGTGTTTTCTTGATTACGACGGAGACGGACGGATCGATCTGCTCATCGCAGATAACGGTCCACAACGTGGCCTAGCGCTCTACCACAACCTGGGTGGCAAGTTTGAAGACGTCACGGTGAGCGCGGGACTCGATCCATCTCTTCGCGCAGTGGGATGTACTGCCGGGGACTATGACAATGACGGCTTCGAAGATTTTGCGCTAAGCCTTTACCAACACCGTGTTGCACTTTTTCATAACGAGAAGAACGGAACGTTTAAGGATATGACTGCGGCCGCCGGGATCGATCGGGCGGCGGAGGTTAAAAGCGATGGCGAAAACGCTGGAATGACCTTCATTGACTACGATCATGATGGTGACCTTGATCTCTACATTAGCCGTTATTACTCGGACATTAGGCATTTTCCGTCACCACCTAGCGAAAACTTGATGTTGAGAAATAATGGCAACGGAACGTTTACGGACGTGACGGGAACAGTGGGGCTGACGTCTCCCGAGAGCAGCCTAAGCGCAATCGGAACCGATTTCAACAATGATCGTGCCGTGGATCTTGTCGTCAGTGGCGGACGCGTACCAGTTCTTTTCATCAACCCCAGAGAGGGCAAATTTCCCCAACAGCCTTGGGAAGCAGTGTTCTCCGCGCCCACGAACGGCGTTGCGGTGCTTGATTACGATCACGACGGATGGATGGACATGGCCTTCACGAAGGCGGGTGCCCCCGGCCTCACCCTTTGGCGTAATAATCACGGCAGGAGCTTCGATCCAGTTCCACTCCCCGAAACAAACTGGGTGCGTGCCTATGGCGTCGCCGCCATCGACTACGACAACGACGGCTGGGTCGATCTCGTCGCGGTCGGCGAGACGAAGGACGGTAAGGGGGAAGTTCGCCTCTTCCGCAATCTTGGGCCTGACGGTTTCAAAGACGTCAGCGTCGAAACTGGACTCGACAAGATTCAGCTCAAAGATCCGCGCGCCATCATCGTCGGCGACTTCGACAACGACGGAGCTTCCGATCTTTTGATCACTCAAAATCACGGCCCCGCGGTGCTGCTCCACAACGAAGGTGGCAACAAGAATAACTCGCTGCGCCTCGCGCTCACAGGACTGAACGACAACAAGAGCGCCATCGGCACGAAGGTTGAAGTCTTTTCCGATGGCTTGCGTCAGAAGTTTGAGGTGTATGGTTCATCCGGCTACCTTGGACAGAACTCGCCCTACCTAACCGTCGGCCTCGGACAATCGAAAGTTGCCGACGTCGTCCGCATGTTGTGGCCGACCGGCGTTTTGCAGGATGAAATCGAAGTCGCCGCCAACAAGGTGCAGAACTTTACCGAGATGGATCGCCGCGGCAGTTCCTGTCCTACACTCTTCGCGTGGGACGGTACGCACTACGAACTCGTCGGCGACATGCTCGGCGCGGGTGTCGTTGGCCACTGGATTGCGACGGGTGATGGCAAAGACGAGGGTAAGATTGTTCGTAATATTGCGCGTCCCACGGAATCGATCAAGCTCGATCGAAGCTCGCTGCGCGAGAAGGATGGCAAGCTGAGCTTCCGCTTCATGGAACCGCTCGAAGAATCGGTCTACCTCGATCAGGTGAAATTGCTCGCCGTCGATCATCCCGCCGATGTCGATGTGTATCCCAACGAATATTTCGCCAGCAATCCGCCTTATCCGGCGTTCAAGGTTGTATTCAGCAATAAGAATGGCGCGCATCCTCCCGCCGGAGCGTGGGATGAACACGGCCACGACGTGCTTCCCGATTTGCTCGCGCATCGCTATTTCGGCGACTTCAAAGTGCTTCCGTTCATGGGATTCACCGAGCCCCACAGCCTGGAACTCGATCTTGGCGAGCCTTACCGCGGCGGTCCGTTATGGCTCTTGCTGCATGGCGAGATCGAGTATTTCTCCGCGACCAGCATGTACGCTGCCGATCAAGCGCACTTGCGGCCGTTTGCGCCGTATGTTGAAGCGCAAGTCTCGACGGGAAGCGGCGGGAAATCAAAATGGGTTCGCGTCGTCGATGACATGGGATTTCCGGCGGGCGGAGCGCGCACCATGACCGCCGAGCTCACCGGCAAACTTCCGCCGGGCACGCAGCGTATTCGCATTACTACGAATCTGCAGATCTACTGGAACGACATTTTGATCAGCCGCACGATCCAGGATCGGCCTGATCAGAGTAACGATCGGCGCGCGCGCCTGAGTCCGGTTCCGCTCGTGCGCGCGGACCTGAGTTTTCACGGATTCCCACTGAAGATCGAAGATCAGCCGCCGGGCAACGTGAAATATATTTACGAAAAGGCCAGCGCCACTGGTCCTTACACGCGGCCCGCCGGTGCTTACACCCGCTATGGCGACGTGCGTCCGCTGCTCGAATCGGTTGACGATAAGTTTGTCGTCTTCGGATCCGGGGATGAAGTCGCACTCGATTTCGATCCGGCGAAGCTGCCTACCCTGCCGCGCGGCTGGGTGCGGGACTATTTTTTTGCGGCCATCGGATACGAAAAAGACATGGACTTCTATGCTTATCGCGGCGATACGGTTGACCCGCTGCCCTTCCGCGACATGCACGCCTATCCGTATCCCGGCCAATTTTTTCCCTCCGATGCCGAGCACCTGAACTACTTGCTCGAATACAACACCAGGTTCATGTCGGGGAACGAGGCGAGCGGATTCTCGTTTCAATATCCTCAAGAATAGGTGGTCATCCTTCGAGTAGAAAAGGGTCATGCGTTCGGGGCGCTGCGGTCAGATATATAGGTCCTTCGCTTCGCTCAAGATGACAACTCTAAGAGGGCATATAAAATCGCGTTACAATCACTCTGCATGCGCGGCGGCCGAATCCCCACGTTGTTGGTTCTACTCAGCGGCTTGCTTTCGGCGCGGACCGAGGCGCAAGGCCCGATGGGGCCCCCTGCGAAAATTCCTCCCGCGCATATTGAGAAGAAGTCGCTCGCTCCCGAACTTTCTGCCCCGGTTCCCATCTTTCACGACATCGCAGCCCAGGCAGGTTTGACCGCCTCCCACATCTCCTCGCGCGAAAAGTACTACGTCGTCGAATCGATGAGTGGAGGCGTTGGAGTCTTCGACTGCGACAACGACGGCAAGCTCGATATCGTGATGGTGAACGGATCGACTGTCGATCGCTATAAGCTGGGCGGCGATCTTCTCGTCACGCTCTGGCATCAGGATGCCGATCTCAAGTTCACCGATATCACCGAGAAGGCTGGACTCACGCGGAAAGGCTGGGGCATGGGCGTCGCTGTGGCCGACTTTGACAACGATGGTAACCTCGATCTCTTCGTCACCGGGTATGGCGGCAACGCACTCTATCGCAATAAAGGCGATTGCACTTTCGAGGACGTGACCGACAAGGCTGGAGTGCGCGGCGGCGGCTTCTCTACGGGCGCGGCCTGGGCAGACTACGACCGCGACGGCAACGTCGATTTGTTCGTCTCACGATATGTTCACGTGGACATAAACGACCTGCCCGCTTTCGGCTCGACTAAGTTCTGCCAGTTCAAAGGGGCGCCGGTGCAGTGCGGACCCTGGGGCATGGAGGGCGAGACCGATCTGCTCTACCACAACCGCGGCGATGGCACGTTTGAAGAGGTCTCGAGAAAAGCCGGGGTTGACGATCCCGACAAATATTACGGACTGGGCGCGACCTGGGGCGACTACGATAACGACGGCTGGCCCGACCTGTTCGTCGCCGATGATGCGACTCCCAATCATCTCTACCACAACAACCATAACGGCACGTTTAGTGACGAGGCCATGGTGAGCGGGATTGCGCTGAACGGCGAAGGTCAGGCGCTCGGCTCCATGGGAGTGACCTGGGGCGACTACGACCACAGCGGACGCCTTTCGATGTTCGTCACCGAATTTGCCGACCAACCCAACACGCTTTATCGAAACCTTGGATCTAACAAATCTGGGTCGCGAGGATTCGAAGATGTCGCCATGTCGTCGCATCTCGGCCAGCCGAGCCTGCCGCTGGTCGGATGGGGTACGACGTTTTTCGACATGGACAATGATGGCTGGCTCGATCTGTTTGTGGCCTGCGGACACGTTTATCCGCAGATGGACAAGGTGAAGGGAAGCGCTGCCTACGCCGAACCGATGCTGCTGCATCGTAATTTGCGAAATGGAACATTCGAAGAAGTTTCGACGGCTGCCGGGTTAGCGGACATGCCGCTGAAATCGCGGCGGGGCGCTGCTTTCGGCGACATCGCTAACAACGGCAACATCGACATCATTGTCCTAAACGTCGGTGCGCCGCCGTCGCTACTGCTCAACACAAATAAGATTCATAACCATCGTGTGCTCTTCCATCTGGTTGGAACAAGAAGTAATCGCGCCGCGATCGGCGCGCGTGTCACCATTCATGGCGGAGGAATGACGCAGTTCGACGAAGTGCGTGGTGGGGGCAGTTATCTTTCGCAGAACGATCTGCGGCTTCATTTTGGTCTGGGACCGGCGACGAAAATCGATCTGGTTGAAGTGCGCTGGCCCACAGGCAAGACGGAAAGTTTCAAAGACGTGGCCGCCGACAGGATCTACTCGATTGTGGAAGGGCAGGGCATTCAAGACTCCGTCCCTTTCAATAATCTCCCCTAATGACCTCCCCGCTCACTTGGCGGAACTCGGACCCGAGTTCGGACGCTAGTTCCGTCCGTAGTCCTTCGGCAATGCCTTTGCCAGTTCTCTCCATCCCACCAGCACGAAGCCCTGCTCTTTCAGAAACTGGTGGAATTCGGCGCTCTTGACCATGTCCAGATCGTGTTGACGCCAGGCTGCGCCCCAATCCGGATGATCGTAGGTCGTGCCCCGCATCTCCTCGTCGTCGTATGCAAGATGCACAATGACCTGGTAAACGCCCGGACCGAGAGGTTCGAGTTGCTTCCGGTACCAAGAGTTCCAATCCTTGGCGTCGACCCCCGGTTCGATTTCGATCACTTTCTCAACCAGGACTTCTTCTGCCGGCGGCGATACTCCGACGGGCGCATGAGTTCCAGCCCGCGCTTCGAGGGTGGGCAGATCGTACGCGTGGCCCATTCTCTGATAGACCTTGTACAGGTCGGTCGATTCGAACAGCGCGCCCATATGAGTGTCCAAGTGCGTGAGATGAATGCCCGCAGACTGCGCGCGATCAATTTGCGCGCGCAGTTCGGTCTCAACCTCGGAAAGTTTGGCATTTTGGGTAACGGCAGGGGTGTCGAGTGGTAGATAGCTGTCCGCGTCCAGCAGGCTGGGCACTTTGTCTTTCGGGCTCACCGGCCCCCAACGAAAACTTGTCCATTCGCTATTGAGCGCCTGGTGGATTCCAACATCGGCGTCGGGATGCTGCTTCGCCCACGTCACCACCTCGGGAAACCACGGGCAGGGCACAAGGATGCTGGCCGAAGTAATCCATCCCTTGTCGAGCGCCTCAAAGATGGCCCGGTTGACGGAATGGTTCATGCCGAGGTCGTCCGCGTGAATCACCAGCAGGCGTGCAGAGGCCGGATAGCCGAGGCGCTCTTGCACAGTCGTTCCCGCGCCACTCTGGGCGAGGCTCTGCGCCAAGCTGACAATGAGGAACAGGGGTAGAAAACGTATTCTGCGGTTCATGACTGTTAACCACGCTCCATTGGATTCCGCCGAACTATTGAGATCATTGAAGCAAGGCAAGAATCGTTTTAATAGAAATGCTTTTTCATTGACAGAATATCCCTTCCGTATAGAATTCAAGAGGATTTTGTGGAACTGCGGCGGGTGAGTCGATTGCGAACCCGCAAGCCGCGAAGATACCTTCCCCCGAACCCCGTTATCTCCGCAGGATAATGGGGTTTTGTTTTGAGATCGGGAATGAGTTCTACTGCCAACCCGCCCGCTGACGCCCCTCGTCTGAGACGCTCGCTCACGCTCTGGGACTTGATTCTCTACGGCATCATCGTGATTCAGCCGGTCGCGCCCATGTCGGTGTTTGGGGTGCTGAGCGATCGCGGGCGTGGGCACGTGGTTACGACCATCCTGATCGCCATGGTGGCGATGCTGTTTACCGCCATCAGTTATGGTCGGATGGCGCGCGCCTATCCCAGCGCGGGCTCGGCCTTCACCTACGTCGGCCAGGAAATCAATCCCGCTCTTGGTTACGTCACTGGCTGGAGCATGGTGATGGATTACATGCTCAATCCGATCATCTGCACCATCTGGTGCAGCCAGCAGGCGCACGTGTTTGCTCCCGGCGTGCCGTACGCGGTGTGGGCTGTCTTCTTCGCTCTGGTGTTTACGCTCCTGAACATCCAGGGAGTAAAAACCTCGGCTCGCGTGAACTCGGCACTGGCGGCGGGAATGGGAGTGGTGATTGCAATCTTCTTTGTGGTTGCGGCGCGCTACATCTTCGGGCATCCGCACGACAGCCCGGGCTTCTATACGAACCCCTTCTACGATCCGAGCATGTGGAACACGAAAGCCGTGCTCGGAGGAACGTCGATCGCGGTTCTTACTTACATCGGTTTCGACGGCATCTCCACGCTCTCAGAAGAAGCGGAAAACCCACGCCGCAATATTCTGCTGGCAACGGTGCTCACCTGCCTGGTGATCGGCATTCTGTCTGCCTTTGAGGTCTATGCCGCGCAGTTGATCTGGCCCGCATCGCAGCCTTTTCCGGACGTTGACACGGCCTTCGTTCACGTTGCCGGCCGGGCCTGGAAGCCGATGTTCGGCATTATCGGATTCACCTTGCTGGTCGCCAACTTTGGATCAGGCATGGGCGCGCAGATCGGCGCTGCTCGCCTGCTTTACGGGATGGGACGAAGTAATGCGCTCCCGAAGTCTTTCTTCGGTGTGGTAGACGCGAAGCATCGGGTGCCGCGGAATAACGTGTTGTTTGTGGGTGCAATCGCGCTGATCGGCGCGTTCGTTATGAGTTACGGTCTGGGCGCCGAGATGCTCAATTTCGGCGCGCTTATCGCCTTCATGGGTGTGAACGCTGCCGCTTTCATGCGCTACGTTGTGCGCGACCAGAAATGGACGCTGTCGTTTCTCGCGCCACCCGTCCTCGGCTTTGTGATCTGCTTGTTGCTCTGGCTGAGTCTCAGCACTCCCGCCAAGATCGCTGGCTCGATCTGGATGGCAGCGGGCATCGCTTTCGGCGCTTGGAAGACGCGTGGGTTCCGCGGAGACCTGGTGAACTTTGATTTGCCCGCGGACGAGTGAGAAGAGTCGCAAGCGAAAGGGTGATCAGGACAATTCTTAAGAAAAATCTACTCCACGTTCCAGCCGCTGATTTCGATTTCAGGCTTCGCCGTTCCCAACGCGCTGGTGTGATAGGTTGCTGCGATTTCCCGTTTTTCACCGGGCAACAACGAAATGTAATTGTCTTGCCAGACCACCGGTAGAATTTCTTCGCCGCCTTTTCCCTTGTCGAGCCGCAACCGCACGAAAAATGCCAGGGTCTCGCTGAGATTTTCCACGGTCACGCGGGTTACCGCATCTTCGCCCTGCGTTTCGCTGCGGCTCGATACATTCAGCTTTACCTTCGGCAATTGCACGAGCGAGGTGTAGTCTGCATACGACGCGGTCGGAGTCGTATACCAATTCGATTTTGCCCAGTCGAGCGTTTCCGGTTTCGTCGAGAGCCAATAGAAGTTCGATCCGACCAGTTTGCCGCTGCCATCGGTGACGCGAAGATCGAGGAAGTACGCCGGCGACAATCCCTCGATCTGCGGGAGCGCGAAAACTTTCGCAGTGCTGTCAGCGGCCGCATCGAGCATAGCGTTCTTGGAAAATTTCTGCGTTCCATCCAGATTGAACACCCGCGCTTCGAGTTTCAGGCCCTTGGCATCCGCGTATTGACTGCTCACCAGCCACACGGAGTGATCGTCGTATCCATAGACCGGATCGAGCGCTTGCATCGCTTTCTTTGCGCCGAAATATCCACCGCCCGGCCGCAAATAATAGTCGTAGAGGTGCCAGATCATCGAAGGCCACGCGTTATTCAGCATCCACTGGATCACGCCCGTCGAAGTGTACTTGTTGCGGCTGTAGGCCTCGAACATGGCGCGCACGCCTTCGTAGGTCATGAGCTGAGACTTGTAGGTAAAGTCTTCCGCGCTGCCAGCCTTTCCGTAGCGTGCCTGCAGCGCATCGGTGAACACCTTTATGGTTTTGAAAGAGCCGCCGCCCGCGTGGAAATTCCAATATTCATCCCGCGGCCCGTCCACCGTCCAAAGATGATCTTTGGGAATCATGCGCTCGACGCTCTCGATCGGCGGAACCGCCGGCCCCATGCTGGTCTCGGAATTGAAGCCGTATGCACCTCCGCATCCGCCCGCGTTGCAGGTTTTCCCGTCGGAGCGAAGATGCGGATCGGCTACCCAATACGACGGTGCAACGTATTCGTAGGGCCCGCTCATCTTGACGCCGCTTACTCCGGTCACCGTGGTGGGCTTCGCCGTGGCCGAAGATACGATCGGATTCGGCCACCGCAGATCGCTTTCAATTTTCAAATACATTTCTTCCACATCTGGCGGCGGAGGATTGTCGCTGCCATTCAGCCACATCGCCATGCTCGGATGGTTCCTCAGCCGGTACATCTGGTCGCGCAACGAGGCGCGGGCGATTTCGAAGTCCTCATCTTTCCAGCTTCCCCAGTGCTCCCAGAAATCGCAGCAACACCATCCGGCCATTACCAGGATGCCCTGGTGGTCGGCCATCTCAAAGAACTCTTCGGTTTCGAGTTTGCCTTCCAGTCGGACCGTGTTTAGCCCCATGTCGCGCACATAGCGGAACTCATCGGCGAGCCGCTCCTGGTTTTCGCGCAGCATCATGTCGGGCGTCCAGCCTCCGCCGCGAATCAAGATGTTCTTGCCATTGACCTTGAACAGGCGTTTGAAGCGACCTGGCGCCTGCTCGGCGACTTCGGATGTAATTTCGCGAATGCCGAACTTCGTGCGAGACGAATCGGAGACCTCACCGTTCACTTCGAACGAAAGCGTTAGGTCGTACAGGTTCGGTGTCCCCATCTGCGCCGGCCACCACAGCCTTGGATTACTCAGGGTGAGCTGCGGATACTGAGCGGGCGAGAAGACCACATCCTTCGATTCTCCCGCCGCCAGTTCCACCGGTTGGGCAAATTCGATGTTCTCGATCCTGCCCTTCAGCATCCCTTTTACCGGGTGATCGCTCGCATTTTTTATCAACGCGGTAACCGTCAAGTGGGCTGTGCTGTTCGTGGGCGAGTCAACCTTCGAAAACACTGCCGGATACCGCAGCGCGACCGGTCCACTCGACGTCAAATACACTTCGCGCCACAGGCCCATATTCTTGTCGGGCGGCGCGGGGTTCCAGTCCACGAAAGTGATCGCCAGGCTGTTCTCGGTCGGCGCCCATACTTGCACCGCGAGTACATTTGTTCCGTGCTTGACGGCCGACGTAACGTTGAACTCATAGGTCCGCCAGGCGCCAGCGACTTCCTGCGAGTTGGCGATCTGCTTTCCGTTAAGTAAAATGTTGGCGCGGTAGTTGATGCCGCGAAACTTCAGCCACAGGGTTTTGCCGGCGTATTCGTTGACCTTGGGCAGCGTGAATTCCTTGCGGTACCACCACGAAACCGCGTAGGGACTGTCGGGAGGCATCGGGATGTTAGAGAAATTGAAGCCGATCGGATAGCTGACTCTCGGATACCGGCGCAGATTCATGCCGTAAAAAGGATCGGGTAGCAGCCCGCTCTTTACTTGCGCCGCCACGACCGTCGTCGGCACGTCTGCCTGAACCCAGTCGTCGGCCTTAAACGATGCTGCCGAGATCGCTTCGCCGGTTGCCGACACTTTGGCGGAAGACTGCAGAGTCCACCCCTCGCGTAACGGGAACCTCAGGGCAGGAGTCGACTGAAGACTGGGCTGGGCGGCTGCGACAGTGAATGCAAAGAACGGAATCAAGAGGCGGAATATTTTCACGAAAGCTTCCTTCATCGCTAAAGATGAAAACAGTAAAGATGGGCCCATTCTGCAGGAGCCGCCCCCAAGTTCATAACACCTTTATTAATTCGATTCAATAGCGCACTTCCGCAAAGGGCTCGTTGGCGACGCGGGGACTTTTCATGAAAATCGGGTGCCGTTGGAGGGCGGGGATTCGCTTTCGCCGCGGGCGACCGGTTCGATTGCTGGTTTATAATTGTAGATTCTGGCTTCCCGGGTGGAGCAATCCGACGGAGTTATCAACGGAGTTATCTAAATTATGATTCGACAGCTTCAAAATGCAGGACCGACCGTGAAGATCATTCTCGGCGCACTACTCGTCCTTATCTGCGCCTCGATGGCGATCACGCTCATTCCCGGCGGAATTGGCTCCAGCTTCGGTATGGGCGCGCCTCCGGCTGGAGTTCTGGCGACGATCGGCGACCAGCGAGTAACCGTGCTCGAGGCACAGAAAAGAGCGAGGGATATGATCCGGCAACAGTTTCCTCGCGGCGGAGCGCAGGCCGGCATGCTGATGCCTTATTTTGCCAGCCAGGCTGCCGAGCAACTTATCAATGAGCAGGTTCAGGTTGCCGAGGCGCACCGCTTGGGTCTGCGTGCCAGCGACGAGGAACTTCGCGAAGAGCTTCAGCATGGCCAACTGGGAGCTACGCTCTTTCCCGACGGGAAGTTCATTGGACAGGAAGAGTACGAAAACCTTCTACAGCAACACGATTTGACGGTTCCTCAGTTCGAGTCGCAGGTAAAGGAAAGTATTCTGACGCGCAAGTTGTTCGCCCTGATTTCAAGCAGCGCCTTTGTCGGGGACGCCGAAGTTCGCGACGACTTCAACCAACAGAACACCAAGGTGAAATTCGAATACGCTGTGGTCACGCGGGCCGACATTCTGAAGGGGCTGCACCCGACCGACGAAGAACTCAAAGCGTTTTACGAACGCAACAAGGCCACCTATAACAACTCCATCCCGGAGAAGCGGCAGATTGAGTACGTTGTCGTGGATAGCTCGAAAATCGCGGCGGCGACGACGCTGAGCGATCAGGACCTGCAGGCTTATTACGATCAGCACCGCGACGAGTACCGTGTGCCCGAGCAAGTGAAGGTCAGCCACATTCTGATCAAGACTCCGCTCCCTGCGCCCGGCGGCAAAGAGGATGAGAAAGCTGTGGCCGACGCGCGCGCGAAAGCCGAAGGGGTGTTGAAGGAGCTCAAGGCGGGCGGAGATTTTGCCAAGCTGGCGGAGAAGTATTCTGACGATCCCGGCAGCGCCAAAAGCGGGGGCGAACTCGGCTGGATCGGCCGCGGGCGCACCGTCCCTGAATTCGAGAAGGCCGCTTTTTCACTCGGCAAAGGACAGACGAGCGACCTCGTCAAGAGCAGTTACGGCTTCCATATCATCCACGTCGAAGACAAGCAGGATGCTCATCTCAAGACGCTGGCCGAGGTAAAGGGCGAGATCGAAGAGAAAGTGAAGCAGCAGAAAACGGCGCGCGCTGCCGAAGCGGCGGCGAACACATTGCTGAGCCACGCGCGTACTGACGGGATCGACAAGGCAGCCGCCGCCAAGGGTCAGTCGGTGATCACCACCGAATTCCTCGGACGAACCGATAACTTGCCTGGACTGGCTGCGAATCCGCAGTTTATGGATGCTGTCTTCAACGAAGCCGATAAGGCTCCGCCCGATGTGGCGCCGGTGCCGCAAGGTTACGTGGTCTTCCAGTTACTCGCCATAAAGCCCCCAGCTACGCCCACGTTCGAAGAGATTCGTTCCAAGGTCGAGGCTCAGTTTAAGAACGAGCGCGCCGGGCTTCTCCTGCAACAGAAGACGCAGGAACTCTCCGACCGTGCCAAAGCTGATCACGATCTGAAAAAGGCTGCCCAGGAGCTTGCGGCGACAGTGAAGACGAGCGACCTGGTTGCGCCTGATGGTCAGGTTCCCGACATCGGGTCGATGACGAACGCGAATGCGGTCTTCTCACTGAAGCCAGGCGAGATCAGTGGGCCGATTACCGCCGGCGGCAATGGCGTAGTCGTCCAACTTCTCGACAAGCAGGCACCGACGGATCAGGAATACGCCGAGAAGAAGGATCAGGTCCGGCAAGCGCTTCTCGAAGCCAAGCAGAACGATTTGTTTGGGCTGTTCGTTACCAACCTGCGCAAGGACATGGAAAAGACCAAACGGCTAAAGGTCAACCAGGAAGAAATGAAGAATCTGACCCGCCAAGGTGGGCAAGAAGGTTCGTAGCGGGAGGGCCTCTGCTTTCCAGTAGAGACGCGGCTTGCTGCATCTCCTTTCGCCTAGTGAGACGGGGCAAGCCCTTCTCTACATTAACTGAGAACTGATTTTGAATGCCATTCCCGCGCGCCAGCGGAATTCTGCTTCATCCCACCTCGCTGCCTTCGCGCGGTGGGATTGGTGATTTTGGTCCGTCGGCGTATGCGTTCGCGGATTTCCTCGCCTCCGCCAGGCAGGGTTTGTGGCAGGTGCTGCCTCTCGGCCCGCTCGGGTATGGAGACTCGCCCTATTCCTCCACTTCGGCCTTTGCGGGAAATCCGCTGCTGATCAGCCTGGAGCGGCTCGCCGATCGCGGGTGGATTGATCCCGCTCGGGTCGACTCTCCATCCAGCGGTACCAGACCGGTGGATTACCCGTCGGTTTTCCAACAGAAGCTGCCCTTGCTGTTTGAAGCGGCGCACAATTTCGTGCGCTCCGCCGCACCGAACGCCCGCTCGCGTTACGAGAGCTTCTGCCGGCAAAACCAGTGGTGGCTCGACGACTTCGTCCTCTTCGACGGTTTGCGCGAGCGTTTCAAGCTGGAAAGCTGGAACCGCTGGTCCCGCCCGCTGACTCATCGCGATCCGGTGGCGATTGAGAAGGCGCACGCCGACATGCTCGACGAACTCGATATGCGCCGCGTCGTGCAGTTCTTTTTCTTCGAACAGTGGCAGGCGCTTCGTGCCTATTGCGCGCAGCGTTCCATTCGCGTCGTGGGCGACATCGCGATCTTCGTAAATTTCGACAGTGCTGATGTCTGGACCCACCCCAATCTGTTTCGCCTGAACTCCGACCTCGATCCCGAAGTTGTCGCCGGAGTGCCCCCGGATTTTTTCAGCAAAGACGGCCAGCGTTGGGGCAGTCCTCTTTATCGCTGGGACGTGATGAAAGAGCAGGCGTATTCGTGGTGGATCGACCGGATGCGCTGGGTCACGCACAACTTTGACTATATCCGGCTCGATCATTTCCGCGGGTTCTCGCAGTATTGGGAGATTCCGGCGAGCGAACCAACCGCGGTTCATGGCCACTGGGTTGACGGTCCGAAAGACGATCTATTTGTGAAGCTGCGCGAGGCTCTGGGCGGGCTTCCATTTTTCGCCGAGGATCTCGGATACATCACGCCCGACGTGCATGCCCTCCGCGAACGCCTCAAGATCCCCGGCATGGCGGTGTTGCAATTTGGTTTTGGCGATGTCGGCGCACACGCCCATTTGCCGCATACGTTCACTACCGAGAAGGTCGTATACACCGGCACGCACGACAACGACACCTTGCTTGGCTGGTGGGCATCGGGCGCAACCGATCCTGAACGCCAGCAGGTGCAAGCGTATCTGGGCCGAGGTGAAGACGGTGTCCACTGGGCGATGATTCGCGCCGCCTCCAATTCGGTCGCCAGCCTCTGCGTGGTGCCGATGCAGGATGTGCTGGGGCTGGGAAGTGACGCGCGCATGAACGTCCCCAGTCGCCCGCAAGGGAACTGGCGCTGGCGTTTTGGGGCCGAGTCGCTGCGTCCGGAGTTGGCGGAAAAACTTGCCACCCTCGCTGCGGTTTCTGACCGGCTTCCGCAGCCGTTGCCGGTGGCCGGGAGTGCAAACGATGATGGAGAGTGGGCGGCCTGAGTAGTGTATTCTCGCTGCCAAGCAAATTGACCAAACGTCAGGTCTCAGGTCTTAGGTGTCAGGTCTCAGGCCGGGGATCCATTAGCGACTTTTTTCTGAGACTTGGCACCTGACACCTGAGACCTCGTTTCTCCATGGAGTACAACTTCGTGACCGAGCCCTCCGTTCCCATAATTCGCGCCCAGGCTGTCGAGAAGTTCTACGTGCAGCCGGATGGGAACCGCATCGAAGTGATCGCGCCCGTCAACCTCGATGTCGAGCCTGGGAAAATTATCGCGCTGCTCGGTCCCTCCGGCTGCGGCAAGTCCACGCTGCTGCGAATTCTGACCGGACTCAGCAAGCCTTCGTCAGGTCAGGTCCTGTGGCATGGGCAGCCCATCACGTCGCAGAACGCGGGCGTGGCCATCGTCTTCCAAAGTTTTGCTTTGTTCCCCTGGCTTACCGTACTCGACAACGTGGAAGCTCCGCTCGAAGCTCGCGGCGTGCCCGCGGTCGAGCGTCACAAACGGGCGTTGCGCATTCTCGACACCGTGGGTCTCGACGGCTTCGAAAGCGCCTACCCGAAAGAGCTTTCCGGTGGCATGAAACAGCGTGTCGGCTTCGCGCGCGCCCTGGTAGTGGAACCCGAAGTCCTGTTCATGGACGAGCCCTTTTCGGCGCTCGACGTGCTCACGGCGGAAAACCTGCGCAATGAATTGCTCGAGCTCTGGATCAACAAGAAGATGCCGACCAGCGCCATTTTTATCGTCACCCACAATATCGAAGAAGCCGTCCTGCTGGCGGATCGCGTGATCGTGCTGGCAAGAAATCCGGCGTGGGTACGCGCCGATTTTTCCGTGGAAATCACGCATCCCCGCGATCGCAAATCACCACGTTTTGTCGACCTGGTGGATTACATCTACAAGATCATGACGCAGCCGGAACTCGCACTGGCTGCGCCGGACGCTACGGCAGCCGCGCAAAAGCCGGCTCGCCAGAAATACCAGATGCTTCCGCATGCGCGCGTCGGCGGGATCGCCGGCCTGCTGGAACTGCTACAGGACCGCGGCGGACAGGAATATCTTCATCGCCTCGCCGAAGTCCTTATCATGGACACGGAAGACTTGCTCCCGATCGTTGAGGCTTCGGTACTGCTCGGATTCGCCGCGTTGAAAGAGGGCGATGTCCAGATCTCCCCCGAGGGCACTGGCTTTGCGGAAGCCGACATCCTCACACGCAAGATTCTTTTCCGTCAGGCTGCGCTTAAGCACGTCATGATCCTGCAGCAGATCGACAGCGTCTTGCATGCCAAGACCGACCACTCCATTTCGGAGGAATTTTTCTACGACATCCTCGACGAGCATTTCAGCCAGGATGAAGTGCAGCGGCAATTTGAAACCGCCATGAACTGGGGCCGTTACGCTGAGATTTTCGACTTCGATCGCGAATCGCACCGGCTGGTCCTCGCCGAGCCCGTCGGAGAACCGCATCCGCCGACCACCACGCCGGTGCCATTGTGAAGCGTCCGGAACGAATCGCATTCCGGCCCCTGGTTCGTATCTGGTCGGTGTTACCTGGCGCAAGCGTGGCGAGCCTGCCCGACCTCATCATGTTTTCGGCTGGGCTGGCGCTCTTTTATGGCGTCGTGCAAGTCGGACGCAACTGGCTCGGCCCCTTCCACCCCCAGATCGAGATCAGCCGTAGCCTCGGGGCCCTCCCGGTCTATGCCGGATATTCGCTGCTGCGCATCGCGTTGGCCTATGTACTGAGCCTGCTGTTCGCCGTTACCTACGGATACATAGCCGCTTACCGTCCGCGCGCCGAACGTTTCATGATTCCGCTGCTCGACGTTCTGCAATCCATTCCAGTATTGAGCTTCCTTCCGGGTGTGATGCTGGCCATGGCCGCGCTTTTTCCAGGACGTCAACTGGGCGTCGAACTAGGCGCGGTCCTGCTCATTTTTACGGGACAGGTCTGGAATATGGCTTTCAGCTTCTATGCGTCGCTGAAGAGCATTCCGCGCGAGATGCGTGAAGCGGCCACGATCTACCGTTTCAACTGGTGGCAGCGCTTCCTCCAGATCGAACTGCCCTTCGCCACCATCGGTCTGGTCTGGAATTCGATGATGTCGGTCGCCGGAGCCTGGTTCTTCCTGATGGCGTGCGAGCAATTTGGCGACTTCCGACTGCCCGGCCTCGGCTCGTATCTCCAGGCTGCCGCCGATAACGGCGACACGCGCTCGATTCTCCTTGGCATTCTCACCATGGTCGCCGTGATTGTGCTGATCGACCAGTTCATATGGCGTCCGGTGATCGCTTGGGCCGAAAAATTCAAGATGGAGCAAGTCGAGAGCGCGAGCGTCCCAACTTCATGGGTACTGGATTTCCTCCAGCGTTCCCGCGGCGTCGCGCTTTTTCGTAAGCGGGCAGTTCGCCCCCTCCGCGAACAGATGATTCGCTACTTTGCGCCTCGACGTGAGGTTCGCGTCGAAGCGGCAGGTAAGAACGCTGCGGTTTTGTGGCTCTGGCGAGCAACCGGGGTCGTGGTTCTCAGCGCGATCGGCTACGCGGTGGTGCGTGTGGTCATGATCTTGACTGGCCTGCACAGTTCCGAATTCCACCAAATCGGCCTAGGCCTGGCTGCGACCTTCCTACGCGTGAATCTCACGCTCGTGCTTGGCGCCCTCTGGACAATCCCAGTCGGCGTCGCCATCGGATTCAACCCGCGCCTGGCGCGCATCGCGCAACCGCTCGCGCAGATTGCCGCTTCGGTTCCAGCCACGGCGTTGTTTCCGGTTGTGCTGCTGGTTCTGATTCGCCTGGGCGGAGGCCTGGGAGTGGGCTCGATCGTGCTGCTGCTGCTCGGCACGCAATGGTACATCTTGTTCAACGTAATCGCCGGCGCCATCGCCATTCCCACCGACTTGAAAGAAGCGGCCAGCGTTTTCGGCATCCGCGGCTGGGAGCGTTGGCGCACACTGATCCTGCCCGGAATCTTTCCTTTCCTGGTTACGGGAATGATTACGGCCTCGGGCGGTGCCTGGAATGCCAGCATCGTGGCTGAATATTTCCACTTCAAAGGTCAGACTTATTCGACCGTGGGTGTCGGCGCCATGATTTCCGCGGCCACCGATGCCAAGAATTTCGATCTTCTTCTCGCCAGCACGATTGCCTTGGCCGCCGTTGTCGTCACCACGAACCGCCTGGTCTGGCGGCGTCTCTATCGTCTGGCCGAGACACGCTTCAAACTTGAAGGCTAGCTCCTTTTCGATTTCTGGTTCTCAATTACCCCGCTCTTTTTGAGAACGGAGAACGCTACCCGAGTTTACTAAAGGACGAACCGTTAACCATCTCTTCATGTAGGTGCAAACAAGGCAAGTCAAGAATCAGTTATGCCAAAGTTCACAATCGCGGGCGGCGAAGCGCAAGGGGTGCTGACCGAACCGCCTTTGCTCGCCGGGCTTCCGGGATTCGCCGGAAAATTCATTCCCATGGACCAGGCGCGCGACCTATATCAGCGCTTGCGTTCGGCGCCGCGGGGCTTTCGTCTGGAAGCGCTGCTGACGGAAATGAAGGTAAACCTCGATGTCCAGCCCGCCGACCTCGAGCGCATCCCGATCAGAGGCCCTCTAGTGGCCGTAGCCAACCATCCTTTCGGTCTGCTCGACGGTGCGGCACTGGCCGTGCTCCTCTCTCGCGTGCGTCCCGACGTCAAGATACTGACCAACGCGCTGCTCCAGGGCATCCCCGAACTCCGCCAGCAGTGCATCTTCCTGGATCGATTTCACACCCCGTCTTCGGCGGATAAAAATGTGAAACCCCTGAAGCAGGCGATGGGATGGCTACGCCAAGGCGGAGCGCTGGCTGTGTTTCCCGCCGGCGAAATCTCGCAGTGGAATGTCCGCGAGGCGCAAGTCACCGATCCCGCCTGGAACACTGTAGCCGCTCGCCTGGTGCGCAAGACCGGGGCCACCGCGCTCCCCGTATACTTCTGCGGCCGCAACAGCGTGACGTTCCTGTTGCTGGGTCTGATCAATCCGCGGCTCCGGACACTTTTCCTGCTGCAGGAATTTCTGCAGCAACGCGACAAAAACGTGCAGGTGCGCATCGGCGGTGCGATCCCCTCCGAATTGATCGCCAACCTCGACAGCAATGAGGAGGCCACCGAGTATCTTCGACTGCGAACTTACCTGCTGCCGTATCGGGGCAAGAAGGCGATCTCACTGCCCGCGAAGAGCTTTCTGCACTTCCGCGCAAGCCGCGGGAGCCGATTGCTGCCGGAGTTGCAGCGCGATTCGTGGTAGCCGATATTGTGGCTTTACCCGCCGAGCGGCTGCTCATTGCAAACGCGGACTTCGCGGTATACGCCGCGCGCGCTTACGAACTCCCCCACGCGCTTGATGAGGTCGGGCGCCTCCGCGAAATCACCTTCCGCGCCGCCGGCGAGGGCACCGGACGCAGTGCTGATCTCGATCAGTTCGATGCTTACTATTGGCATCTGCTCCTTTGGAATAAGGAAAAGCAGGAATTGGCCGGTGCCTACCGAGCTGGCGACGTCGACGAGATCATTTGAACCCACGGCATCAAGGGTCTCTACACGAATACCCTGTTCCGCTACGACGAACAACTCTTGAGGATTGGCTCCGCTCTGGAACTGGGCCGCTCTTTTGTTCGTCCCGAATACCAGCGTCAGTATGCGCCGCTGCTTCTGCTATGGAAGGGCATCGCGCGTTTCGTGGTTGCTCACCCGGAGACTCCGGTGTTGTTTGGAGCGGTCAGCATCAGCACCGAGTACAGCAGTCTGTCGCGCGAGATGATTGTGCGCTATTTTGAGCAACGGAAAGACAGCTGCGAGTTCGCCGACCTTATCCATGCACGTACGCCCTTTCGCGCTCCCAAGCTTCGCCGCTGGGATTGCGGCGCCCTCTGCAGTTTACTGCGCGATCTCGACCGGCTCGCCCAGCCGATCTCGGATGTCGAAGAAGATGGCAAAGGATTGCCCATCCTGCTCAAGCAGTATGTCAAAGTAGGAGGAAGATTGGTGGGCATCAATATCGACCGCAAGTTTTCCGACGTGGTCGATGGCCTGGTGATCGTGGACCTGCGCCAAAGCGATCCCTCGGTCCTCGAGCGTTATATGGGTAAGGAAGGCTACGCCGGTTTCCGCCGCGTCCACGGGCTCGACTAGAGGGTCCGGGTTTCTCCTAGGTTGGCGTTGAGCCTGCACACCTGCACCGCGTCTTCCAGAGCACGCGCCAACTCGTCTCCCAGCGACTTCAGTGCTGCCGGCTCCATTCGCTTCTGAATTGCCTCGAATAGGTGTCGCTCTTCCTTGCGGATGTGCCCGGAGAGCAATTTCGCGAACGCTTCCAGTTCGACTTGATTCATTACGCCCTGCTCCGCGCGACCAAGCAACTCTCGTACTTGGTCATGCTCGCTGCTGAGTCCCTCCACCAGCACGACTAGCTCCGGAAAGCGCCGGGCAGTGGGAAACAGGACTTTTTCTTCCGCCGCGAAATGGAATCGGACTTCGTCGGTATAAAGCTGACGCATTTCCAGTTGCCACGCACCCAAATCAACGTCGCTGCATCGCAGCGCCCGCTCGATCCGCACGCAGAGCGCCAGCGCGTGCTGGTGTTGACGAGAAAGCGGAGTCAAGCTGGGATCCCGCAGCATGGAACTATTATCTATCCTGCTTTGCTAAATCTGCTCGCATGTTGAACAATGAATGGTGCCCTGGGCCGTGGCGGCTGTTTCTGGTTCCGCTGGCGCGCCAGAGAAAACGCAAGGAGCCTTCATGCCTGCTACGGGAGAACTTATCCGCCTCATGAATTACATTGACGACATTGCCACCACCCTGCGCCGCATCAGCGCCAGTATTCCGGCGATGACCAAGGAGGAGTGCGCCCGACTTGGCGAATATATCCGCAAGTCCGAACCGAGCTATGAGAGCGTGGTTCAGCACCTCGAGCAAGCGGGTAAAGAGTGAAAGCATGACCGAAGTCCGCACGGTTGCCGTGATCGGCGCGGGCATCATGGGACGGGGCATCGCTCATGCTGCCGCGCTCGGGGGCTATCGCACCATCCTCGAAGACCTTCTTCCGAACGCCCTGCGCAAGGCCGAGACGGAAATCCGCGCTCATCTCGACCAGGCCGTCGCACTCGGCAAGGTCGATGCCGCCGACGCCGATGCAGCTTTTTCGCGGCTGGAGTATGCCGATTCGGTCGATGTTGCTGCGCGCGAGGCCGATCTCGTTGTCGAGGCCGTTCCCGACGAAATGGAATCGAAGCTCGAGATCTTCATCATGCTCGACAAGTTCTGCCGTCCTGGCACGATTCTCGCATCGAACACTTCATCTCTCAGCGTCAGTGAGATCGCGAGCGCTACATATCGCGCCAAAAAGTGCGTCGGCATGCGTTTTTTCAATCCCGTGCACCAGATGAAGGTACTCGAGATTGTGCGTGCGCTCGAAACCGATGACGAGACGCTGGCGGCTGTCGTCGAAGTCGGTAAGCGCATGGGGAAGGAAGTTGTCGTGATCAAAGAGTTGGTTTCATCGTCGGCCGCATTAACGCCATGATCGCCAATTTCAATGCGCCTTGTCAGATTGATCGTCTACACGTGTCTGATCCGTAATCCAGTTTAATTCCCAGGTCTTGCCTCCATCCTCCGAGAAGGACTGTTCGAAGTGGGGCTTGTTTGTGGTGGTGTCTGACCAGATAAATCGAATGAGGATGGATTTGCCATTCAATATGTCCTGGGCGTAAAACTCGCCGCGTCCATTCTTGAATTCACCGATCTGGGGTGGGTCCATGATGCCATTCTTGCTGTTGGCCCAATAGAGCCTCCACTGATGAGTTTGGGGATTGTAGAGACGCAGGGTGAGACCTTCGATGTGGCCGGCTACGGGGCTGTCGGTCTCGAACTCCTCCAGCTGTGCGCGGCCATTCCACACCTTCCGGGTGACGGAAGTGCCGTCAAATTCGACCCAGGTCGTCGAGGCAGTTAAGGGGTGCAGCATGCGCATTAGATGGATTTTCCAGGAGCCAAGCTCGAAATCGAAATCGTGCTGGCCGTCGCGTTCGGTGGAGGTTTGTTGAACACTCGTCTTCGCCGCTTCTGAATTCTGCTGTGCGAGTCCCTGAAGGGGTTGCAGGGCGACAAGCATGCTGCACACCATGAGATAACGCCGAATTTGCTTTATGCTCATACCGCCTCCGTTGATGTGCAGAGTATCCTGCCACCAGTCTTCTGAAGAACTCGTTGTGCGTGCTGCAATTGCCCTCAGTGGCTAAACAGAGTGCTGAAAAACTCGGTCTTCCGTGTCCCGCCCCTAAAGGAGCATCGGAATTCAAAGAACGTATGGCCGGCTAAAGGGGTGCCCTGACGCGAAACTCGAGTCTTTCAGCAAACCGTAAAAGCCGTTACTGGAAAGAGACCCCTATCGCAGCGGTAAACCGCTGCGCCACCCAAAGGCAAGCACATTTTCAGCAAACTGTTAGGCTCCGACCCAGAATCCGAGGAGGGGCTACGCAGGGACGCTGGTTGCCCCCCCGGTTATCCAACCCTGGCGATTCTTACTGATTGATGTCCTGCTTGGCTTCAAGCCGCTTCACCAAGCCGTCCACATAGCTCTTCTGGTTCTCGGGAGCTCCGACGAGCGCCAGCTTCATTTCTTTCGCGGCGTCGTCAAACTTGCCCTGCGAGCAATAGATGCGCGCCAGGCCTGAATGCACGAACCACTGGTCGGGATGTTTCTTTGCGTTTTCGCGGAAGATGGCGAAGGCTTCTTCGCTGCGCTTTTCACCCTGAAGTTGACGAGCGTAGATATGGACCTGCAGCGGGCTGGCTAGGTCCAGAGCTTTCTTCTGTGCGGTTGTGGCTTCGTCCTTGCGATTTAGAGCCGTCAGGACTTTCGACTTCGTCATCTCGTTGTCGTAGCGATCTTCATTTTCAATCGATTTGTTGGCATACGCCAGCGCTTCATCGTACGCGATCTTTTCCGTGAGCAGGTAAGTCGCGGCGTCGTCCCAGCTCATCCATGTGTACTGGGATAGATTGCGCAACTGTTTTTGCAGGCTGGCCTGGACCACGTCATGCACATCGACCGAGACCTTGAACGGAACCGCAACCTTCTCCCACTCCAATTCAACTACTGCCGAATTCGGCTGTAGTTGGTCGAAGTCGTAGGTCAGCGCGTTATGCATATCCGCGGACTGGGGCTTCACGGTCAGGCGGAGCGCATCCTCGGCTTGGTCGTAGGTGAATGATCCCCAGGAAGTCGAGTTCTTGGAAAAAATAATGGTCCATTCGTCGGCGTTCGGGATCATATGCAATCCGTAAGTCCCTCGGTCGAGCGGCTTGCCTTCGATCTGGACGGGATCGCTGAAGGTGATCGTGGTGTTTTCATTCGCTCCGGCGCGCCACACCTTGCCGTAGGGGACCACATTCCCCCAAATCTTGCGATCATTCGCTAGCGGCCGGTGATAGCTGATCGTGATGTCGGTGATGCCGATGCGTTGTGAGATTTCCGCTCGCTGACTCTGCAAGGGCAGATCGAGCACGAACGATTGCGCCGGGCTCACACCCGACATGGCTGCCATCAGCAGGCAGAACAGGAATGCTCGTAAAGCTGCTCGAAACGACGTTCGAAACATTGTTCGAAACATGGGAATCCTCCTTCAATGTCGATGTGCTATGTGCATCCATCTCAATTTACCGAAAATGGGCTCCGGATTGTGGCCCCACCCTGGTCGGCATCTTAGACGTGTCTCAATCCCGCCGGTGAGCAGAAGTGTGGGGTATTAGATGGAGACCGCTTTTTACGCTTTCCGGCTCGCGGCTAACCCCGAGGTAGACTTCAGCGGCTAACCCAGAGGTAGACTTCAGCGTCTAAACCGAAGGGCGAAGAGTGCTTTTTTGGGGAACCGCGCCGCCCTTGATCCCGTATAACAGAGTGCAAGCCCAGGCTTCGCCTTCGAATTGAGTGGCCTGTTGAGAAACGCATGCGGATGCTCATCGAGATCGTTCGTCAGTCACTGGCCACACTCTGGGCCCACAAACTGCGTTCGTTTCTCACCATGTTCGGCATCGCGTGGGGCGTGGGTTCGTTGCTCCTTCTGGTCGGTTTGGGCGAGGGTTTCCGCAGCGGGCAGGCGAAGCAACTTAAGAATCTTGGCCAGGACATCATGTTTAGCTTCCCCGGGCGTATTCCCGCGGTTGAAGGGAGTACTCAGTCCGGGCGCACTTACCATTTCAGCTATCAGGATTACCTCGCCATCCGCAGCGAGGCGCGCTCGCTCAAGTATCTTTCGCCGGTGCTCAACCGTGAGGACATTCGCGCCGTCAGCGATTACGGGTCGACCAACGGCCAGGTTTTTGGAACTGCGCCCGAGTACAACCAGATCCGCAATGTCCCTGTCGGTCCCGGCCGTTGGTTTAACGATGAGGACAACACCGAAACGCGCCGGGTCGCCGTCGTCGGCTGGGAGCTGCTGAAAAACATATTTCCGGGACGCCCAGCCGTTGGTTCGTCTATTTTGCTGAATGGCATCCGCTTTGAAATTATCGGGGTGCTCAGCAAAGTTGGGCAAGACGGCAACAACGGCACTAATGCGCGGATATTTATTCCTATCGAGACCATGCGCAACCTGTTCCGGCTGAAAGAGCAGAACAGCGAAGACGCCATCTCTTTCCTGAACTATCGTCCATTTGCGCCCGCCAATCATCTGCTGGCGAAACAGGAGGTCCACGACGTTATTGCTCGCCGTCACGGCTTCGATCCCAAGCTCGAAGAATCGTTCGAGGACTGGGACACGATTGAGAACAACCAGCGCGTCGCCAGGATCTTTGACGGCATGGATTATTTCCTCGGGGTGGTCGGAGTGATCACGCTTGCCCTCGGTGCGATCGGCATCATCAACATCATGCTCGTCTCGGTCACCGAACGAACTCGGGAGATCGGGCTGCGCAAGGCGCTCGGAGCTACGCATCGCGCCATCCTTACCCAGTTTTTTGTGGAAGGCGCGTTCCTGACCGCTTTGAGCGGAGGCATCGGGCTGGCCGTCACCACGGCATTGGTCGCGGTCCTGGCCGCCTTGCCCGCGCCTGAAGGATTTGACACGCCGCGCATTGTTCCGTCGTCCGCAGCCATCGCTATTCTGTCACTTGCGTTTGCGGGCATTGTCGCGGGACTCTATCCGGCACGCCAGGCGGCGCTGCTGCAGCCGGTGGAGGCGCTGCGCCAGGAGTAGGCGCATGCGTAGAGACGCGGCAAGCCGCGTCTCTACGGGGAAAGTAAATATGATTCTTGAACTCGCTCGCCAGGCCTACAACGCGCTCAAGCACAATCGCCGTCGCAGCATTCTCACTATGCTGGGGATGGCGTGGGGCATCGCGACCGTCGTGCTGCTGCTTGCCTATGGTTCCGGTTTCGAGCGCGGCCTCTGGGTCGCATTCCGCTCATGGGGCACGAACCTGGTCTTTATTTTCCCCGGACGCACCTCTCTGCAGGCGGGCGGCACCAAAGCCGGCAGCGAAATCAAACTTACCGTCAACGATCTCGATTACCTGCAAGCCGAAGTGCCTCTGCTCAAGCGCATTTCGCCTGAAGCCTTCAAGCAAAGCACCGTGGCATGGGGAACACGGAGCGGCAGTTACGGGATCAGTGGAGTCTATCCATATTATTCGCACATGCGACGGATGGATCTCGAGGACGGCACTTTCTTCACCGACCTCGACGAAAACACGCGCAGCCGGGTGGCGATTCTCGGCGCCAACGTCAAGAGAAAGTTGTTTTCCGGTCAGAACGCTGTCGGCGAGAAAGTTCGAGTCGACGGCATTTCCTACGAGGTGATCGGCGTGCTCAAACACGTCATTCAGGATGGCGACGACGACATGAACGGCAAGGTGTATATTCCGTTCAGCGCCATGAGCGACCTCATCAATACTTATTACCTCAACGCTATTGCCATGGAATACGAAGGCGACCACGCGAAAGTCGCGGAAGCGGTGCGCCGGTCCATGGCCTTCCACCACGATTTCGATCCCAAGGACAAGCGCGCCATCTTTGTCTTCGACGTCTTTGCCGACCTGCTCGACCTGCGCGTGATCACCACCGGCATCAAGATTCTGCTCGGGTTCATCGGCCTGCTTACGCTGGGCATCGGCGGCGTGGGGTTGATGAACATCATGCTGGTCTCGGTTACCCAGCGCACCCGCGAGATCGGCGTCGAGAAAGCCCTGGGTGCGCGCGGTTGGCACATACTGGTCCAGTTTCTCGCCGAGGCTCTCGTCATAACTCTGCTGGGTGGAATCGCCGGGGTTATTCTCGCTTACGTCGTCTCATGGTCGGTCGGATCGCTTACTCTCTGGAGCGCCTTTTTCGAGAATGGCACCGAAGGCGATATCCATCTCACCATCGATTCCACTACCTTGCTGGCGTCGACCATGATCCTCGGATTTGTCGGCGTCATCAGCGGAATGCTTCCCGCGATAAAAGCCTCCCGGCTGGATCCCATCGAAGCCCTCCGCTACGAATAAAAAGGTCTCAGGCACAAGGCGTCAGGCCTCAGTGAAACCTCGCAGGGCTAGCATTCCAGGTCCTCCGGCGAGCTGATATTTTGCCGTTTGTGCTATATTTCTCCCAATCTTCGGAGGATTCATGCGCCCACTTGGTGTCACTCTGGTCGGCCTCTATCAGATTCTGCGCAGTGTAGTCGAAATGCTATTCGGTGTGTCCCTTTTGCTCTTCACAGGGCTGGCCGCTAAACTCGCTTCTCTGGCCGCTGAGGGCAACGCCACAGGCCGCTTTTTTGGCGGAGTTGGCCATCTGGCCAGCTTAGTGATTATTTTGTTTGCGGGCCTTCACCTGGTCGCCGGTTATGGAGTTCTAAAAATGCAAAATTGGGGCCGTCTGCTCACAATGTTCTTTTCAGCGATCGGCCTCGTTTTGCTGTTGCCGGTCCTGATCGTCATGCATGGAATTCCGCTGGGTTTCGGAATCATCAATGCCGCTGTAATCCTTTATCTCGCTATGCCGGCGGTCAAGCGCGCCTTTTACGAACAGCGCCATTCGCTGCGCATGGCGGCCTAGTGTCCCGGCCGCGTGATGATTCATACGGTGGAGGAAGGGGCGGTTCGGCCGTCCAGTTTAAGCCGATGAGCCTAAATAGGCCTACCCCAGCAGACCACCCTAGGTAGAATGGATGCGTGTCAGGTTCCAGCAAACTCGGGATGGTTCACGAACACCTCAAGCTCTATGAGCATCCGTTGCTTGCCTTTTCGGCGCGCGAAAACAATGGCTTGATCGAAATTCTGATCGATCTGAAACATTCGTCCGCCCCGGTTCACACCTACGTGCTTCCGATTCATCCGCGCGATCTGGATCATCCCCAGTTCGCGTGGCATCTTGAGCACCAGCTCTACGACGGACTGCACGATTATTTCATCGAAATGTTTATCCGCACTCCGCAGGACCGGGCCGTCCCCCGCAGCTCGATGTCTGCCGGAGAGGGAAATGAGGGGAGCCAGCGCATTGTCAGTCCAGTTGTCCGTCCGGGAACAAATCGAGAGTGAAATCCGCGAGCGTGGCCCTATCCCGTTTTCGCGCTACATGCAGATGTGCCTCTTCGATCCGTTCCACGGTTACTATTCGGCAAACGCCGAGCACTTCGGCAAAGCCGGAGACTTCTACACGTCGAGCGACGTTCACGCCGTGTTTGGGCGCCTGCTGGCGCGGCAGTTTGACGAGATATGGCAAGCATTTGACCGACCTCATGGAATCGAAATTCTCGAACTCGGTCCCGGGCGCGGCTTGTTTGCCCGCGATGTGCTCGATTGGTCTAACAAGAAGTTCCGCGACTTCTTCGCTGCACTCACTTTCACCTTGCAAGAATCATCGCCCGCGCTGCGCGCGAAACTGCGAGATAATCTCCGCGAACACATTGACACTGGGAAGGCCGCGGTTCCGGAGGGGCCTTCGACTGGCCCCTGCCGTGCACTCGCGCCTGAAACACCGCTGATCGTCGTTGCCAACGAATTTTTCGATGCCCTGCCGGTCGAGATTCTTGGCAGCGACGGCAAGCTCCACATCGCTCTCGAAAACGATCGCCTGCGCGAAACCTGGCTCCCGCCGCTGGCGGAAGAACTGGAATTCCTCGACCGCTACGGCGTCCATCCTGAAGCCGGCGAGCGCATCGAAGTGCCCATTCTCGCGCAGGACTGGATGCGGCAAATCGTGTGTTCCATCGCACGCGGCCCGCTGCTGATCGTTTTTATTGACTACGGTTACACGCGCAAGCAACAACTCGCGGGGCGCCATCGCGGCACGCTTATGGCGTATCGCCATCACTCCTCGAGCCCCGATCCTTATCAGGCTCCCGGGGAGCAAGACCTTACCGCCCACGTCAATTTCACGGCACTCGCCGCCGCCAGCGAGCAAGCCGGCTTGCGATGCGAAAAGCTGCTCACGCAGTCGCAATTCCTGATGGGCATTGGCGAGAGGAATCAGTTTGCCGACGCTTTTGAAGACTGCTGCCTGCCCCAGGAACGGGCGAAGGTCGCACTCCAGCTCAAACATCTGATCACTCCGGTTGGCATGGGCGAGAACTTTCAAGTGCTGATTGCCAGTCGGGGGGTAGATAGTAAGAGAACGGCCGAGCTGAGCGGGTTGAGCTTCGGGAAAAGTTCCCAGTTCTCCGTGAGATAACTGGATTACCGGATCCTGAGGCGTTATACTTGGTGAAATTTCTGGAGGGTCGTTATGATGCGCTTACTCTTGACGTTCGGCATGGTGTTGGTGATGAGCTGGACTTGTGTTGCCCAGACAAGCACGGACGATTCTCCGGCTACGAAAGCGGATGTTGAAAGATATTTTCAAGTCGTCAGATCTCACGACATGATGAAAAAGTTGATGGGGTCGATGACGCAAAGTATGCACCAGATGGTGCACGAGCAATACTTGAAGCACCAAGACGAACTACCCGCCGACTACGAATCGAAGATGACCGCGATGATGGATGATATGTTCGCGAATATGCCCATGGATGAAATGATGCAGGCCATGGTTCCGGCATACCAAAAGCACTTCACTAAGGGCGACATGGACAACTTGGTCGCCTTTTATTCCACACCCACGGGTGAAAAAGTATTGCATGAGCTGCCGGCCATTATGGCGGAATCGATGCAGGACATGATGCCGATCATGACCAAGTACATGGACACGGTCAAACAAACGCTGCTGAAAAAGACCGAAGTCATGATTGCCGAGTCCAAGAAAGCGTCTGACGCCACGACTCCCGCCGCCCGCAATTAAGCATTGAGCCACCAAGGATCGGGTACAAAAGCGCCGGGTACCAAAGGACCGGGTACCAAGGGATGCACCATTTTCGGTGCATTTAACATTCCTGAAATATCTTTGCAGTAAACTACGACTATATGAGCGTGCCTCGGATCTCTCGCTTTGCGCTGCCCCTGCAGGTCGCAGCCGTCTGTTACCGGCGGGTAAATTCGCATGCCGAGTTCCTGTTGGTCAATACCAACGGTGGCAACAAATGGACGTTTCCCAAGGGAGCACCCGAGCCTCGCCTGTCGCATAGCCAGGCCGCCGAACGTGAAGCCAAAGAAGAAGCGGGCGCTATCGGCACTATCGAGCCCCGCCATTTCCACATCTATGTGCACTCCAAGGGCGTCTTTTGGCAGCCGGGCGGCGTGCAGGAATACGTCGTCAAGGCTTTCTTGATGGAGGTTCGCCAAACTCGCAGCCCTGAGGAAGACAACCGAAATCCCACCTGGTTCCATGCCGAAAGGGCGCGCGTGATCCTCGCCAAGGGCCGCGAAGTGAAATATGCCCACGAAATCCAAACCGTGATTGACCGCGCGCTGGAGCACATCGGGGTGGCGCGCATGGCGGCGGTTCGCTAATGCTTGGGTGGGGACGGGCGTCCCGGCGAACCTGCCCTGAGCAAAGCCGAGGGCGGCAGCCGCCCTCAGTCGATTTTCAAACCAGCAGCGACCGCCAGCTTCGCCTGTCGTTCGTCGAAGGTCCAGAAATGCTCGCCTTTCAGTTCCAGAGCCGAAGCCACGTGCATCGTGTCGGGTGTCCGAATCCCTAGCCGCGCCGCGTGCCGGCGGGCCAGGTCTGCGCAAACTTCGGATGCCCGATCAGGTACGGGTGCCTCGCGCCATAAATTCTGGGAGCGATGCTCCTGAAATCGCTGCAGCAGGCGATCGGCCTCGCTACGCGTAATCGCTTTTCGAAATACGTGTTGTTCGATAGCGTGTGTCCATTCGGCGACGTGCAGCGGAGTCATCCACAAAGACGGTCGTGCCCTGAGCCGGCGTTCGACCTCCGCCGTGTGCCGATCGATGACATAGAGGGAAACAAAAAAAGAGGTATCGGCGTAGATGGTCAATGGGACGCTCACTATCAGTAGCGGCCGCGTTCCGTAACAACCAGATCCGCTCCCGGCAGAACGCGATCACCCAGGATTTCCTTGCGCAAAGCCGCGAAATCAGGCCAAGCGCCGGGATCTGGAGGCGATCCTTCTGGAACAATGCGGCCGATGATCTCGTCCCGCTCGCGAAGTTCCACAGTCTTGCCGGCCCGCAGCCAAGCCTTCAGCCGTTTGGTGTCCCGAAGCTGGCGAATGTTTACGCTGGGCATATTCGAATTGTGCCACAAAATGTGGCACATTGTCGAGGCGTGCTCTTCGCTGAGTACTGACCGCTGAAAGCTGACCGCCTCCCTCCAGTCCCCGTCGGCTATATTTAAATAGAGACAACCATGATTCAACTCTTCGGCGCCGGCAAGCGCTACGGCCACAAGCTCTTGTTCGAGAACGCCGACTGGCTGATCACGCCGGAGTCGCGCGTCGGTCTGGTCGGAGCGAACGGCACCGGCAAATCCACAATCATGAAAATTCTTGCCGGGAGCGAGTCGCTCGATTACGGCAACATTTCGCGCGCTAAGGGTATCTCCACCGGATACCTTCCCCAGGACGGCCTGACCATTGCGGGCCGCACCATTTTCGCCGAGTGCATATCCGTGTTCGCTGAACTCCATGCCATCGAACAGGAGATGGAGTCGCTCACCCGCAGCATGTCGGAACTCGACCACGCGGGGCCTGAATATTCCAACGTCGCCGATCGTTACCAGAAGCTCGAACACGAATTCGTCGCGCGCGACGGCTACACGCTTGAAGCGCAGGTCGGTCAGGTTCTGACCGGCCTTGGCTTTCATCGCGACGACTGGGCGCGCCGGACCGAAGAATTCTCCGGCGGCTGGCAGATGCGCATTGCGCTTGCCAAACTTCTGCTGCAGAAGCCCAACCTGCTGCTGCTGGACGAGCCTACCAACCACCTCGATCTTGAAGCCCGCAACTGGCTTGAGGAGTACCTGACCACCTATCCGTACGCGTTCGTTCTCATCTCGCACGACCGCTACTTTCTCGACATCACCGTCAAGCGCATCGTGGAAATCTGGAACCAGCAGATGCACTTTTATGCCGGCAACTACGATCAGTACCTGGCCGGCAAGACCGCGCGCAAGGAGCAACTGGAATCGGCTTACAAGACGCAGCACGACCGCATCGAGCGGCTGGAAGCGTTCATCAATCGATTTCGCTACACGGCGACCAAAGCCAAGCAGGTGCAGAGCCGCATCAAAGAGCTCGAAAAAATGGAGCGGATTCAAATTCCTGAAGAGGAGAAAACCGTCCATTTCTCCTTCCCGCAGCCGAAGCCGAGCGGACGCATCGTCGCCGAGTTCGCGGACGTCGGCAAAAGTTACGGGGAGCGCGGGATCAGTGAACACAAAGTTGTTGACAAAGTGAATTTCATGATCGAGCGCGGCGAGCGCATCGCGTTGGTCGGAGTCAACGGAGCAGGGAAGTCCACGCTGATTAAACTGCTGGCCGGTCAGGAGCCACCTACCGCCGGCGAATGCAAGCTGGGCCACAACGTGGGGCCCGACTATTTCGCGCAGGATCAATATAAGGAAGTCGATTCTGAAGCTCGCATCCTTGACGATCTCGGCGAACTTTCGCCTGCTTCCACGCAAACCCAGTTGCGCAGCCTGCTCGGCTGTTTTCTTTTTTCGGGCGACGATGTTTTTAAGCGCATCGGTGTTCTCTCCGGCGGAGAGCGGAATCGCTATGCGCTGCTCAAGATGCTGCTGCATCCCGCTAACTTCCTGCTGCTCGATGAGCCCACTAATCACCTCGACCTGCGCGCCAAAGACGTGCTGCTTGAAGCCCTCATGAAGTACACCGGCACGGTGGTCTTTGTTTCCCACGACCGTTATTTCATCGACAAGCTAGCCACGCGCGTCTTTGAGATCGGCGACGGCAAGGTCGAAATCTATCCAGGAAATTACGAAGACTACCTTTGGCGGAAGCAGGGGAGAGCGGTGGTTGCGGTGGAAATCCCAAAGCCAGTCAGTTCTCCAGCTCTGTCTTCATCGGTGCCTGTGAACGGAGACCGCCCGCCCGCTGCAGAGCCGGCCGAACCCAAGGGCAAGCGTATGAATCCGATCAAGCGCCAGCGGACGGAAGAGCGCCTGCACGAAATCGAAGAAAAGATCGCCCGCGCCGAAACAGCGATCGCGCTCTGCGAAACCGAGCTACAGAGGTTTGTAAGCGCGGAAGAGACCCAGCGCCAGACCCAGGTACTTGCCAATCAGAGAATCGCGCTGCAGACCCTGATGACGGAGTGGGAAGGGCTCTCGGAGACTCTGAGGTGAGTCCCAGATAGAACAGCTTTATCCGAGAGAAGCGAATCGTGAACCTCTACCCGCCCTGCTTCAACTCCTGCAGCACTTGCCTTGCGATTTCCTTTAGCGTTTCGAATACGCCGACGCCTTGGAAGGCCACGGCCTCCACCACCGACTCGTTCTTCTTGCGCAGTTCTTTGGAGAGAGTGTTCACGGGCAGCGCATTCGGCAGGTCGCGTTTGTTTAGCTGCAGCACGTAGGGAATCTTGTTGAAGTCGTAGTCGTGTTCTTTCAGGTTCGCCATCAAGTTGTCGAGAGCTTCGACGTTGGCGTCCTGGCGCTCCTGCTGGGAATCGGCTACGAAGACGATGCCGTCGACGCCGCGCAGAATCAGCTTGCGGCTGGCGTCATAAAAGACCTGTCCTGGAACCGTGTAGAGGTGAATGCGAGTCTTGAAGCCTCGAACCGAGCCCAGATCCAGGGGCAGAAAATCGAAGAACAGGGTGCGATCGGTCTCCGTGGCCAGCGAGATCATCTTACCCTTCTGCTGTTCGGCTGTTTTCTGGAAGATGAACTGCAGATTCGTCGTCTTTCCGCCCAAACCGGCGCCGTAGTAGACGATCTTGCAGTTGATCTCACGTGCTGCGAAGTTGATGAAACTCAAAAGGTTTCCTCAGGAACTCCTGCGAAAAGGTCTCTTGCGAACCACTCCCTCAACGCGCGAGCCTCTCGCTACCAAACCACTAGACTACAGTATCGGTTACTGCTGGTTTTTATACCACACCGAAAGGCTCTGGCGCAGGTTACCCACGTTACTAAAACATCACGGGCTCAGGGTGCTTAGCCTCTCCACTCGTTATTGCGGCGTCGGCAGAGGATAATATCCTTCTTTCGCATAGACCTTCACAGCTGGACGCCGAACCACGACTTCGATGCGCCGATATCCGCCGATGCCCGACTTGGGCGAATAACCCAGAGTGTACTGATAGCGCGCGTCCCCCATCACCTGGGCATAGGCCTGCTCGATATCGGCTTGCGACAATTCGCCGTACACCGTGCCTCCTCCGGTTGCGTTGACGTACTTCGGAAGAATGTCGCTATATCCCATTAGTTTGCCTGTCTTCGGCAGGTGGAAGCGCTGCAGCCGGTCGTATAACGGGATCGCCGCACCTTCTACTCCTATCGCGTACACGGTGATGTTCTGCGTCAGCAGCACTTTCAGTGTGTCGGCGTAGCTGGCGGTCGAGCCCAGTTCCCGTCCGTCACTGATGACGAAGATGATCTTCCGCATGTCCCGCGGGCGTTTTGAAAGATCGCGCGCCGCCATCAGGATCGCGTCATTCAATACGTATGCGACCCTCGGCGGTGTGCTCACCGGGTCCACGGGAGAGCCAATCGGAATACCATTGATGATCGGGCCCTGTGGACCGAGTGGCCCGCTCGTCACCGGAACTCCGTTACTTGCCCCGCTGTATGCCTTGATCTCGTTCAGAACCGCGGTCAGTTGTTTGCCCACGCCGGTGAAGTCCGAAACGCGGCCTACCGTCGTGCTGTAGGTGTAGATCCCAACCTCATCGAACTGGCTGAACGCTCCCTGCAACGCCGATAGCGTATCCTGCACCTTCTTCAAACCGACTTCCGCCATGCCGGTATCAATGACCACTGCCACCGACAGCGCAAACGGGTCGCTGGTAAAAAACTCCAGTTTCTGCTGCTGCCCATTTTCCAGCACTGAAAAATCCTTGGGTAGCAAGCCGCCGACCAACCGCCCCTCGCCGTCCTTTACCATGACCGGAACGAGCACCACGTTCTTCGTTACCTTGATCGTGTAGAGATCCTGCCCGGTCTCCGCATCGCGCGGAACGCTGCCCGCAGGCACGGTCCTCACTGGAGGCATCGGGGGCGGGGCCGGTTTCTGAACCGTCGCATCCGGAGCGCTCCGGGGCATCTCCCTTGAGCTGCTGGTGGAAGCATCCGCCGGCGACGCCTCTGGCTGGGACTCCTCTTCCGCTTCCTGCCGTGGGCTGGGTGATGGCGGCGGCGGTATCGGACGCGTGGCCGACGGAGCGTCAGGGATATCATCAGGCTTCTGCTGGGCCGCCAGGGCGCCCACCAAAAACAACAAGGTCAATCCCAGAATCAATACCGTGCGAACTTTCGTGGCCATCCCCGGACTCCTCTTGATTGCTTTCTTCTTCTTCGACCGTGTGCCCATGGTGGTCTACCGGTCCCGATCTCTTTTAGTGATTCAGATGCCCAACCCCGCCCCCTTGGTGCATCTAACCGTTACAGGATAGACTAGCAAAGTCTCGGGATAAAAACGCTGATGCCTAAAGTACCTTGCAAACCGTGCCTGACCACGGGCTGTTTCAGTCTGGCCTGGTTCACTCTGACTTGGTTCACTCCGGCGACGTTCTTTCTGCTGACGACCCTGTCGCTTGCCGCCGCCGCGCAGAATCCCCCGGCGCCGGCGCCCACCTCCCCGGCTGCCCCCAGTTCCAATTCTAATTCTAAAGACCAGTCGCAAGACCAGTCGCTCGAGACCTTGAAGATCAACGTGGAAGTGGTCCAGTTGTTCTTCAACGTCAAAGACAAGCATGGCGCGCTGATCCCCAACCTCACCAAGGAAAACTTCGACCTGTTCGAGGATGGCAGGCCACAGACTATCAAGTACTTTAAGGCCGAATCCGATCTCCCGCTGACGATCGGCATGCTCATTGACTCCAGCGGCAGCCAGCAGCGCGTGCTGGAGATGGAAAAAGAAGTCGGAGGCTCCTTCCTCGAAAGCACGCTGCGTCCCAAAGACGAGGCCTTCGTCATCAGCTTTGACGTCGACATTACTCTTCTGCAGGATTTCACCAACTCCGTCAGCCGGCTCAAACACGCGCTCAATGAGGCCAGAATCAACACCGGGGGAGTCAGCTGTTCCGGCGGTCCCATAGGCCCGCAAGGCCCGATCCCATGCTCATCGACCGGCCCACGCGGCACCGCGCTCTATGATGCCGTCTATCTCGCCTCGCACGACGAGTTCAGCCACGAAGTCGGGCGCAAGGCGATGATCCTGCTCACCGACGGACAAGACGAAGGGAGCCGGCTGAAGATCAAAGATGCCATCGAAGCCGCCCAGAAGGCCGATGCCATCTGCTACGTACTGCTCATCGCCGACCGCGGTTTCTACGGCATGGGTGGCGGCTTCGGCTATAACGGCGATTCCGAGATGAAAAAGCTCACGCAAGAGACCGGCGGCCGCATGATCGAAGTCGGCAATAAGGTCGAAAAACTCCGCCAGGCCTTCGACCAGATTTCCCAGGAACTCCGCAGCCAGTACAACGCTGGTTACGTGCCCACCAACACCACCCGCGACGGGTCCTTCCGCAAAGTCGAGATCAAGCCCAAGCAGGGAGACTACAAAGTCCAAGCCCGCAGCGGCTACTACGCGACAGCAGCTGGCCACGAAGACTAGAGCTTGCGAATTGCGTAGGGACAGCCGCCCCGGCTGTCTGGCGGGGCCACGGCCTTGGATTGCGTCGGTGGACAAACGAACGCTAGCAAGTTGCGCTCGCTGGGACAGCCCGGGGGGCGGCTGTCTCTACCCTTATTTCTTTGGCCGATTCTTTACCGGGATCACGAACTTCAGCCCCGACCAGAGGTCAGTAACGGCGCAGACTTTTATATCCACCAGGCCAGCATCAAGGCCGCGCTGGCGGATTACACCTTCGGTGAGGTCGGTGGCGACGCCTGAGCTTTTCTTGAGCCACGAGATCCACAGCATGCCGGCAGGCGCCAGCGCCTTCGCGGCTGGAAGCAGTTCGAGTTCCAGCCCGGCGCTCGATTTGGCAAAGAGGAAAATGAAATCGAGACCTTGGGGGGAGTTTCCGCGGAGGGATTGGACCCTGCATTTCCCGAGCGCGTCGCGAAGCTCGGTCTGTACGTCGTCGGGTACATGCAACAGGGCAGCGCGAAAACCGTGCTTGATGCCCAATTTTATCGCCAGCGGAGTTCCTGAGTATCCCGGCATAAAGACTTAGCAGTTTCTCGTAACACTCCGGCGCGAATGCCGGCGCCTAAAGGCGAATTCGCAGCACGGCATTTGCGGTATGCCGAAAGGCATACCCTGATACAAATCTTACCCTGATAGCAATCGTAAACGGATACAAATCGTCCTTGCGCTCGGCAGCTAGAGTCGGTTGGGCGTGCGCTAAATTTGCCGGTTACTGCTTCGGAGCGTAGTACCCCTTGCGAGTGCGCACCTTCAGGCCCTTATCCTGCGCCAGAATTTCGATGGTGCGGTAGCGGCCATCCGCGACAAAATTTGCCGGCTTGTAGGCCACTGCGTACTGGCTGCGCAATTCCTCCTGAATGGAGACAAATGCATCCGATACGTCGCGTATCTGGAAAGGGAAAAACGCGCGGCCGCCCGTCGCTTCTGCGATACGCTCCAGCACTTTGTCGCCCTTGCCCTTCATGCCGCTGATGTTGGTGCTGATGGTGTAGACGATTACGTCCGCCCGCTCCGCCATTTCAATGGCTTCCTCGCGGGTTACGTGGCTGAGGTTGTCTTCGCCGTCGCTAAGCAGAATGATAGCGCGGCGCGCCGGTCCCACCTGGTCCTGCTTCAAGAGCTTGTCCCGGCAGGCAAAGTAGAGCGCGTCGTACATCGCCGTGCCGCCGCCCGCCCGCAACATACGCACGCCGGCCGAAAGATTCTCCGTATTATCGGTGAAATCCTGCGTAACCTCGGGCGTGGCGTCGAAGCCGACTACGAACGCCTTGTCATAGCGCGGACGAACGATGGAGTTCAGAAACTCAATGGCCGCTTCCTGCTCGAACTTGAAGCGGTCGCGCACCGAGTTGCTCGCGTCCACCAGCAACCCCACTTGCAGAGGCAGATCGGTCTCGCTGTTGAAGCTGCGCAGTTCCGCGAGCTTTTGGTCGTCGATCACCCTGAAGTCGGTGCTCTTCAGATCTTTGATGTAGCGGCCATGCCGGTCGGTAACGGTGAACACCACGCGAACTTCGTTGACAACGTGGCGGATCGTCGCCCTCGACTCATCGGAATCCGAATTATCTGGATTTTCCGGCTGGGCTGGAGGCTGCGCAGTTGGCGTCTGTGGATTTGAGGCGGAGGAAGCAGGTGCCGAAGCAGCTGGTTGCGTGGCCGCACCTTGTTTTGCCGGAGCTTGCGTCTTGCCATCAGAGGGCGGGCTGGTTTTCTCGGGAGGATTCTGCGCCGCCGTCGGCGTGGAAGCAGGCGTCGTCGCCTGGCTGAGGAGCGAGCCAGCCAGTACAGGAAGAGCAAACAGAAGCAGAAAAATACGCGATTTCATCAGGACGATTTGATCAAAAATTGATTTCTTCAATTATTATAGCCCTCGGCTCCGCACTCGGCGGGTATCAACCGGAATCCCCTTCGAGACGTGGCTTGCCATGTCTCCGTTGGCAGCGGCAGAATTCAGCGAGAGGGAGACGCGGCAAGCCGCGTCTCTACACAGCCTTGCCGGACGCAGGTTCCTGGCGCGGACCTTCTTGTCGAGCATTCTCCAGGCTATCGAGCAAGTTCTCCAGTTCCTCCGGTAACGGGCGAGAGAACTTGAGTAACTCTTTGGTCCGCGGATGCGTCAGTTCGAGAACCGCCGAATGCAGAAAATTCCGATTGAGCGCCAGCGTCGCGGGCATGCCTGCCGACCGCCGTTTGTTCGACTGCGACCGCAATTCGCCGGGCGCGCCATAGAGCGCGTCACCCACCACGGGATGTCCGAGCGACGACATGTGCACGCGAATCTGGTGCGTGCGCCCGGTCTCGATCTTGACTTCGACCATGGCAAACTTGCCGTAGGGGGCGTCAATCTTTCGTTGCACCACGTAATGCGTCACTGCCTCGCGACCAGCAAAGCCTCGTGTCGTCATCCGTGTGCGGCGCTGCGAGTGGCGGCTAATCGCGCTTTGAATGGTGCCGCGATCCTGTTTCGGCCAGCCGTGGACCAGCGCAATGTAAGTCTTGTGCACTTCGCGTCCGCTGAACTGTTTGGCCAGGCGGCGGTGCGATTCGTCGTTCTTCGCCACTACCATCAGCCCACTGGTGGCTCGATCCAGCCGATGCACGATACCAGGACGAAGTTCGCCACCGACTGCGGAAAGGGTTCCAAAGTGATGCAGCAGCGCATTGACCAGGGTCCCGCGGTTGCGCGCATCGTCGGTCGCTCCCGCGCCTGCATGCACCATCATGCCCGCGGGTTTGTTGACGATTGCCAGGTCATCGTCCTCATAGACGATGTCGAGGGCAATTTCTTCCGCCAGAGCGCGCAGCGGCGGAGCTTTAGCTGGCCTGGTGACCGTGATCTCGTCGCCGCTACCCTTTAGCCGCAGCGACGCCTTCGCCGCGGCTCCGTTCACCAGCACCTCACCCTTCGCGATGAGTTGCTGCACGCGAGCGCGGCTGATTCCCGTGTGGCTGACCTCGGAAAGCTGAGTGGCGAGATATTGGTCGAGGCGCTGCCCCGCATCGTTCGCAGAGACGACCAGAGTTATTGGGAATTCGGCCATTGTTTGAAGGGCGACTAAACGCTGTTCTGCGCCGGCACTGTCTTCAGCACTCCACTCTTCAGCCACCAGATCAACCCACCGCCGATGACCAGCAGGATCGAAATCAGCTGCGTTCCCGACATCAGACCGCCGAAGACTTCACCGCGTCCGGGATCGTCGCGCAGGAATTCGATGAAGAAACGCTCGACTCCGTACAGGATCATGAAACTGCCAAACACCTGCCCATCGAACCTCTTGCGCTTGAGCATCCAGGTCAGCAGCAGGAAGTTGAAAAACTCCGCTGCGGCCTCGATCAGTTGTGTCGGTTCAATACTGACGCCGAGCGGAGTTCCGCTGACGTCGCGCGCCAAAGGATTCGTGAAGATGACGCCCCAGAAGTGATGCGTCGGTTTGCCGTAGCAGCAGCCGGCCGCGAAGCAACCGAAGCGTCCGATGATGTGGCCAAAGGCGAGTCCGGGAGCGATGCCGTCCATGGTGCGCAGCGCCGGCATGTGATGACGCCGCATGTACCAGATACCCGTTAGGAGCGCTGCAATCAACCCGCCGGAAAATACGCCGCCGGCTTGCAGCGTGTTGAGGCTGAAGATCTCGCGCCAGTTGTTCGTGTAATAGCTCCAGTCGTCGATGATATAGAGAATCTTCGCCCCGATAATTCCGGCGAGTACGACCAGAATGCCAAGATTCCACGCATCGTCGCCGTTGATGCCCTGCATCTCAGAATTGCGCACGATGATCCAAAGCCCGACCAGCACACCCGTGGCGACCAGGACGCCATAGGTCGGCAGGTAGAAACTGCCAATGTGAAAAAGTCTAGGGAACACGTTAGTTTGGATGCTCCAATTGCGGGTTGAGTTCTAAAGAGAGTCTAGCAGAGGAGAGAGGTCGCAGGCGTCAGGTCCTGGGTGTCAGAAAACGCAAGGTCCGGAAGGCATCGTCCAGCTTTTCCTGAGACCTGGCACCTAAGACCTGACACCTGAACTAAACAAGCCGACCCACTGGGCCGTGTGGTGGGCCGAGAATGAACCCGTCTCAGACGGTGGGAACCCGCCGCGACCCATTAGGCTTTTCCGCATGGCGGAACATAGCACACAGGATCTTTTTGCGAGTCGAGTCCCCGTTCATTCGGCATTGGTTCAAAAATCGGTTGCCACCATCACCAACCTCGCAGGTCGGCCATGCAGGTTCGATGCTAGGAAACCCGGAGGAGATTCGCAAGAGGAAAATGCAAAATAGTTGGCAGGAGGTTTGCTGGCAGTTCACATAGCCTGTGTTTGGAACATTGACGCCAAGTTACGATCGATCACATATGCCGCGAAGGAACGAAGACTCTGTATCCAAGATTCGTATCAGGGTATCGCTTTCGCGATACCGTAACTTGCTCAGAATGAGAAACCCTTTAGGGGTTGGACGTCGGACCTTCCACCTTCTTCAGCCCGTGCGCCGGGTATCTTGCAAAACTTCGTCGAGCGCGCTTGCCAGTTTGCTGGCCCGCTGCCGCGCGTCGGGCGAGGACGGCTCCAGCCGGCGCTTCAGCAGATGATATTCATCGGCAATATTCAGAGCCGCCAGCACCGCCAGCCGCACCGAATCGACCGTGGCCGTCTGTTCCGATACGGCGCGCATCTTGCCGTCCACGTATTCGGCCAGCTTTAGAATGTAAGCCGCGTCAGATCCGCGAAGGTTATACACCTGGTCGAAGATTTCGACGCGAACGCTACCGCCGCCACTCACGGCATTCGTGGCTGGCGCGTCTTGGGCTGGAACGGGCTTGGCCAACGCGTCTTTGGCCAAAACATCTTTGGCTATCACATCCTTAGCCAACGCATCTGTCGGCGGCTGTTTGCTCGCAGTGGCCATGTCACTCCTCGGCAAATTGTTTCCTGCCAGATCACTGCCCGACGCCGTCGTTTCGTTAGCAAACGCCATCGGCTCGGTCAAAGTAATCTGTCAGCTTACCGCCTGCTCTCGCGTCAAGTTTTCCATCTGGCTCAACATCTTTTCAACCCGGGCCCGTATGGCCTCGCGATCCTTGCGCAACTGCACCAATTCGCGGCGCAAGGACTCGTTTTCTTCCTCGCGTTCTTCGAGTTGCTCCCGCAGCCGCTTCGCATCGCGCTCGGCGGTTGCGCGCGCGTCCTTGGCCGCCTTGTACAACTCAATGGTGCGATAAACTTTCTCTTCCAGCGCTTGAAAATCTTCAGCCGGAACCTCGGGAGATACCTCTTCCACCACTTTCAAGGACATGGGCACCACTCGCTTTCGGAAAATATTTCAGCGTTGAGGCGAAGTATAGCGCAGTTTGCTGTGGAAGAGCCGCCAACTTTTGGTGCTACTCGTGGCGTAACGTGGAGACCGGGGCTGGCCCGGTCTCAGCTGCGAGCAAAGATGCGGCAGCCGCGTCTCTACAGCCGTGACCGTAGCTTTTCCAGCCGTCGCGCCGCCTCATCCAGTGTCTCAGGCTTTTTGCAGAAGGCAAAACGTACCTGTTGGGATCCGTCTTTCGGATGCTTGTAGAAACTCGACCCCGGCACGCACGCAATGCCGACGTCCTTGACCAGATAGGCGGCGAACTCCACGTCGTTTGCGAAACCGAAGGCGCCGATGTCGGTCATCACGTAATACGCGCCCCGCGGACAGTAACAACGGAAACCAGCTTTCTCCAGCGCCGGAATCAGATGATCGCGCCGCGTGCGGTACCGGTCGGCCAGTTCGCGGTAGTAACTGGCAGGCAGGCTCAACGCCGCCGCGCCCGCTTCCTGCAAAGGCGCCGGCGCGCCTACGGTCAGGAAGTCATGCACCTTGCGGATCGCGTTCGTGATCGCCGGGGGCGCAACCGCCCAGCCGACGCGCCATCCCGTAACGCTGTAGCTCTTCGATAGGCCGTTAATAGTGATGGTGCGATCGCACATGCCATCGAGCCTCGCCAGAGAAATGTGTTCCGATCCATCGTAGAGAATGTGCTCGTAGATTTCGTCGGTGATGGCGAGCACGTTGTATTCAACGCACAAGTCGCGAATCAGTTCCAGTTCTTTCCGGCTGAACACCTTGCCGGTGGGGTTATTTGGCGTGTTAACGATAATGGCCTTGGTCTGATATTGCCTCGTCTTGTGTTGAAACGCTTCGCGCAATTCCTGTTCGTCGAAGGTCCACTCGCTTCCCGGCTTTTGTGGTGGCCGCAAACTGACGAAGCGCGGTTTGGCTCCGCTCAGAATCGCATCCGGCCCATAGTTTTCGTAGAAGGGCTCGAAGACCACCACCTCGTCGCCCTTGTTGCACACTGCCAGCAGGGTGGAGATCATCGCTTCGGTCGAGCCGCAGCACACCACAATTTCTTTTTCCGGATCGACTTCGATCCCCTGCCACTCCTGCATCTGCCGGGCGATGGCATTGCGCAGGCCCTTCGCACCCCAGGTGATGGCGTATTGATTTACGTCGGCGGCGATTGCTTCCTGCGCGGCGCGCTTGATCTCAGCGGGCGCGGAGAAATCGGGAAACCCCTGCGCCAGATTGACGGCGTCATATTGCATCGCCTGCCGAGTCATCTCACGGATCACGGACTCGGTAAAATGCTCAACCTTGTCGGACAGAGAGTGCTTGGGATGGGCCGAAACCTGGGTCATGCAAAGTAAGGCTAGCACAAGATGTGTTGGTTCAGCCTGAAGTGGAAAGAGGGCGCCCTCGGTTAGCGAGTATTCTGCCCTTGCAAGCTCATTGTAGCTCCACCACGTCCGTCCGTCTCAACTTCCGGATGGCTCGTTACTCGCCCAGTGTCCTTCCGAAATTGTTGGAAGCTCGGTTTCGGAAGTCCGCCGAAGAACCGCCAATTCGGCACGCGGAATCGAACGTCCACTCACAACGAAGTTTGCCCCCAAAAGGCTCACTCTCCAGCGAAATGAGCCAGTCTAAAGGTAACGGAATCTTGATTACATTCGTAAGGTGTTCAGCCCTCGGCAGTAAGAGAGAATCACATATTTGGGTTGTGGGGTCCGCATTGGAGACGCCGAAAACCACTGTCGTTACCGATGGCCACGAGTCCAGCCTAGAGGGTATTGAAGGATTACTTCGTGCGGAGGACGCACTTGCGAAGAGATCTATTCGGTTTCTAGTGGTCAAAATGTTCAGGACTACGCGGAGAACCTTCATCCCGCGGTCTGGGAGTCTAGTGGCACGTCCGAAATTGCCCTTTGTATTTGGTTTTCTCGTGACGGCCATCGCCGTCTTAGCTGCTCTCTCTTGGTTTCACAGGAATCAGATCGACGAAGCCCGCTCAGCCCAAGTAATTCTCAATCAAATTGCGGTTCTTACGCGGAATATCAACAATCTTACGTTGACAGCTTTGCAAAAGCAGAATCTGACCCCCGAAGCGGACGCAGAGATGCTGGAGGCAAGACACGGACTGCCCGACGCAGTACTGGGAGCACGCCTTCATGCTTATCACACCGCTGCCATAGAGAAGGTCTGGCCAGCGTTGGACAGCTACATCACGTCGGCCGGCCGGCAACGGTTCATGATGCAATTTGGGGACTTCGACGAGGCAAAGCAGGTCGATATCCAGGAGGTCAGCCCCCAGTTCGACTTGATGCAGCACAAAGTGCAGATTGCCATTGAAGGCGAGGACAAGTGGGCCAAGGTGTTGCGCTGAGAGCTAGAAACGAATTTCTGGCGGCGGCCATATTGGCAGCGACGACCATCCTGATACTTTTTCTCCGGCTCCAGAAACAAGAGCACGTCGGCCAGTTGCGAGAAACCGAACGCAACGCCCTGCGAGACAGCGAAGAGCGCTTCCGCGCTCTCACCGAGCAGTCAACCGACATCATTTTTATCGCCGATCCCTCGGGCCAAATCAAGTACGCTAGTCCTTCCGTTCATACCGTTCTAGCGGTGAATGGAGACAGTCTCGTGGGAACGAACATGACCGACCTAGTACATCCGGACGATTTCGCGAAAACCATGAGCACGGGGCCGCGCTCGGTAGCGAATCGACAGAATCCGATCGTTGAGTTCCGGTTGCGACACGCAGACGGAAGGTGGCTCCATTTCGAGTGTGTGGTTCGAAACTTGATTCAGCACAAGAATATCGGCGGCATCGTCTACAATGCCCGCGATATAACAGAACGGAAACAGACTCAGGAAGAATTGCTTTTTAACGCTACCCACGATGTGCTCACCGGCCTTCCCAACCGGGCCTTGTTTTTGGGACGTCTGCAAAGCGTCGTGAATCGGATGAAAAGGCATCCACACCAGGCCGCGGCCGTCCTTTTCATTGATATCGATGGCTTCAAGGTCGTCAATGACTGCTATGGCCACGCAACCGGCGATGTTTTAATCAAAGCAGTGAGCAACAGACTTCGTGCATGCATGCGCAGCGACGGCACGATAGCGAGGATGGGTGGAGATGAGTTTACGGTTCTAGTGGAGGACGTTGCCGACCCGAGCGATGCCATCCGTGTGGCCGAGAGAATACAGTCTTCATTTGCACAACCGTTCCTACTAGAGGGACATGAAGTCTTTAAGAGCATTTCAATTGGCATCGCGCTGACGTCACCAGAGGTATCTGCGGAGGCGGTGCTTCAGAATGCCGATATCGCTATGTATCGTGCGAAAAGCCAAGGCAAGGCTTGCAGTGAGCTCTTTGACCGCGTGATGCATGAGCAAGTCATGAGTCGACTTCTTCTGGAAGCCAAGCTGAGATATGCTCTCGAAAATGAAGAACTGGCACTTCACTACCAGCCAATCGTCGCGGTAGATACGGGGGCAGTGCAGGGCTTCGAGGCACTCTTGCGCTGGCAGCCCTCGGGGTTGAATTCGACACCACCAAGCACTTTTGTCCCGTTAGCAGAACAGTGCGGTCTGATTGTTCCTATTAGTGTCTGGGTTCTAAGGAAGGCGTGTTTGGAGGCGGCGAGTTGGCAACAGCGCTATCCTGCTGACCCGCCGTTATATGTCAGCATCAACATCAGCTCGAAGCATTTCTCTCATGCCGGTTTTATCGGGCACGTCAAAGATGCACTGGAAGAGAGTGCGGTGGATCCGCGGTGCATAACCATCGAGTTCACCGAGGGCCTGGCTATGAACGATGTTGCGGCGACCGGCCAAACCATGTCGCAGCTACGGACCTTGGGAGTGAAGCTGAGCATCGACGATTTTGGCATTGGCTATTCTTCCCTGAGTTATCTTCGTCGTTTTCCAGTCGATACCCTAAAAATCGATCAGTCGTTCGTCAAGACGATGGATGACGAAAACTATGCCATTGTTAAGACAATCATCGGCTTGGCCCGCAATCTAGATCTTAAAGTGGTCGCCGAAGGGGTAGAAACAACTAAACAACACCGACTGTTGGCGTTAGCCGGTTGTGGGTCAGCCCAGGGATACCTGTTTGCGGAACCCATGCCGGCGAAGAGTGTTGGCGTTTTCATTGAGTCCAAGCGGCGACGCCCCAGACAAACTAAACAGAGAGCCTTGGCACGCTCGACAGCGGGACTTTGATACTTCAATGAGGCGCGATTTCCCTGAATAGCAGCAGGTTCGGAACGACCACCGGGCCGCCTCGCGCAATTGTCCATATAGTCAGCTATCCGGAAGTAATCCACTTCATTCGTCCTCGGGCTATCCGGGGACCAGGCTTCTTCGTTCTTCACGCGGCCTGCTGGCGGCGATTCTTCCCCTGTTCCCTCGCCGCTTCCAACTTCCGATCCCCCTCGGTGAAAATCTTCTGCTGATGCACGCCGAGCATGTCCCTCGGCGTGATGTATCCGATGGCACTCGGTGATCCCGATCACGGCGGCGATCAAGTACAGCGAACTGCCCTTCTTCACAAAAGACTCCCCATCAGTCCAAACAAAGCTGTGCCCGCGCGATTGATTGAAGAGTCCGATGAAGGCTTCTACATTGTGGTGCCGAAGGAGACCACGGCTATCTACTTCCCCCGCAGTGCGGTCGCGCTCGTCTATTTTTTGGACAAGGCTACAGATTTGCCCTTATTGCGAGACGCCAAGTAAACAAGATCGCAAAAACCCTCTACGTCCTCTGCCCGCCGCCAAGTCCTTCCAGCGCCTTTACAATCTGCTCGGCCCACTGCGCTACCTCATCATCGCGCAAGGTCCGCTCGCTGGACTGGAGCTTGGACCGCAGCAGAATCGAGTACCTGCCCGCGCCAACTTTTTCGTCGCGGAAAATTTCCACGGGAACGAAGCTACGCAGCTCGGCAATTGCCAGCTTGCTCACGCTCTGATGAATTTTCTCGAACTCCACGCCGTCGTCAAACGTGAAAGAGAAGTCGCGTTCGACGGCAGGGAAGCGGGGCAGGGTTTCATAACGCGCATGGAGCAGATCGTGCTTGTAGAGCCGGTCAAGATAGATCTCGCCGACAAAAACATCCCGCCGCAGTTTGCGGGCCGCGGCCACCTCTGCATGAATCTGTCCAAACTGGGCCACGGTCGCGCCATCCAGCACGGCGCGCGCGGAGCGTCCGGGATGATAGTAATCGGCCGTGTGCGCATCGTAGTAGAGCGTCCAATGGCTGAAAGACGAGAGCAGGCTTTCGACGTCGCCCTTCAGGTCGAAGAACGAGAACGGACGCGCCGCTGCTCCCGGAGACAGTCCCCGCACCACGTCCACATCCGCGCTGCCGGTCGCGCTCCCGGTTGCGCCCAGGGAGATGCGTTTCATCTCCAGCGCCCTTTCCGGCGACCGTGCATCCGCGGTCGACGCCTCAAATACATTTCCAGCTTCGAACAGGCGAACATTGTCGCTGCCACGATTGAGGTTGTAAGCCAGCATGTTGAGCATGCTCGGAACCATCGAGGTGCGCATCACCGAAGCTTCTTCGTTCAGCGGGTTCGCCAGGTCGATCTCGGGCGCGGTCGAAAAGCGCTTCGCATCCTCTTTCGAGATGAAGGTCAGCGAAATCGCTTCGTTGTAACCGAGCGCCAAGAGCGATGAGCGCAGGCGTGCATCTTTGTGCGCGTCGGGCAGATCCCGAACCTCGCCGCTGTAAGCGGGAAGCGTGTTTGCGAACTTGTCGTAGCCGTGCAGCCGCGCCAGTTCTTCGATGATGTCAATCTCGCGCTCAACGTCCAGGCGCCAGCTCGGGATGTGGACCAGGTAAGTGTCTTCGCCGCCGGGAAGGACCGTGAAACCGAGACGAGTGAGAACGCGGTTGATTTCAAGCGCACCGAGTTTTTCGCCGAGGACCCGGTGCACTTCCCGCAGGTCGAGTTCCACCGGAGCAAGATCAAGCTTGCGGGCGATCACGTCGATCACATCGCCGATAAGCGTGCCGCCGCCGAATGCGGTACAAGAAGCGAGAATCAGCTCGGCGACGCGGTTGGTCGAAATCACGGTGGATTCGAAATCGGCGCCTCGCTCAAAGCGGTGCGAGGCGTCGGTGTGCAGGCCGTGACGCTTCGATGTACGGCGCACGGTGGCCGGGTCAAACCACGCGGATTCGATCAGGACGTTCTTCGTGCGCTCGGTGATCATAGTGTCGAAGCCGCCCATTACGCCGGCCAGCCCCACCGGCTTCTGCGCGTCCGCAACCACCAGATCATCGGTTGATAGCTTGCGCTCCACGCCATCCAGAGTCTTCAGCGTTTCGCCGCCAACGGCCTTGCGGATGACCAGCCTGCCGCCTTCGAGAAGATCGAGATCGAACACGTGAGTCGGTTTGCCGCTCTCCCACAGAACGTAGTTGGTAGCATCCACCGCATTGCTGATGGGCCGCTGATCGAGCAACCGCAGACGGCTCGCAATATTTGGGAGCGAGGGCCCGATGGTGACGCCGCGAATTTCACGCGCAGTGAAACGCGCACACAGCTCAGGTTCCTGAATATCGATGGTGACCGCGGACTTACCTTCGGCAGGAGGCAGCTTCGGCGCGATCGGCTTGAGCGGCAGGTCGTAGAGCGCCGAAACCTCGCGAGCCACGCCATAATGATTCATCGCATCAGGGCGGTTGGTGGTGATGTCAAAATCGAGCGCAGTTTGTTCGAGATCCACGTCACCATTTTCCGCGAGGTCGACGCTGAAACTCTCGACGGCAAGTCCAGCCATGGTCAATCTTTCGACAATCTTGTCGATCGCCCCCAGATTGCTGAGCTCAGGCAGGTCGACAAAATCTCCTATCCACCCCAGCGAGAGCTTCATAGAAACTGCTCCAAGAACCGCACATCTCCCTGGAAGAACAGCTGAATATCGTCCACGCCATGTTTCAGAATCGCAATCCGTTCCACCCCCATGCCGAAAGCGAATCCGGAAACTTTCGCCGGATCGTAATCCACGAAGCCATACACATTGGGATCGACCATGCCGCATCCAAGCAGCTCAATCCATCCGCTGGCCTTGCAGTTGCGGCACGGAGCGCCATCGCGCGCGCCTTTGCCGTCGCAGAAAATGCAGCTGATCTGCACGTCGGCGCTGGGCTCGGTGAAGGGAAAGAACGATGGATAGAAACGCGTCTTCACGCTCGACCCGAACATCGCTTTCATGGCGTGGTCGAGCGTGCCTTTCAAGTCGCAGAACGTGATGTTCGTGTCGACCGCCAAACCCTCGATCTGATGAAAGATAGGCGAGTGGGTCGCGTCGAGCGCGTCGTTGCGGTGCACTTTTCCCGGACACACGACCCGCACCGGCGGCTTCATCTTCTGCATGGTGCGAATCTGCACCGGCGAAGTGTGCGTGCGCAGCAGCAGGCGGTCGCGCGTCGGCTTTGATTCCTGACCGGCGATGAACAACGTGTCCTGAGTGTCGCGCGCGGGATGGTTTGGCGGAAAGTTCAGCGCCTCAAAATTATAGAAGTCGGTCTCAATCTCCGGACCTTCTTCGACCGAGTAACCCAGATTACGGAATACGCCGATCATCTCGTTCATCGTCTTGATGACGGGATGTTCCGCGCCGAGGGGACGGCGAATGCCAGGCAGGGTGATGTCCAGCCGCTCCGATTCATCGCGACAGGGCACGGCGCTGTCCTGAGCGCTGTCCGGCACCCTCGCGCGCCCGACAGACCGGCCTTTGAAGAGCGCTCCACTCACTAGGCGGGCATACGTCGCATTCACCGCCTGCTCGATTTGCGGCTTGAGTTCATTGACGCGCCGCCCGACGTCGCGCTTGTTCGGTCCGGGCGCGGGTTTTAGCCACAGTTCATTGAGTTGGGTGAAGATACCATTCTTGCGCGCGATCCAGCGATCGCGAAATGCCTTCCAGTCATTTTCGGAACCGACCGCTGCCGACTCTTGCTCCAGCGCGGACAAAAGTTCGCGCACCGCGCTGTCGAGCGCTTCGGTCGAGAAGTCGGTCAGGTGGGGGACGGTGTAGGGCATCTTTCGAGCAATATCTTACTTTAGAGGATTACTCAATAACGATTCTGGTCCCGAGCAGGCGAGGGTTCCGCAGTTCTGCTCACTTCGCAGAAAAGCAGGTCCTTCGCTTCGCTCAGGGTGACGACGATACGGTTAAATATAAGAGGGAAAGCTGGCGACTGAAAACCGAGGGCGAAACAATGACCGCTACGCCGCCGCTGCGTTCGCTTTCTTCGCCTGCTCCGCCAGACTGCCAAATCCCGCCGGATCGTGCACTGCCAAATCCGCCAGGATCTTGCGGTCCAGTTCCACGCCGGTTTTCTTCAGTCCGCTGATGAACTGGTTGTAATTCAGGCCGTTCAAGCGAGCTGCGGCGCCGATGCGCACGATCCAGATCGACCGGTACTGGCGCTTCTTCTGCTTGCGGCCGGAGTAGGCAAACTTCAGTCCGCGCTCGACCGCTTCTTTCGCCGAGCGGTAAAGTTTGGATTTGGTTAGGAAGTATCCACTAGCGCGCTCAAGAATTTTCTTGCGCTTGGCCCGGCGTTTGGTTCCGCGTTTTACACGAGGCATTTCGGTTCTCCTTTTTCATTTCGCTTGGCGGCTGGAGGTAAGGAGGCTTCTACCCATCGGGATTTCTGAAGCCCGACCTCTTCACACGCCGCTGCGGGCGTTTTTCGCTCCGCAGACTTGGTTAAGGACGAGCAGGTACGCCCGCCACTCATGCTAGTAAGGGATCATCCGCATGACTTTTTTAAAGTCTGCGTCGCTCACCAGCACAGCACTGCCGAGATGTTTCTTGCGCTTCTTGGACTTGGAGGTCAGGATGTGGCGGAGGTTCGCTTTGTGCCGCTTTATCTTTCCCGTCCCGGTCTTTTTGAAGCGCTTGGCAGCGCCTTTGTGTGTTTTTAGTTTAGGCATAATAGCTCTCAGTTCTCAGTTGCGTCAATCAGACTCACGCCGCCGCAATGGATCGCAGCACGAGATCTTACTGATGACCGACAACTGATTTTACGCTGTCTGCGCGCCGCTTCGCGGCGCGGGAGGTGGTGCGGGCCTCGGAGGAGCCGGCTTTTCTTTCGCTCCGCCTTCTTTCTTGTTGGGCGCCAGGATCAGGTGCAGCGTGTTGCCTTCTTGCCTTGGGCGAAACTCCACGATCGCTTTCTGCTCGACGTCCTTAATCAGACGTTCCAGAATCTGCCGGCCCAGGCTTTGCCGCGTCATTTCGCGTCCCCGAAAGAAGATGGTCGCTTTCACCTTGTCTCCATCGTCGAGGAAACGCAACACATGATTCTTTTTGGTTTCGTAGTCGTGATCGTCCACGTTGATACGAAATTTTACTTCTTTGACGGTAATCGTCTTCTGCTTTTTCTTGGCTTCGCGCTCGCGCTTTTCGTTCTGGTACAGGAATTTCCCGTAGTCCATGATGCGGCAAACCGGGGGCTGCGCGGTCGGGGAAATCTCCACCAGGTCCAGGTTTCTTTCGCGGGCCATCTTGAGCGCCTCGAAAGGAGGCATCACGCCGATCTGTTCCCCTTCGTCACCAATGACGCGAACTTCACGCGCCCGGATGCGCTCGTTCATGCGGATAAAGCGTTTGTCGATACTGTCCTCCGTCTATTCACGACTCACAAAAAAGACGCTTGAAAAGTATAGCATGGGGTGCCCGGAACTCGGTCAACCCACCTTCCACCTTCTTCGGCCTTGACCGAACCCGCGAAAAGCCGCTAGCATTGCCGGATTGCACGGGCGGTGGTTCTCACTGAGCTGTGCTGGCGCCCGCTACGTTTCACCGCTCGGAGGTTCTGACTATGCGCGGCTACGCTTCCATTCTCCTCGTGACTTCTGTGGTTCTGTTCTCCGGGGTGACTTTCGCCGGTCCCTTACAGGCTCCCGCCGACCGCCCGAAATCCGTGATCACCAGCCCGATCGACGAGTCCCAGTTGGTCACGCTCACCGGGAACACTACTCCCGCGGCACTGCGAGCCCAGAACGATCGCGGCCCGGTCGCCGACAACCTGGTCTTCGATCATTTGCTGCTCGCGCTGAAGCCCTCGCCGGAAACGGAAGCGCGCTTCGAAAAGCTGATCGACGAAATGCACCATCAGGATTCGTCCGAGTATCATCAGTGGCTGACTCCGCAACAATTAGGCGAGCGTTTCGGGCTTGCTTCGCAGGATCGGGAAATCATCCAGCGCTGGCTCGAATCCCACGGCTTCTCGGTCAATCGCGTCTACCAGAATGGTTTGGTCATCGACTTTGCCGGAACCGCAGCGCAAATTCGGGAGACGTTCCACACCGACATTCACAATTTGATTCTGCCGAACGGTGAAAAGCACATCGCCAACATGCGCGATCCCCAAATCCCCGCTGCGCTCGCTTCGGCCATCGAAGGCGTCGCATCGCTCCACGATTTCTTTCCCAAGTCGCGCGCTATGCAACTCGGTCCCGTCTCCTATGACCGCGCTACCCGCACCTGGCATCCGCACTTCAACGTCAAAATTCAGGGGCAAACCTTCCATACCGTCAGTCCCTACGACTTCGCGACCATCTACAATCTTCTGCCACTATGGAAGCGCGGATTCACCGGCAAAGGCGTCACCATTGCGCTGGTTGAGGATTCCAACCTGCTCCATGTATCCGATTGGAGCGCCTTCCGCGACGTATTCGGCCTGAAGGGTTTTAAGGACGGCAACTTCAAGCAGATTTATCCCAACTGTACCAACCCGGGCCAAAACGGCGACGAGATCGAGGCCGCTCTCGATGTGGAGTGGTCGAGTGCGAGCGCTCCCGACGCCAACATCGAGTTGTCCGCGTGCGCTAATTCTAAAACCGTCTCCGGCCTCGACCTCGCCATCCTCAATCTCCTCGATCTGGAGCCGCCTGACATCATCTCCGACAGTTACGGCCTGTGCGAGACCGTCACCGGGCAGACCGAAATCGCGCTGGAGAATCGCGAAGCGCAAATTGCCACCGCCCTGGGCACGACCTTCTTCATCGCGCAGGGAGACACCGGAGCTGACGAATGTTCTCCCGTGGAAGGTTTCACTTCCCACCTCGGCATCAACAGCGGCGACAATACCGCCTCCGCTTACGCCGTCGATCTGGGCGGCACCGACTTCATGGCCCAATACAACTCTGACGTCAACGGCATCCCTGTCAGCGACTACTGGAGCGCCACCAACGATCCCGCGACGAAGGCTTCGGCGCTGTCGTATATTCCGGAGATTCCCTGGAATGACGGCTGTACGAGTCAACTCATCTACAGCGATCCCGTAAACGGCGGTTACACGCAATCCTATGGTCCAACGGGATTCTGCAACACGAAACTCGGCAGGGAATTTAAGTTTTCCGTAAGTGGCAGCGGCGGACCAAGCACCTGCTTCACAGGCAAGCCATCAATCCCCGGAGTGGTCAGCGGAACCTGTCAGGGCAATCCCAAGCCTGTGTGGCAAACGGGTGTTCCGGGAATTCCCAACGATGGTTTGCGCGACCAGCCCGATCTTTCGCTTTTCTCCGCGAACGGAGTGTGGGGAAGTTTCCTGGTCGAATGCATGTCCGATCCAAACCAGTTTGGCGCGCCCTGCACCGCTCAGAACGACGCGTTGCTCGAGGGCGGCGGAGGCACATCCTTCGCTTCGCCGGCGATGGCCGGCATTCAAGCCCTGATCGATCAGAAATATGGCAAGCAGGGAAACGCCAATTACGTTTTTTATGCGCTGGCGGCCGACCAGTTCAACAAGCATGGGACGAAAGTTTGCGACGCCAGTCAAACCAACGGCAAGCTTCCGGCTGCTTCCTGCATCTTTAACGATGTCACGCTCGGCGACATGGATATCCCTTGCGGCCAAAACGCAAAGGGCGACTCATACGATTGCTTTGAGGATGGCATCAAGATCATCGGAGAGCTTTCGACGTCTACGTCGGCCAGCGAACCCGCGTATCCGGCCACTGTCGGCTACGATCTCGCTACGGGACTCGGATCGGTGAATGCCACCCGACTCTTCGATGCCTGGCCCGAGGGCAAGTAATAGCGTAGGGCCAACCGCCCTCGGCTGTCCGGCGGCGCAAAGCGCCGCCCGATCTTCAAAGCGAAATGGGCAAAGCGAAAACCCAGGCGAGCCGGGCCCGCCTGGACAGCCGAGGGCGGCTGTCCCTACGCAAATCACCGAGCCACCACATCATACGGCCGCATCATCTCGTTATCCTCGTGCTCGAGGAGATGGCAGTGCCAGACGTACCGTCCCGTGAAACCTTCGAATCGGATAACGATCCGCGTCACCATTCCAGGATCCGCGCGCACAGTGTCTTTCCAGCCCGCCTCGCCCGGTTCCGCAGGGATCGTCGGGCCTTTATATTTGAGCTCGTTCTTCACCCAGTAGTCGGCGATACTGAACGACCGGCGGTCGAGAATCTGAAACTTAACCAGGTGCAGATGAATGGGATGTGCGTCGTCCGTCGTATTGATGAGATTCCAAATCTCGACGGAGTCGAGGACCGGATTCTCGGTCACCGCCATGCTCCAGTGGACGTTATTCAACAACATCTTCACCGGCTGCTGAACCAGATCGTCGATCTCCACCAGAGACAACATGCGAGTCTTGACGGCCGAGGACTCCGGCATCTTGGGAACTGGCCTGAGTACCTGGGGAAGCGCACTCGTGTCAGGCGCTCCCTTCGGCGCAACTCGGAACTGCATGACGTTCACGTTGTCATTCTGGAGGATCACGTTAGTTCCAGCTCTGCTCGAAAAATCAACCACCAGGTCGGCCCGCTCAGCAGGCGCGAGTGACACACGCGTGAGTGGAACCGGCGCTGGCAGCAGTCCCTGATCGGTGCCGATCTGGTGAAGGGTCTCTCCCTTGGACGTCGCGCTGTCCAACGTCAAATGAAAGAACCTGCCATTCGCTCCGTTGAGCACGCGGAAACGATACTTGCGCGGTTCCACTTCCAGATAAGGGAAAAGCTTCCCATTCACCAGGATGGCATCGCCAAAAACCTCCGGCACCCATGGGGACCTCGGATCCCCCGATACAGGGTAGTTGAGTTGCCCTTCTAGATCGAAGACCCGGTCGTAGAGCACCAGCGGAATTTCATATTTTTCCCGCGGCAGATTCAACGAATCCTCAAATTCGTCGCGCACGAAAAATACACCCAGAAGTCCAGCGAAGACGTTGAGACGGTTAATGCCCAAAGCGTGGTCGTGATACCAAAGCATGGCTGCGTCCTGGCGATTGGGATAGTGGCAGACCGCCGATTTCCCCGGCACATACCAATTCTCAGGATAGCCATCACTCTCGGGCGGAGCCTTCGCGCCGTGCAGGTGGACGACCGTGCGGACTTGAGGCTTGTCCGCCTCCGCGCCATGAATGCTGTGGTCGATAGGCAGGGAGTGCATTTCTGGGAGCTCATTGGCCCACTCCACCATCAATCCCTGACCACTTCGCGTTTCAAAGGTCGGCCCCGGCGAACTGGACGCATATCCCCATAAGCGAGTAGGTTTCAAATCGCGGTGCACTTTCGTTTCAAACTTCCGCATCGCGATCCGATAATATGGGAGTCGGATCGCTGAATTATCCGGGCTGGGTCGATGTCCGCTCGGCGAAACGATCTCCGGTAGCGGCAGCGGGTCCACGAACTGCACCAGAGAACTCACGTTCAGCTGCGTGCGAAATTTAGGCGGGGTCGGGTGAGACATCGCGTGTGCCATGCCCCGGCGCATGGCCAGCGCCATCGTCACCATTCCGCCGTGCGCCAGAAACGCTCGTCGCGTAATCGCCAAGTGGCAATCTCCTCCTGCGGCAATATGCTCTCAGAAATTCCACACGAAGACCAGAACGGGCATGCGAACAACTCAGTTCGCATGCCCGCCCACGCCAAAACTAGCACAGCTGTAACGCTACTCTTTTTCCCCGGTGCTCGGATTCAAGAACAGCGTTCCATTGCTTCTGATACTGGTGAAGTTGAAGAACTGAGTGAGGGAGCTTGAGATCGCATCGAAAGAACCGTTGCCGATGCGTTGTCCGCCCAGCCAGTTGTCTTCGATGAAGTGGATGACCGAGGTCTGGTCCGTCACCGTGTGGTCCACGAAGTTCGCCTTCGCCCACGGTGAAACGACCAGCAACGGCAATCTCGGACCGTAACCGCAGCGGCCCAGAGCATGCGGATTCGCCGTTGCCCCAGCGTAGCCGGGCAGCGAAGTTGCCGCCGTGCCGCAGGCGCCAGGTCCGGTCAGAGCATCCTGGGGACCAGTCGAGGTGTTGACGATCGGCCCCATCTGATGGTCGTACCAGCCGTCGGAATCGTCATACATGATCACCACCGCCGTGCCGCTCCAAGTGGGCAGGGCTTCCAGGAAGTTGATCGTATTCACCACGAACGTCTGTTCGTCCAGAGGGTCGGAGTATCCGGCATGGGCGTCCTGATAACCCGGCGCCTTCAGGAAGCTCACGGCCGGCATATTGCCGCCAGCCGCGGCGGCGTAGAAATCCTCGATATCGTATTGGTGGTTAGCCGGACCGGCATTTCCGATTTCAGCCAGTGAAGCGGGCCGGGTGTGGCTTGGGTTCGCGACGGAAGGCCAATACGCGAACAATGAGTGGTGCGGGATGTAATCGGTTTCCGTGACTCCCGTGACGGCCGAGGTTGTGCTGCGTTTGCAACCGGTCGTCCCGTTCGGATTCACGATCGACAGATTGAACCCGCCCATGAACCCTCCCCAGGTTATCCCAGAGGCGGTCAACAGATCCCCGATGGTTTCGCCTCCCATTTGTGCCTGGTTGCGGCTGGGATTGGAGCAAACGTCGCCGATCGGATCGGGGTCATCGATGTTGGTCAGCGAACCGTCGATTCCTCCGGGAACAAAACTCCCAGTTCCATTCGGATACGCGACCACGCCATTGGTCTGGCCCGACACGAGGTTCATCACACCGACCGACGATGGACCGAAAGTTGTTCCGTGGGAGTTATCGCTCAGCCCGAAATGTTGGGCGTAGTTCCACAGGGCAGTCACCGTGTTTCCGTCGAAATAGCCCATGACCAGGCCGTTGGTAGCCACCGGTCCTGATCCCGAGGGTGGAGGTCCGGCGCTTCCTGTGTACAACGGAAAAAGATCCATCAACCCGTTGTCGAACGCCTGCTGCTCAGGCATGTAGTCGTGGTCCATATCGTTCGTGAAGGCCTGTGACCGATCGAGGCGGAACGGATTTGTCGCACCGGTGCCGTTCGCCGGATTCAGGTTGGGGTTGCTGTTGAGCAGAGCGTTCGACAGTCCGTTGACCGTCGGCGTCTGGTCTGCCGCTTTGAACTTCGGTTCCCCCGCCGGATTCGAAGCATTGGGATAGGTTCCAAAGTAGTGATCGAAAGAAATGTTCTCGTTGAAAATTACCACCAGGTGCTGGATCGGAGTCGCGGTGGCGGTCGCTGCGTGTATTGTTGCCGGTTTGGCGGATGAGGCGAAGGCGGGACTAACACTCGGTCCCAAGGCAATGGTCATCGTCAGTAACGACGCCATCACCCGCCTGAGATTAGCAAAGGGCTGCCGCTGTTCAGACATGTTGAGTTCTCCGTTTCCTGAATTACTCGACGGCAGGGCCCCACAGGCCTGTCGCGAGGCAAGAGATGGCTGAACAATAGCCGAGGAATATTGCGGCAAAGTGACTGAGCTGTTAAGGGAAGATGAAAATCAGAATTCTTGCAACCGGCTGACCGCCCTACGCCACCGCCACTTTCGGAGTCCGCAGCCGCCGATACAGTCGCAGATAGTCGTCCACCATCCGCCGTGCCGTGAAGCGCTCTCTCGCCCGATTGTAGGCTCGCGTTCCGTAGAGACGCACGAGTTCGCGATCTTCGTCCAGCTGCGCGAGCACTTCGCTGAGGCTCTCGGCGTTATTTCGCTCGAAGTACAAGGCGGCGTCGCCCCACAGCTCGCGATACACGTCGGTGTCATTGGCCACGAGCGCGCAATGCGAGAACGCTGCCTCGATCGACGCCAATCCGGTAGGCTCGTAGCGCGAGGTTGCGGCAAAAATCGTTGACTTACTGTAGAGCGAGCGCAGTTGCGACTCGGTCTGCGCTCCTTTCACCGAAATCTCATGCTCGCCGGTGGAAACGCGCACGTCGGCGCGGATGGGCACTGGCGGCGCGGGAATGGGATTGTCCGCTCCCACAATGCATACGGGCAAGGCGTGCTTGTGCTGGGTGAGCAACGCAACCTGCTTTCCCGTATCCCACAGGCGCCCGATCGCCAGCACCGACCCTTCTTTGGTGACAAACGGATTGAAGTAGATGGGATTGCGTCCGGGCGGAATGACGTATGCCTCGAATTCGTTTTCGTTATGGTTGCCGTAGGCATCGCGCAGCATTCCTTCCATCCAACGCGAAGTGGTGACCACGGCTTCGGCCCGTTTCAGGCCCGCGACGATCGTCTCGCGATACCACTTCAGCCATGCCGACGCGGCGGGTTCGCGTTCGTGGATGCTTAACCACCAGGTGACCACATCGCCGTGCGCCACCACGACTCGCGGCGTCGCGACCGGCAGCGCTCCAAAGCTCAGCTGATTCAAATGCAGAAAATCAGGACGTGTGTCGCGAACTATCGCGCACAGATAATCCTGAGCCGCGTGGAAGTCCTGCACACCTTCCTGCATCCAGTCGAGACGAAACGCGGTGGGATGATATTCGAGACCGTGGAGACCATCCATCCAAGCGGTCTGATGAGGAAGAGGAATTTCTCCAAAGCTGACGAGCGTGACTTGGGCTCCGTGGGTTACCAGGCCCGAAACCAGTTCGCGGGAGTAGGTCCAAACCCCGCTGAACGTGTCAGCCGTCACCAGTACGCGCACAGAACCCCCGGGGAATCGAGGGCTGGGAAATACCCTCGGGCCTCATTGCCTTCCAGTTTAGGGGCGAAGGCTGCGCCTAGGGAAGAGTTTTCTTTGCGGCTCCGCCGTGGAACTCGCGCCTGTTCCCGGCAAATGAGCCTTTCCTGTGCATTACGCTATGTTCAACAGCATGTTTCTATAGCCTGGTCCCCCCTCCCCCCCCTCCCTAGCGGGATCATGGGGTTACGTGGTCTTCAGACTCCAAAATATTGGTCCGGCCTGGACTTAAACGGAAAATATTCCGAAATAGCGGGTTAGAGGCGGAAAAACTCAATAGATCAGGGGGTGGCGACGAGAAAGAAGTGTTTACCTCCTGGTTACTATGGTTAAAGGGCACCGAAAAATGCGCCTGGGGCAGCTTCTTGGGGCGTTCTGGTTGACGCACGCAGCGCTGCCCTGGCACAAGTCGACCACCATGGTTGCACAGGGCGGGTTGGGTGTCTGTCATCGCGGTACATCCGATGTGTGATGAAGAGGTACGAGGGACAGATTGCGGTGGGAATGCAGTAATACGGCAGCACGATCAGGCCGTCTGAGATAATGTGCAGCCACAAGATTCGCGGATCCCATAGATAGCAGTAACCGTGTGGCATGAAATCAGAGGAAAACAAATGTTCTAAAGAACTCCATAAGGCCGGCATATCCTCTCAGGGGGTTATCCGCCACGCAGCAGGTTGTTACCGAGGTTACTTAAGGTCGAGGCAGCTGGGAACTTGGCGCCTCAGCGCCTGGGTCTTCAGGTTGAGTCGGCCCACTGGGTCATTTCGCGTTGATCTGGGCGCTGATCTGGGCGGTGAACCGGATGATCATCCCGCAGCGTAACGACTTTCGGTTGCGTCAGGATGCGCATTGTCCACAGCAGATCGTCCAGGGAGGTTCCAAACCCGAAGTGAGCATCCACGAATGCCAGTTCCGTGGAAGGCAGAGTTGCGCGCGCAGAGAGCAGCACCACGGGAACATCCGGGGCCAGGTACTTGATCTCCCGGGCCAACTCTGAACCCGACATCGCAGGCATTTCGTAGTCAAGAAGCGCCAGATCAAAATAGGTCCTCTTGCACAGCGCGAGCGCCTCGGTGGGGTCATTTTTCGTGATCACTCGGAATCCGCACTCTTCAAGGACACTGGCGAGCAATCGGCTGGATTTAGGGTTGTCGTCCACGTACAACACTGTCGTTTGATTCTCCATTACAAACCTCCGTTTCCTTTGTCTGAAGAACGCAACCTGCGGACTGGCCTTGCGAATACTTGGTGCAAAGATTTGTAAATGTTTAGAATTTGCAAGACTGGGAGACTGTGGTGAAACTCTCATTTCGAAAATCCAGCGTCTGAAGGCGCAATGCATGACGATGCATTTGTGTTCTGCCTGAACAGGCTGTGGAGAAAATGTTTTTCCCTGCGCAGTCTCGCCTCCGCGGCTAAAAGTCGTCCGGAAATGGATTTGGCGACCCGTTCCTTACCCGTGCCGCTCTCGCCTAGAATCAGCACGGGATGCGCGCTGTGGCTGGCTTTGGCGATGATGCGGTAGCGTGTCCGAGGGAAATGGTCAGATGTCCCCAGATCTCGGAGCCGTCTTTGCGGCGGTAGCGCTTTTCGGTTTCGAAAGAGTCGTGCTCTCCCCGCATCAGCTCGCCTAGCGACCGTTCGTTGGGAGAAAAATCGACGAGATAATCTTCCCGGCCAATTTCCGGACGAGGCGGGTGATGAGGTTCGGGATGAAGTCTTACGTGAAGTCCGGGGAAGAGCTTACCAGCGTGCGAACCGGCCAGTTCCTCCGGGGTGTAGCCGAGCATTCTGCTGAGCGCGGGATTTGCTTCCAGAATCCGGCCATCGAGCTGGTAAATACCCATTCCGATGGCGGCTGCTTCAAACATCGTGGTTGTAATCGCGCGCCGCTGGAAATTTGGTTACGACGTTCATAGCGAGCATTTCAGGTCTGAGGTCTCAGGAAGTACGAGCTGAGACATTGCTCCGATTCCATGCTGGGAAAAAGTACGCTTAAACTTTCCGCGAATGAACCGCGCCCGCCTGATTAGGGCAAAGTGTAGTGCGAAAGCGATCTCAACTAAGTGCGGGCCATCACAGCAAATTTGTGACGAATCCGGGTGATGATTGCGCCGGTGAAGATGCGCCAGCCCTATTCAGATCCTGCAGGGAGCACGCCGGAATTTCCAGCGGGTTGCGGAAGAAGTATTTTCCGCGTCGCGGTCTCACCGTCTTAGCGGCTCCGCGGGCTGCCAGAAAGCTCTCACTTAGGCCGGGTCGTTTTTTCGGACGTGCAGCAACTTCTCAACTTCGGCAACGACGACGCCGGATTCGTCCTTGACGTCGACCGTGAACACGCGCTCGATTTTCGGCTGGGAATGCAGAGCCCGCCTGATTTCTTGGATCTGCTCTTCCGACAGCCGGAAGCTGGGGCTCATCTTTCCGCGTCCCGGCTTCTTGAAGTGGATGCTGGCTGCCTTGTCCCAGACGATATAGTCCTGGCCCAGATTCTCGATCAGCATGACCATAAAGAACGGGTCGGCCATGGAGTAGAGCGCCCCGCCGTAGTGGGTGCCGACGTAGTTCGCGTTCCACCAGCGAAGCTTCATCTCCACATCAATCTCTTTCCAGTCGGATGCGAGTCGCTTTACGCGGATTCCCGCGCCCAGAAATGGCGGCCAGACATTCAAGAAAATGCGCGCGTGGCGCTTCAAAATAGTTTTCACAGGACGCTCCTGCCGGGGTGCGCGGTTTGTGAGCCGCGGCTGACTTCCGCGATAAGAATAGCCGTGGAGCGGCGAAAGAGTTAAGCCCACGGCGCAAGCCGTGGGAAGGAAGTGAGAAAAGAGCGTGGGCTGCATTCTTGCGCCGCTCCGCGGCTTTGGGGACTGGGGGAAGCGCCCACTAATTGGTATCCTGATTGGGGCAAACATGCCGACTCATTCCAGTCGCACCGCCATCGTTCTGCTGACGGTTAGCCTTCTCTGCGCATGCGGTCGTCCTCCCAGCGACAACGTTTCGAGCTCTGCCGATTCGCAAAAGCTGCCTTTTGATCGCCAGCCGCAGTCGTCTGGAATTGGAATCTCGCCTAGCCAGTCGCTGATTCCATCCTCCACGAAACTGCCTGAGGGAACGCCGATTCCGATTCGGCTGCTAAGCGCGCTTTCGAGCGCGTCGTCGCATGCGGGAGACACCTTCAGCGCAACCATCGATGAGCCGGTCGTGATCGACGGCCAGACGCTGATCGCCCCGGGCACGTCCGCGACCGGTCGCGTGCTTGAAGCCAGGGCCTCGGCAGATTCTCGCGGGAGTTCGCCTGAAAGTTCGCTTGGAAGTTCTCTTGAACCGGGCTATCTGCGCATCGTGCTGGTGAGTTTGGAGGTCGGCGGGAGGACGGTGATGATCGAGACCTCCAGCATCTTCGCCAAGGGCGGCCCCCGCGAAGAACGAAGCCCGGCTAAAGGTGCGGTTGCTGGCCGCAGTCGGAAAGACATCGTGCTCGGGAGGGATCGCCGTCTCGACTTCCGTCTCGCCCAGACTGTCGATTTGCAATAATTCGAACTCGCAGCTCTCCTCTTCTTTTTTTTCTTCTTTCTTGCGCGCCGAAGCTGAAATCCAACTAGATAAAATTTACATGCTATCGGCAGCGGCTGGACCGCTGCCACAGCCCCTTTGCTAGGTATGTTGTAGTAGGGAAAGGGGCTTCTCCGTTCTGGCAAACTGCGTGCACTAAGTTGGTTGAGAATGTTGAGAATGCGGTGTTTATGTTTTCCATGATCGTCGCGGTTACGCTGATCGCGGTGACGACAGTGGCGATGACGGTTTTCGCCATGCTGGTCTTACGCTGGATGTTGGGGCTTGATCAGTTCTTAGGACAGGTGCAAACGACAGCCGGCACACTCGGCGACGATGCTGCGCAGGCTTCTCAGGCCGTTTTGCAGCCGTAAGAGAAATCAAGAAATCAAAATTCTTTTTTCGAAGGAGCGATATGAAACGACATCTCGTGCTGGCGGTATTCAGTCTGGCAGCGGTAATGGGAAATCTCGCAGTGGCATCGACCCTTGAATCCGCAACCGAGCGTTTGCAGAATTCCGCGGATGTTCTCAAGCAAATCGCCGCCGCTCCCGATAAGGGCATACCGGAAGAAGTAGTGAAAGGCGCCAAATGCATCGTGGTGATTCCGCATCTGGTCAAAGCTGGCTTCATCATCGGTGGCAAGCACGGGCGCGGAGTCGCGGCGTGCCGCATCGGCGCCGGATGGAGCGCTCCCGCCTTCGTCAGCGTCAGCGGAGGAAGCTGGGGCCTGCAGATCGGTGCGGAGGGCGTGGACCTGGTAATGCTCGTGATGAACGACAGTGGTCTACGGCATTTGCTTTCGAGCAAGTTTGAAATCACCGGCGAAGGATCGGCGGCGGCCGGTCCGGTGGGACGCCATGCTTCCGCCGGAACGGACTGGGAGCTGAACACAGAATTGCTGACCTACTCCCGCTCCCGGGGCATCTTTGCCGGCCTGACTCTGGAAGGAGCGGTGGTGGAGCAGGATGCCGACGCCACGGTGGCGATCTATGGCAACGACTTTCCTTTCAAGAGAATCTTGCGGGGCGAGATTGCCGCACCCGCTCCAGCCGCGCCGTTCCTGCGAGCGGTAGCAGAAATCAGTCGTCAACCCGGACGGCAGCAAGCCAGAGAAGAAGCGCCGGAGAATCCGAAAACGGGAAATCAGTAATAGACCGTACGGGACGGGTAGAGATGCCGCGGCCAAGAGATGCAGTATGATCTTTTGCCGAGTGCTGGACGGCAGGTCAACTTCTGTGCAGGACAGCCGTCTCCGCTCGATTTCACTTTTGTGGGCCCTGCAATCCAGGTTCTCAATCCACGAAGTCCGCAGGTGGTAAGGCAACACCGGGCAAACGAGGGATGGCGAGCCAGAGGAATCACCATGCGTATTCGATTCATTCGTGCGTTGTTATTCGCGCTGTTTGTGCTGTCGATGTCGGCAGTTTCGGCGCACGCCGGCGTGGGCGTCTTGATCACGGTCGGGCCGCCCCCACTTCCTGTGTATGAACAGCCTATTTGTCCGGGCGATGGTTATCTTTGGACGCCCGGCTACTGGGCCTACGACTATGACATCGACGATTATTATTGGGTGCCGGGGACATGGGTGCTGGCTCCGGAAGTTGGTTTCCTGTGGACTCCGGGGTATTGGGGCTGGGGCGGCGACCACTTTGTTTTTTATGATGGCTACTGGGGTCCGCAAGTCGGTTTCTATGGCGGGATCAACTACGGCTTTGGCTATTTCGGTTTGGGTTTTGAAGGCGGACGCTGGGACGGTGGGCACTTTTTCTACAACCGGGCGGTGCTTAACGTAAACGTCAATGTTATTCACAACGTTTACAACACGACCATTCACGAGACCGTGAACCACGTCAGCTACAACGGTGGCAATGGTGGCATCGACGTACGTCCGCGGCCCGAAGAAGAGGCTGCGGCGCGTGAGCGGCACATTGGGCCTGTCGGGGCTCAAACGCAACAAATACAGGCGGCGCGGTCAAATCCGCAGCTGCGGGCTTCGGCGAACATGGGCAGGCCGCCGATCGCGGCCACAGCGAGGCCGGGAGAATTCAGTGGCCGTGACGTCGTGCCTGCCAGAGAGGCTGGGGGTTCCTATACTCCCGTTAATCGCGGCGGGAATGTTCCCAAAGCCAGCAATCCGGTCCATCCGCATGACTTGCCGGCGGTGGAACGGCCCGCTGCACCCAACACGGGCAACCCGAAACAGGACCAGAAGTACCAGCAGCAGCAGGACAAATTGATCGCGAAACAAAATCAGGAACGAGAGAAACTCCAGCAGGAGCAGGAGAAGGAACACCAGCAGCAGGCGAAACAGAACGCCAATCAAGCGAAACAACAGGAGTTGGAGCAGAAGCACCAACAACAGACGCAGCAACTACAGCAAAAACACCAACAGCAGCAGCAGCAGTTGCAGCAGAAAGTGCAGAAAGCCCAGCCTCATGGGAAGTAGGAACGCTCCTCGACTGAAATTGGATTGAAATTTGACTTGAAACGAGAACCGGGCGAGGCATCGGCCAAGTCGTGGATGCCTCGCCCGGCACGATATCGCAGCGCGATCCTGAGACGAAGACATTTCTTCAGCTTGTCAGGCCGTCGTCTTTTCCCCTTCGCGGCGGTCGATTTTCACGACTGCTGCGGGCAGGCGTAAGCGGAATGTTGTGCCAGTTCCTACGATGGAATCGAATTCCACCGAGCCGTAGTGCCACTGCATGATCTGGTAGGTTTGCGCCAGGCCGATTCCGCTGCCACCTTTGTCGCCTTTGGTGGTGTAGTAGAGTTCGAAAATCTTTTCCTGCGCGTCAGGTGGAATGCCGCAGCCCTGGTCGAGGACTTCGGCCAGAATCATGTCGTCATCGCGGCGCGCTTTCAGAGTCAGGGTCCCTCCGGCCATCATTGACTGCACGCCGTTCAGAACCAGGTTCAAAATCGCCTGCTTCATCAGATCGGGATCGACGCGGACCATGAGCACGTCATCTCGGCTGGGCAGGTCTTCGTTCGATAGTTCCAACACCACGCGCACGCCGTGACGGGCGGCGTCGGGTGTTGCCAGCACCGACACGCTCTCCAGAGTCTTGCGCAGGTCGATGTCCTCCAGGCGCAAATCGCGAGGACGAGTGAAGTCCACCAGGATTTGCACGACGCGGTCGAGACGGTGGATTTCGTTGCCGATGATGTCCATGTGGCGGTGCGTGTCGGGATCATCCTGCTGCAGTTTGTTTTGCAGTAACTGCAGGTGCAGCACGATGGCGTTGATGGGATTCTTGACTTCGTGGGCTACACCTCGGGTCATCCGTCCGCTGGCGGAAAGGCGGCGCGAAATTTCAATCTCGTCCTCAATGCGCCGCACCGATTCGGCATCGCGCATGGTGAGCAGCGCGCCAATCGGTGTTCCCTTTTCCTGAATGAAGTCGAGCGACACCTGCAGCCGGCGGCCTTCGGCGGCGTCGAATTCGTACTGCGCCAGTGGGCGCTGCTTCTGGAATGCGGGCAGAACCACCGCGCCCAGAACCGTTCCATCGGAGAAAATCTCTTCGACGGTGTGACCCAGAATTTCACGGCGCGGGCGGCCCAGAAACTTTTCTGCCGAGGCGCTCACCAGCACCACCCGCGAATCGCGCGTGAACAGCATGAGCCCGTCCTGCAACTTGGTCATGACCTGCTCGACGTTGTCTTTGAGGGCGGAAAAGATCTGGTTGGTATCACGGATTTGCCGACCCAGGTGCGCGATCTTCAGCGACACCAGGCCAACCTCGTCCTCCGAACCGGACTCCTCCGCAGGCAACAGATCTCCGGCGCTGGCACTGTCCAGATTGCGGGCGATCGCCTTCAAGGGGCCGAGCGCGACATTCGAAACCACGGCCGCCAGTACGAGTGAACAAAAAATCGCGACCACGGAAAAAAAAGCTGACTGTTGCAGTTTCGGGGTCAGTTCATTACGCAGAAAAACGGTGTTTACGCCCACTCGAACGCTGCCGAATTCCTGGCGATCGAGTTCCAGGCCAATGCTCACGTCGTAAACGGTGGCCGGACCGTAGAGCAGGCGCAGCTGGCGGCGGAAGCCGGCGTCGCGCAACACCGCCAAAGGGGCACGATCCGGGACAGGCTTGCCATTTAGAGATGGATTGGTATCGAGAATCGCCACTCCATTCGGATCAATGATGGCAGCGTCGTAGATGATGCGAGAATTTCCCACCACCGATTCCAGCATGTCGTTCAGGTTTGTGTCGGTTTGCAGATAATTCGTGATGGCGGCGCGCATCGCCTTGGGGTTGTCGGTGTTGACCCGTGTGCTGGTCAGATCGGGCACTGCTTTCGAGGCGGCGTACTCCAATTGATTGGTGAGCTGGTAAGCAGTTTCATCAGCCCAGAGCAAGCGCTGACGCAACAGTTGTGAGAGGTAAATCCAGGAAAATCCGACGACCAGCGCCGTGAACAGCGTGGTGATCACGAGCACGATGATGAATTTTCGAGTCATTGAAAAGCAGGTGTCAGGTCTCAGGTGTCAGGTCTCAGGAAAATCTTGGGTGCGCGCTGACACCCGAGACCTGACACCTAAGACCTGCTCCTCTTACTCCTCTGCTGCTAGCACCTCATCCTGCGGGCGACCGTACTCTTTCAGCTTGTTGTGCAGCGTCTTTAAGCTGATGCCGAGTATCTCCGCGGCTCGCGTTTTGTTGTTAGTAGTCGCCTGCAGAGTCTTCAGGATAAGCAACTTTTCCGCTTCCCCGACGGTCGTGCCCACCCCCAGGTGCACGGCATCGGGATCGTTCACGACCTGTCGCACACTTTGACCAAATCCCGGCGGCAGGTGTTTAGTTTCCACCAACCCGCTTTCGCAAACGATGACGGCGCGTTCGAGCGTGTTGCGCAACTCGCGCACATTGCCTGGCCACGAATACGTCTGGAACATATTGAGCACGGCCTCGCTGACGTCGGCCACCTTGCGATCGTGCTTCAAGTTCATGTCCTTTAGCAGGCTCTCCACCAGGTCGGGGATATCTTCTTTATGCTCGCGTAGTGCCGGCATATGAACATTGAAGACGTTGAGACGGTAATAGAGATCCTGGCGTAGTTCGCCATTGGCCACGGCATCGTCGGGAACTTTGTTGGTGGCGGCGAGCACGCGCACATCCACCGAAGTTTCGACCTTGCTGCCGAGCCGCCGCAGTTTGTGGTCTTCGAGCACGCGCAGCAGCTTGGCCTGGGTGGCCACCGGCATCTCGCCGATTTCGTCGAGCAGCAGCGTGCCGCCTTCGGCCAGTTCAAAGCAGCCGGTGCGGCGCTCCATCGCGCCCGTGAATGCGCCTTTTTCGTGGCCGAAGATTTCGCTCTCGATAAGCGTCTCGGGAATGGCCGCACAGTTAATGGGGAAGAAAGGTTTATTGCGTCGCGGACTTAGATCGTGGATGGTGCGCGCCACTAATTCCTTGCCGGTGCCGCTCGCCCCGGTGATCAACACGGAAGCCGTGCTAGGCGCCACCAGTTCGATGAGGCGGAAGATCTCCTGCATTTGAGCAGACCCGCCCACCAGCAAGCCGAGCGCTCCTTTGTCGCGCAAGCGGCGGCGCAGCGATTCGTTTTCGACGCGGGTATTCAGGATCTCGCCGATGTTGGTCAAGATGGAGCGCAGCCGCCGGAAGTCGATGGGCTTTTCGATGTAGTCCTGCACCCCCAGCCGGCCAGCGTGGAACGCGGTGTCGGTTGCCTTCTGGGCGGTGACCATCACGACCGCGACCGATTGGGCAAGATCTGCCAGGCGCTCCACTAGTTCCATGCCGCCCATACGTGGCATCTTCACGTCCGTGATCACGATGGAAGGAGCAAAGGAGGGGATTTTTTCGAGCGCTTCCACGCCGTCGGCTGCGGTGTCCGTGCGATAGCCCCATCCTGAGACTAGTTCCGCCAGTCCGGTGCGTTCGTTCTCTTCGTCTTCAACAATCAGTACGCGTTCCTGTGTCATATTCCTTCGGCCATGGCCTCACCAGCATTATTCAGGGAAGCGCGCCGCCTCGCAACCCGGAATGCAGGCATATCAATTTGAGATCGCGGCACACAAGCCGTTACTGCGGGGACCGATGCACGACGGGTGACGGCATATCCGCCACTAATTCTTCTCTTTAATCTTTTGCAAAAATGCCCAGTTGCTGTAGAATTCGTTGTTCCCGGTTGCAGCCTATCCGTGCGTGCCGTAAGACTTTACTGATTCCGGTTCTATTTGGATAACTTGAAGTGGACTCGATTCGGAGGAACTCAATGTCACTTTTTCAACAGACTTACCGGAGATGCGCGAGTGTCGCGCTCGTTCTGGCCGTCGTTCTGATGGTGTCGCCGGCTTTGCTGAACGCACAGTCGGACAACACGGTGCCTAAGGTGGAGTTGTTTATTGGCTATCAGTGGTGGAACCCGGGCGGCAACATTCCCAATAACAGCACGCCGCCGTTGGCCATCAGTGCGCCCTCTTCGCCGAAGGGACTGGGTAGCAATGTGTCCTACAACTTCACCAATATGCTGTCTCTCGAAGGCAACTGGGGCGGCAACTGGGAAAACGGCTACTCTAACAATGCATTCACCGTTGGGCCGAAACTCACCTATCGTGGCGATGGTGTGAACTTTTTCGTGCACACCCTGCTGGGTGTAGACCGCTTCAATTCGAACTATAACCTGGGCACCACCGGGGTCGCTGCGGTTCTTGGCGGCGGTATGGATCTGAAATTCTGGCCGACGGTCTCGCTGCGGCTGTTTGAAGCCGACTACCAGTTGCAGCGGGTAAACTTCTCCGCGACCGTTGGGTCGGCCGATTCCGCGTTGGCGCGTCAGACTTACGACGGTGTGCGGCTGACCACCGGTCTGGTGTTTAACTTTGGCGGAGCTCCCGAAGTCCCGGTAGCGGCGGCCTGTTCTATCGACCACAGCGAAGTTCTGGTAGGGGAGCCGCTGCACGCAACCGTTTCCGCCAGCAACTTCAACCCCAAGCACACGCTGGCCTACACCTGGTCGAGCAACGGCGGCAAGATCCAAGGCAAGGATACCGGAGCTTCCATCGACACCAACGGCATGGCCCCCGGCAGCTACACCGCCACGGCCACCGTGACCGATGCCAAGGTCAAGAAAAACGGCGTGGCCACCTGTACCTCAAGCTTCACGGTGAAGCCGCTGAATCCGCCGCAGATCGCCTGCTCGGCAAACCCCTCAGCGGTCCAAATCGGAACGTCCTCGACCATCAGCTGCACATGTACCAGTCCTGACAACGCAACCGTCGTTGTGGGGAACTGGACCTCGAGTTCGGGTAGCGTAACGGGCAGCGGCAACTCTGCGACGCTCAGCACTACCGGTGCTTCCGCAGGTACGGCAACGGTGAACGCAACCTGTACCGACTCGCGCGGCTTGACGGCCTCGAGTTCGACTTCGGTGACGGTGAACAACCCGCCGCCACCTCCAGCGGTTCCGGTGGAGCTGCGGATCCACAGCGTGTATTTCGTAACCGCCAAGCCGACGGAGAAGGACCCCAACGGAGGCTTGGTTAAGAGCCAGGAGCAAATCCTGATAACGCTGGCCACAAACTTCAAGAAATATCTTGTGGCCGTACCGGATGCTCATTTGACCCTCGAAGGACACGCTGATGTGCGTGGTTCCGATGCCTATAACCAAGCCCTCTCCGAGCGTCGTGTGGCGCGCGTCAAGAGCTTCCTGATGGAAAATGGCGTACCCGAAGCCAATCTCGCAACCAAGGCTTTTGGCAAACAGCACAACATGACCGAGGAGGAGGTAAAGCAAGCGGTCGAGCAGAACCCCGAACTGACGCCAGAGGAACGGGCCAGGGTGCTGCGCAACATAACGATCATCAAATGGGCGAGCAATCGCCGGGTGGACGTTACTTTGAGAGCTGCGGGCGAAACCGAAACCTCGGTACGCACGTATCCGTTCAATGCTGCCGATTCATTGACTCTGATCGGTGGCCGGGAATCGGAGAGGAAGGCCGCAGCGGCAAAGAAGGCTCCCGCCAAGAAACCAATAAAGAAGCAGTAAGCGCCGCAGGTGGGGTAGTAAGAAACACGACGGAGGAAGCGGAAATCGCTTCCTCCGTTTTTTCTTTCGCCGCTTTGCCGTTGGCTGCTTCATTACCAACTCAGTCATCCCGACCGAAACGAAGGACGGCACACGTCGAGAGTAACTTCGAGAGTAGCGACCGGCTCCCTCGCGTGGCGCTCGCCGCCTTGCGTTCTTGGCAGCAGTGGGGAACAATCCTGTTGGAACCGTTATGCGATTTGTGCGTGGACTTGCGATTCTGCTTTGGCTGAGTTTCCCGGCTGCGGGGATGGACTCCTGGCAACAGGATCCGGCAGGCTCCGCGAATTCCGCTGGACAAGCTCCGGCTCCGGCAAAGCAAGCTCCGGCCGAGACCACGCCAGCGGCGGTGAAAAAAGCAGCGGAGAGCCAGGCAAAGGAGAAGACGGACGCAGGGTCGCCAAGCGGAACTACGAAGCGCCACAAGGGTACCGCTCGGGCGCCAACTCCGGAAGGTGCTCCGCGAAAGATTGTGGTTCGCGAGGGGGGAGCGAGGGAGCCAGCGGCGCAGATTGCTCCCGGCATGACTCCCGCAGAAGCCGACCGCCAGCGCCAAAACGCGGAAGATCTGCTGCATTTTACCGACGACCGGTTGAAACAGCTGGCGGGACGCATGCTGGACGCACGACAGCAGGAGACGGCAGGACAGATCCGCAACTACATGGACGGTGCTCTGTCAGCGCTGAAGGAAGGCGATTTACGAAGAGCGAGCACGCTGGCCGAGAAGGCGCATCTGCTGGCGGAGGATTTGGTGAAGCATTAGGGCGCAACGGGAAACGCACGGATTGCAAAAGAGCGGTATGTGATGCGATTGTGTATCACATCACGAAAGCCTCGGTACCGGACCTGCGCCACGAGTGCAAGAAGATTGAACGCCTCTTGCGGAAAGGTGAGGAGATCCAGATTACCTAGCGACGGCGTGTGATCGCCCGCCTGGTGCCGAAAAGCCGGAAGGCACGAAGGAAATGCCCGATTTTCGCGCCCGCATGCGCTCCATCTTCGGCGACAAGGTGCTGGCAGTTAGCGGAGCGGATTTGATATCCGCCGATCGGGCCCGGTATTGAAAATTTACGCCGACCCTAGTTGTCTTGTGTCTCTCTACATCCCGGGCGCCAATTCTGCCGCCTTACGTACCATGCAGGCTTCCTCCGGGGACCGCTTGGTGAGTGTCTTGTGCGAACTTGAGGTCGTCAACGCTTTTGGTTTACGGGTCTTTCCCAAACAAGCCACGCCGGCGGAAGCCAACTCGGCGTTGAACAATTTCGAAGGGGACCTGCGCGAAGGTCTTTTCTTACTTCGGGGGCTGCCGGAACGGATCTTTGAGCAGGCAAGGCAACTGTCCCAACCGACAACCGCCAAACTGGGCACCCGCACCGCCGATCTGTTGCGCCTGGCTGCAGCACTCGAACTGGGTGCTCGTTTCCTCTACAGCTGCGACCAACAGCAGAGGAAGTTTGCCCGCGCCGTTCGTCTCAAGCTGTTAACTAGCCGAAGTTCGTCACGAAATGGTCGTGAAACCACCTAAGTCTTTCAAAATCAGTTCAGGCTGTCGCGAAGTCTGCACTACATTTTGAAAGTGATTTCAGCCGTTCCGGGAGGCTGAGGCCGAGCTGGTGCAGTAGGGATTTCTGTTCGGCCGTCGGTTCGGTAATCCGGCGCAGGCGGATCTCGCGTCCATCGGTCGTGGGCAGCACGATGTCGGCGCTCTGCAACGTGGATAGAAGAGCCAGTGCTTTCATCGGCGATAACGGTTGCGCGTTGTCCACTCCGCTGGCCGAGGGCTGTGGGACGATCGCCGGTCGACGCTGCAGCACATGCTTCAGCGTCACCCACAAGGCATAACCGAGAAAGGCCACCAGGACGTGGGCCTTCACCCGCGGCTCCTTCTGATGGAACAACGGCCGAATGGAAAGCTCGCTCTTGAGCGCGCGAAACGAGGCCTCGGCTTCAGTCAGTTGCATGTACATGGACCACATCTGCTCCGCCGAGTCCGCCTGTAGATTGGTGCGCAGCATGTAGGCGCCTTCCCGCAAGTCCCGCCAGGCCTCCCGGTCTCTTTTCATTGCCCACACCAGACGCACGCCGGCGAGCGTGTCTCGCAGAGTGACTTCGAACCGATCGTTCACCTGCGGGTGTCGCGCCTGAATCCGTCCCAGTCTCCGCTCCATCTTGTAGCGATCCTTCAGTCGGCCACTGGCAATGTTTTTCGCCAGCGCTTCCAGAGCCGACTCCATATGCGTGGAAAACCATTTCCGGATCGCCTTCTCTTTCTCCTTGCGGCCCGCCGTGCGGCACAAGATGTAGGTCTCTTCTCCCTGCGGAATCGCGATCTGCTTAACCTCAACATCCGGTCGCACCTGGGTCCAGTCGTCCTGCAGTAACTCGGCTTCAAACCGCTTCATCTGCCGACGCGGTGTGCCCACCAGATACTGTCCACCCCGTTTGCGAATCGCCGCCAGATTCTCCTCACTCACGATTCCACGATCCATCACCCAGATGCGCCGCGCCTTCCCGTACTTCCGTTCCACCATGCGCAGAATGCTCTCCATGGTCGACACGTCGGCTCGGTTGCCATCCAAGGTCTCCTAGCTGAACGGAAAGCCCTCGCGGTTCACGATCAGCGCGATCACCCTCTGTTCGCAATCGGGCCGATGATCGCGCGAGTAGCCCCGGCCCATCATCGCGTTCTTCTCCGCCGCCCCTTCCACGTAGGTGCTGGTCAGGTCGTACAGCAGCACATCGAACTCAGCTCCGAATAACTCCCCATAACGCTGCTTGAGATGCTGTTCTAGCTTCCTCTTGTGCGGCAGAATCCGGTCCAGACAGCGATACAGACGCGTGTCGTTGATCTTGCCGTCTTCGATCTCCAACAGATCATCCAGCGCTGTCGCTGGGTACCAGCGCTGCTCCACCGCCAACTCACTGCCCGGGGCGCACCACCGGTTGATGGCCAGTACCGCCGCCACCCGCGACCAGGGCACCTCGGCTGCTTCCTCATCCAGCGCCTGCTCGTAGAAGCCATCCAGTCCCAGTTGTTTCCACAACTCCCAACCCAGAAAACAGGCGCCGAACTGGCGGGTTCTCTCCAGCCGGACGCGATTCACCAAGACGCGAGCTACCTGCGGATCATCGTCCGGAACCTCGATATGGGAAGGAAACAGTTTCAGTTGCTGGGCTTCGCCCTGCTCGTTAAAGACCTCGACGCTTTTCAGCCACCGGGCCTGCGCCGATCCGTTCAGCTCCCCCAAGTAGCAGAGCGTTCTCTGGCGAGGTCCGTCAACGGTTCGCACCGTCTCCACCAAGGACCAGTAGGTGTGCTCCTTACCGTCCTTGTTGCGCTGATGCGGCCGCAAAAACATCTTGCAGCGAGTTTGTCATCAGATGTTGTTGGCTTCAAGAGGGTAGGTCTGCACTACATCGCTTTTTCTGAACCCGCGATTGCAAAGACAAGGCTTGCCTCGCTGTTGTCATCAAAAATCGCAGAATCCGGCAGTGCCGTGACGAACTTCGGCTAGGTCGGCCGGGCCCTGAAGGGGCATGTGATTTTGAGAAAATTGCGGTATCGCTAAAGCGATACCCTGGTACGAATCCCTTCGTGCTGAATCTACTTTCTTCCTTCCCGTTTCTGCGCCATGAGCAGGCCGCGTGGAGTTGGCAATAACACGACCGAGATCAGGCCGTCTTGTTCGAGTTTGAGCGCGGCCTCACGGACGATCTTCAAATGCGAACTGGCGTCGTGCATTAGGATCAGGCCATAGGGACTGATCTGCGGCAGAAAGCGGCGAATTTCCTGCTCGCGGATAGCAATGTCGCTGTCGCTGAAAAAGAGGTCGATGGCGCCCTCGACTTTCATGTCCAGGCTTGACTGATTGCGCAACTCGATCCATTCGGCGAGTCCAGAAGCCTGGATTCGCGTCTTGGCGTTCTCGTAGATCTCATAGTCGAACTCGCAGGTGATGACGCGCCCGCGTCCGTTGGCTTTCAATCCCTCGGCGATCCAAAGAGTGCTGATGCCGCTGAAGCTTCCGGTTTCGACTACCAATTCGGGCTTGATGGTGGTGACGAGGGTGCGCAGGAACTCGAGCACCTCGGCCTCGGCAGTCATGGAATCGAACATGCGCCAGCGCTCTGGGTGCGGACACTCGGGCGTCGGGCGATGATACTCAGGCTGCAGTTGATCGCCGGTGCGTTCGATCTGTCGCAGGATGCGACGCTCCTGCTTTTCTTTCTTGAAAAGGCGGCGAAGGCTGAGGGACATAGCGTTAGAGAAGTCTACAGCAGGGGAAGGTCTCAGGTGTCAGGTCTCAGGAAAATCTCACGGGCATCAGATTTCTGGTTTTTCCTGAGACCTGACACCTGGGACCTGAGACCTTTTTTCTACTCACTGGTGAAGTAGTCCACGCTCACTGGGTTCTCAAACAGGGAGTAATCGCGGGTGACGATGGTGATGCCGCTGTCGGTGACGAAGTAGCGTTCGCGGTCGGCCTCGACATCGTAGCCGATGGTGGTGCCCTCGGGAATGTGGACGTCGCGGTCGATGATGGCTTTGCGGATGCGGCAACTGCGTCCCACGTTCACGTGGGAGAACAGGATGCTGCTCTCGATTTCAGTGTAGGAATTGACTCGGACGTCCGGAGATACCACGCAATTCTGGAGGGCGCCGCCGGAAATGATGCAGCCGGAAGAAACCAGCGAATCGAGGGCGTGGCCCATCCGTTCGCTTTCGGCAAACACGAATTTTGCCGGCGGATACTGCCGCTGGTGGGTGCGGATGGGCCATTGCTCGTCGTAAAGATTGAAGACGGGAGAGACTGAGACCAGATCCATGTTGGCTTCGTAATAGGCCTCGAGCGTGCCCACGTCGCGCCAGTAGAGGGCTTCCTTTTTGTTTTCGTCGACGAAATTGAATGCGTAGACGCGGTAGTCGCCCAGCATTTTGGGAAGAATATTTTTGCCGAAATCATGACTGGAATCCGGATCTTCGGCGTCCTTGAGGAGCACGGGAATAAGCACGTCGGTGTTGAAGATATAGATGCCCATCGATGCTGAAATTTTCGTTGGATCATAGGGCGATCGCAGCTCGGTCTGCATTGGTTTTTCCAGGAAGCCGATGATCCGATGATCGCGGTCGATGTCGACGACGCCGAAATGGCGGCATTCGGCGGGGTCGGTCGTCAATGTAGCGACGGTGACGTCGGCGGCAGCGTCCACGTGATGCTTGAGCATGCGTTCGTAATTCATTTTGTAGATGTGATCGCCGGAGAGGATAATCACGTACTTGGGTTGCTCGGAGCCGATGGAGTAGATGTTTTGATAGACTGCGTCGGCTGTCCCCATGTACCAGTTTTCGCTAACCCGCTTCATGGGAGGCAGGATTTCGATGAACTCGCCGATTTCACGGCCAAAGATGTTCCAGCCTTCGCGGATCTGACGATTCAGCGAGAGCGCCTTGTATTGAGTGAGGATGAAGACGCGGCGCAGGCCGGAGTTGACGCAGTTGGAGAGCGTGATGTCGATGATGCGGTAGATGCCGCCAAAGGTTACAGCCGGTTTAGCGCGGTCGCGGGTGAGCGGATAGAGGCGTTCGCCGGCGCCTCCGGCGAGCAAGATTCCGAGCGTATCTTTCATCGGCACACCGTCATCGGCACACCGTATTGATGCAGCGTGCAACGCAAACGCTGCCCCGGGCCAACGCGAAATACTAGCACAGGGAGTCAGCGATAAGAGAACTGTCTCAGTTTGAGTTATGTGGTGGCGGAGCTTCGCCCCGTACTGGCGGGGCAAGACCCCGCCACTACACACGCCTTGACAGTTAGCAGTGCACGATTTTTTCGCTCTTGATGCCGCGGGTGGCGTTGCGCGAATCCACCACCAGTTTGGCGTCGTTGACGATCTTCTTGTAGTCGTAATCGGAGTGGTCGGTAACGATAAGTACGCAGTCGTACTGGCCGAGATTTTCGAGTGATGAACACTTCATCTGCAGGTCGTATTTGCGGCCGCGGCCGACGAAGGGGAAGTAGGGATCGTTGTAGCTGACCGCGGCTCCTTCTTTTTGCAGCAGTTCAATAATGGTGAGAGCGGGCGACTCGCGCAGGTCGTCAATATCCTTTTTGTAGGCAACGCCCAGAACCAGGATCTTCGATCCGTTGATGGGTTTTTTCTGCTGGTTGAGGGCGGAGATTGTGGAAGCGATCACATTGTAGGGCATGGCGACATTGATTTCGCCGGCCAGTTCTATGAAGCGGGTGCGGAAGTCAAACTCTTTCGCTTTCCAGGAAAGATAGAACGGGTCGACCGGAATGCAATGCCCGCCGAGACCTGGTCCGGGATAAAAGGGATGGAAGCCGAAAGGCTTGGTGGCGGCGGCGTCGATGATCTCCCAGATGTTGAGGTCCATGCGCAAGCAGAGCATCTTGAGTTCGTTGACCAGGGCGATGTTGACGCAGCGATAGATATTCTCGAGCAACTTGGTCATCTCCGCAGCCGCGGGGGATGAGACCGGGACTGTACGACCGAAGATGGAGCCGTAGAGAGCGGCTGCGATTTCGCTGGCCTGGGGGTCGAGTCCGCCAATCACTTTTGGAATATCTTGACGAGCGACCTGGGTGTTGCCGGGATCCTCGCGCTCGGGCGAAAACGCGACCCAGATACCATGTTCGCCGGCTGCGCCCTTGCGGCAGGCTTTCAGACCGGCCTTGTTTTCCTTTTCGAGAATCGGAATGAGGACTTCTTCGGTGGTGCCGGGGTAGGTGGTACTCTCGAGGATGACGATCTGGCCGGCGCGCAGATAGGGCGCGACGGCGTGCGCGGTGTTGGTGATGTAGCTGAGATCGGGCTCGTGATACTCGTTGAGCGGCGTGGGGACGCAGATGATGATCGCATCCATGGCGGTGATCTGCGAATAGTCGGCTGTGGCTTTGAAGCCGTTCGATTTGGCGGCTGCGATCTCCTCGGGCCTGATGCGGAAAATGTAGGTGCCGCCGCTGGCGAGGATGTCGATTTTTCGCTGATCGATATCGAAACCGGTGACGGGAAATTTCTGCTCGCTGTAGAGCAGGGCCAGCGGCAATCCGACATAACCGAGGCCGATGATTCCAACCCGAGCCTGCCGGGCATCGATGCGGCTTTTCAGGTTCGTGAAGAGGGAAGAAGCCGTGAGCTGAGTATTCATATTCGCGAAGTAATTCTAGCATTGCAGGTCGCCGCTGATCCTCGAAAACTGCGGTGGTCAAGCCATTTGCACGCGATTTGTTATCGGGCGATTGCGATCATGATTACTCCGCTAATCGAATTCCCCCGCCGCAGTGGTTTCCTTAGTAATATGCGGGTGCAGTAACCAGCGTCTTAAATGCGATTCATACGACTTCTCATTGTGTTCCTGATCTTTCTTGCGCTGGCGAGCCAAGCGGCGCGCTTTCTGGTGGTGAACGACCTGGAGAAATCCGACGCCATCGTGGTGCTGGCTGGGGAGACCAACGTCCGTCCGGCCCACGCTTTGGAACTGTTGCACCAGGGACTGGCGCCGCATGTGTTTCTGGATGTTCATGACGATCTGATTTACGATCAGCAACTGGCCGACATTGCGCAGAAATACGCGAATGGGCAGGGGGAAGCAAACCGCGTCTCGGTGTGTCCGATTGTTGGCTTTTCTACTTTTGCCGAGGTCAACGAAGTGAGCCGATGTTTGCAGTCGGTGGGCGCGCATCGCGTGCTGATCGTGACTTCAGAATTTCATACCCGCCGTGCGTTGATGATCTTCCGCCATCGCCTGCCGCAATATCAATTCAGTACGGCGGCCGCCAGCAATCCCACGCAATTTGGCGAAGCCTGGTGGACGAACCGCGAATGGGCGAAAGTCACTTTTGACGAGTGGTTGAAGATTATTTGGTTTGAAGCGGTGGACCGGTGGCGGTAGGTCAGTTGTCAGTTTTCCGTCAAATCCGCGCCTGCAAGATTGACGCCGCAGGTCTTGGGTTTACTGAGAACTTACAACCGAGTACTGGCAACTTTTTCCAGGGTGCGATAGTTTGGAAGCTGGAGGTTTCATGGCGCAAGTCACGATTACGGTGCGCGCAAACGGTCCCTTGCGCATCGACGATCCCAACGGCATGGTTGAGGTGGTGGATGCCGAGGGTAATAAATTCGACCTGACGGGGAAGACCGCGTTTTCCCTTTGCCGTTGCGGTGCTTCCGCCAACCGGCCTTTCTGCGACGGCAGTCACAAGATCGCCTTCCAGGCCCCCGATACGACGATCAAGATCTCGTAGTGCCAAGGGGTCTCCGGAGACGCGGCGAGCCGCGTCTCTACCGGAGATCGGATTCTCTTCCAAGCTGTCCGCGAACCAGCGTCATCACAGTCCCTAGTGTCTAACTGGAAACGGGGCGGCGAAATTCCGTGCCCGGGGCTTTCTTGTGATCTAGCATGGTCGGGTAGACGGCTGCCGGATTTGCGGGCGCTGGTTTGCAAATCGTCGCCGTTTCTGAAATCTTTTTCGAAATCTGGATCTCCTCGAGTCGAGGTTCTCAGGCCGAAGAACTGTTTGGCTGCTAACTTTATGGGCTCTCCGGAAAAAACGCAGCACGCCATTCGCCGCAGCACGCGGCTGCCGCTGGAAGTTCCTGTGCGGGTGACCAGTCTCGACGCCGCCCAGCCCTTTTCCGAACAGTGCAACACCACGCTGGTGAACGCGCACGGATGCGGGCTGATCGTTTCACGCGTGCTGGTGCACGGCGTTCAGGTCAGGCTGGAAATCGTTTCGGCAAAACGGCATACCACGGCGCGAGTCTCGGAGGTGGTGCCACTGGGCGGCGATCCCGAGACCTGGCTGGTCGGTCTGGAACTCGACGTTCCCGGCAACTTCTGGGGCATCGAGTATGCACCTTCGGATTGGCGGGTCGAGGAGGTTCCGTCGTCTTCCGCGAAACCGGCTGCGGAAGACGAGCGGCACCCAGGTCAGGAGCGGGACGCGACGCCGAAGGGGGCTCGTGCGCCGCGCTGGCGACTGACTGACATCAGTGCGGGAGCCTGCTACCTGGAGACGGCCGAGCCTTTTCCCGCCGATACTCCGGTGTTGCTGAGTATTCGGGCGATGAACACGGAGTGTTTGCTCGACGGAGTGGTACGTGTGTCGCATGGGCAAACGGGAATGGGAGTCGAGTTCAAGGGAACACCAGCGCAGGAACGGCGGACACGAGTGGAGGAGCTGATTGGCCGACTGACGAGCGGTCGCGAGGTTCCGAGAATCTTCGTGGGGAAAAAAGAAGGCCAAGCCGCGACGGCGAAGCGTGCGCCCGAAGCGACGCAGGATGAGGGAGCGCCTGACCCGCTCCTGGGGCTGGTTCGCGAGGGGCCGTTGTTGACTCCGGAGCAGTTTCGGAATGATTTGCGATCGCAACGGCTCGGTAAGCGCCGCGATCCGCGGATTGATCTGGCGTTGCCGGTGCTGCTTACAGGGACAGACAGCAGCGGCCGTCCGCTGGATCAAAGAGTGATCACGATCAACATCAGCCGGCGGGGAGCGCTGTTGAATGGCATCCACGGGCTGCCGGGGCCGGGCGACAAGATTTCTCTCGCCCGCGGACATAAGAAGGAAGAGTTTCGCGTGGCGTGGGTCGGAGGAGATAACACGCCGGCGGCAGGTCAGATCGGAGTGGCCGCAGTCGATCCGAATACTTCGTTTTGGAGCGAGGAGCTGGAAGCAACGGCGAAGTCAGGGCGGGAGACAGCCAGCGTGCGTGGGAGTTCCGGCGGGACACGGCAATAGCGAGCGGCGGAGAGATAAGTGGTGGTGATACACTGCCTCGCCGGAGGGGTTTGTGTCAGAGGAATCGGTGTCAAAGGGACGGGACCGAGCACTGGGAATGGGCGCGAGAATCACGCGCCGGGATTTTCTGAATGGAGTTGCCCTCGCGGCGCGAGCGGTTGTCTTGGCTTCGATAGTGCCGCCTGAAATGTGGGCCGCGGTTGCCGCCGATCTGGAAGCGCAGGACGTTCCCGGTTACTATCCTCCGGGCAAGACCGGCCTGCGCGGAAGTCACATCGGGTCATTCGAGACCATGCACAGAGTCCGCGACGGCGGCTTTTGGGAGGATGCTCCCCGGGCCGTAGACACAGGCGAAGCTTACGATCTGGCGATCGTGGGCGGAGGCATCAGCGGGCTTGCCGCGGCGCACTATTTCCGCAAATTCGCAGGCGACCAGGCGCGCGTTCTGATTCTCGAGAACCACGACGACTTTGGTGGACATGCCAAGCGCAACGAATTTCGCTCTGGCGGTCGCACGATTTTGGGATTCGGCGGCACGTATTCCATCGAAAGCCCGTTGCCTTATAGCGCAATCGCAAAGGGCTTGATCGAAGAGCTCGGTATTGATGTGTCTTCGTATCACAAGTATGTCAAAAAGGATCTCTACCGTTCGTTGGGTCTGAAGTCGCGGATTTTTTTCGACAAGGAAACGTTTGGGGTGGACAAACTGGTCGCAAACCCGGCGCATTCCGGAGCAGATGAGAGCGGCCTCACCGACAAGAGAGGCGAAGCGGACCTGCGAGACTTTCTGCAAGAAGCTCCGCTCTCGGCGAAAGCCAAGGAAGATTTCCAGCGGCTGCTCACCGAGGAGAAAGACTATTTTCCCGATCTCAGCTCCGACGAAAAGAAAGCGCGTCTGGCTCGCATAAGCTATGCGAAATACCTGACCGATACGATCGGCGTGAGCGATGAAATTGTGAAGTTGTTCCAGGCTTTTCCGCATCCGCTGTTTGGGTTGGGTATTGACGCGGTCGCGGCACAAGACGCCTGGGGGCTGGAAATGCCGGGATTCAGTGGCCTAAAACTCGATCCCACGCCGGGCAAGGGGATGAACCGCGACGCCGTTCGCAGCGACGAAGCGGAGAAATACTTTTTTCATTTTCCCGACGGCAACGCTTCGATCGCGCGGCTGTTGGTGCGGAAGCTCATTCCGGCGGCAATTCCGGGAAGCTCCGCCACCGACGTGGTGCTGGCGAAGGCCGATTACTCGAAGCTCGACGAGCCGTCCTCTTCGACGCGCATACGGTTGAACAGCACCGTGGTCAAGGTGAATCACCGGGGCGATCCGGCGTCGGCGAAAGAAGTGGAAGTCACTTACTTTACCGAGAACAAGCTAAAGAGAGTACGTGCCGCGAATTGCATTCTTGCGTGCTGGCATGTGGTGATTCCATACGTCGCGCAGGAATTGCCGGACGCGCAAAAGCAAGCGCTGGCTTCGGCGCAGAAAGTCCCGCTGCTTTATAACAATGTTCTGGTGCGCAACTGGAGCGCCTTCCAGAAGCTGGGCGCGCGGGGAATTTACGCGCCTGGCATGTACCATACCAGCGTGAACCTGGATCTTCCGGTCAGCATCGGCGGCTATGAATGCACGAAAAGTCCCGACGAGCCGATCGTGGTGCACATGATGAAGGCGGCCTGTAAGCCGGGACGTCCGGCCCGCGAGCAGCACAAACTGGGGCGCATCCAGCTCTACACGACGACGTTCGAAACTTACGAGCGCAATATTCGCGAGCAATTGGCCCGAATGCTGGGTCCGGGCGGATTCGAGCCGGCGCGCGACATCCTGGAGATCACGGTCAACCGCTGGCCGCACGGCTACGCGTATGAATATAATTCTCTGGCCGACCCGTTCTGGCTCGAAGGCGGCGAAACGCCTTGCCAGGTGGCACGCAGACCGTTTGGGAGGCTGGCGATCGCGAACTCGGACGCAGGCGCATACGCTTATACCGACTGCGCCATCGATCAGGCATACCGCGCCGTGCAGGAGTTGAAGAGGTAGTTCGAAGGTTATGGCGAAGAGATCGACCGCGCGGCCGAAGCCGCGCCGCTCAAAGCGGACAGCCGTAAAATCGCAGCCTAAGGCGGATCGTCCGTTTGCGCCGGGTTACGGAATTCTCGGTCCCGAAGACGGCAAGGGTCTGCTTCCGTGGGCATGGGTTGTCGGAAAGATGAACCGCTGCCGGACGTTCTGGCTGGCCACGGTTCATGCGAGCCTTCACTCGGGTCTGGGACGTCCGCATGTGATGCCGGTGTGGGGAGTGTGGCTCGACGACGCTTTCTTTTTCTCGACCGGACGCAAATCCCGCAAAGGGCAGAACCTCGCTGCGAATCCCGCGTGCACGGTCGCGAACGACGACGGCGAGGAGGCCGTGATTGTTGAGGGACTCGCGATTCAAGTTGAGGATGCTGCGGAGTTGGACCGCGTCGCAGTTGCCTACAAGAAGAAATACAGGATGGATCCAAGGAGCATGGACGAACCGATTTTCGGCGTGCGCGCGAAGACGGTGTTCGGATTCATCGAGAAGAGTTTTCCAAAGTCGGCGACGCGTTGGAAATTGTGAGGCGCAGCGTAATCCCTGACACACGCTTAGCCCCGCAAATTTCGCGCCGACAGATGGGCTCCTGTCAGCAGCAGCATCCCTGACAGGAACGCCCAGAACATCAGGCTGACCGAGATGGCGAACGGTCCATACACTTCCGCGAAATTCAGCCGGGGAAGGGCGTAGATATATGCGTACTTCAATACTTCGGAAAGCAATCCCATAAGGACCGCCGCTGGCAGGACTCCTTGCGCGGGCACTTTGCCGTTTGGCAGCAGCCAGTAGACGAGGAAGAATATCGCGATGCTGGCCAGGATGGAGAAGATCTTCATGGTCAAGAAGTCCACCAGGGTCACATACCAGGCGCCATGGCCGTGCAGCGCGCTCTTCACCATGGCTACGTTCCCGGCGGTCAATCCGACCGAGAGAAGGGCGAGCGATCCGCAGGCAAAGACCAACCCGAGCGATATCAACTGATTTTGCAGGTAAGAGCGGTTGTTGCGAAATCCCCAGACGCGGTTCAGCGCGACTTCGAGCGGCAGAAAAATTCCGGTGGAACTAACCAACAGCATGGCCAGCGAGAACACTTGGGCTCGATGGTGTTCACCGACCAGCGCGTTCAGGTTCCGAATAACGAATTCCTGTCCGGTGGGAAGAGAATCGCGCAACAGATTCTCGAGTACGGTGTACATCACCGGCGAACGAAAGACGTAGCGAATCAGAGTCATCAGCAAGAGCAGGAACGGGAAGAATGACAGAATGGCGTTGGCAGCAACCGAGAAGGCGAAGGTGTGCACTTCGGTCCGGAGCAGGTAACGCGCGGTGGAGCGTACCAGGCCGTCGACTGGAGCCACGCGATATTGAGCCGCGCCGCTCTTGTCGGAAAGCTTGATGGGAGTGAGCGAGGACACTGGTTTTCTCAAATATTATCAAATACTTACGGCATCCTGTCGAAGCCGGCGGCTTCGGAGTCCGGCGGCGCGCCTGATTGAGTCTGGGTCATGTTCGTTTTCAGCAACTTAGCTCTTGCCAACTGGAATCTTCCTGCTATTATCTGGTGCTTCGTCAGCCGGACACGGTTGGCGACTAAGCAGGATTGACGTTGCTGTGTCAGCGGTCCGATATCGCGCCATCGTTTTGTGGCTCCACAGTATTTCGTCGCGGGCAACCGTCCGACGGAATACCGGGGAGCCGTTTCTGTTGGTGTGGCATCAACCTTGCGCCGCGACGGCAGCGGGATTCTTACCGTCTTTGGGGGGGAGCTCTGGTTGCTCGGGTATCGGGTGTTCGTTAAACCAGGGCAAACAGACAAGCGGCGGAAGAATAATTCTTAGCGATGAGTCGAAAGGAGTTTCTTTGTGAGAGAGAAGGGTACTGTGAAGTGGTTCAACGGGGCGAAGGGATATGGATTTATCCAGCGCTCCACGGGCGAGGATGTGTTCGTGCATTTCTCGGCCATCCAGGAGAACGGTTACCGCTCGCTGAACGAGGGTGAGACCGTCGAGTTCGATCTGCTCAAAGGTCCGAAGGGCTTCCAGGCGGGCAACGTCGTGCGCGCGGCATAAAATTTCTCCCAACCAGTTCGCAAACCCTCTCGATGTGTGGAGAGGGTTTTTTACTATGCTTCTGGGTTGACTTCATTTTGGATGTTCACTGTTGAGATACTATCTAGCGTATACTGTCCCCCCGTCACCACACGAACAGGTCTTTTTCCCCCAGGCTGAGAAGCCTCCAGTTATTTTTCGACCGTCTTAATGTCCAGGCTCTTCCACAGATACCAGCAGGCGATCGAGCGATAAGGAGCCCATGGTTTCGCGATCTTCTCCATCACGGCCGGCTTGGGCCACTTGCGTTTCTTGTAGTGCTTCTTGATGGCGGCCTGCACGCCGTAGTCGCCGGTGGGGAGAATATCGGGGCGGCGTAGGGTGAACATCAGGAACATGTGCGCCGTCCAGACGCCGATGCCTTTGACTTGGGTGAGATGCGCGATCACTTCTTCTTCCGGCAATTCTGGGAGGCGTTCGAATTTCAGCAGGCCGGCTTTGGTTTTCTCGGCTAGGTCGCGCAGATATGCGGTCTTTTGGCGCGACAGGCCTACGCCTCGCATTTCGGCGTCGGTCAATTTGAGGATGCCCTGCGGCGTCAGCGGATCGCCGGCGAGGGCGGTGAATCGATTGAAGATCGTCACGGCCGCTTTGCCGTTCAACTGCTGATACAGGATCGATTCAGCCAACGAGTGAAAAGTAGGCTCGCCAAACTGCATGCGGTACGGGCCTACGCTCTCGATAATCGCGGCCATCACGGGGTCGGATTTTTTCAGGTGGTTGATCGCTTTTTTCATCGCGGTCGCTCCTCGGGGAGTCTGTGTCGTCGTGCGCGCGCCGTCCCTAACGGAACTCGATTTGCGCCATTTCCGCTTTCCCGGCACTTGCGTGCCGGGCTTTCCTGTTCTGCCGCTCCGCGGCTGTGGATGGCGCCTTCCGACGTTTCGTTTTCGCGCGACATCAGGCTATGCAGGGGACGGGAAAGGAAGTTTAGCACATGGGCGAACAAATGGAGAAATCAAAGATCGGTGCAGTTCGGTGTGCGCAGTTTGGTGGTGCGCAGTTTAGGGAACCAAGCCAACGCCGCTGCCGGCAAAAAGCTGGTCCTTCGCTGCGCTCCGGATGAGATTTTTTGCGATGACGATCAACTGGGCCGCTACGCTGAGCCACTACCAAGATCCGATCACTCGATCTTCAGGACGGAAAGTGGAAGTGCACGTCGTGCCGGGAGGAGACCGGCGCGCCGTCGAGCGTTGCTGGCTGATAATGCCAGCGGCGGAGAGTGGCTTCAATCTTCTCGGCGATGCCGTGGCCGATCGACTGCACAATTTTGGTTTCGACGACGGTGCCCTGGGAGTCGATGGTGACTTCAATCACAACATCGCCCACCAAGTCGCGGGGAAGCTCGGCGCGGTCCACGGGAGGATCGGGATACACGGTCGGATAGGCGACGTGGACTTCATGACCGGTAATCGGGCCGTCAATCATGGTGCCTAGCGGAGATCCGGCGTGAGAGTCGTGATCGCTGGCTTCGGCGTCGTTCTTGGCATTGGCATCGGCAATGACCTGCCGAGGCTCAGGCTCAGGCTTGGGCGGCTGGGACTTCGGAAGTGGATGGGGGTGCTTCTTGCTGGCCCGCGGGAATAGCAACTTGGCCGCGTCTGGAGGTGCGTCGTGGTTCGCGGTCGGTGGAAAGTAAATCAGTTTGTAGGTGTGGGCGCCGTCTCCATAGGCTAGCCAGGTGGGGGTTAGGTCGACTATGCCGGGATTATGGAACACGATCCCGGCCAGGAGGGTTAAGTGCGCGGCTACCGACAGTCCTACTGCGCGATGGCGGCGGAATCTTGAACTCGCGGGCTGAAGGCCAGTGAACACGTCACTTCCTAGTTTACTGGATTGAAGTGCAAAGCGAGAAAGGATTTCGGGAAACGGACGTTACTGACAACTGGCGATGGGCGGCGCCCTGACGGGCTAGACGCCCATATTTCCTCTGGGCTCTGATTGGCAGGGGCTATAGAGGGTGCGGAAAAAGTGAATCTTGCTGTCTCCGCCCCGAAAGGGGCGTCTGATTTCGAAGGACTTATGGTATCGCTAAAGCGATACCCTGATACGACGCCGGACTTTTCCGCAAGCTGTGAAGCCGTGCCCTTCCGGTTCGTGCTCGATCTCTCGGCGTTTTTTGCTCGGCCGTGAAGCCGTGCGCTTCCAAGGGCCAGGCCGAGACCTACTTGCCAGCTTGCTGCTCGGCTATGTCGCCGATCGCGGGCAGCTTGAACATCTGTCCCTGATAGGCCTTGAGCACCAGGATCAGCCAGATCACAAATCCGGCCAGACTGACGAGCGGCCACATCACGACCGTAGCCCACCCTAGGAATGGGATGTGCGCAATGATTGACAGGCCGATCCAAAGCACCGTCCATGCGGCGGCAAAGAAGAGGCATTGAAAGGCATGGAAACGGATGAATCGCTTCTTGTTGAATGGCTCCAGCACCAGAAAAATAATCGCCGGAATGATGGTCACGTAGGCTAGCGCGCCGGCCACGTTATCGGTGAGCCCGGCGGCCGCGGGTGCGGCCGCAACCGCGTTTTGACCGGCGCCACCACCACACTTCTGACAGATCGCTCCATCCGCAATTTGCGCACCACAGGTTGGACAAAAGGCCACGGGGCCTCCTTTGAGATGACAGGCACGTTATCAGAACGCTCGCCGGGGTGCAATGGCGGCGTGGCAGGCGTTTTGGGCGTTCACATTCTTTGTTTCCACGTCACAGGCTGGGCGATCGAGCCGATTAAAATTTCTAATTGAGGCATAACGAGTTACCGTCTCTCGATATCGCGGCTCTCTGGTATATTTCCCGGATTCCCCGGAGCGGTTTTGGGCCGAATTTCCGGTTCGCGCCTGCTGGGTGAAACGGGAGCCGCGTCAACTTTATGGGCCGCATCACAGTTGTTTTTCTCCGGCGGTTGTGGATGCCCACGCTCGTGTTCGGCGGTTTCTGCCTGATCTGTGTCGCGGTGTATATGAGGCTGGAGGGGCTCCGCGCGATTGACGCGTTTTTCTGGATCTTCCATCCGCACGCGATCGATTACCACGCGGTCCGCACGGCTACAAAATTGTTTTCGATTTTCGTATTCGCGGGAGTATTCGCTTTTCAGGTGTGGATAGCGGAGCGGGTACTGGTCACGATCTTTAACCGGGAAGGTTTGGAGGCTTGGAAATCCATGATCAACGACGCCAACATCGCGAACCTCAAGGACCATTTCATCATCTGCGGATACGGCCAGGTGGGACGGACGGTGGTCGACCAGCTTACCCGCCTGGAGATTCCGTTTGTGCTGATCGAGACCAACGAAGGACTGTGCCGTGAACTGCTGAACGACGGCGTGCCGGTGATCGAGGGCGACGCCAAGCGGCACGACACACTGCTGCAGGCCGGCATCGAGCGGGCGCGCGGCATTTGCATCGTGATCGACAGTGACGCCGACAATCTTTACATCACGGTCACCGCCCGTTCGCTGAACGCCAAGGCAAAGATCATCACGCGTGCCGGCCAGCAGCGCTACGCCACCGCGATTCGTAACTCGGGCGCCGATGAAGTCATTATCCCAGAATATGAAGGCGGCCTGATGACCGGACGGATGATCCAGAGATACTTTCCGGCAAAGGGGAGTTTGGAGTAGGGGCGCGCGGTCATCTTCTTTGCCCGGCGGCTACCTTCCCACTGTTATTCCAACTATCATTTCAAGGACGGGATTCTGTTGAAAGGCAAGAGTATTGATGATCACTATCGTTTCGGGACTGCCGCGTTCAGGCACGTCGCTGATGATGCAGATGCTGGCTGCCGGAGGGCTGCGTGTTCTCTCCGATGGCGAGCGCAAGGCCGACACCGACAACCCCAAGGGATATCTGGAGTGGGAGCGCATCAAGCAGCTTCCCAAAGATCCGAGTCTGATTGCCGAGGCCGAAGGCAGGGTTGTGAAGGTCGTCTCGCAACTGATTTTATCGCTGCCGCCGGGGCACGAGTATCGAATCGTCTTCATGCAGCGTCCGTTGCCCGAGGTGCTGAAGTCGCAGGATGAAATGCTGCAACGGCGTGGCAGTGCGGATTCGAACGCTGACATATCCGCAATCGAAGAGGCCTTTCAGCGACATTTGATCGAAGTGAACAAGTGGCTTGCGGACAAGACGAACATGCGGGTCGCGCGGGCGCATTACCATCGCGTGTTGCGCGAGCCGAAGGCAGTGGCCGAAGAAATAGCGGCTTTCTTAGGGGTCCCGCTCGACATCGAGGCCATGGTTCGGCAGGTGGATGGAAGCTTGTATCGCCACCGCATGAAGTAGAGCGGCGCGTCTGTGGCGTTTCCGCTACATCTGCACGCCGCGCGTTTGTCGTCATCGTCAACAATGGCAGTGCCTTTGTCACCCGAGTCGTCCACGTTCTTATAACGTCTATAGTCCTTCTCGACTGGGAACGATTCCTTGACGTGGCCTGAACCATAATAGTACCTGGAATAACACGGTCACACCCTATTCCAGTAGGGATCCATGGAGCGTCGTTCGCGAAACTCAACCACGGCCTCGGAGTACTGCGATATGTCGCACTGGGTAGAACCGAGGTTTGTGCGGATTTTCAGATTCCGGGGAGCCAAGGCTTTGGCCAGCTTAAAGAATGCCGAGGTTGTAATAGTACACGCCGACTTTGGGGGTCGATTTCAATGGCGCGACGATAGGACGCTTCGGCTTTGGTCCCACTCTTGTGCTGCCGGTAGAGTGCCATTGCTTGGTTGCTCAGGTCATTGGCCTCCGTGTTTTCCCCCCGCCTTGAAGTCGTACAGATCATTGAAGTTCTTGCTATTGGAGGAGCCGGAATCCTGCGATTCCATGGTGATGGAGAGGCGAGATACCTGCGTGCAGCGGCGTCGTTGGGCTGCAAGCGTAGCACCTTCTTGGCTTCTTCCTTCATTTGAGAACCTTGTTCTGCACGGTAATAAATCTCCGCCAGGCGGACGTGCCCATAGGCAAAGGAGGGGTCCAGTTGCTCGGATCGAAGGAAAGCGGCTCCTGCGGAGGGTAAATCGCCGGACAGAGGATTCATGTTGCCGAGCACTGCGTAGAGGTTGGCATCGCGATTTTTCTGAACCGGACTTTCCAGGGCGTGGCGACCACCCGCGTAATGCTTGGCGGTGAAGGCTTGGGCCGCAGCGATCAAAGCCTGTGGAACCTCTGAAGGTGTGGAGGCGTCGGGATGCGAAGGCACACTGGGCAGAGCGGCTAGCTCGAAGCTCGGGCGCGAGGCTCGCATCCCTCAGGGGATCTAGATGCGCGTCGTCGGGGCAAACGCAAGTCCGCGCAGCTGCAATTCATTTAAAATGTCGGGCACCTTGATGCCCGCGATTTGCCAGGCCACGAGAGTTGATGCTGAGAGGGGTGGTTGGGGCGGGTGCACCTTGTCCTGGTCGGCTTGGGCAGCGTGTTTGGCACGAAATGCGCGTGCCGCGTCGCCGACGGATTCTGTATCCTGCGCCCGGACTGGAGGAGGGGCAGAGATAGTCAGTGCCAGGAAAAAGCCGGCGAGCATCCACTTCAACCAGCGCGCGAACAGAAGCTCCAGCGGAGAATGGATCGCTACGACCAGACGCCAAAATGTGGCCTTAGACCAAACGCTCGCGAACAAGAGAAGGTTGTGCAGCACGATGCCGAGCCCCTAACAACTGAATATGCAAGTGCCCCAGGGGACGAGGCAGCGTCACGAATAAGCCCTAACCTACTTTGCTGCTACCAGCGAATGAGTGATGGCGTGGACGGAGAGCGCGATGCGATTCTGGACGCCGACCTTGCGCATCAGTTTCGCGACGTGCGCCTTCACGGTGCGTTCTTCGATGCCGAGGGCTGAGCCGATCTCTTTATTGGAGCGGCCGGCGACCAGCATCTCGAGCACTTCTTTCTCGCGGTCGGTAAAGGTGATCCGTCCGGCGGGGAAGATGCGGCCTGGCGATGAGCTGACGCGTTCGATGAAAGTCGAGAGCACACGGCGCGGAGCCCACACTGAACCCTGATTGACGACGCGGAGAGCCTGGATAAACTCGGCCGGCGAAGCGGCTTCGTCCACATAGCCTTTGGCGCCGGCGGCGATGGCTTTGAGGACGCTTTCATCGTCCATGCCGGAGCCGGTCACGATGATACGAAGGTCGGGCCGGATGGCTTTCATGCTGGCCATGATGTCGTAGAGGTTCTGGCCACCGCGATTGCCGAGCAGGACCAGATCGATGCTCTGCAACTGGCCGAGATCGGAGAGCGAGGCGGAGACGAGCTCCAAATCAAGTTCGCTATCGAAGAGCGCCCGGAATCCCACAAATCGCAGCGGATCGCTTTCCACTACGGCGACACGTATCAACGGCTTTCTGGCGACGGCAGCTTTCATTAGGGTTTCCCTGTTAGGATTGCATCCTGTTCAAGCTTGCCTGAAGTAGCAAAGAATTGGAACGATTGGTGAGCGAGACAAATTACGGGGGTAACCCCCAAAGCTAGGCACCAGAGGAGGGTCTGGCAGTGAAAAGAAGGCGGATGCGGTATTGGGCGCGGATTCTGGCGCTGGGCATGACGGGGGCGGGGCTGCTGCTGGCACGGGCGCAGACCTCGTCCCAATCCCAAGCGACAGCGCCGACGAAAGAGCCGACGACGGAGCAGACGTCTGCGCAAACGTCTGTTCAAACGACCGATCAAAAGACAGCGCCGTCTGGCGCAGCCTATCAGCCGAAATATCCGGGCGATCCGGCGCGTTCGGAATCGGAAGCGCTGGCGCTCGGCTACATGCGGGTGGTGCTGCGGGCACAGCGCGAATACAAAAAACGCCATGACAAGTTCGCGGATTCGTTGGAGGCGCTGGCAGGGACTGGATCGTTCACCAAGCGGATGGCGCACAGCACCGACCGTGGGGATTACACGGCTAGCTTCCGTTCTCGTAAAGACGGCTTCGTGCTCACCATGACGCCGAACCACTTGGATAACGAACACCGCTCGTTCTACGCGGAAGACGATGGCGTGATTCATGCGGACGATCAGAAGGCCGCGGATCAGGATTCGCCGAAAGTGAAGTGATCAGGCAGTTGAGGTTTACGACCTGCGACCGGCGCGGCGAGCCGCGCTCGCTTGGACAGCCGAGGGCGGCTGTCCCTACGGTGTTTGCGGAATGGCTTTACATTCGGCGCTCGCCGCGATATTTTTCTCCGCATGAAAGCCACAAATTGGGAGTTCACGAATCGGGCGATCGTGTTCGGCCTGATTTTTGGTTGCGCGTTTCCGCTCTACGCAGTGGACCAGGAGAATTCCACCGCGGTGCTGGCCAACTGGCTCGGAGCGAGATTCCAGATGGATGCCGACGGGCTGGCGCACATGCTATTTGCTGGCGCCGCTCTCCTGCTGGTTGTTGCTGCTCTTATTCGCACCTGGGCATCGGCGTATCTTCAGGCAGAAGTCGTGTATGCCGCTGACGTGAAATCGCAATCACTCGTGGCCGATGGACCTTACCGGTACGTCCGCAATCCGCTGTATGCGGCTAACGTATTGATGGCCGTCGGTATGGGCTCGATGATGAGCCGAGCTGGGTCTTTAGTGGCGGTGGTGGCGATGCTGGTGTTCTGTTATCGGCTGATCAATCGCGAAGAGGCCGAATTGCAAGTCAGCCAGGGGGAACGATACGAGCTTTACCGCAGAGCGGTCCCGCGCTTGCTGCCATCGCTTTGGCCGCGCGTCGCGTCCTCCGGTCGACAAGCCAGGTGGGGCGCGGGATTCAAGGCAGAGTCCTGGTTCTGGGGATTTCCTTCGGCCGTGCTGGTCTTTGCCATAACGCTGAAGATCAAGCTATTTTTCTCGATACTGGCAGCGAGCATCGGCTTGCTGTGGGCGTCTTCCCTGGTTTTGCAAGAGAAGGTTTCGCAAAAGAGTCGACCTTGCAAGCGGCTGGAGGCGGCGAGCCCTCCCGCAACTCCACCATCACCCCGCCCCAATGATTTGATGTGAGGCTGCTTGCGGCTCATGGTCGGTTTGTTACGTTCTGTTTGTTATTCTGAAGCGTGCTTAGAATCCACCGCAACGCCTGGGGACTGGTCGTCCTATCGGCAGCCCTGCAGGTCGTGATCTTTCCGCTTCCGGGGCTGTATTGGTTATCGTGGGTTGCGGTGGCGCCCCTGTTAGTGGCGATTCTGCGGGCGCGTGCTGCGGAAACCCTCCAACTGCAACTCGACGATAAGGCGCGACTGTTACCCGCCACGCCATGGCAGGGTTTCTTATTGGGCTACGCGTGCGGGATTCTCTGGTTTGCCGGCACCTGCTACTGGATCTTCGACACTATGCATCGCTATGGCGGGATGCCAATTCCGGCCGCTGCGCTGGCGCTGATCCTGTTCTGCATGTATGTCGGGCTGTATAACGGAATGTTCGGGCTGTTACTGGCGTTGGTGGCGGGATCGAAACCGGTTGCTTCGGGAGCGTCGATACGGCGCTCCCTGGCGGCCGCTCCGTTTCTCTGGGTCGCGGTCGAACTGGCTCGCACCCGGATAACGGCGTTTCCGTGGGAGCTTCTGGGATATTCGCAGACGCGAAACTTTGCGCTCACGAGAATTGCGACTCTCACCGGCGTCTATGGGCTCTCGTTTGAAATCGTGCTGGTGAACAGCGTGTTCGCGGCCTCGTTTCTGGCTCCGCGCGAAGGAGGAAACGAGCGGCGGAAGTGGCTGCTGGCGGCGGCGTGTGGAGCGGCAGTGATCCTGCAGGCGGGGCAGTTGCTGGCGCCTGCTCCGTTGTTGACGGATCGCACGGCACTTTTGGTGCAGCCTGACATTCCTGTTCAGGAAGGCGCGATGTGGACGAGAACATATTTTCAGGACACGTTGCGGGACTTGACCGCGGTGAGCTTGCATCCCTCCGGGGAAAAAGAATCTCGACGTTACGAATTGATTGTGTGGCCGGAGTCGCCTTCTCCGTTTTATACGAACGATCCTTTCTTTCGAGATGCGGTGAGCGCGCTGGCGCGGCAATCGGGAACCTGGGTGGTGACGGGTTCGATTGGAATCACGCCGGCCATGCAGCGTAGCGGACAACGTGGCGGACAAGGTTCGCAGATCTTCAACTCCTCTGCGTTGGTGAATCCGCAGGGGGAGTGGGTTGGACGTTACGACAAAGTGCACTTGGTGCCCTTCGGCGAGTATTTGCCGTTTCCGCGGGTGTTTGCGTTTGCCGGAGGGCTGACCAAAGAGGTGGGAGAGTTCCAGCGCGGTGCGTCGCGCACGCCACTCGTTGCCGGAGGCGAGCGGCTCGGAATGTTTATCTGCTACGAGTCGATCTTTCCTGACGAAATTCGGCTTGGACCGCTTCAGGGTGCGCAGGTATTGCTGAACATCTCGAACGACGGCTGGTACGGCGACAGCGGCGCGTGGGCGCAGCACCTGCAACAGACACAGATGCGGGCGATCGAAAATGACCGGTGGCTGCTGGCCGGGACGAATACGGGGATGACGGCATCGGTCGATCCTTATGGGCGAATCGTGGCCGCCACGCCCCGCAAGATTCGCACCGCGCTGGCGGCGCCTTACGCGCTGGTCTCGGGAACCACCTTCTACACGCGGCATGGCGATTGGTTCGCGTATCTGTGTGCGATAATTTCAGCAGGCGCGTTGGCGGTGCGGTTTGTGTTTCTTGATCGAGAGCGATAACGCCCATTGGTGAAGCTCGAGGCCCAAAAAACCGGCGCCGGAAGGCGCATCCATAACACGGCACTTGCGGTGTGCCTGAAGGCATACCCTGATACAAACCTTACCTGCACAGCGGGTTGATGAGTCGAGTGATAAATCATGTTGGATGAACTGGAACAGCAATACACTTCTCTAAAGACCAAAGTTCACGACCTGCGGGAGTATCTTTGACGCCGGTAAACTGCGCCAGCAGTTTGCCGAAATTGAAAAGCAGGCGTCGGATCCGAATCTGTGGTCGAATCCTGAAAAATCTCAGCAGGTGATGCGCGAGCGGAAGCGCCTGGAAAGCCTGTTGTCGCTGGAGGGCGACCTGGCGCGCCGAACCGACGACATCGCCACCTATTTCGATCTGGCCGGCGAAGGCGAGAACGTCACTGCTGACTTGCAGCGCGACTTGGATTCTCTGCGCGAACTGGTGGATCGGGTAGGAACCGAGACGCTGCTTTCAGGACCGAACGACGGTCGGAATGCGATCATGACGATTCATCCCGGGGCGGGCGGAACGGAGTCGCAGGACTGGGCGGAGATGCTGCTGCGCATGTATCTGCGCTGGGCGGAGCGGCAGGGATTCAAGACGGAGATGTACGACTACCAGCCGGGAGAAGAAGCAGGAATCAAGTCCGCGACATTTTCGGTGATCGGGCAGTATGCGTTTGGTTATTTGACCAGCGAGATTGGGGTGCACCGGCTGGTGCGGATTTCGCCGTTTGATCAGGCCAAGCGGCGGCACACGTCGTTTGCCAGCGTGTATGTTTCTCCGGAGATTGACGACAGCATAGAGGTTGTCATTAAGCCCGAGGATATTCGGATCGACACTTACCGTTCGAGCGGCAAGGGTGGACAGCACGTGAATACGACGGATTCGGCGGTGCGGATCACGCACCTCCCGACGGGGCTGGTAGCGGCCTGCCAGAACGAACGATCGCAACACAAGAACAAAGATAAGGCGATGAGCATGCTGAGATCGAAGCTCTACGAATTCGAACTGGAGAAGAAGCGTGAGGTTACGAAAAAGATCGAGGATTCAAAGCTGGATATTGATTTCGGCTCGCAGATCCGGTCGTATGTGCTGCAGCCTTACCGCATGATCAAGGACCATCGCACCAAACTGGAGATCGGCGACGTGGATCGCGTTCTGGACGGGGATCTGACGCCATTGATGCAGGCTTATCTGCGAATGCGACGGGGCGAGAAAAAGGCTTAAGCACGCCGCGGAAGTCTTTACCGCAGAGGACACCGAGGGCCACAAGGAAAACCGCGAAGTGTTGAGAGTTGCGGCTTTATGAATTTCAGCAAGAAGGTTGCGCTAAGGCCGCCGAAGCTCGGCCCCCGGCTGCTGCGTGCGTTCCGGTATGCTGCCGAAAAGCACGACGGGCAGACGCGGAAGCAGACAGCGGTGCCTTATCTTTCGCATCTGATGGCGGTTGCTTCGCTCGTGCTGGAAGCCGGCGGGGACGAGGATATGGCGATCTCGGCGCTGCTGCATGATGTGGTCGAAGATTGCGGCGGGATGCCGAGGCTGCGCGAGATCCGCAAGCAGTTTGGTTCGCGGGTGGCGAAGATTGTGGAGGGTTGTACGGATTCGTTCGTCGAGCCCAAGGCGGAGTGGGTGGAACGGAAGAAAGCTTATCTGCGCGAAGTGAAGCATGCCGATGCCGAGACTCGGCTGGTTTCGGCGTCTGACAAGCTGCACAACCTCCGCACGATTCTGGCGGATTACCGGCGGCATGGGGAAGCCATCTGGACGCGGTTCTCGGGGAAAAAAGAAGGCACGCTCTGGTACTATCGCGCCTTGAGTGACGAATATCAGCGGCGCAATCCGAACCGCATTACGCGCGAACTCGAGATTGTAGTGGCGGAATTGGAGCGGGCGACGGGAAAGAAGCCGCGGGCGTCGGAAGGGGTCGTGAAAAAGTTCGCGAAAGAGGTCGCGCAGAAGTCCATGGGGAAGAAAGTCGCGATGAGTTCTGGGAGATAAATGATGTCCCAAATGCTTGATATGATTCGCAGCTCGCAGGTGCCGTCGAATCTGATGCAATCGGCTGCGCGCGGAGCCCTTTCGGTGCCGCCCGAAGAGACGATTGAGATCCTGGTTTATCTGGCACTGCACATCAAATTGTTTGCTGAGCGGGCTCGTCTGACCCTGGCTGGCTGGGACGAAGGAGCCAGCGTGGCGGCGGCTGCCGATCCCAAGACAAGCGCCGAAGTGTTGGGCTATTTTGTCTCTCGGGAAAATCTGAGGACTTGTCTGCTGCCGGCCCTGGCGGAGAATCCATCGGTAGGCGAAGAGGCGATTGACGCGCTTGCGGTGTCGGGATCGCGCTCGGTAGTAGAAGCTTTGTTGGCGAGCACGCGAGTGATGAGCTCTCCCCGGCTGTTGCAGGCGTTGCAAATCAATGCCAATTTGCGTGCCAATGAGCTTGCCGATGTGACAAAGAAGATCGCCGCCTTGGAGGCAGGTCCGGCGGCAGAGGCGGCCGCATCCGAGGCCGCATCCGTAGCCGACGAACACGACGAAGCTGTCGAGAGTGCGGTCGTAAAGTATCTGGAAGAGAATGCGGCGGAGTTGGCAGCCGGGCAAGACAAGCCGTTCCAACCAATAGGAACGATTCATGAAGAGGCGGGTGGCGCGGCGGCGAGCGAGGCTGGGCCTCAGGCGGCTGCTGCCCCGGCCAGCGAACGTGCCGACGCGGCCAGAGTCGCAGGCGGGAGATTGGCGACAGCTGCAGCGGGAAAAACCGGAGCAGCTTTAGCCGCTGCCCACGCCAAGAAGCACGCGGCTCCCGGTCTTGAGGAACGGCGCGACAGCACGCTGCAGAAGGTTTCCAAGCTCGACATCAAGGGCCGAATCGCGTTGGCGATGCGCGGCAACAAGGAGGAGCGATCGATATTGATACGCGATTCCACGAAGCTGGTGGCGTTGGCGGTGCTGGACTCACCGAAGGTTTCGGATGCCGAGGTGGAAAAAATTGCGCTGCAGAAAAATGTGCTGGAGGCGGTGCTGCGCGCGATTCCGATGAAACGGAAATTTGCGAAGAACTACAGCATCATGCGGAATCTGGTGCAAAACCCGCGCACACCGCTCGATCTCTCGCTGGGGTTGATGAAGAACCTGCTCATTCACGACCTCAAGAATCTATCGGCGAACAAAGAGGTTTCGGATACGATTCGCAAGCTGGCGCTGCGGATGTTCAAGCAGAAGTTGGAAAAGAAGGGCTGAAGGGAACCGCCGCGATGAAACCATCCGATCCGATTTACGAGCTGTTAGCGCGGACGAAGACGATCGCCGTGGTGGGACTGTCAGAGAGTCCGATGCGGCCGAGTCACGGCGTTTCCGCGTACATGCAGGCGGCGGGGTACAGGATTATCCCGGTGAATCCGCGGATTGCGGAGGCGCTGGGGGAAAAGTCGTATGCTTCGTTGCTCGATGTGCCGCGCGATGTGGCGGCGAAGATCGATCTGGTGGATGTGTTCCGGCGGCCCGAGTATGTGGATGAGATCGTGGAGCAGACGATCCATTTGAAGATTCCGGCGATCTGGCTGCAGGAAGATGTGATCAACGAACGCGCGGCGGAGAAGGCGAGCAAGGCCGGAATCCTTGTGGTGATGGACCGGTGCATTTTGAAAGAACACCGGGCGCGATTCGGGTAGCTCACGGAAACAGGCGAACCACACGGCACGGAGGAACACCGGGGGAACCCTCGATGCGAAGTGCCGGGTGATTGGGAGGGTTCACGTCAAGCGTTCTTGCTCGATCCTGATCCCGTTTCGCGCGCCCGCACCAGAATCACGGTGGCATCGTCGCGCAGGCCAGTTCCATTCGAAAAGTGTTTGACATCTGCGAGCAGGGCTTCTGGCGTAACGTCGGGTGACTGCATCTGGGCGAGAAGGCGCTCCGCGCCGTATTCTTCGCCGGAAGGGATGTCAGCCTCAGTGATTCCATCGGAATAAAACGCGATGCGCGAATGCTCGCCTAGCGTCACTTCCGTTTCCGAGAATTTGCTAGCTGAGATTCCCAGCGGCATGCCGTGCTCGTGATCGATCCAGCGGTAGCCGGAAGGCTCGACCAACAACGGCGAAAGATGGCCGGCGTTTGCGATCCGCAAAACGCGGTTGCACGGGTCGAGCTCGGCATACACCATGGTGACGAAGCGGCCGCTGGGAAAATCTTCGATCATCATGTTGTTTAGGCGCAGCATCACTTCGGCGGGTCCAGAGCCGGTTTGCGCGAGCGAGCGCAACATGCCGCGTGTGGCGGACATGAGCAGCGCCGCCGCCGTGCCCTTGCCGGAGACATCGGCGAGAACCAGTCCCCAGCGTCCGTTGGCGAGCGGAATGAAGTCATACCAGTCGCCGCCGACCGAACCTGCCGGAATCGAAAGGCCGGACACTGAGAACCCTGGGATCAGCGGAGAGGTGCGCGGCAACAAAGCCTGCTGAATGGAGCGAGCTTCTTCGGCTTCGCGGCTCATGCGCTCGCGCTGTCCGCGCTCATCGCCAAAGCGCCGGGCGTTGTGCACGGCGACGGCGATGTGATCGCACAATCCCTGCAACAGACTTAGTTGATCGGAACAGAAAGCATTTACCTCGCAATGGGAAGCGGTGAAAACTCCGACCAGTTCGCCCTCGCGTTGCAGCGGGATGGCGACTTCGGAGCGCGTATCGGGCTCGCAGGCCATGTAGTAGGGGTCGCGCGTGACGTCGGGAGCGTAGTGCATTTTGCGAGTGGTGGCGACGTGTCCCACCATTCCGGCACCCATCTCGATGCGATGGCCCTTGCCGTGAACGCTGCAGCCGCGAACGCCGGCCAGTACGAATTCAGATTGCTCAGGATCGCGCAAATAGAGGTTGATTTCGACGCAACCGAGCGACGTGGCAACCTCATCGACGATCCGGGGAACGAGGTCCTCTATGTCGAGAGTGGAGGTGATGCGCTGCGCGAACTTTTGCAGGCGCACCAGTTCGGCGATCCTGAGTGCGGACGGTTCGGGCAAAGGCTGAGTGGAAAAGCCGAAATCCATGAGCGGGCTGGTGGCCACGACGAAATCCTCCTGCCGGTCGTTCACATTGCAACTGTTCATAAGATTGCGGGAATCAGGGTTCAGATTCTCTTTTTGTTCGGCTTTTTGCCGGGCTTGATGTGCGGTTGGATGTCGGCTGCTTGAGCCGTTTGATCTCTTCCAAGCGTTCGCGAATACGCTTCTCCACTCCCTCGTTGGTGGGGTGATAGTACACGCGGTTGCGCAGGCTGTCGGGCAGACATTGCATGTCGGCGACCTTGGCTTCGGTGTCGTGGGCGTATTGATAGTCCTTGCCGTAGCCGAGGTCTTTCATCAGGCTGGTCGGGGCGTTGCGCAGGTGGAGGGGGACGGGCTCGGCGGCGATTTGCTCTACATCTTGTCGAACCGCGCCGTACGCGGTGTACAGCGCGTTCGACTTGGGTGCGACCGACAGATAGACGACCGCTTGCGCCAGGGCCAGGTTGCCTTCGGGCATGCCGATGAAGTCGACGGCATCACGGGCGGCCATACACAATGCAAGCGCGTTCGGTTCGGCCAGGCCGATGTCTTCGACGGCCATGCGGACGACGCGGCGGGCGATGTAGAGCGGATTTTCTCCTGCTTCGAGCATGCGCGCTAGCCAGTAGAGGGCGGCGTCGGGATCGCTGTTGCGAACCGATTTGTGCAACGCGGAGATGATGTTGTAGTGCTCCTCGCCGCCTTTGTCGTAGAGCAAAACCCGCTTCTGGAGGGCTTCGTGGATGGTGCCTTCTGATATCTCGGTGGCTCCGGGCGGAGACGCGGCTAGCCGCGTCCCGACAGATAGGGCTGCGGCTACTTCTAGGGCGTTGTAGGCGCTGCGGGCGTCTCCACTTGAGTAGGCGGCTATTTTGCGCAATGCATTCTCGGACGCCTCTAGATGCATCTGGCCCAAGCCGCGCTCGGTGTCTTCGAGTGCGCGGCGCAAAAGTACGACAATCTCATCTTCGGTCAACGGATTCAGCACATAGACGCGGCAGCGCGAGAGCAGCGCGGAGTTGATTTCGAAGGACGGATTTTCGGTGGTGGCTCCGATCAGGCGGATGCTGCCTTTCTCAACGTGCGGAAGGAAGGCATCCTGCTGCGCTTTGTTGAAGCGATGAATTTCGTCGACGAAGACGATGGTGCGCGTGCCGTACTGGCGGGCGCGGTCGGCATCGCTCATGACCTGCTTGATTTCCTTGATGCCGGCGAGCACGGCGGAAAACTCGATAAAGTCGGCCTTGGTGATGCGGGCAATGATCTTCGCGAGCGTGGTCTTGCCGGTGCCGGGAGGGCCCCAGAAAATCATGGAGGTGGGATCGTCGCGCTCGATCTGCACGCGCAGTGGTTTGCCTGAGCCGACCAGGTGCTCCTGACCGACGAATTCATCGAGCGTGCGCGGGCGCATGCGGTCGGCTAGCGGGCGCGCGCCCTGGGAGGCCGGATCGTCGTTCGGGAGTGCCGCGAACAGGTTCATGAGTTCACAAGATCATTTCACCACAGGGACAGTTCTCAGTTGTCAGTCCTCAGTAAACCTCAGTTTCCGCATCGACTGGGAATCGCGAGCTGAGAACCGGGAACTTTGTTGGCGATTTCTTGCGGCTTCGTACAACACGATACTGGCCGCGACTCCGGCGTTGAGCGATTCGACTTGCGGGGCTTGCGGGATGGCCACGGTTTCGTCCATTTGACGCGCGAGTTCACGGGATAGGCCGGCGCCTTCGTTGCCGATGAAGATTGCGAGCGGCAAGGTCCAGGAAATCTGGGGCAACAGAGTTCCCTGGTGAGAGGAAGTTGCCAGCAGGCGAACGCCGCGCGCGCGCAGAAGCGGGAGCAGTTCCGCGGAAGAGATCTGGAGGAAAGACACGCGGAAGATTGAACCCGCCGAACCGCGCAGAACTCTCGAGTTGTAGGGGCTGACGGTCCCTTCAGTCAAAAAAACTCCGGCCGCGCCAAAGGCTTCGGCGGAGCGCAGGATCGTGCCCAGGTTGCCGGGATCCTGCAGTCCAGCGGCCACGACGAACGGGCCCCTGCTGCCGCGGTCGAGCAGTTGAACGGAAGAAAAGGCCGACAGCTTGAACAACGCCGCCACGCCCTGGGGCGCATCACTCGGCACGATCGAGTTGAAGAGCGCATTCGGCAGGACAAGCGTTTCGGTGCGAGCTTTGATCTGGGGCAGAAACTTTTCTGCGAGAGGACGCGCCGATTCGCTGAAGAATACGCTCTCCAGATGCTGCCCGCTGCGCAATGCTTCTTCGAGCAACTTGACACCTTCGACGGCGCATTCACCCTGCGGAGTGAGCTCCGCGCGGCGGAAGGCGAGGCGCAATTCTTTCAGCCTCTGGTTGTGGCGGCCGGCAACGGGGCGCAAGCGGTCTGTTTGACTGCGGGTTCGCGCGGCCTTCGCGTCTTGCTTCATGGGTTAGCCCCAAGGTTCCACATACGATCAGGATAATACGAGTACCCACGAGTACCCGGTCGGGCTTCGGCCGAAGCTCGTGGTATGGTACATTTCATTGTTTAACCCGACAATGCTTGTGCCGGCAAGATTTACGCCGACAATCAGGAAGGAACCAGAGTGCGCGCGGAAATCCTGAAAATCCATGCCGTAACCCCCGAAGCTTCGCTGATCAAGTACGCCGCCGAACAAATTCATGCCGGGCAGGTGCTGGGCATGCCGACCGATACGTTTTATGGCCTGGCGGCGGACCCGTTCAACCTGCGCGCGGTTGAGCGAGTCTATGAGATCAAATCGCGTTTACGGCACAAACCGCTCTCGCTGCTCATTGAGCATGTGGACCAGGCGGAAGAATTCGCGGGTCCCTTGCCCGATGATTTCCATCTTCTGGCGCGGCGTTTCTGGCCGGGGCCGCTGACCATGATTGTTCCGGCCGCTTCGCATCTGCCGTTGAAGGTGACGGCGAATACGGGGAACGTGGCGCTGCGCGTGCCGGCGTGCGAAATCCCGCTGGCGGTGGTGCGGGCTGCGAAAATTCCGATCACCGCGACCTCCGCTAATCTGAGCGGCGCGGCGGAATGCACTACTGCGGAGGAAGTGCAGGGGCAATTGCAGGGGCGCATCTCGCTGATCGTGGACGGGGGAACGTCTCCGCGGACAATTTCATCGACGATCGTGCACTTCAAACAAGACGGCACCTGGCAGATTCTGCGCGAAGGTGCGATCCCCGCCAAGGATATTGTCGAAGCATTGTCGTAAAGCAGCATTCAGCACTCAGCATTCCGCAATCAGACAAAACGGCGGAGCGCTGAATGTTGCAAGCCTTGAAACCTGAGTTTACATTGAAGATGGCCGAAGATCACAATCCATCTGACCCAAACAAATCTTCATGGAGGCGTCCCTGGCTGTTGTTGTTGGCGGCGGTGGTGGGAGCGCTGGTATTATTTTTCGGCGTGACCGGGTCGCGCATCGTGCGCGCTGCAGCTGAAGCGCCCGCGAAACCAGCCGATGTGATCGCTATCTTCGGGGCGGCCGAGTACGCGGGACATCCTTCGCCGGTGTACCGGGCGCGGCTGGATCATGGCTACGAATTGTTTCAGAAGGGAATGGCGCCGGTGGTGATCACGACCGGTGGAGCGGCACAGGATCCGGATTTCAGCGAGGGCGGCGTGGGCCGGGATTTTCTTCTGCGGCGCGGCGTCCCGGAGCAGGCTCTGATCGCGGAGACGCAAGGATCGGATACGGCGCAGTCGGCGGCGCGGGTGGCCAACATCATGCGTGCGAACGGCATGCGCAGCTGCATTGCAGTGAGCGATGCGTATCATGTATTTCGCATTCGCGCCTTGCTGGAGCACGAAGGCGTGCAAGTGGAGTTGGCGCCCAGGCCAGAGTCGCGTCCGCACGCGATGTGGGAACGGTTTGTGGCGGTGATGCGGGAGGCGGCGAGTTATCTGGCGTGGAAAGCGGGGATGACTTAGAGGGCTGCGGACCTCGGCGGCTAAAGCCGACCCTGAAAACGGCCAGTTTTCGCAGCGGTGAACCGCTGCGTTACCCAAAGGCAACTACCCCCACGGTGAACCGCAGCGCCACGCAACGGCGGGAACAGAATCAAAGCTGCGTTTCTACCATCCCATCTTCTCGCGCAGGCTGGTGACGTGCGCGACGTGATGGCGTCCGTGCCAAGAGTAGAGGGCGAGATTTTTTTCTAGCGACATTGCGCCCAATTCAGGATGGCGGAAGGTGCGTTTCCATTCCGCGTCGGTGAACTTGCGCAGCATCAGCATCCAGCGCTGGTGCAGAGAATCGATCAACGCCAGCGACATTTCAATCGGGGCGTGCTTGGCTTCGGGCAATTCGGCCCAGAGATCTTCCATGTAGGGCTTGATGGTGGGCTCGTCCTCGGTGAGCGCCAGCTTGCAACGGATGTAAGAGTTCATGTGGCTGTCGGCGACGTGATGCGCCACCTGGCGCGGCGTCCAGCCGCCGTCGCGGTAAGGAGTATCCAGTTGCTGGTCAGAAAGGCCGCGGAGGGCGGCTCGCAGCCGGGTGGGAGTCTGCTCGATGTCGTTCAGGCATTGCTGCTTTTGTTCTGCGGTTAGCGGGCCGGTGCAGGAAAATTTTCCGATCGGATAGCGCGGATCAGACATGGAATTACCTCCGGTGAGTAGATGACGGCGGAGCGAACCGCGGTGCGAGAAAAAACGAAGGGGGCCGCTGGCGCTGCGATGGCGACTCTTGCTGGCGGGGTGCCGCACGGGCGAGGCGTCCGTCGCTTCACTAATCAATGATTCCGATAATCTAGTGGTTCAGATAATCAATGATTCCGACTACCGCACCATGGCGAGGATTCGAACCGGGGCGGCCTCACCCGGCTTCTTGATTGTCTTCTTCGACGGGGCGACGATGATGAGCGAGCCGGTTTGCGGGAGCGAGGTGAAGCGTGCAGCTCCTTCGACCACGTAGTCTCCGTGGAGGGCGAGTTGACGCGCGAGGGTGCGGTCGGAGGATAGGTTTAGGGGCGTCTCGACGGCAAAGCCGACCGTGTAACGGGCGTCGATGAGGAACATGGCCGCGTCGCGAGCCATTGGAAGCGGCGTTGTGGACAGATCGTCCGACGCGCCAGCGGGTGCAACACCGGAAACAACAGCGGACGCGATGTGGTACGCTCCCGCGCGGCGGATGGCAACGACGGCCCCTTGCGGAATCATGCCGTGGCGCGCTTCCCACGCCGCGATATCGTCGAGAGAAATCTGCGGGCTGCCCTCGGCCGCGTCCAAATCCATAACCACCAGCGGAGCCACGAGGCGCTCGGGCGGAATCTGCCCGGCCGCCCAAGTGCCGGGGATGAGTGCGCCGGGAGCAATGATACGGGTGGTCCTGGATTCCGCGGCCGGGGCATCGGGCGTGGTCGCGCTTTGGCCATCGGTTAGGTCCACGACGCGCGAATAGCGATCCTGCCCGGTGGAAGCGGGGCGCCGGTCGGCGAACAGCAGAATGGCGAGCACGAGCGCGTAAGCGATGATAAAACTGCGAATCCGCATTCAATTCCTGGTGGAAAGTACGTAAGAAGTAAGTCCTGCCGGTATTGTTGCCCGGCGGGGCGCGAAGTTCAATCCTCGGTTGGACATGACCCCTCGAGCAAGCCGAAGACTGGTTCGGGACGTTGCTAGTGGAGAGAGCCGGGCGTCGCCGCCCGGCCGCATGATTCCCAAGGACGGGCGAGACGCCCGTCGCTCCACCGAAAAACTTTCGTTTCCGCGGCAATATTTCGGACAAGACCGGGCAGGATTAGAATAGAGTTAACGTTCCAGCAGGTTCCAGAGGACAAATGTTCGGCCGCGAAGAAAAAGTTTCCGCCCTCCGGCTCACCGCCGTGCAGTACGTCGTACTGTTTATTTTCCTTTTGCTCGCGTACGGACTGTGGCGGCTGCAGGTGATGCACAGCGGCGAGTACGCTCTGTTGGCGGAGAAGAACCGTGTACGCAATGTGCCGATTCTGGCACCGCGCGGCAAAATCCTGGATCGCGAAGGCCGGATCATTGTTGATAACTATCCTTCTTTTTCCGCGCTGCTTCTACGCGATTCAACGCGCGATTTGAACGCGGACGCGGACACCATCGCAAAAGGCCTGCACTTGAATCCCGAGGAAGTGCGACAGCGTATCCGGCGCTTCTCGTCGATGCCGCAGTACCAGCCGATTTTTTTGAAGGAAGACATCACGCCTGACGAGCTGGCGTTCATCGAGGCGCACAAGAACGAGCTTCCGGAACTTGAAACGATTATGGCGCACCGGCGCTTGTATCCGCGCAATGGCTTCATGGCGCACCTGATCGGTTATGTGGGCGAAGTCAGCGAAGACATGCTCAACCAGCCGCAGTTCGAACTCTACACCGCTGGCGACGTGGTCGGCGTGAGTGGAATCGAAAAACAGTACAACGACATCCTGATGGGAAAGAACGGATCGCGGCGCACCATCGTAAATAGCCATGGGCGGGAAGTGAGCCGTCTAGATGAAACTCCGGCCGAGCCCGGCAAGCAGCTGAAGCTGACTCTGGATCTGGATTTGCAGATCGCGGCGGAAGAGGCCATTGAAGGGAAGAACGGCGCGATTGTTGCCATGGATCCGCACACTGGCGAAATCCTGGCCATGGTTAGCCGGCCGACTTTCGATCCCAACGATTTCGCGGTGAAGATTTCACGGGACGAATGGAACAAGCTGGTCAACGATCCTGACAAGCCGCTGCTGAACAAGGCGATTCAGGCCCAGCTCGCGCCCGGCTCGACGTTCAAGGTCATTATGGCGACGGCTGGTTGGCAGGAAGGGGTTGCCCAGAGCCTGCACGTAAACTGCAACGGAGGCGCCACGTTTTACGGCCGGCGCTTCGGATGCTGGGTGAAGGGCGGCCACGGCGAGGTCGATTTGCCAAGAGCGATTTACCAGTCCTGCGACGTTTTCTTTTACACGCTGGCGGAGAAGCTCGGCATCGATCGCATCGCAAAGTACGCGACCGCCTTGGGATTGGGGCAGAAGACCGGTATCGATCTACCCAACGAAGTGACGGGAGTGATGCCGTCGGAAGAATGGAAGATCCGCAATTTCAAACAGAAGTGGTTCGCCGGGGAAACGATTTCGGTTGGCATCGGCCAGGGCGCGGTGGCCATCACGCCGGTGCAACTGATGCGCGCGGTTGGCGCCATTTCAATGGATGGCCGCATGGTGGTGCCGCATGTGATCAATCCGACGAACCTGCCGCAGGGGTTTGTTGAGACTACTCACTACACGGAAGTGACGAACATTCCGATTGATCCGACGGGATGGACCACCATCACCGATGCGATGGGGCGGGTGCTGTTGCCGGAGGGGACGGCTCCCTCGGCGCACGTTCCGGGAATTGACATTGCCGGCAAGACGGGGTCGGCGCAGATTGTTTCGCTGGCCCTGCGCGCGAAGCATAAGAACGACGAAGATTTCGCGCAGAACGGGTGGTTTGTGGGATTCACACCGCGGCGTAATCCGGACATTATTGTGTGTGTGTTGTTCGAAGGCGGCGAGCACGGAAAGCTGGCGGCGCGTTTGGCGACCCAAGTGATCAAGGCTTACGTCGATAAACAGCGACGCCAGCCTACCAAGATGGCGGGCGGCTCGGGCCAGGTGGAAGTCGGCGGCCTGTGGACCGATCCTGGCGGCACGGACCCTAACGAGGGCGGCACGCACGCGAACACGAACAAGAACGAAGACCATTTGCAGGGCGGCCGCTTCGTCGTTGATGTTACTCGCAAGCGAGCGCCGCTGGCGGTGGCCGCGCCCGGCATGCAGTGATTTAACGCGATCCAAAGTTGTTTTGGGCACCGGAGTTGTTTTGGCACCGGCCGCCCCCGAGCTGCGCTCGGCTGAGACGGATGCATGCGTCCGTCCCCCCGCGAACGCCTGCGACTTTCGTGATACGTTAACTCTGCAATGAAGAGTGCTGCACACCTGGCTCTGGATGCTGCATCCGTCGGCGGAGTTAGCTATGCCGACGCGCGCGCGGTGTCGATCCGCAACCGGTCGCTGGCCACGAAGAACGGACGCGTGGGACATGCCTCGGAGTCGGAGTCGCTTGGCATCGGCGTGCGCGTGATCGCGGAAGGCGCGTGGGGCTTTGCCGCGTCCGCGGATTTGAGCCGCGCCGCGGTGGCAGCGGCAGCCGCGCGGGCGGTTGAAGTTGCGCGGGCGTCGGCGCGGGTGAAGCGGGAGGATGTTCGCCTGGCTCCCGAGCCCGCGGCGGTGGCGGAGTGGACGACTCCGCACAAGGTTGACCCCTTCACCACCTCGGTGGAGCAGAATCTCGGTCTGCTGCTGAAAGTTGATGCAGAGATGCGCACGGTGGGCGGGGTCACTCTTGCCGAGACGGGCATGAACTTCCTGTGCGAAGAGTCTTGGTTTCTTTCTTCCGAAGGCTCGGACATTCATCAGACAAAATATTCGACTGGCGCGGGATATACGGCGTATGCCTTTGCCGGGTCCGAGATTCAGAAGCGGTCGTATCCGAATTCGTTCGGCGGACAATGGCAGAACCGTGGCTACGAATTGATCGAAGAAATGAAATTGGTGGAGAATGCCTGGCGCGTGGCGGAAGAAGCCGTCGCGCTCCATCATGCGGACCAATGTCCGGAAGGCGCGGCCACAATTATTCTGGATGGATCGCAACTGGGCTTGCAGATTCACGAATCCATCGGGCATCCGATTGAACTGGATCGTGTGCTCGGCATGGAAGCAAATTTTGCGGGTACCTCATTTCTTACGCTCGAAAAACTGGGTCATCTGCGGTACGGCAGCGAACTGGTGAACGTCGTGGCCGACGCTCGTCAGGAACATGGGCCGGGCCTCGGCACCTTCGCCTACGACGACGAAGGGGTGGCCGCGCAGTCGACGCCCATCATCACCAATGGACGCTTTACCGGGTTTCTGAGTTCGCGCGAAACCGCCCACACCATTGGCGCCGCGCGCTCGGGCGGAACGCTGCGCGCCGAGGGCTGGAACCGGCTGCCCATGATTCGCATGACCAACGTCAGCATTTTGCCTGGAGAAACGCCGCTGAGCCTGGAACAGCTGATTGCCGCAACCGACGATGGCATTTACATGGAAACCAACAAGTCCTGGTCGATTGACGATAAACGTTTCAACTTTCAGTTCGGATGCGAAATCGCGTGGGAGATCAAGAATGGTCAGCGGACGCGGATGCTGAAAAATCCATCGTATTCCGGGATCACCACGGAGTTTTGGAATTCGATGGACGCGATCTGCTCGCGCGACGAGTGGGCGCTGTGGGGGACTCCAAACTGCGGCAAGGGCCAGCCGCAGCAAGTCGTGGGCACGGGACATGGGGCGAGCCCGGCACGATTCCGGAAAATCCGCGTCGGCTCGGCGTATTCGTAGAGACGGGGCTTGCCCCGTCTTGGCCGGAGCGAGGAGCCAGTGGCGGGGGAAGACGCGGCAAGCCGCGTCTCTACGGGAAATTAGGGAATGCTGACTCAAGAGCGATCCGCCGACATCTTTGACCGCATCCGCGGTTTCTCGTCTGCAGATGAGGTCGAAGCTATCTTCACCAGCTCCCGCTTCGCTCTGACCCGGTTCGCCAACAACACCGTTCATCAGAATGTGGAGGAAGAGAACTCCATTGTCTCGATTCGCACGAATTTTTCGGGGAGGACGGCGCGCGCTACCACCAATCAGTTTGATGACGAGAGTTTGCGGCGGGCGGTCACGGCTTCGGAGAAGCTCGCGCGAGTGCAGGTGGCGGATCCGGATTTGCTGCCCATGCCGGATGCCTGCGAGGCACTCGGAAGGACGGGCGAGGCGCCTGTCGCTCCTCCATCCCGGTTTTTTGAGGGCACCGCAGCGATTGCTCCCGCGGATCGCGCCGAGGTGGTCCGGCGCATCGTATCGATCGCCGACAATCACAAGCTGACCACTGCGGGCATTTGCTCGAACTCGGAAACACGCGAAGGAATCTTCAATTCGCGCGGATTAGCCAATTGGCATCATCAGACGCTCGCGGAAATTTCCATCACCATGCTGGCCGATGATTCTTCGGGGTGGCAGAAATCGAATTCGCCTGATGTGCGCAGCCTCGATGCCGCGCGATTGGCGGAGGCGGCTGCGCAAAAGGCGGTCGAGTCGGCCCATCCGCGGGAGATTGCGCCGGGGAAGTACACCGTCATTCTTGAACCGGCCGCTGCGCTCGACATTGTTGGCTTCATGTTCTGGGATTACAGCGGCGTGGCGATTCTGGACCAACGCTCTTTCTTGAACGACCGGATTGGCACCAAGCTGTTTGGACAAAACATCAACCTCTGGGATGACGCGGGGCATGCGCTACAGGCCGGTTCGCCGTTCGATGGCGAGGGCATGCGGCGCCAGCGTGTGCAGTTAGTCGAGAACGGCGTGGTCAAGCGCGTGGTGTATGCGCGCGCCACGGCCCGGAAAATTAAGAATTCGGAGTACGCGGCGAAGGTCGGCCCCATCGAACCCACCGGGCACGGATTTCCATTGCCGAATGAAATGGGCGAGATGCCGATGAACATTGTTTTCGGCGCGTCAGAAGACCCAGGCAGTGTAGAGAAGATGATTGCCTCGACGGAGCGGGGCGTGCTGGTCACGCGGCTGTGGTACATCCGTGAAGTCGATCCGTACGAGAAAATCGTAACGGGCATGACGCGTGACGGGACGTTTCTGGTTGAGAAGGGCAAGGTGCAATGCGGAGTGCGCAATTTCCGCTTTAACCAAAGCCTGATTTCGATGCTGTCGAATGTCGAAGGGATGAGCGCTCCGGTGCGCGCCTGCGGAGAGGAATCGTTCGACATGGTAGTGCCGGCGATGAAGGTGAGGGAGTTTAATTTTACGGAAGCGACAAAATTCTGAACACTCAGCATTCAGCATTGAGCACTTTTAGCCTTTGCGATCGACGTTCGCTTTCCTTAGTAGAGAGCTCAACATCTTTTGCGAAAGTTCGTCGGCGATCTTCGAGTAGTCAGGTTTGGTCAGGCACTCCAGGTCCATGGCGCGCAGCAACTCGTAATCCAGTTCACTTGCCGAGCCGGACTCGATCTGAAGGAAACGTTGGAACTCGTTATTCCCCATTTTTCCGCAGCCCTCGGCGATGTGCGCTCCAATCGAAACTGAACATCGCCGAATCTGGCTAGTCAGGCCATCGAGTTCTTCCCTTGGGAATTTCAGGGTGGCAGCATAAATCGCTAATGTAGGCCTGTCGGATCAAACGTGTAAGTCGCGAAGATCCTTCATGCGTGCCCCCATGGCGGCCGGGTTGGGCTAATTGCTAAATGCTACGTACTCAGCGCTGCGCTTGCAGTGACGACCCTCACAGCTCCTTTGGTATGCCCCTAAGTCCCTGTACCACCGGCACTTCGCCGCCTTTGTTCCATGACTTCCGTAACTTTGCGTTGCTGGTGCGGAGGTGTAATCTCGGCCTGAAATGTGCATTTGCTCAATTGGAGCGGTGCACGGCACGAACCGGAAGGAAGGTCGTCGCAAACGTGTCTGAAACCGCCAAGGGAACCGCTGCCGAAGTCAGCCAGAATCGAAGGGGCTATACGGACGTGCAAGGCGCGCCTCGCTTTCCCATCAAACTGCCGGTGGCATTGAAGTCGGCAGGCAACCAGTCTCGAGTCATGGAGACTGGAGTCATGGGAAAGACGGTGGAGACCGAGAACATTTCCGCCAACGGTGTTCTTTTTCGCATGGATGCCGATGTGCCCGTAGGCTCGGCTGTCGATTTCACAATTTCTCTGCCCGCCGATGTTGTGGGCGCAGAAGCCGACGTGCAGGTGGATTGTCGCGGCCGAGTGGTGCGCAGTTTTGAAGATGGCGGCCGACGCGGAGTCGGTGTGGTCATTGATGAGTACCGTTTTGAGCGCAAGCAGTAGTGGCAGTTCGACCCGGGCAAGTTCGGCCGCGCAGGTAGGGCGCGCCAGGTAGTACGGGAAAAGAGGAGTGATGGGCAGCACTTCGGTCAACATCGAGCCAGGCGACAGCCTTCAGCCCGAAGACGGCAAAGGCACGATCCGCTTAATTTTGGCGGATTCCCAAGCCATCTTCCGCGCCGGGCTGCGCAAGATATTCGCCCTCGAGGACGACATACGGGTGGTCGGCCAGGCCGAGACCCTCGATCAGACCGTTACTGCCATGCAAAAATTCTCCGCCGACATTGTGGTCTTCGAGGCGGCCTTGGCGCCGAATCCGCCGGACGCTGTTTCCGATCTTCTGCGGCAAAGTGCGACCTATCGCTTGGTCGTCGTGCTGCAGGAACCTGACCAGGAGATGACTCTTGACTTGTTTCGGCGCGGCGCCCATGCCATTGTTTCGCGCGAAGTTGAGCCGGAAATGCTGGTCGAATGCCTGCGCCGAGTCGCCCAGGGTGAGCCCTGGCTGGATAGCCGAGCGATCGGATGGGTGATGCAGGCGTATCGCACGCAAGGCTTGCGTCCGGCAGGGTCGCGTCCCAAAGTTTCGCTCACGCCCAAAGAGGCGCTCATCGTCTCCTGCGTGACGCAGGGAATGAAGAACAAAGAGATTGCCCTGCGAGTTGGCACGACCGAGCAGGTGGTCAAGAATTATCTCCGCAAGGTTTACGACAAGCTGGGAGTTGCCGACCGTCTGGAACTCGCGCTGTACTGCCTGAACCATCGCGTGGTAGAGGGCGTGGGTCAGGCGAAGCCAGCCGCTCGTCCAATCAACGGCCACGCACCGGAGGCGGCGCCGGAAACGCCCAACGCGTCGGCTGCTGCCGCGGGATCCCACTCCTGATTCTTCTCTTCTAGTACAATTCTTTCTTTAGTTCTCGGATTTTAAGTTCTTAGATCCCAGTTCTCAGGTTCGGGTTCTCAGTCGGGCTGTTTGTTTTTCACTGGGAACCGAGAAGCGAGAGCTTATTCCCCGAGAGAGGCAACCGATGAAAGGTGATGCAAAAGTTATAGCCATTCTGAACGAAGTGCTCAAAGCCGAGCTGACCGCCATCAACCAGTATTTCCTGCACGCCGAGATGTGCGAGAACTGGGGGTACTTACGGATGGCGAAGCTGGTCCGCAAGGAATCCATCGAAGAAATGCAGCATGCCGAAATACTGATGGAACGGATCCTGCTGCTCGATGGCGCTCCCAACATGACCGACTATTTCAAGATCAATATCGGGCAAACCGTGAAGCAGCAACTGGAAAACGATCTGCAACTCGAATACACCGCCGTGAAACGCCTGAACGACGGCATCGAAGCCAGCGTGGCCGCCGGTGACAACGGGTCGCGCGAGTTGATGGAGAAGATTCTGCTCGATGAAGAACATCACATCGACTGGCTGGAAGGACAACTGCACGCGATCAAAGAGATGACGTACGAGAACTACCTCGCCCAGCAGTTGCACAAGGCCGAGGAAAGCTAGGCGAGAGCTGTCAGTCGCAAGTTGTCAGGCAGCGGTTCTTGAACTTTTCTCGACGCTGGAGCGCTGAGCGTCCCCGGCTGATCAACTGCTAGAATCGTTACAATCACCTCGTACGGCAGCCGGAGAGATGGCCGAGTGGCTGAAGGCGCACGCTTGGAAAGCGTGTTTACTCGAAAGGGTAACGTGGGTTCGAATCCCACTCTCTCCGCCATGTTTTCAATGACTTGAGTGAGGTTCCGTGCCGTTGTCCGTGCCGTTAACAACCAAACGTGCAACCTTCCCCGATGCGGTAGCCATTTCATCCGTCACCACGGTGCCGTAAACGTTCATTGTGGTGCGGATGTCAGCGTGACGCATCAACTTTTGTTGCACGGCTATCGTGGTGCCCACAGCGTCTAGCCAACTGCGGTAGCTGTGGCGCATCGTGTGGGTCCCGAACCTCTCGAGCTCCGCCGCTGCCGCTGCGTCCGAAAACATCTTCCACGTCCAGGGATAAGACCACGGCAACCGCGTAGTGTCCGAAAACTCGATCGTTCTGTCTTGGGGCCGTCCTAGCGTGACCCTGCAGTCCGATCATATGAAAATGAAATCATGTTCGGGTTCTCGATCAATTCCCCGCTCGATCGTCCACCAGCAGTCCCGATTG
>DATDGS010000023.1:0-15414 GCA_036521955.1 Terriglobales bacterium
CCAACAGGCGTGGAGATGGTGATGCCGGGCGACAACGTGAGCTGCGAAGTGACGCTGATCACTCCGGTGGCCTTGGAAAAGGGATTGCGGTTCGCGATTCGCGAAGGCGGCCACACCGTTGGCGCAGGAGCCGTAACGGAAGTCATCGAGTGACGCTTTTCCCCTCGCTAGGCGAGGGCGGGGCAAGAGAAGGAATTAAATCATGCGAGAAATCATTACGTTGCAGTGCGGCGATTGCAAAAACCGCAACTACACGACGACGAAGAACAAGAAGAAGCACTCCGAGCGCGTGGAGACCAGGAAGTTTTGCAATACGTGCCGCAAGCACACCGGGCACAAAGAGGTTAAGTAGGTTTCCGTTTTTGGAGCAGGCATCGGGCGGAGCGGTTTGGGGTTTTTTAGGGGAGTCGTCCAACGGTTAGGACTCCGGTCTCCAAAACCGGGTATGGGGGTTCGAATCCCTCCTCCCCTGCCAGAGATTAATAACAGGCGGCAGCGCCTGTTGAGCGAAGAGGACGAATGGCCACGCAGGCGGTCAAAGTGAAGAACGACGAATTGCAAGGCGGCGGTATCGGCGGGGCGGCGAGCAACCTCGGCGGAAAAATAACTGGGACGGTTCACGACACGCGCGAGTTTTTGCATGACGTTCGCGTGGAGATGAAGCAGGTAACCTGGCCAAACCGCGAGGACGTGGTTTCGACGACGGGCGTCGTCATCGCGACAGTCTTCTTCTTTGGAGTATTTCTGGCGATTGTGGATTGGCTGGTTCAAATGGGCGTGACGAAAGTTCTCAATATATTCAATGTGTGAGGGGACTCAGAAATTGACGGCAATGCAGTGGTACATCATCCATACGTACTCGGGCTTTGAAAAGAAAGTCAAAGAAAGCCTGGAGAGCCGCGTGTCCGCATTCAGTTTGCAGGACAAGATCGGCCGCGTGCTGATTCCGATGGAAGACGTCGTGGAAGTGCGCGGCGGCAAAAAGGTGGTTTCTTCGCGGATGACTTATCCGGGCTACGTGCTGGTGGAGATGGACCTGGACGAAAACACCTGGCACATCGTGCGCTCGACGCCGCGCGTCACTGGCTTCGTTGGCTCGGCCACGGCTCCATCGCCGCTGTCTGATACAGAAGTCGACGCCATCATCAACCGTGTCCATGTTCCGACGGACCGCCCGAAGCCGAAAGTGGTGTTCGAACGCAACGAGCAAGTGCGCATTGTAGATGGGCCATTCGCAAATTTTAACGGCACGGTCGAAGAGATCGACAACGATCACAGCCGGCTGAAGGTTTCCGTCACGATTTTTGGACGTTCGACGCCAGTGGAGCTGGATTTCGCGAGCGTCGAAAAGCTGGGCTGAGCCGCGGCACAAAAGCAGAGCACGCAAAACGAGATTGAGGCAGGGACATGGCTAAGAAAATACAGACGACGATTAAATTGCAGTTGCCCGCGGGCAAGGCGACACCTGCGCCGCCAGTTGGCACGGCGCTTGGCCCGCACGGCTTGAACATCATGGATTTTTGCAAGCAGTTCAATGCCAAGACGGCCAAGGAACCGGACGGAATGATTTTCCCGGTGCTCGTGACGGTTTACACCGATCGTACGTTCACATTCATCATGAAGACTCCGCCGGCTTCAATCCTGCTGCTTCGCGCGGCAGGCATCGTCAAGGGCTCGGCGGAACCGAACCGCAACAAAGTTGGCAAAGTCACGAAGAAGCAAGTTCAAGAAATTGCAAAGATCAAGCTTGTCGATCTCAACACCACAAATCTGGACTCGGCTGTGCGCACGGTGATGGGTACGGCGCGCAACATGGGTCTGGAAGTCGTGGAAGCCTAGAAGTTCAGGCGCTACGAGATCGAAGGGGCAGAAGCAATGAAGAAGGCAGGAAAACACATCGAGAACGCGCGCAAGAAGGTGGAAGCGCGCCCGTACAAGCTCGCGGAAGCAAGCGAGCTGATCAAGAAGACGCATCACACGAAGTTTAACGAGACGGTCGAGCTGGCAATTAATTTGGGCGTCGACCCCAAGCATTCTGACCAGGTGGTTCGCGGGACGGTAGTTCTTCCGCACGGCCTCGGCAAGTCCGTTCGCGTGCTGGTGATTGCGAGCGGCGATAAAGTTCGCGAAGCGACGGAAGCTGGCGCGGATTTTGTGGGCGGCGAGGACATGGTTACGAAGATCATGGGCGGCTGGACAGACTACGACGCCGTAATCGCCACGCCGGACATGATGAAGTCCGCCGGCAAGCTGGGCAAAGTGCTGGGTCCTCGCGGCCTGATGCCGAATCCGAAAACTGGCACGGTCACATTCGACGTCGCCAAAGCGATCAAAGAGACGAAGGCTGGCAAGGTGGAGTTTCGCGTCGATAAGGCCGGAATCGTGCATTGCGCCATCGGCAAAATTCAGTTCGACGCTGCGCATATCGCGGAAAACGCTCACGCCGTCATCGGCGCAGTCATCAAGGCCAAGCCGGCAGCAGCCAAGGGCAAGTATGTACAGAAGATTACGCTGACCTCGACGATGGGTCCGGGAATTCCCATCGACCTCGTCGAATCCGAAACGCTGGCAGCGGCAGCCTAAGCGAAGACTTTAAGGAAACGGGATTATGAAAAAGCGCAGTGAAAAACAGCAAGACTTAGACAAACTGAAGTTGGAACTGGCCAAGGTCTCGACCGTGATTCTCACGACCTTTCAGGGCATCAGCGTCGAAAACGACACCAAGCTCCGCCGCGCCGTGCAGGCTGCCGGCGGGAAGTATCAGGTCGTGAAAAACACGCTCGCGGAGCGCGCCGGAGCCGGCACTCCCGCGGAAAATTTGCTCAAGAACCTGAGCGGCACGAATTCCATCGCTTACACGCAGACCGACGCGGTAGCGCTCGCCAAGGCGCTCACCAAGATCGCCAAAGACGTTCCGGCGTTTCAATTCAAGTCCGGAGTCGTCGAAGGCCGTGTCATTTCCATCGCCGAGATTCAGCAGCTTGCGAATCTCCCTTCGAAGGAAGAGTTGCTCAGCAAGATCATGTTCCTGCTGAACGCTCCGGCGCAGCGCATCGCCATGACGCTAAACGCGTTGCCGCGCAATCTCGCGGTCACCGTCAACGAAGCGATCAAAGCCAACAAGTTTGGGTCCGGCGGGGCTAGCAGTTCCGAGCCGGCTCCTGTATCAGCACCAAGCCCTGAAGCGGCCCAGTAGATTTATTTTTAATTTTGAGAGGAGAAGCAAAAGTCATGTCGAAAGTGGAAACGATCCTGGAAGAAATCAAGGGGCTGACGCTGCTAGAAGCGTCTGACCTCGTGAAAAAGATGGAAGAGACCTTCGGCGTCTCCGCGGCTGCAGCTACGGTCGTTGCGGGCGGCGGCGGAGGGGCGGCAGGCGGCGCGGCACCGGCGGAAGAGAAGACGGAATTCGCGGTCGTTCTCACGGACGTCGGCGGCAACAAGATCAACGTCATCAAGGCGGTTCGCGAAGTCACGAGCCTCGGCTTGAAAGAAGCCAAGGACCTCGTCGACGGCGCTCCTAAGACCGTCAAAGAGGGCGTTAACAAGGAAGAAGCTGCGACGATCAAGAAGAAGTTCGAAGACGCGGGCGCCAAAGTCGAAATCAAGTAGTTTTTTGTTGAACGGGCTTCGGGAAGAGGCGCGGCTGCTTGCATTGGCCATTTCACCGGCTGGAACAAGCGTGATCCGTCGCGCTAAAGGAACTCACGTACGCAAGTCAAGGCTGGTTATTTTCACAACCCCGCTGGTCCTTTTTGGACCCAATGCAGCCGTGTGCTCGCTGACTTCGGGCAGGAAGCGCGCTACACCGGCGGCATGCAGTTCTCCGGTATTTCCGCAAGTTGCCCGAATGGGATGAGCCCGAAAGGGAAGAGGTAGACCAAGCAATGTCAAATAGTCACCAGCACGTCAGGGAACGCGAGCGCCTCGATTTCGCGAAAATTCAGGGCACGATTCAGATTCCAAACCTGATCGAAGTCCAGATGAAGTCCTATCAGCGCTTTTTGCAGATGGACCTCCTGCCGAGCGAGCGCGATGACGGTGGTTTGCAGTCCGTGTTCACGTCGGTGTTTCCGATCAAAGACTTCCGCGAAATGTCGCAGCTCGAATTCGTGGACTACTCGATCGGCAACTGGGAGTGCAAGTGCGGCAACTTGAAGGGCCTGCATCACCTGCGCGCCACTTGCCGCAATTGCGGAGCGTCCGTTGTCACCAACCCGTACCAGACCGGCGACGTCATCTGCCACAAGTGCGGCACGTTCAACAAAAACACGCCGACGTTCTGCAACAAGTGCGGCGATCCCGTGGCCATGCAATTGAAGTATGACGTGAATGAGTGCCAGGAGCGCGGCATGACATATTCCGCGCCGCTGAAAGTCACTATCCGTCTGACCATTTACGACAAGGATCCCGACACCGGCGCGAAGACCATTCGCGACATCAAGGAACAGGAAGTTTTCTACGGCGACATTCCGCTGATGACCGAGAACGGCACGTTCATCATCAACGGCACCGAGCGCGTGATCGTCAGCCAGTTGCACCGCTCGCCGGGCGTCTTCTTTGAAAGCGCCAACAACCGCTCCTACTTCCTCGGCAAGATCATTCCTTACCGCGGGTCGTGGGTGGAATTCGAATACGACACCAAGAACATTCTTTACGTGCGCATCGACCGCAAACGCAAATTCCTCGGCTCGATTTTTCTTCGCGCGCTGGGAATGAAGTCTAACGAAGAAATCTTGCGCACGTTTTATCAAGTGGAGCGCATCTCGCTCCGCGACAAGGACCTCTTGTGGAATGTTTCGCCGGGCATCGTGGACCGCAAGCTGGCCCACGAGATTCGCAACCCCCGCTCCGAAGAAGTGATTGTCGGCGCACATAAGCGCATTACCGAGAACCTGTTCAAGGAACTGATCAAAGCGAAGATTTCGCAGGTTCGCGCCGCTTTGGTCGACCTCGAGGGCGCATACAGCGTCGCCGACGTGGTCAACCGCCAGACTGGCGAAGTTCTGCTGGAAGCCAACAAGCCGTTGACGCCCGAACTCTGGCAGGCATTTGCCGAGGGCGGCATCACCGAAGTTGACGTCTTCTTCCCGGAGCGCGACGACATCGGCGTGGTGCTTTCGCGCACGCTCGATAAGGACGCGATCCGCTCTTCGAAAGAAGCGCTGATCGAAATCTACCGCAAGCTGCGTCCTGGCGATCCTCCGACGCTTGAAACGGCCACCAATCTCTTCCGCGGCATGTTCTTCGATCCGCGTAAGTACGATTTCAGCCGCGTCGGCCGCCTCAAGTTCAACATCAAGATGGGGCTCGATACTCCGCTGGATAACCGCACGCTCGATACGCCGGACTTCGTTTCGGCGATCAAGTATCTCTTCAAGCTGCGCAAGAGCATCGGCGTGGTCGACGACATCGACCATCTCGGCAACCGCCGCGTTCGCGCGGTCGGCGAGCTTCTCGAAAACCAGTTCCGCATCGGCCTCGTCCGCATGGAACGCGCCATCAAGGAAAAGATGAGCGTGTACCAGGAAATGTCGACGGCCATGCCGCACGATTTGGTCAACGCCAAGCCGGTTATGGCGGCGATCCGCGAATTCTTCGGATCCTCGCAGCTCAGCCAGTTCATGGACCAGACCAACCCGCTCAGCGAAATCACGCACAAGCGCCGTCTTTCGGCTCTTGGGCCTGGCGGTCTCTCGCGCGAACGCGCGGGATTCGAAGTGCGCGACGTTCATCCGACGCACTACGGCCGCATTTGCCCGATTGAAACGCCGGAAGGGCCGAACATCGGCTTGATCAGTTCGCTCTCGTGCTTCGCGCGCATCAACGACTACGGCTTCATCGAGTCGCCGTATCGCCGCGTGAAGGGCGGGCGCATCATCGACTACGTCCAGATCGTCAACGCCGGGGATAGCGAATTCAAAGCCGGCGAAATCGTCGAGAAGGACAAAGTCGAAGAGCTCAACGAAGAGCTGAAGCGCCGCAAAGTCGTCTACGAGCCGTACTGCTTCTACCTGTCCGCTTGGGAAGAAGACAAGTACGTCGTGGCGCAGGCCAACGTTTCGCTCGATGAACGCTTGAAGATCACCACCGAGCTCGTCAACTGCCGCCAAGCCGGCAACTTCGTGCTCAAGAGCCGCGACGAAGTCGATTACGTCGACGTCTCGCCGAAGCAACTCGTCTCCGTAGCTGCCAGCCTTATCCCGTTCCTCGAGAACGACGACGCCAACCGTGCGCTCATGGGTTCCAACATGCAGCGCCAGGCTGTGCCGCTCATTCGCGGGGAAGCGCCGCTCGTCGGCACCGGTATGGAACGCGTCACTGCGCGCGATTCCGGCGCAGTCGTGCTTTGCAAGCGCGAAGGCATCGTCGATCAGGTCGATTCGGAGCGCATCATCGTGCGCGTCGAATCCGATCACTCCGGTGTGCTTAGCCGCGAAGTGGGCGCGGACATCTATCAGCTCATCAAGTTCAAGCGCTCCAACCAGAACACGTGCATCAGCCAGAAGCCGTTCGTTCGCGTCGGCGATCGTGTGAAAAAGGGCCAGGTTCTTGCCGATGGTCCTTGCACCGAACGCGGTGAGCTCGCTCTTGGCCGCAACGTCCTGGTGGCCTTCCTGCCATGGCGCGGTTACAACTTTGAAGACGCCATCCTCGTCAGCGAAAAGCTGGTGAAGGACGATTACTACACCTCGATTCACATCGAGGAGTACGAAATCGAAGCGCGCGACACCAAGCTTGGTCCAGAGGAAGTCACTCGCGACATTCCCAACATCAGCGAGTCTTTCCTTCGCAACTTGGATGAAAGCGGCGTCATTCGCATCGGTGCGGTGATCAAGCCAGGCGACATTCTGGTTGGCAAAGTCACGCCCAAGGGCGAGACCACGCTCACGCCGGAAGAAAAGCTCCTTCGCGCCATCTTCGGCGAAAAGGCCGGCGACGTTCGCGACGCTTCCTTGTATTGCCCTCCAGGCATCGAGGGCACCATCGTGGACGTCAAGATCTTCACCCGCAAGGGCGGAGAAAAGGACGAGCGCCACAAGGCCATTGAAGCCACGCAAGTCTTCAAGCTGGAGAAGAACCTCGCCGACGAAATCCGCATCCTCACGGATGAGCGCCTCAAGCGACTTTCGGATTTGCTCGGCGGAAAAATTCTCCAGGCCGACTTGCACGACGAAAAGACCAATAAGCGACTGTTAACCAAGGGCACGGAGCTGACCCGCGAGCTGATCGAAAAGATCTCCACGCGCAACCTCAAGCGCCTGAAGCTCAACGAAAAAGACCCTCTCCTGATCGAAAAGATCGAAGAGATCGAGGAGATGACCTCGCGCCAGATTGACGTCCTCCGCAAGATCACCGAGGAGCGCAAGGAAAAGCTCAAGAAGGGTGACGAACTGCCTCCCGGGGTCATCAAGCTGGTTAAGGTCTATATCGCCATGAAGCGCAAACTCTCCATCGGCGACAAAATGGCCGGACGCCACGGAAACAAGGGCGTCATCGCCCGCATCGTGCCTCAGGAAGACATGCCGTACCTTCCCGATGGCACGCCGGTCGAGATCGTTCTCAATCCTCTCGGCGTTCCTTCGCGTATGAACGTCGGACAGGTTCTCGAGACGCACTTGGGCTGGGCTTCCAGGGAACTGGGCAACAGCCTCAAGCGTTTGCTGAGCAAGGAAGTCAAGGCCGAAGCCTTGCGCCGCTGGTTCCGCGAAGTCTTCACCGAGACGACCGTTTGGAAAACGCTTTCGAAGCTGGGCGACGATGAGTTGCTCGATTACGCCGAAGGATTTAAGGACGGCATTCCCTTCGCAACGCCGGTTTTCGACGGCGCGCGCGAACCGGAAATTCGCCACTTGCTCGAAGTCGCTGGCTTGCCGCACGCCGGCAAGATCAACCTCTTCGACGGTATGTCCGGCGACCAGTTCGATCAGCCGGTCACGGTCGGCTACATCTACATGCTCAAGCTTTCGCATCTCGTCGACGATAAGATTCACGCGCGGTCCATCGGTCCGTACTCGCTCATCACCCAGCAGCCGCTTGGTGGTAAAGCACAGTTCGGTGGCCAGCGCTTCGGCGAAATGGAAGTCTGGGCGCTCGAGGCGTACGGCGCCGCGCACATCCTGCAGGAATTGCTCACGGCAAAGTCCGACGACGTTTATGGCCGCGCGAAAATCTACGAGGCCATCGTCAAGGGCGAGCCGGGTATCGAGCCAGGTGTGCCGGAATCGTTCAACGTGCTCGTTCGCGAGTTGCAGTCGCTCTGTCTCGACGTCGAACTGATGAAGCGGCAGAAACCGCCGACGGAAAAGGCCGCGGATTAGCGGGAATTAAGCCCGGACGGGCACGGCATGCCGTGCCCCTAGCGGCGACTCTTTAGGAATTAGTAGGATTTGGTTTTTGGGTTCTCAGCCGGTCTGGTGCAAAACATCGGATCGCGTCCCCGGTGAAAGCCGGGGAGGGAGGAAACAACCTTGTATCGCAGCAGCCCTTATGATCGCGCCAGTTTGATCGCCGATTTCGATTCGATTCGAATCAGCTTGGCGAGTCCCGAAAAAATCCGGTCGTGGTCCCACGGAGAAGTCACTAAGCCGGAGACCATCAACTACCGCACGTTTAAGCCCGAGCGCGACGGCCTTTTCTGCGCCAAGATTTTTGGCCCCGTCACCGATTGGGAATGCCTGTGCGGCAAGTACAAGCGCATGAAGCATCGCGGCGTCATCTGTGATAAGTGCGGCGTGGAAGTCACTCTCAGCAAAGTTCGCCGCGAGCGCCTCGGCCACATCGAGCTGGCTTCACCCTGTTCGCACGTCTGGTTCTTCAAGGGCCTGCCCAGCCGCATCGGCTACTTGCTGGACATCTCGATGCGCGACCTCGAGCGCATTCTGTACTTCGAAGCGTTCGTAGTCGTCGATACCGGCGAAGTCGCCGTACTTCGCGAACGCGAAGTCCTGCTCGAAGACAAATACCGCGAACTGCAGAAGGAATATCCCGGACAGTTCACCGCCAAGATGGGCGCCGAAGCCATCAAGGAACTTCTTCGCCGCGTCGAAGTGGATAAACTTTCCGAAGAACTCCGCGAGAAGATGAAGGCCGATCCTTCACTTCAAAAACGCATCAAGTTCGCCAAGCGTCTGAAAGTTCTCGAAGCTTTCCGCAAAAGCGGCAACAAGCCGGAATGGATGATTCTCGATGTGATCCCGGTTCTTCCGCCGGAGCTGCGCCCGCTTGTGCCTCTTGACGGCGGCCGCTTCGCTACATCCGATCTCAACGATCTCTATCGCCGCGTCATCAACCGCAACAACCGCCTCAAAAAGCTCATGGAGCTTCGCGCGCCCGACGTTATCGTCCGCAACGAAAAGCGCATGCTTCAGGAAGCCGTTGACGCGCTCTTCGACAATGGCCGTCGCGGCCGTGTGTTGCGCGGCACCAACAACCGCCCGCTCAAGTCCCTCAGCGATACTCTCAAGGGCAAGCAGGGCCGCTTCCGCCAGAACCTTCTCGGCAAGCGCGTCGACTACTCCGGCCGTTCCGTCATCGTCGTCGGCCCGGAGCTGAAACTCAACCAGTGCGGTCTGCCCAAGAAGATGGCGCTCGAGCTCTTCAAGCCGTTCATCTATCACAAGCTCGAAGCGCAAGGGCACTGCACCACCATTAAGCAAGCCAAGGAAATGGTCGAGCAGCAAGAACCGGTCGTTTGGGACATTCTCGAGGATGTGATTCGCGAGCATCCCGTGCTTCTCAACCGCGCTCCCACACTACACCGCCTCGGCATTCAGGCGTTCGAACCGGTCCTCGTCGAAGGCAAAGCCATCCGCATTCACCCGCTCGTCTGCACCGCGTTCAACGCGGACTTTGACGGCGACCAGATGGCCGTGCACATCCCGCTTTCGCCGGAATCCCAGGTCGAAGCGTCTGTACTCATGCTCAGCTCGCGCAACATCCTGTCGCCCGCGCATGGTCTGCCTCTGGCCGTTCCGTCGCAGGACATGGTTCTCGGCATCTACTACTTGACCAAGTCCAAGCCCGGCGCCAAGGGCGAAGGACGCGTCTTCGGTCAGTCCGACGAAGTCGTCCTCGCGCTTGAAGCAGGTGAAGTGGAGCTGCTCACTCCGATCCGCCTGCGTTACAGCGGCGAGGTGATTGACCTCACCACCGCCTACGACGATCAGGACGTGCCGCACACCGAGCCCGTCAAGATGGAGCGCCAGTTCATCCAGACCACCGTCGGCCGTGTTATTTTCAATTCGCACCTGCCGGCCAAGTTTCCCTACGTGAACGGCCTTCTGAAAAAGAAGGGCGTACAGCAACTCGTCTATTACGCTTACTTGCGCTATGGACTGGAAGACACTGTCGTCCTGCTCGATCATCTGAAGGAGCTTGGCTTCACGTACGCCACGAAGTCCGGTATCTCCATCGGCATCGACGACATGCTCATCCCCAGCGACAAGTACAAGCTGGTGGAAAACGCCGAGAAGGAAGTCGTCAAGGTGCAGCAGCAATACCTCGACGGCGCGATTACCAACGGCGAGCGCTACAACAAAGTCATCGCTATCTGGGGTGACGTCACCGAAAAAGTCGCAGACGAAATGTTCAAAGCCCTCGAAAATCAGGACAAAGAGGGCAACATCAACCCCGTCTACGTCATGGCGGACTCCGGAGCCCGCGGTTCGAAACAGCAGATCCGCCAGCTTTCCGGTATGCGCGGTTTGATGGCCAAGCCATCGGGCGAGGTCATCGAAACGCCTATCACGTCCAACTTCCGCGAAGGCCTCACCGTGCTGCAGTACTTCATCTCGACGCACGGCGCGCGTAAGGGCTTGGCCGACACGGCGCTCAAGACCGCCGATTCCGGTTACCTCACTCGCCGCCTCGTTGACGTGGCGCAAGACGTCATCATCAATGAGCGCGACTGCGGCACCAATGACGGCATCTTCGTTGAACCCATCATCGAAGCCGGCGTCGAAGTCGAGCCGCTGCGCGACCGCATCGTTGGCCGCGTTTCTCTCGACAAGATCAAGGACTTCGAGGGCTCGATCATTGTCGACGTCAACCAGGAAATCACCGAAGACCTCGCCAATCAGGTGCAGGCTGCCGGTATCGAGCGCGTGCGAATCCGTTCCGTGCTCACCTGCGAATCTCGCCGCGGAGTTTGCGCTCTCTGCTACGGCCGCAACCTCGCCTCCGGGCGCATGGTTGAGCTCGGCGAAGCTGTCGGCGTCATCGCCGCGCAGTCTATCGGTGAACCCGGCACGCAGTTGACCATGCGTACGTTCCACATCGGCGGAACCGCCACCCGCGTTTCCGAGCGCTCCACGCTCGAAGCGCGCAACAACGGTGTCGTGAAATTCGTGGACCTCAAGTTCGTCGAGGGCCGCGGCGGTACTTCGATCGCCATGAACCGATCTGGCTTAATCGCTATCGTCGACGAAAAAGATCGCGAGAAGGAGCGCTACCACGTCGTTTACGGCGCGCGCCTCCGCGTGGTCGACGGCGAACACGTCACCCACGGACAGATTCTCGCCGAATGGGATCCGTTCACTTTCTCGATCCTCACGGAAACCGCCGGCTCCATCCGGTTTGACGACCTGAAGACGGGTGTCACGATCGAAGAGCAAGTGGACGAAGTGACCGGCCTCTCGCAGGACGTGGTCACTCTGCCCCCCGGCGATGAGAAACATCAGCCTGCGATTCTTGTCCGCGATTCTTCGGGCAAGGTCCGCAAAAAGTACCTCATGCCTTCGCGCGCTCACTTGATGGTTAAGGACGGCGACGAAGTGCAAGCCGGAGACGTGCTCGCGAAAATCCCGCGTGAAACCACCAAGACAAAGGACATCACCGGTGGTCTCCCGCGCGTCGTCGAGCTCTTCGAAACCCGTAAGCCCAAGGATCCCGCGGTCATCAGCGAAGTCGACGGCGTGGTTCGTTACGGCGATATCGCCAAAGGCATGCGCAAGGTCTACGTCGAAAGCGAAGATGGCAAGACTACCAAGGAATACTCCATCCCGCGCGGCGTGCACATCAACGTTCAGGAAGGCGATCACGTCAAGGCCGGCGAGGCCCTCATCGATGGCCCGCTCAACTTGCACGACTTGCTCGCCGTCCTTGGCGAGAAGTTCACGCAAGCCTATTTAGTCAACGCCATTCAAGAGGTCTACCGCCTCCAGGGCGTCAACATCAACGACAAGCACATTGAGACGATCTCTCGCCAGATGATGCGCTGGGTCAAGGTCGAAGACGTGGGCGACACCACCTTCCTCCTGGAGGAACAAGTAGATAAGTTCCGCTTCCGCGAGGAAAACGACCGAGTCATCGCTGACGGTGGCCGTCCTGCAACCGGGCGTCCTCTGCTCCTAGGCATCACCAAGGCGTCGCTCTCGACCGATTCGTTCATCTCGGCCGCGAGCTTCCAGGAGACCACGCGCGTGCTCACCGAAGCCGCAGTCGCCGGCAAGGTGGACTACCTCCGCGGCCTTAAGGAAAACGTCATAATGGGCCGTCTCATTCCCGCTGGCACGGGCCTAGAGCACTACCGCAGCATTCAGTTGCTGACGGAAATGCCCGCGCCCGCTCCCATCGAGGAAATTCCGGAAGCCGCCGAGCTCACCGCGGAAGAAGCCGCGGCGCTCGACTTCCTCCAAAAGGACACCGAAGCCGACGCCGCCACCGAAGGCTAGTCGGTTTAATGGCGGGTTTCCCTTCTACAACAAGCTTAAACCAACAAAGCGTCCCGGCCCGGTCGGGACGCTTTGTTTTTAGCCATTGCGTAACCTGTACCGTTCAGGCACTTCGCGCACCACGCGTCATTGCCGGGGCGCAGCGCTATTCTTACAATGATTGTGCAACTTTTGGACGGCTCCCTGGCCCCTTTGGCCAGCCGCCGACCACGTTCTAATGCCCAAAAACGACCAGTTCTCCCCAGATTCGGCGAACGATTCTTCCCCAGGCGGCTCTGACCGCCCTACGGTCTCCTCGCGCCTCAACCAATTTGAAAAACGTCAACGGGACCTTTGGCGGATAACCTTTCTCCTCCTTTTTCTGATCTCTATCGGATTTGCGGTTGTGTCGTGGGACACCATCCGTAATCTTACGCAGCGGCTCGAACCTCTTCTCCCCGGGCTGGTGATCATCGTGGTTCTCTTTATTGCCTACGCTTGGAAGCGTACACAGGAAATCTCTGAACTCCGGGGTCTAGTCTCCGGCCTGGAGCAGCGAGATTCTGCGCCTCCGACCGAGAAGCAGTTTGATCAGCTCTTTTCCGTCATCTCCCGCTCCCAGCAGGGCTATCGAGATCTCATCGATTCCTTCGACGACATTCTCATCGCGCTCTCTCTGGAGGGAGAAGTTCGCGCGGTAAACCGAAGCTTTGCTGACCTCGTCGGTTCCAACTACCAGCAAATTATCGGCCGTCCGGTTTCCGATTTCCTCGAAGAAGGCAGCGGAGAAGGCCCCGAACTGATCCGCCGCGCCCTGCCCCGCTTTATTGAGCGCCGCCACTGGTCAGGTATCATCCAAGTCCGCCTCAAGAAGCAGAACTCCGTGTGCTATTACGATTGCGTCGCTCATGCCATGACGCGCGACAACCAAGTCCACGGCCTCACCGTTCTCGGCCGCGATATCACCGCGTTGCGCAAAAATGAGGCACGCTTCACCGAACTCTTCGAGACGCTCCAGGAAGGCATCTATATCGCTATTCCGGACGGCACCATCCTCGACGTCAATCCCGCCCTTGTCCGCATGCTGGGGTACGACTCCAAGGAAGAATTGCTCTCGAAGCGAGTCCCGGAAGTCTTCACCGGCTATGCCGAGAGAAAATCGCTCATTGAAGAAGTCGAACGCCAGCCTGGGCCGCAGGGCCGCGAAATTACACTGCTGCGCAAGGATGGCTCCCCCATCTACTGTCTCAACACAACTAGCGCTGTGCGCGACACTTCCGGCCGCGTGATCCGCTATCAGGGTTCCCTCATGGACATCACCGCCCGCCGCCAGATGGAGCGCCAGCTCCATAAGGAACAGGAATTTGCCCGCCGCCTCGTCGACAGCTTCCCAGATCTGATTCTCGTCGTGGATTCCACGGCCCACTACACTTTTGTCAGCCCGCGCTGCAGCGAGGTTCTCGGTTACCAGCTCGCCGAAACGACAACTATGGAGCTCGGCGGACGTACGCATGCCGAGGACCTTCCCATCCTGCTCGCACTATTTACAGATATTCTTGCGGGACGCCAGGCCTTCGCCTCTCTCGAAGTGCGTGTGCGCCACAAGTCGGGCGACTGGCGCCGCATCCGTTTCAATTTCAGCCCGCTCGCGGATGAAACCGGAAAAATCGAAGGCGTGGTTCTTTCTGGCCGCGATGTCACTGAACTCAAGCGGCTCGAAGAGCAGCTCATTCAAGCGGAAAAGCTGGCCGCCATGGGTCAGATGCTCGCCGGTGTCGCGCACGAGCTGAACAATCCCCTCACCGCTATCCTTGGCGTCACGGAATTGCTGCGCGAGGGCCAGACGGACCAGGAAGCCACCAAGCGCCAGCTAGAAATAACCCATCGCCAGGCCCGTCGCGCCGCGCGCATCGTTCAGAATCTTCTCGAGTTCTCCCGCCCCGCCTCGCCGCAGAAAAAACCCGTCGATCTCAACAGCATTATCGACCGCACCGTGCAGTTGCATGAACACTCGCTCCGCAGAAATAACGTCGAAGTGGATTTCCGTCCTCAGCCGGACTTTCCTGGCGTGGTTGCCGACGCCAATCAGCTCATTCAAGTTTTTCTCAATTTGGTCACCAATGCCGAGCAGGCCATCCGGGAAGTGCGTGAATCGGGCCGCATCCAGATTCGCCTTGCCCATGCCGGCTTGCGCATCTCCGTCACTTTTCAGGATGACGGCGTAGGCATTCGTCCGGAGTCCGTCCCCCGCCTTTTCGATCCCTTTTACACCACCAAGCGTCCCGGCGGCGGCACTGGTTTGGGCCTCAGCATCTGCCTGTCCATCGTTCGCGAGCACGGTGGCACGATTGAAGCGGAAGCCCTCCCTGCGGGCGGCTCGGCATTCACGGTGTATCTCCCCGTTGCCGCCGACCAGAAAACTCACCGCTCCACCAGTCCTTCTGGCATGGTGGCGGTCGCGGCGCCCAATCTCAACTTGTTAAAGGGCAGATCCGTTCTCGTCCTGGACGATGAAGAAAGCCTGCGCAGCTTGCTCTTCGAAGGGCTCACCGCACGCGAGTTGCATGTGGACTGCGCCGCCACTTTGGAAGAAGCACTGGCGTTCCTCGCCGAGCGCTCTCATGACGCCATCCTCTGCGATATAAATCTTTCTCAAGCCGGCGGCCACATCAATGGGAAGCACGCCGCGGAGCGCCTCCTCGGGGCCGCGGGAGATCCCAAGCCGGCCCTCATCTACATGTCGGGAGAGCTGATCGAAACC
>DATDGS010000024.1:0-3982 GCA_036521955.1 Terriglobales bacterium
CCCTCCAGCAGCGCGCCTTCTCCCTGCTCGGCATCCGCGTCGGCTTGGCGCCTCGTAGTCAGTAGCCTCCGGGCCGTTTCCGGCTAAGTGCCAGCAGTGTCTTCAATTTAGCCTCAGCAGGCCGTGGAACTTCGGATTAGCCAGTCCTGGAAGAAGCCGTGCAACAGTTGCGGCAAGGTGGATGTCACTTGCATGTGTCGCCTCCTGTCCCCGCTTGGAGGGCGCGCGCTCCGAACGAGCGGAACCGGTCGCTGGCATGTTGCAGTAGTTCTTGCGTGATGGTTATGTAAACCAAGGTTGAGTGGATGTCTTTGTGCCCGAGGTACGTCACCAAGTAAGGGAGCCGTTCTTGAGGGTTGACGCCTTCGCGATACCAGGCCAGTATGCGGCTGACCACAAATGAGTGACGCAGGTCGTGGATGCGCGGCCCAACAACCCCGGGATCAGGTTTCAAACCCGCGCGCCGAATCACCTGGACCAGCAGGGCTCGGATCGTGGGGTAACGATATTCCCGGGCTGCCCGCCCCTGCCAGAATAGCGGCGCCGATGGATCGCCAGGCGCGCCTTCCCGGTGCCGTGCCTTCAGATAGTCATCCAGAGCCGCCCTCACCGTATTCGTAAGCGGCAACCGTCGCGACTTGAAGAATTTCGTCTCGCGGATTTCGAGCGTCTGGTCGGCACTATCGATGTCTCCGACCTTTAGTCGCACGATCTCGCCGATCCGAAGTCCCGCACAGTACGCCAGAACCACCATCGTGTACAGCATCAGAGGCCTCCCAGGAGTCTCTGGCGAGGGAAAAGACAGGGCCGTTTTCAACAGAAGGCACACATCCGATTCCGAATAGATATATGGTCGGCGCTGATTCCGCCGGACTTGACGGTTCAAACGTGGGTCCACTGGTGGCGGGACGACGGTTGGGTCAGTGCGCTGCAGTGCCCTCGCCAGTATTCTTCCCGTTTGTTCACATTCCAGAAGGTGCTGTGGAGTGGGATTGCGCTTGCCCCACGCTTCGATAATGATGGAAACCGGTCGTCCCGCAAGATCGGGGCACTCCTGCAGAAACCGGTCGAGACGAAGCAACTGCTGCGCCTGGGTGCGGTAACGAAAACCCAATGACCGTTTGAGGGAAACGTAATTCTGCATCACCGAGCCAAGTAGACTGGCAAAAGCCGGGACCGGCCTGAGGGCTTCCAGCGCCGCAGCGCTGTCGGAACTGAGCAACGCCCGGATAATCTGGGCTGTGTCCCTCGTGCCCAGTTCCTTTCGCAACTCCTCAAGCGGGTTAGCAACAATCAGTTGACGGTCGGCGAGCCAGCCGAGAAAACGATTAATCGGCCAAACCCGCTGCATGATCGTGTGCGTAGCGGAAAAGCTCGAACGGTGACGGAGCCACTCTTCCAAGATCGGCCGAGACATACACTGCCCGGGCGAGTGGTCCACCACGAACTGTTGAAACTCTACCAACATAGGCTGGTATGTCCGCAAACTGGCGGGCCGCAATCGGGCGTGCCGGAGGTGTTGGCGAATGATCGCGTCGTGGGCATCGGGCCATTTCGTCATCGGTTCACCCCCATGGGAATTTCGAGTCCGACTGCCCGCAACTCCGATGTTGCAAGTTTCAGATATACGGCCGTCGAATCTGGAGACCGGTGTCCCAGCACATCGCCGATCGACTTCATGGCAACTCCCGCATTGAGTAGGCCGACTGCCCGCGCGTGGCGAAACGCATGGGGACCATGCTTGCGCTCCAGTTTGATTTCCGCCTTCTGTAAACGATGCTCGACCATGTGATACAGGCTCGAACCGGTCCGGAGCGATTGAAATGGAGCGCGGACGCGAAGGAAAACCTCGCGCCCCTTCGTTTTCGGCCTCCCATCGCGAAGGTATGCCATAATGGCTTCGCCAACAGGGGCGAGCAAGGGAAGGAAAGACTCACAACCGGTCTTCGAATGCCGAACGCGTAGTCGGTCCTTGCGCCAATCGATGTCGTCCAAGCGCAAGGCCGTCACCTCACCAGCTCGCAGGCCATAAGTCGCGAGCAGAAGAAGAATGGCGTGGTCCCGCAGCCCTTTTGGAGTGCGATCCTTCTCCGCCGCTTTCAGCACCGCATCGACGTGCTCGGCGCGTAGCGCTGGAGGGATACTCTCGAACGCATACCGCCGTGGGCTGATAAGTGTTCCTGAGAGATCCTGTTGGATCAGACCCTGGATGTGGATATAACGCAAGAATCCACGCAGGCACCCCACAAGGCGTTGGCGAGTGACCCTCCGAAGTTGCGGAGCCCGATCGGTTAAGTAATGATCGAGGTCGGCAACAGTGATCTGAGCAAGGAGCGACTGTTCTCCTCCTCTGTCACCCAGGGATTCGAGAAACCGTCGGGCCTCTACTCGACGGTTGGGGATGGTCGTGGCTGCCAAGCCGCGAGTGTCTGAAAGCCACCGCGCATATGCATCACAGAGGTTCAGACGGAATGCATCTTGTGAACTTGCGGGCAAGGTCACCGGCGGCCATTGTCCTTGCGCTAACCGCACAACCATGTGAATGCCGCTGGTCTGGCCCCAGCGCCAGCCACTCAAATCGTCAGGCTCGCGCCCATGACGCTTCCGATATGCCTCCAGCCTATGGATCAGGAACGCTTTCTCGTGTTCGGCTGCGGCCGCCGCCACACCGACGCCCTGCTTCCCTAAATAGTGCAGGAACCGGCGCGCTACTGCCAACCGTTTTTGAGTTGTAGGCAGGCTGTATCCCTCAACTATGAGATGGTGGGTGAGCCGTTCGATCCACGGCCCGCTGATTGTCGCTTCTTTCACTGACACGTGTGCACCTCCTTTGGTGACCAGCCAAAGATCGCACACACCAGGGAAATTATGCGCAGGAAACGCCGACCAAACGACTGCCTGATACGCACGCGGACACCTTCCTCCCCATTATTCGTTCCTGCCGATAAGTTGGCTAATCGCGAGCTCCCGATTAAAGGGCGACACCGCACAGGGAAATGCTCTCGGAACTCTGGCGGCTTGCGTAGGCCACATCGTGGTCCTTACGGGCACTCTGTTGGGCGGCTATGCAGGAGACGTCTATAACGTGCTGTTTCGTCTGGAGCCGAGCAAAATGGTGCAACTCGGCTGCGAATGGGGCGAGTCCGGGCTGCGCTCGTTTTCAGAAACGTACGGTGTTCTCGAAAAGATTACGATCGAGCCGAGCGACAACGCATGTTCCAAGGCGCGGATCACGACGCAGGTGAAGCGCAAACCTGGCGCCTCGCCGCTCCTGTTCGGCCATTTTCTGATGGAAATGGGGGCTTTTATCTCGTTGGAGGATATCGCTTGCGATCTGCCACCCTACACCGAAGAGGTCGTCGGCGTCGAGATGGATCCGCCCCTTCGCGCGGCATATGGCCGATTGGAGGAAGCCGTCAAGAGCGCGCTCAAGGAGCATCGCGGGAATCATTCCGTGATGAGCGTCGGCTTGAACGCTCTCTTGATGTATCCCGATCGGCCGTATGATGTGGGTGATCTGTTTGGGTGGGAATATAACCCGGAGACCAATCGGCGTGAGCGGTTCCTGATTGCCCAGACGGAGGATCTGGACCGTGAATGCCTTCAAGCCAAGGAGCGGCGACTGATTGAAATCGTTAAGGCAGATCTGAAAGCTGGCCGACGATGCCACGTATACGCGGTTTATACCCAGAAGCGCGACGTCACCCGCCGCCTGGAGACAATCCTTGCACGCGAGGGAATGCGCGTCTCAGTGCTGACGTCGGACGTGCCCACAGAGAAGCGGGAAGCCTGGTTCGAACGGAAACTTCACGAGGATGTCCAGGTTACGATCTGCCATCCGAAAATTATCGAGACTGGCCTCGATCTGCTCGGCCACCCCTCGCTGATCTTCTATCAATCGGGCTATTCGCTACACACTCTGCGACAGGCGAGCCGCCGTTCGTGGCGCATCGGACAACGCCAAGCCGTCCGCGTGTTTCAT
>DATDGS010000025.1:0-114908 GCA_036521955.1 Terriglobales bacterium
GCTTCATCCCTCGCTCAGGGTTCCGAATCTGGTTCGGAAAAACCTGGGAAGGGATGTCGACGCCTTTTTAGCGGCCAACGGACATCAGCGCAGCGATCTCAAAAGCTTTGTTATGCACACCGGCGGACCCAAGGTACTGCAGGCCTCGGCCGATACGCTGGGACTCCACCACGGAGAGCTGGATGCCCGGTGGGCTTGTTTGCGCAAGGTAGGAAATCTATCTTCAGCATCGGTGCTAGTAGTGCTCGAAGACGTGATGCAGCACCGGCGTCCTGAGGCGGGTACGCGGGGTCTCCTGGCCGCCATGGGGCCTGGGTTTTGTTCCGAGCTTCTACTTCTGCCGTGGTGAGGTCGAGAGCTGTCACAAAGTGATCGCCGCACCGGCTGTCACATTTGACAGTATCTCGGAGCAGACATTCAGTGTCATAGTGCGAGAGTCTTCGGATTTACTCTGGTTGTCTCAGGACAACTTGTCGGAGAGGTCTATGTCGGAAAGTCTCACACTCGGTAGGGTTCGGTTAGCGGTTCTCTGCCTCTTGGCGTTCGCCCCGTCACTAAGCCAAGCCCAGGCTCCTGTTTTCGCGATTTCGCAGCCCGACAGTTCGGTTAAGTTCTACGTGAAGGCGTCGGTGGCTCTAGAGGGTACTTTCGAAAAGTGGGACTCCACCCTCACGTTCACCTCGACTGATGTCACGACTGGCGTTTTGGACATCAAGATTCAGGCTGACAGCGTGAGCACTGGAAGCGGCATGAAGGACGGCAAGTTGAAAAGCAAGGAATTTTTTGACGTCAAGCAGAATCCGTTGATCACGTTTCACTCCGAAAAGGTAGTGCAGACCGGCCCCACCACTTTTGATCTGCCGGGAACATTTACCATTCGCGGAGTGTCCAAGCCCGAGACGCTGTCGTTTACGGTTACTGGCGAGGGAACCGGCTCAGGCGACATTAAGGGGACGATGGCCTTCGATCGGAAGGATTACGGAATGACTCATGGTATTCCCTTCGTCACCATCGCCGACCGCATCGAGGTGACGGTGAACCTCAAGGGAAAACGCACCAGCGGGCCGCCATTGGTCTTCAAGCAATAGGCGAAGCAATAGGCCGCGTGCAACTTCCCAGCCGGCGCGAATGCTCGGTGCTCGACCTGCAACAGCAGGTCAGTGCCCAGTTGCTGGCGCGTGGCCCAGGCTTTCAGGCGTGAAAGCTTCGCGTCGAGGCGGCGATTGAATTTTGCCTCGTCCTCGTCTTCGTCATGTCAATGGTCAGCACCGTTCAGGTCTTTTCCTCTACGGGCTTCATCTCAACATGGCGTGCACCCGAGATTGTCAGCCACGTCCCTCGATCGACAAGGGTTTAACGGGCGGTTCCCCACATCGATCGTTTATCCTTAACTGAGCTCAGGGCCGAACCCCAATGAATATCCAGTTTGCCCCTTTTTCATGGATATACCCGATCACCGGAGCCGTTTCATTGCTCTCTGACGAACCAGGAAACGACGTGGATCTTCCATGGTAAGGCCAAGCTTGAAGACTGGCCATGGTGCTGCTCGCCGCCGATTCTGGTTGGCGATGTCGGGGTTTGTCATGGCGCTTGCGCTGCTGCCCTTTTCCTACAAAGTCGAACGTCACCTGGAGACAGTTGTTCACATCAAGGGTGGAGAATCCGAAAAAGTTGACCTGGAGCTGGCGCAGCGTTTCCAGTCTCCGTACGCCCACCGTCTGGTTCTGGTGATCGGCGGTATTCCCGATCCGGATTCAGCCGAAGGCGCAAATGCATTGGGCTTTTTAACCAGTTCATTGCGTAGTGTGCCAGGAGTGTCGGGTGCCGTCTCGAGTCTGGATTGGCCAGATCCTCTGTTCACTGGGAACAGTGGCGGAGCCTTGATCATCGTTGGATTGGACCCGCGCGATGAAACGGTCGAGGCGTTGGTCCCCAAACTGAGGGCAAGAGCAGACTGGATGGAAGGTCAGCTCAGGTCGCAATACCCCAAGATCAAACTGGAGATTACGGGTGAAACGCCACTGAACTTCGATCTTCGCAAGGTCAGTGCAGATGACGTCAAGCATGCCGAGGAACGAGCGATGCCGGTAACTCTGTTGCTGCTGTTGTTGGCTTTCGGCAGTATTGTGGCAGCGCTATTGCCGCTGGGAGTTGGCGTCCTCTCAATCTCGATGGCGATGGGTGCGGCTGCGCTACTCGCGCATTATCTGCATCTGTCGATTCTGGTGCAGAATCTCGCGACGATGCTCGGCCTTGGCTTGGGAATCGACTATGCATTGCTGATGGTGAGCCGGTTTCGCGAAGCCTTGGCCGAGGGATACGATCCCGGCCACGCGGCCGACATTGCTGCCGGGCAGGCGGGGCGAACGCTGATAATCTCGGCCACGACAGTTGCAATCGGATTTTCAGCGCTGCTGACTGTGCCCATCAGCGAACTGCGCTCGATAGGGATCGCTGGCCTGCTGGTAACCGTTTTGAGCGTCATGCTGTGTACATTCATTCTGCCTTGGGTGCTCGGTCTGGTAGGGCATCGCATCGATGCCGCCAGAGTGCGTCTTCCAGCCAGACGATTCAAAACGCAGGACCTATGCGCGGCGAGTGAGCGGTGGGTGCGGTGGGGCAGCATCATAACCCGCCGGCCCTGGACAGCTCTGCTTGTCGTCGGGATTCCGCTACTGATGCTTGCATTCCAGGGACGGAGAATCTCTCCCGGGGTTCCTGACCATAACTCGCTCCCGGCAGCAGCCGAGTCGGTGCAAGCACTGCAGAGGCTTCAAGACATGGGGCGGTCGGGTATTGTGCAGTCACTCCGAGTGGTGCTGGAGTTGCCGCCGCAGTCTCCGCCGCTCTCGCCGGCTGGCTGGCTTGCCGTCAGTCGCTTGACGAAGCGCTTCCAGAGTGATCCTAGAGCGGAAGAGGTCTTATCTCTTCCGACCCTCACGGGAATGTCTGACACTGCGGATGCTGTCCACGATGTGCCCGAGGCAATCCGCAAGAGTTTTCTTCGCAGCGATGGCCAAGCTACCTTGATTGAGTTGCTGCCCACCGCCACTCTTTCGCCCAACGAACAGATACGATGGGTGCGAGAAGTCCGTTCCTCCGATGTCGCGACGATCACCGCGCTGCCCGGCGCTGTGCTGCGCGTCGGCGGCGTTCCCGCACTCGAAGCAGATTACGACTCAGTAGTAAAAGAGCGGTTGCCGAGGGTGGTCCTTGGCGTCATATTGGGGAGCTTGCTGGCGCTCCTGATCGGGTTGCGTTCTCTATTTGCGGCGGTCAAAGCGATTCTGCTCAATCTGCTCTCCGTAGGCGCTTCATTCGGTGCGTTAGTTGTCGTTTTTCAGGAAGGCCATGGTGGCAAACTTCTTGGGCTCGACGGACCGACCGGCACCGTATACCCGATCGTGCCGATTCTCTCGTTTGCCATCGTCTTCGGATTGAGCATGGACTATGAGGTCTTCCTGGTCGCCCGAGTTCTCGAAGAACGGCGGCGGGGCCTATCCGAGAGATCAGCGGTGATCGAAGGTCTGGCGCGGACGGCCGGGCTGATCACGAGCGCCGCGGCAATTATGATTGCCGTCTTCACCGCATTCACTGTGGGAAGCTTTCTGGTCGTCCAAATGCTGGGCTTTACGCTCGCTCTGGCGGTGTTCATTGATGCTACAGCGGTGCGGATGGTTGTCGGGCCGGCACTGTTGCAACTTGCCGGCGACTGGAATTGGTGGCCCTTTGGCTTATACGGGGCCCCGGCGACGTCTGAAAAGGAGCTTGTCCCATGACGTCGAACACCGTGGATGCTCGAGTGACAGCACAGGGCCTTGCAACAGCCTAATTAAGCGATGCGATTTATTTCATTTTCTCTGCTGGAGCGCTGGACTGGCTGATATCAAAGTCCTTGCGTCCAAGATTTGCCTTTCCCGAGCCCCATTCGATTACAAGAATCGAGGAGCCAGGCTTGCCCAATACCTTTGCCTCCACTTGCGACGCGGACCAATCGCCGCCGACTTGTCGCAGCCCATAGTAAATGAATTCCTTCTGCTGTCCCGTCAAGCGAGACGTCTTCACCACATGTACAGGGAACATAATGCCGCGGTCAATCCACGATGTTACCGAATCATAGTAAGTCCGGTCCGGAGAGTCGGACATGCTCTTAAGGACAAAACAATCCCGTGCGCCGTATTTCTCCGGTGCCAGGAGCTCCTGATGCTTCCAGAAGAACTGGCTCTCAACCATGTCTTCATAGGAGAAGTCCGTTCCCACTAGTGGGTCGTTCCAACGTTCGAACGGCAACACGCTAGCGGCCTTGTCGCCAGGAAGTAGGGCCTCGATGGTCACGTGGCCACTTACGTTCATGTGCAGAAGAAGGCTCGTCTTCGCTGAGCCATGCCCCGAGATCTCGCAAAGCACACGCAGACCATCGGGAAACCAGTGAGCCTTGCCGACAAACTTGTAGCTCGTGCGTTTGCCGTCGCCTTCCACTCGTGTGAGGCGCCCGGTCACCCGGTAGTCTAATTTCTCAATACGCTGGCGCGAGCCGGTCAGCACAGTCTCCAGGTCAGGATTCGCCGCGAAGGCCCGCGATGGATGCACCAGCGACAACAGCGCTAGCAAAACGATGGACGCTTGAATCGTCCGAAAGGCGCAATTCGCCCATCTGGCCTCTGGATACTGGCCAAACTTGCGGCTGCGAGAGAGCATTACGACACGGCGCAAGAAGGTCATAGCTATGTATACAGCCAAAGCCCGTATCGCGCCCATCCAGGGGTAATCGAAAGCCTACCACTCGTAAAGTTGCGTCCGGAAGAATTGGCCAAGGATAAGCGGCTTGGCCTCTTTCCATCGAGAAGCCCAAGTTCGTTTAAGTTGGTTCGCCGCCCCCGGGGCTGATCCTGTGCTGCTTCTTCTGGGAGGGGGTTCGGCTCGTGGGGCAACGTGGAAATTTCCGGGACTGAAGGTCCGGGAAAAATCTTCCAAGCTCCCACAGTTTTTTCCCTTTCCCAAATAGGAAAAATTTTGCAGCTGTTGTTCGGCGGTCTGGTAGGATAGGCTTTTCTCTCTTTAAGTCGCCGTTTAGCAGCATCTTACGTGGGGAGAGCAGTGGTCGAAAATGGCCTTCGGCGTGCACTTCATGGTTCTGAAGTTTGTGCTTCGACCCGTCCCCACGGCCTTCAAAGTGCTAGCCCGTGGGGTTGGCCGCTTTTTGGCAAGTGCTAAGCAGGTAGCAGTATGAGGTGCCGTACATGAATTCCCAGGCTTCAGAATTGACTCTAGGCATTCTTCCCGAGCCCGGCACTCGCTGGGGCAAGTTTGTTTTCAGCTACGGCGTCCAGTCGGTACTGCTGACGTTGTTCGTGATTACCGCCATCATGCACCCGGATGTCCTTGTGCCACGAGAACGCGATTACCATTTCGTCAGTCTGGTCAGCACCGCGCCACCGATTCCGCAGAAGCCGGCGCCGGTCAGGCATTTTCCGGTTCCGGTCGCGAAGGTTACCGAGCCGGTAACGCCCCGGCCTGAAGCAATGCGCGTGCCCACTGAGGTGGTGCGGAAAAAGCTTCCCGTTCCCGAGGTACAGGCGCCCAAGGTGACGCTGGCTGCTACGAAGGAAATTCTGCCGGACGTGAAGGTGCAGATTCCGCGGCCTCCGGTGAAGACGAATGTGTTCTCCGGTGGGAGCTCGGCCACGCCAACCATGGCGGCGGCGCCGTCGAAAGTGCAAACGGGAGGCTTTGGCGATCCGAACGGCGTGCCCGCATCGGATCCTCACGGGCATCCGGTCACGATCGCGCAGGCGGGGGCATCTGACTTGCCCTACGGACGTGGCTACGGCAACGGTACGGGGGGTGCGCACGGCGCGCGTGGAGTGGTTGCGAGCACGGGTTTTGGCAGCGGCGTTGCAACCGGCGACGGTTCTGGCATTTCCGGATCGCGCGGCACGGTTCGCCAGGCTGGCTTCGGAGACGCCGCGATCGTGCCTGCTTCCCAGCCTAAAACCAAGTTAACCGAGCCCGCGGTGACGACCTTGCCGGCTGAGATCACATTCAAGCCCCATCCGGTTTACACTGATGAGGGGCGACGGCTTAAGATTGAGGGTGAGGTTTTGCTCGATGTTGTGTTTTCCGCGACCGGGCAGGTTCGCATTGTGAGAGTGGTGCGCGGTCTTGGTCATGGACTGGACGAATCGGCGGTTCGGGCGGCGGAAAAAATTCAATTTAAGCCCGCATTGAAAGATGGTCACCCGGCCGATTCCGAGGCGGTCTTGCACATTGAGTTTCAACTTGCATCGTAGGTCGTGGATGGTTGGTTATTCGCATGGGCAATGCATCATAGGTAAAATGAAACAATCGAAAATGCTGCGATCTTTCTACGCACTGCTTACACTCTCCCTGGTCTGCTGCGTCGCGTTTTTATGGGCGCAGACATCATCTACCCCGACCGCGCCGGCACCCCAGCTCTCGACCCGCGACACCGCCCCACCGGCTACCCCCGCTACCAGCTTCGACCAGGTGGTCGATCGGGCGATTGAGCGCGAACATTTTTTCATCGCGCAGATGAAGCAGCTTCATCCGCTGGTGGAAACTTATCTCCAGAATCTGAAGCAAGACAAAGAGCTGGATATACCCGTCCCTCGTAGCGACGTCTACTTTCTTGGCCGGTTGGATATGAGTGAGGGTACCGATGACCGCGCCTTTACTTCGCCCACGACGGCGGGGCTGGGCAAACGCATGCTCAGCAAACTGAGCAACGAATTTGCTTTCAAGTTTTATCCGCTGGGATTTGCCCAGATGGTGGTCCTCGATCAGGATTTTCAACGCAAGTATTACGACTTCACTTTTGTTCGGCGCGAGTTCCTCGGCGAAGTGCGCTGCATCGTGATGGACGTTGCCCCGAAGAAGGACGTCGGCAATGGGCGATTCCTGGGACGCGTCTGGATTGAAGACCAGGACTACAACATCGTCCGCTTTAACGGGACTTACTTTCCGCATCCCCGATACAGCTACTACCTGCACTTTGACAGCTGGCGGCAGAACCTTCGTCCGGGAGGAGTATGGCTGCCCTCGTTGATTTATTCCGAAGAATCGGATCAAAAAAGCCGCCTGGGGCAGACGCTCAATTTCAAAGCGCAGACGCGGCTGTGGGGTTACAACCTGAAGGATCTGCGCCGTAACTCTGAGTTCACGGAGATCACGGTGGACGCTCCGCAGTCGGTGCAGGACCAGAGTCAGAAAGCACAGGATGCTTCGCCCATTGAGGCGCAGCGGCAATGGGAGCGGCAGGCGGAACTCAACGTGATTGACCGGCTGCAACAGATCGGGCTGCTGGCGCCGGAAGGCGAAATCGATAAAGTGCTGCAGACCGTGGTCAACAACATGATGGTCACCAACAACATCGACATTCAGCCAGAGATACACTGCCGCGTGCTGATGACCACGCCGCTCGAGTCTTTCACCGTCGGCCACACCATCGTTGTAAGCCGCGGCATGATTGACGTGTTGCCCGACGAAGCGTCGCTGGCGATGATTCTGACGCACGAGCTATCGCACATCGTGCTTGGGCATCATCTCAATACCAAGCTCGCTTTCAACGACCGCATGTTTTTTCCAGATGAGCGGACGTTCGAGCGGATGGATTTCGCTCGCGATAAAGGCGAAGAAGAGGCTGCCGACAAGAAAGCCATCGAACTGCTCAACAACTCCCCTTACAAGGACAAGCTGGCCACGGCCGGCTTATTCCTCAAAGCGGTGCAGGCTAACGCTCCGCAGCTGAAGAACCTAATCCGCGCGCACCTCGGTGACAGCCTGCTGAACGGCGATGCCACCAGGATGTCGTCACTGATGACCGCGTCGCCGCAATTGGACCCGAAGAAGGCTGATCAGGTCGCGGCCCTCCCGCTCGGTGGCCGAGTCAAGATTGATCCGTGGAACAATCAGCTGGAATTGATCAAGACCAAGCCTGTAGCCATTAACAGCGCAGCCGAGAAGATGCCCTTCGAGGTCACACCTTTCTTCCCGTTCCTCACCAGGCTGGGCAGCGCTGCTCCAGAAAAGACGGCGCCGGTTCCGGAAAAAACAGCAGCGGCTCCAACGGGGCAGTAATAAGAGAAGATAAGGTCAGAGGTTAGATTGCAGAGGTAACAATCCTCTGAGCTCTGCAATCGTCCCAATGCAATCCTCGCAGCAACACTCCTGGGCCCAAGAACCTCACGGCGTGAGCTTGAGACTCTGAAACCTTGCCTCGGGGAAAAACGACAGAAAGAAATCAGGGGAAGCCCCTTGCCAGACGCAGCGGGGCTTGTATGCGGGGCTAGTTCGTCATCTGGCTTGAAACTTGCGAGAACACGTTGTTGGCATTGGTGCCAATCAGTTTGACTGTGCCAATCACGATCACTAGAATTACGGCAAGCATCACCGCGTATTCGGCGACGTCTTGACCGCTTTCTTCAGTCCAAAGTTGACAGATTGCTTTGATCACTGTTTTCCCCCAATCGACAACGGCGTGGCTTCACTCATCCTCCCGAGCAGATTCTCGCCGTAATGTAATTGTAAAATATCCTGAACCAACCCTTCTACCCAATAGCACCGCAGTGCCCGGAATGGCACTATCGTGCCATTACTCAGGTATTCCCCTTAGAACAGCCAGATAGATATGCGGCAAGCTATTGATTCCACAAGCCTGATTAGACATGGTTTACCCGGACAATCTTGACTAGACAAATCTTGGCTACACAATGGTCTTCAAGGGCAGCCCCTGGTTGACCGCGAACAGGGCTAGCTCCAGGCGGGTGGAGACGCCCAACTTGTCGAAGATATTGCTGAGGTGGTGCTTCACCGTGTCCTCGCTGATCTTGAAGTACTCGGCGATTTCGCGGTTGGCATAGCCGGCAACCACGGCAGAGACAATCTCCAGTTCGCGTGGCGTCAGACCGAATTTTTTCTGCTTCGATTCTTCGTTTGTACTCTGCATGAGGTTGCGCAGGTACTGCACCAGATTGGAGACGCTGTCCCGCCCAACCCAGTATTCCCCGGCCATCACGGCATGGATGCTCTTGAGCAGCAGTTGGGTGGCGGAATCCTTTAGCACCACGCCGCGTGCTCCCAATTGCAACGCCTCGACCATTTGTTTTTTTTCGACCGCTGCCGTCAGCAGGATGATGCGTACGACGCCCGCCCCGGTGATATTCAGGTCGCGCAGAGCATCAAGTCCGGTGTGGTGCGGCATGGCCAGATCGAGCAGAAGAATATCGGGCTTGATCTCGGTGGCAAGCTTGACCGCCTCGCGGCCGTCGCAGGCTTCGCCCACCACTTTCATGTCGCTTTCCGCTTCCAACAGGCGCCGCAGTCCGTCGCGAAAAATGGGATGATCGTCGGCAATCACAATGCGTATGGGATGGCTTCGTTTCTGCAACGCTGGACTATCCATGATTGACCTGTCTTTGATTGCACTATCCTTGATTGGATCATTCATGATTGGCCTTCCTCGGTGGCGGAATGCTTACTTCCAGACGTGATCCGTGCCCAGGAGTTGATTCTATCGCGAGTTCGCCCGCCAGCAAGCGCACCCTTTCCCGGATCACCGCCGGTCCCTTGCCTGACTTCTCCAGTTCCGCATCCGACAGCTTTCCAGAAAAAGAGAATCCTTTCCCGTCATCCTCGACGGTCAATTGCAGATTGCCGGCCCGCTGCGCGAGACGAACGAGGACATGGTGGGCGCCGCTGTGCTTGCGCACGTTGACCAGACTCTCCTGCACAATGCGGGCCAGTTCGCGACAGACTTTCTGCGCCAGATCGACGCGCTCCAACTCGCTGACGAACTCGGCAGCGATTCCCGTCTCCCGGCGGAAGCGCTCGACCGTGTCGGAAATGAAACCGAGAAGCCGGTCCGCATTCACTTCGAACGATTTCATCGCCTGCATCAGCTCGCGCAACTTGAGAACTTCTTCACGCAGCAATTGCTGAATCCGCCCCAGTTCGGAGTTGACCACCGGCGCCTGGGTTCCCGACTGCCGGCGCAGCACGTCGAGTTGCATTTCGACCGCGATCAGCGATTGAATGGCGCCATCATGAAGTTCGCGGGCGAAGCGCGCCCGCTCCACCGCTCCGGCGCGCTCCCGCAGTCGCCGCATCAGGTATACGTTGTAGATGGCCGGTCCCACCTGCTGGGCGAATTCCTGCAGGAAGCGCAACTCTTCTTCCGGATTTCCCATCATCTCGGGATCGAACAGAAACACGCGGCCCAACCACTCGCTTCCGAAGGACAGCGCTACAGAAACGATGGCGTCAAATTTCTCCAGCTGGGCCAGGGCATCGAGAAATTCGGTGCTTGCGTCGCGTACCCGCTCGCCGTTGCGATCCAGCAGCACGGTGTGAAAACCCCTGGCACTGCGGGACGCATAGATCGCGTCGGCAGACGAATCGAACAAATACGACCTTTCGCTGTCCGGCAACGGCTCGCGCCAGCGCAGCGGTTCGACACCGTCGGCGCCACGCTTTACCTCGGCCAGGAATACCCGGTAACTGTTCGATTCCTGGGAGGCGCTGAGCACTCGGCACGCGCCGTAGATGCTCATCACTTCCCCGAGAATCTGCTGCATGGTACCGGTGAGTCCCGCTTCGACCCGGGTCGAACTAAGGACGCGCGTGATCACGGCACGCTCCGCCCGCACTTTCTTCTGATTTTCCGACATGTAGCCGAGCAAAAATCCGAGCACAACCAGATAGACCGAACTCATGAACAGCTGTTGCGGATCCAGTTCGCGCACGCTTACACCGAGGCGCGGCAGATGTACGAGGTGTAGCCATTGATCCACCGCGGGTTCTAGTCCGGCTCGCACCGCGAATGCTTCTACCTCCAGTAGCGCCACGACGGCGACCGCCGTGCCCACCGTTTCCCAGAGGCCCCAGCGATAGGCCGCAGCCGCCATCACGAAGACGAAAAAAAGAAAGAACGGGCCGCGCTGCGCCGAGGCGAACAGGGAAATTAACACCGGCCAGAGAATGTCTACCGCATGAACCACCCGACGGAAAGCTCTTGTCGACTTCGGCCGGAAGCGCAGCAGCAGTAGCACCACCACCGCATGAATCAGGTATATCGACAGCAGCCAGAGGAGCCAACGGGAATACACAAACCCACGCACCGGCTCCATCCAGAGCGCGAATATCGCCGCGATCGTCAGCGCCACACGCGCCGTTGACAGCCAGCGCTCGGTGCGCCGGATTTCGTCGGCACTGAGGGGCGCGCGGAAGCGCCATCGATCACGATATTGAGGAATCATCCAGGGCAAAGGACTCTCGTCGACCAGCTAGTTCTAAAGCTAGGCGCCTAATTCTAAAGGCAATCTCAGGCAAACTCCATGAGCTTTTCCACTATGGAGTGATTGAATCATTGAGTTATTGATGCAACGATTCAATGTTTTGATGGCCCCAATACGATTGTCAGAGGAACTGCCGGTTGCCGGGTTTGCGCCGACCTGCAACGCTCCGAGTGGTTACACTAGTAACCCCGCAAACCCCGATCGCGCACTAAAATAGAGCGTGGAGTGGTCCGCCTTGGCCGTGCGCACCAAAGTCTGGATGTCTCTGCTGGTCGGGCTGGTTCTCGCCCAGATTGCGGCGTCGCTGCTCATGCAAAGGGGCGATGCCCTTACTATCGCCAGCGACCTGATCCAGGGCTGGCTGCTGCTGGTTGCTACCGCCGCCTACCTGCCTAATACCGCGCGCTCGCGCTGTCCAACCCTCCATATCCGGCTCTTTTGGATACTGATGAGCATGGGCATGCTCTTCTGGCTCATTTACCAGGGGATGTGGAATTACTTTGAAGTCATCAAGCGTCAGGAAGTGCCCGACCCCTTTTTAGGCGACATCGTTTTGTTCCTGCATCTGGTGCCGATGATTGCGGCTCTCGCCGTGCTTCCACACCTCCGCGAAGAGGAGCGCGATGAGCGTGTGAGGATGCTCGACTTCGTTCTTCTGCTCACCTGGTGGGTCTTCGTTTATGTATACACCGTAATCCCCTGGCAAACCGTACAGGTGGACGAAGCGACTTACAGCGCCAATCTAAACAACACGTATATGACCGAAAAGATCGCGCTCCTGTTGGCGCTCGCGATCCTGGCCTACACTGCTCAGGGAGGGTGGCGACAGCTTTACGGACAATTGCTCGGCGCCAGCGCGCTCTACGCGTCCAGTTCCTATGTTGCGACCTGGGCCATTGGACACCAGGTCTATTACAGCGGCAGCATTTACGATATTCCGCTGACCTTTTCGATTGCCTGGATGGGCGCGGTGCCCTTGCTCGCTCTCCGTTTCGACCTTTCCGATTCGAAGCCGACGCAGCCTTTGCTTGGGGTCTGGATCACACGCTTGAGCATGCTCGCTCTTTTCAGTCTCCTTTGGGCCGCTGTACGCGCCGAACTGGACCGGGGGCTGCCGAGTGCGGTCCAGGCGTTCCGCATCACCGTGAGTCTTTTGGCCATGGTGGTGATGGGGGTGGTGGTTTTCTGGCGACAACGCCTGCTGCGGGATGAGCTGTCGCAGTTTCTCGAAAGGTCGCGCCGCTCTTTCGACGACCTTAAGGCTTTGCAGGAAAAGCTCATTCAATCGGAGAAACTAGCGTCGCTCGGTCAGTTGGTGGGCGGAGCAGCCCACGAAATCAATAACCCGCTCACCGCCATGCTGGGATACTCTGATTTGCTCAACGCGTCGACCTTGCCACCGCAGGAGCAATCGAATGCCGCGCAAATCGGTGAGCAGGTTCGCCGCACGACCACGCTGGTGGCGAGCTTGCTCACATTTGCCCGTCAGACTCCGGCCCGGTTTGCCGCCGTGAACATCAACTCAGTGCTGCAAACGACGGTGTTGCTGCTGGCTCCCCAACTGGAGGCGGAAGGCAATTCCATCCGCCTCGAACTCACTCCTTCGCTTCCGCCGGTGCTCGCCGATTCAAACCAGATTCTCCACGTCTGTATGCACCTTGCGGGGCAGATCAACTCTCGCCTGAAGCGCGAAGCAAATTCCGTCCTGATGGTGCACACGCACGGCCAAGGCAACCTGGTTACGGTTGATTTCTTCGCTTGCGATCCCTCGTCGAAGGATTCTTCTTCGCAGTTCGGGTCGCACTTGTCGCCGCTCAGCTCCGAGGGCGAGAACAAGCCTGCCACTCTTTCGTTGAGCGCCTGTTGCCGCATCGTCGAAGAACATGGCGGGCGCTTGTCGCAGCCCTCCACTTCCGGCAACCCCGCTTTTCGTATGGAACTGCAGGTTGCGGCAAGTGCAGCAGGACGCTTGGCGCTGGCCACCGCAGCCTGGCCCGCGGCGCGCGGCAGTTCGTAAAGGTTCCAGGTTTCAGGGTTGCAAGGTTGGCTTGCTATTCACACTTCCACCGTCCTTTTCAACTGACCGCAGGCGGCAAAAATGTCGCGGCCTCGGGGACGGCGGATGAAGGCCAGGATCCCCGCGTCTACCAGTATTTGCCGGAACGCCAATACCTTCTCCTGCTCCGGCGTGCGATATGGCAACTCGGTCCCCGGATTCAGCGCAATCAGATTGATTCTTGTCCGCATTCCCCGCACCAACTCGACCACCTCGCGCGCGTGCTCGGGAGCATCATTTACGCCTTCGATCAGCACATACTCAAAGGTCATCCGCTCCCGCGTCCGCAACGGAAACTCCCGCGCTGCGTTCATCAACGCCGCGAGGTTCCACTTCCGATTCAGCGGCATCACTTCGCTGCGCAGCGCGTCGTTCGACGCATTCAGCGAAATTGCGAGTTTCGGACGCACCGCCTCCTGACCGAAATCGCGAATCCGCGGGACGATGCCGGCGGTTGACACGGTCATGCGCGACTCTGGAATCCGCACGCCTTCCACGAGCAGTCGCACCGACTTCATGAAGTTGTCATAGTTCAGGAAAGGTTCGCCCATGCCCATGAACACGATGTTGACGCGCTGCAGCGGAGGAACAACTCCCTGGTCGCGAAGCACGGCGGAGATCTGCCCGACGATTTCTCCGGCCTCCAGATTGCGCTTGACCCCGAGCAGCGCGGTGAAGCAGAACTTGCAACTCACCGCGCATCCTACCTGGCTCGACACGCAGATGGTGGAGCGATGCCAACTCGTGGGTGGCGGCGGGGCTTCGCCACGCTGGACGGGGCGAAGCCCCGTCACCACACGTTCGGGATCAGTGCCGGCTTCTACTACATCGCCTGCTTCGCTGCCGTCGCCGATTTCGCCTCCGTCGCCTTCGGGCATCCAGACCGTCTCTACCGTTTCGCCGTCGGCGAGTTCCACCAGATACCGCATTGTGCCATCGCTCGAAACAAACTTGCGGGCAATCTTTGGAAGGCCGACATTCCAGCCTTCCTCCAAGAGACGAGCACGATATTCGAGCGGCAGCGTCGAGACCTGATCGAGTCGATCGATCCTTTGCCGGTATACCGCATCAAATAGTTGCTGGCCCCGGTAGGCAGGCTGCCCCGATCCGAGGGCAAGATCTGTGAGTTCCTGGAGGTTAAGTCCTAATAGCGAATTGGATAGCTGGCTTGGCATGTGGCGTCGGCGGAGCGGCGGGCATCCGCCCCCGTCTCATAGCATAATACTGAATCAGGATTCGAAGGATTCACGGTAAGTTAAACAAAAACAAGGCTAAACTTCTGCTGCCATCGCCTTGCCGCAGATTGTGGGAGAATAGTACCAGCAACCCACCCCGGAATTCATACTTCGATCCGAACGTCATACTTTGGATCTTAAGGTCATAACGTCATACTAGGAAGTTCACGGTACGAGACTAATGGTAAAAGAATCCCGCAGCATTCGTCGTCAGGTCCTGCCGAATGGCCTCACGGTTATCACCGAGCAGATGCCCCACATACGCTCGGTTGCGATCGGCATTTGGCTCAAGTCCGGTTCGCGCGACGAAGATTCGGAATGGAACGGCATTTCGCACTTCATCGAGCACATGGTGTTCAAGGGAACGGAGACGCGCTCCGCCGAAGCGATTGCCCGCCAGGTCGATTCCATCGGCGGCAATATGGATGCTTTCACGGCGAAGGAATGCATCTGCTTTAACATCAAAGTTCTTGATGAGCACCTTCCGCTCGCCATGGACGTTCTCACCGATCTTGTCCTTCATCCAGTGTTCGATTCCGGCGATATCGCGAAGGAGCGGGGAGTGATTCTCGAAGAAATAAAAATGGATCAGGATAATCCCGACTACCTCGTCCACGAAATCTTCACCCAAAGTTTCTGGAAAGACCACGCGCTCGGTCTGCCGATCCTGGGCACGCGCGACACGGTGAAAAAATTCGAGCGGCCCGTCGTGTCACGCTTCTATGGACACCACTTCGCTCCCGGCAATCTCATCGTCAGCGCTGCCGGTAACCTCGACCATAAGCACTTTGTCGAACTCGTGGCGCGATATTTCGAGCATGTGAAGCCGGCGAAAAACGGATTGCATTCTCCGCAGCCTAAGACTTTTTCGCGCATTAACCTGCGCAACAAGAAATCGCTGGAACAGGTGCAGATCTGCATCGGCGTGCCCTCGCATCCGATGGCGCACGAAAGCCGCTACGCCTCCTACATTCTTAATACGCTGCTCGGGGGCGGGATGAGTTCGCGGCTTTTCCAGAACATCCGTGAGCGGCAGGGGCTTGCCTATTCCATCTATAGCGACCTGAATCCCTATCGCGATACGGGTTCCATGTGCGTGTATGCGGGCACTTCGCGCGAGTCGGCCGTCAAGGTGGTCGAGTGCGTGGTCGAAGAATTCCGCAACCTGAGGAAAACGCCTGTGCCCGAAGAAGAACTACGCCGCTCCAAGGATCAGGTCAAAGGCAGTCTCATGCTCTCGCTCGAATCCTCGACGGCTCGGATGTCGAACCTGGCGCGCCAGGAAATGTACTACGACCATTTTTATGGCCTCGACGAACTCATCGAACGAATCGAAGCCGTCACTGTAGGGGATCTGCAGAAAACCGCCGAAGAATTTTTCCGCACCGAACAGATCGCCGTAACCATCCTGGGCAACCTGACCGGCCTGAAACTAACGCGCGACCAGCTCGCCTGCTGATGCACGTTACCCAACCCGCGCGTCGCAAGCGAGGTGGTTCCGGGCGCAAAACGATTTCGGCGACGCCGCAATGTTTACTTGCGCGACGTTTATTTGAATGTATCGGCACTTGCCTTGGCACATTGTCCGTCGTGTACGCGGTGCCTCCCGAAACCAGGAAAATTTGGGCAATATGCCATCCTTTTGATGCAACCCAATTGGGATAATGCAGACAGGTTGATTCAAGCTAATGTCCGGCGCAAACTATGTCAATCAGGGAATCGGCATCCATGTGGGCATCTCCTGCGCCCGATGGAGGCAGCCCCAAAATTTGGGGGTGTACCCTCCTCGGGGCGCTTGCTATCCTATACAGGTGAGGCCGGAGCTGAGAGCTGGGCGGCGAAAGGCCACCTTTCGGCGAGTTACTAACCATGCAAATGGTGATCGACGTCTTCGCTCAGATCTTTGGCACCCTCTGGGCGCACAAGCTGCGCTCGTTCCTTACCATGTTCGGCATTGCCTGGGGTGTGGGGTCGCTGCTGCTGCTGGTCGGGCTGGGCGAAGGCTTCAGAACCGGCAACCGGCGCAACCTTTCCGAGTACGGGGAAAACATCATCATGATGTTCCCCGGCCGCGCACCGGCGGTTCCGGGCAGCATGAACTCGGCCCGCCAGTACCATCTTACTTACCAGGATTACCTCGACATCCGTAAAGAATCTCCGCACATTCGTGCCGTCACTCCTGTCCTCGCCAGCAACGACGTGCATGCCGTGAGCGAGTTCGCCAGCGCCAGTGGCCAACTCAACGGCGTCGAACCGCAGTACAACGGAATCCGTTTTCTGCCGCTGAACCAGGGACGCTGGCTGAACGACCTCGACGAAGCTCAGAAGCGCAACGTCGTGATCCTGGGCGAAGAGATGACGCACCACCTCTTCCCGGGACGACCCGCCATCGGCTCGTTCATTTTGCTCAACGGCTATCGCTTCGAAGTGATTGGCACGCTCAAGCGCGTCGGCCGCGGCGACGACAACATGACCAACACGCGTTGTTATATTCCTTTTCAGGTAATGCGCAGCGATTTTCCGCTCAAGGGCGAGGAAGCCTACGATGCGATTTCATACATCTACTATCAGCCTCGCGTCGCCGACGAACACCTGCTGGCGCAGGGTGAGGCTCGCCGCGTCATCGGCCGCAATCACCACTTCGATTATCTCGATGAAGACGCCTTCGAAGGCATCGACACCGTTCAGCAGGCGCAAATGATGGGCACCATCTTCGATGCCATGAACGAATTTCTTGGCACCGTCGGTTTGGTCACGCTGGCGCTCGGCGCCATCGGAGTGATCAACATCATGCTCATCGCGGTCACCGAGCGCACGCGCGAAATCGGATTGCGCAAAGCTCTGGGCGCCACCAACCGCAGCATCATGCTGCACTTTTTCGCGGAAGGAATTATTCTCACGCTGGTCAGCGGACTGATCGGCATGGGTCTGGCCGGCGGGTTTATGGCGCTGCTTGGCAATTACAACGGTCCCGGCGGCTTCGATCCCCCGCGACTCGTGCCCAAAACGGCGATCCTTGCCATTGCCAGCCTTACGCTTGCAGGCGTGGTCGCCGGACTCTATCCCGCGCGCAAGGCCGCCCGCCTCGAACCGGTCGAGGCCTTGAGGGCTGAATAATGCCGTTTGATCTCCAGCCCATTTTGAAAGGCGAGCTTCTCCAACTGCGGCCGCTTCGACCAGAAGATTTTCATGACCTTTATGCCGTAGCATCCGATCCGCTCATTTGGGAACAACATCCGAACAAGGAGCGTTACCGGGAAGAAGTTTTCAAGGTTTTTTTCGCGAGGCCATGGAATCCGGTGGAGCGTTGATCGCCATTGATTCCAAAAATGGCCAGGTCATCGGGTCATCTCGATTCCACGGATACGACAAAGAAAAAAGCGAGATCGAAATCGGGTGGACCTTTCTGGCCAGGTCCCACTGGGGCGGCATTTATAACCGGGAAATGAAACAACTCATGCTCCGGCATGCCTTCAAATTCGTGAACCGCGTTATCTTTCTTGTTGGTCCACACAATTTGCGCTCTCAGAGAGCTGTGGAGAAAATAGGCGGAGTTCGTGTGGGATCGAAACGTGACGCTGGCGGTCGAGACAGTTTTGCGTTTCAAATCACTGTTCCGGTCTTCGGCGCTTTGGATCAAGACAGGGCGCTACCGGTTCACCTGAATGAGATCGAGGCAGGAATAGTCCGATAATCCCATGATGCGCGACCTGCTCCGGGAATCCTACGACGCCATGCGCCATAACCGGCGGCGCACCGCACTCACCATGCTCGGCATGGCCTGGGGAATCGCCACGGTCGTTATGCTCCTCGCTTACGGCGATGGATTCGGCCGCGCTTGTGCCAACATCTTTGCCAACTTCGGCACGAAGCTGATGATCCTGGCTCCCGGCCGCTCGTCGATGCAGTCCGGGGGCGACAAGGCGGGCGCGCAAGTCCGCGTCACCATGGATGACGTCGACCTGTTGACCACCAACATTCCGCAGATCACCCACATCACTCCCAGTTGCAACAAGGATGCAACGGTGCAGTACGACACACGCTCTTACACGATTGGCGTCAATGGCGAATATCCCAACACTTTCGCCATACGGGCTCTAACCCTCGCGCAGGGTCGGTTCTTCAATGCCGAAGATCAAAACCAGCACGCGCGGGTTGCTGTCATCGGTTCCGACACGAAAGAAAAGCTGTTTTCCGGACGCAACGCTCTTGGCGAGCATCTTCGCGTCGATGGCATCAGCTTTGAAGTCGTCGGCGTGCTCAATCCGAAGATGCAGGCTGGCGACGACAATATCAATCGCGTTGTGTATGTCCCCTTCAGCACCATGGGTGACCTCAAGGACACTCACTACCTCGACACCATCTGGTTCAATTACGAAACCAACGACTATGAACGGATCGAGCAATCGGTGCGCTACCTGTTGGCGGCGCAGCACAAATTCAACCCGGCCGATCGCCGCGCGCTGTTTGTCTTTAATCTCATGGTGCAGGTTCACCAACTCGAGGTGGTCACGATTGGCCTCAAGGTTCTGCTCGCGTTCATCGGGACCCTCACGCTGGGCATCGGCGGCGTGGGATTGATGAATATCATGCTGGTGTCGGTTACCCAGCGCACGCGTGAAATCGGCATCGAGAAAGCGCTGGGCGCGCGCCGCCGCTACATTTTTTTTCAGTTTCTGGCCGAGGCTCTCACCATCACCTTCATCGGCGGACTTTTCGGCATCATCCTCGCGTACGTCGTTGCCCTCACCGTTGGGAGACTTACGTTGTACAGCGCCATGGCTAAGCACGCCGAGGCGGGCGACATACGGCTTATGATCAACCCCCTTACGCTGATCGTCGCCGTCCTCATCCTCACTGCGGTCGGATTGATCAGCGGCATGGTCCCGGCCATCCGCGCGTCTCGCCTCGATCCTATCGAAGCTCTCCGCTACGAATAATAGGGACGAGGCTTACCTAGCTCCAGGGGAAATCCAGTCGCAGTGAAGGGACTTTTTCCGCAGCCTGGTCGGACTTTTCCGCTGTTAAAACCTCGAAGATCCACAGAAACACCTGAACAAAAAAGGTTATCGCAATTGGAGGATGGTGAAAAAATGAAAAAGCTGATTGGTTTACTCGTGATATGTTTCGCGTTTTCTCTCCCAGCCCAGGCACAACACGAAGAACATGCCGGCGGTGGCGGCAAGCCGGGCGTCGGCGGCCATCAAAACATCCCGAAGCACGGCCCTGCGAAAGTAACGGATCCGCATGCAACCGAGGAAAACCGCCATTTCGACGACAAGCCAGGATATCCTAATGCTCCCCACGTGCACAGTGGTAAAGAATGGGTGGGCCATGATACCGGTCCGAACGATCCTCATTACCATCTGGACCATCCGTGGGAGCATGGCCACTTTCCTGGCGGCATTGGGCGCGGCCACATTTGGCACCTCGGCGGCGGCGGCCCCAGCCGGTTCTGGTTCGGCGGTTTCTACTTTTCCGTAGCTCCCTACGACTTTGGGTACTGTGACGGCTGGCTCTGGGATTCGGGCGAGATGGTCATCTACGATGATCCCGATCACATTGGCTGTTATCTTGCCTATAACGTCAGGCTGGGAACATAGGTGCACGTGCAGTATACGGGAGGGTAGAGTTGCTGGAGTTTTGTGATGCGGTACTCGGGGAGAAGACGGGCGAGGACGCCCGTCTCTCCAACGGCCAGGGATTATTGCTTCTTTTCTTCGGGTTTGTCGTCCTTCTTTTGGTCCGCGCTGTTATCGTCTTTCGTCTTGTCGTCTTTCTTCTTCTCCTGGATCGAGAGCAGTTCGACCTCAAAAATCAGGGTCGCATTGGGCCCAATCTCGGCGCCCGCGCCCCGCTCACCATAGGCCAGGTTTGAAGGAACGAAGAGCTGCCACTTCGATCCCACGGGCATGAGCTGCAGCGCTTCCGTCCAGCCTTTGATGACTCCGCTTACCGGGAATGTCGCCGGTTGCCCGCGCTTGTACGAGCTGTCAAATTCTTTGCCATCGATGAGAGTGCCGCGATAGTTGCACGCAACCGAGTCGGACGCCGTGGGCTTCAGGCCGGTGCCGGCGGTGAGAATTTTGTACTGCAAGCCGCTGGGCAAGGTGACGACGCCGTCTTTCGTTTTGTTGGCGGCGAGAAATGCTTCGCCCTCGGTCTTGTTTGCAGTCGACGCCTGCTGCGCTTTCTCCGCCTGCTGCTTACGAACCTCGTTCTGCACTTCGGTGAGCACAGCCTTCTCTTCTTCCTCCGTCAGACGCGTCTTCGCGCCGCTCGTGGAGTCCTTTAACCCCTGGTACACCAGATTCCAGTCCACTTCCACTGCCTGGTTTTTCAGGGTGTTCCCCAGGGTTGTTCCGATGTTCATTCCGAGGGCATAGCTGAACTTTTCTTTTTTCGTTGTAAGGGGAGCAGGAGCCGCAGTTGCCGTTCCCGTCTTCTTCGCTGGAGTCGTGGTGGTGGCTGATCTTGGAGTTGAGGCTGCAGGAGCCGCTGGAGTCGTTACCGCCGGAGTGCTTGCTGGTGGAGTCTGCTGGGCATAGCCATCTCCGGCCAGCATCATCGCGGCGGCCAATAGGAAGGTTGGAGTTAGGAATCTTTGCATTTATCTATTGTCACATTGCTCCGCATTCTGCGCCAGACCGAACGTAATACGATGCTTGCTCTATTAACCCAGGGTTAACGTCGCGAGTGCAACGACAGCCACGCATTTTGGCTATAATCCCTGCATGAAAACCACTCACTTGTTCTTGCTCGCACTGCTTGTGGTCGCACTCGCATCGGCCAGTTCGGCCAAGACTTTGGTTCAGCTCAAGGATGCCCAAGGCAAGGTTGTCGGCTCCGCGATTCTATGGGAATCGGATGGAGGGATCGGGATGGAGGTCAATCTCGAGAATCTGCCGCCCGGCGAACATGCCATCCACTTTCATCAGAACGCGAAGTGCGAGGCCCCGGACTTCAAGTCGGCCGGACCGCATTTCAATCCTGACGGAAAGAAGCATGGATTGGAGAATCCGGAAGGGCACCACGCCGGCGATGGCGCCAACTTCACTGTGGGCGCGGACGGCACGGCGCATTTCAAACGAGAGGATAAAGACGTCAACCTGGGCGGCGATAGCCATTCACTGTACAGCAACGGAGGCACGGCGATCGTGGTGCATGCCAAGGCCGACGATCAGAAGACCGACCCCGCGGGAAATGCCGGCGACCGCATCGCTTGCGGCGCGATTACGAAGTAGGGTAGTGATGGCGCGGGACGGGCGAGGGCGCCCGTCTCTCCACCTAATTTATGCGCTGCTCTCTACTGAGTCCCCTTATCCCGTATTATGCAGGCCGGCGGCGATGCCGTTCATGGTGGCTCCGATGGCATAGTCGAGAGCTGGATCGGCGACGCCTGTGCGCTTACGGCGCAGCAGATCGACCTGGATCAGGCTGAGCGGATCGACGTACGGGTTGCGCAGACGTACGGAGCGCAAGAGGACGGGGTTGTTTTCCAGTAATTCCTGTTGGCCGGTGACGGCGAGAATGAGGCGCGCGGCGCGTTCGAATTCCTGGCGCAGCATTTCGAAGACGCGTTCGCGCACGGCGGCGTTGGTTACCAGATCGGCATAGAGGCGGGCGATGTCGAAGTCGGCTTTGGCCATGGCGATTTCCACGCTGCGGATCAGGCTGGCGAAGAGCGGGAAGCCTCGCATCATTTCTTGCAAGAGCTCGGCCTGCGCCCGGCTGCGCGTGGCGAAACGGTCGAGGGCGTAGCCGACTCCGAACCACGCGGGTACGGCGTGGCGGCTTTGCATCCAGCCGAAGACCCAGGGGATGGCGCGCAGGTTGTTGAGATTGAGGTCGAGTTTGCGGTCGGGGCTGAGGCTGCGATTGGCGGCGCGGCTTGCGGGGCGGGAACCGATGCGGACGTGCTCCAACTCATTAACGGGCGTGGCCTGCGCGAAGTACTCGAGGACTTCGGGATTTTCGCCGAGATGTTTGCGGTAGAAAGCGAAGGCGTCGGCGGACATCGCTTCCAGGGCTTCTTGCCAACGTTGGGTGGCTTCAGGCGAGGCCTGGCTCGGCATGGTCACTGCCTCGAGGCTGGCGGCGATCATGATTTCGAGATTCCACTCGGCTAGCACTGGGTCGGCATATTTCCAGCTTAGAACTTCACCTTGTTCGGTGATGCGGATGGCGCCGGAGAAATCGCCGGTGGGTTGGGCGAGGATGGCGGCATGAGTGGGACCTCCACCGCGGCCCACGGTGCCGCCGCGGCCGTGGAAGAGGCGCAGATCGACTCGGCACTCGCGGGCGGCCTGATGCAATTGGTGCTGCGCTTTGTGCAATTCCCAGGTGCTGGTCAGCATGCCTCCATCTTTGTTGGAGTCGGAGTAGCCGAGCATTACTTCGTGCATGCGTCCCCAGGAGTCGAGGAGCGGCTGGAACTCGGGAGCGCGCCAGACTCGGCGCATGATGGCAGGCGAGGAACGCAGCGCTTCGATCGATTCGAACAGAGGGACGGGCATCAGGCCGGGATCGCTTTGGCTGGCGGCTACGGAAACTCCTGCGCGCGCGGCTAGCGGGATCACGGCGAAAATGTCATGTTCAGACTGAGTATTGCTGATGATGAAATTGCGGATTGCTTCCGGGGAGTGGGTCTTCTTTAATTCGGCGACGGCGCGAAAGGTCTTGAGGAGTTCCAGCGATGGCGGCGAGAGTTCCGGCGGAAACTGCGTTGCGCCTGCGGGTAGCTTGGCTGCGGACGCGAGTTCCGCGAGCGCCTGGGACTGCACGCTGGCGTGCTGGCGAATGTCGAGCGCGTGCAGATGGAAGCCGAAGGTACGAACCTTGAGCAGAAGAGGCGATACGAGTTCTGCGAGGCGGTGGCCGTGGTTCGCGTCAAGACTGTCGCGGATGATGACGAGATCCTCTTCAAATTGTTGCGGGGATTTGTAGGCGTGTTCGTGCTTGGAAGATTTGCGGGTGAAGCGCAAACGGGCGATCTGAAATTCGAGGAAGTGGCGATAGAGTTCGGCGGCGGTGATCTGCCTCCAGCGCGAGTATTTTTCGCCAAGTTTTTCGTTGTATTCGCGAACGCTCTCGGCGAGGGCAGCGGAGACTTCGATGCGACGGGTCGACATGCTCAATTGGCCGATCAGGCACGTGGTCTCGGCTATGTAGTGGTCGATGATGACCTGGCGGGCCATGTCGACCGCTTCGCGAGTGGAAGCGGCGGTGACGAAGGGATTGCCGTCGCGGTCGCCGCCGATCCATGATCCGAAGGACAAAGAGTCGAAAGACAAAGATCCGATAGAAAGCAATTCGCGGGTTTCGGCGTCATCTTCGTTGCCGTAGACATCGCGCAGAGATTCTTCTAATTCGGCGAAGAGGCGTGGAAGAGTTTCGAAGAGAACTATGGGGAAGTAGTCGAGGCCCATGTGAATTTCGTCGCGCACGGTGGGCTTGTTGAGGCGGACCTCATCGGTCTGCCAAAGGGCGGTGATCTCGGCGAGGATGAGCGATTCGTATTCGCGCGCCTCGGAGTCGGGAAGGGGCAACTGGTCGAGATGTTCGAGAAAGGCGGCGATGCGTCTGCGCTTCAGACGGATAGTATGGCGCGTGATTTCGGTTGGGTGGGCGGTGAAGACAGGCGTCACTTTGACCTTGCCAAGGGCTTCGATCAGGACGGCGGAGGAGATTCCGGCGGCGCGCATGCGAACGAGGGTGCCGCGGAAGGAGCCGGGAATGGGAGTTTTGCTCCCGAACATGCGGGCGGCGCGACGGCGGCGTTTGCGATGGTTGGCCTCGGCCAGATTGGTGAGTTCGAAATAGATGGCGAAGGCCTTGGTGATGCGATAGGCGTCTTCGACGGAGAGGCCGCTGATGATTTTGCGGGCGCGGGACAGCAGGCTGCGGGTGACTAGACGGTCGTGGATGAGACGGTTGTTAGAGCCGGTCGGGGTGCCGGATTGCGGCGGTTCGCGGTGCTGGATCAGCAGGCGGCGCAACTGCTCGACTACGTCGAAAAATGCTTCGCCTTCCTGTTCGACCAACACGCGGCCCAGCAGAATTCCGAGCGAGCGGACGTCGCGACGCAGGGGAAGTTCTTTCGCAGGATCGGCGGTTTCGGCGGTTAACTCGGCCAGACGGTCGGCCTGAGTGCCATCGCTCCAGAGCGAATTGTCGGGCATGGGATATTCTAGCGGAAGGAGTGACCGCGGGAGTTTCCTATTGTCGTTGACAGTGGTTTTCCCAATCTTTACGCTTGAGTTATATGGAAGTGAATATTTGGTCCTGATTGGCAAGCCAAGCTTATTCGCCTTGCCACAGAGCGGGGCGGGGATGCGCCGGCCCTGGTGCGGGAGGCAATTGAAAAGCTCGTCGACTATGATGAGCGGTTTCTCTGCGAGGTTGGAGAGGGACTGGCAGCCGCCGACCGGGGCGAATTGGTTGACTATGAAGACGTTGGGAAGTTGATCGATCGCCGGTATCCTGGCTGAGGCGCGTTCGATGGACGGAGGCGGCCACGCGCGATCTGACGAATATCTGCGACTACACGAGAGAACACAGCGGCCCGGAAGCCGCGCGCAAACTAGTCCCTTCGGATCTAGGAAGCGGTAGGAACTTTGGCTCAGTTTGGCATCTCGGGCGACTGAGACGTAAGCGAGGCACTCGCGAACTCGTTTTTCGCGGCTTACCTTTCCTTGCCATTTATCGAGTCCGCGAAAAGGTTATCGAACTTGCCCGCATTTTGCATGGTGCGCAGCGATGGCCCTGGTCGTTAGATCTTGCCACGGACATGAGATCTTGGCACGGACATGCGTCCGATGACGGGCCAAGACGCAGAGTCTGTTCGAGCACATAGGTTCGACCTGACAGCTGATAGTCGTCTGTTTTTCCACATTCCAATCCAGAAAGACTTCTGGCATAATTGATCGTGCACCCCAACCCGCACAATTTCCCAAATAAAATTAAAGCGAGGAAGCGATGTCGGCCAAGTACATCTTTGTAACCGGCGGTGTGGTGTCTTCATTGGGCAAGGGATTGGCGTCGGCTTCGATTGGATGCCTGCTGGAAAGCCGCGGCCTCAAAGTCAATCTGATGAAGTTCGATCCTTACCTGAATGTTGATCCGGGGACGATGTCGCCGTTTCAGCATGGCGAAGTTTTTGTGACCGACGACGGGGCGGAAACCGATCTTGACCTTGGGCACTACGAACGCTTCACGCACGCCAAGCTTTCTCGCGACAACAACTGGACCACCGGGCGACTGTACGAGCAGATTATCGCCAAAGAGCGGCGGGGCGATTATCTGGGCAAGACAGTGCAGGTGATTCCGCACGTCACCAACGAGATCAAGGCAGCGGCGAAGAAGGTGGCGCAGGATGTGGATGTGGCGCTGATCGAGATCGGCGGCACAGTGGGCGATATCGAGTCACTGCCGTTCATCGAGGCGATCCGGCAGATGCGGCAGGAACTGGGACGCGATAACACGTTGTTCGTACACGTGACGCTGGTGCCGTTTATCGCCGCGGCTCAGGAACTTAAGACCAAGCCTACTCAGCACTCCGTCAAAGAATTGCTCAGCGTGGGAATTCAGCCCGACATTCTGCTGTGCCGCACCGACCGTTTTCTATCGAGAGAAATCAAATCGAAGATTGCTTTGTTCTGCAACGTCGAAGAAGAGGCGGTGATTACGGCGAAGGACGTCGCCTCTATCTATGAGGTGCCTGTTGTTTTCGCGCATGAAGAAGTGGACACGCTGGTGCTGCGGCGCCTGAAACTGGAAGCGAAGGATCGCGATCTTTCGAAATGGAGCGATCTGGTGCACCGCGTCTACAACCCCAAAGATGTGGTGAGGATCGGCATTGTCGGAAAGTACGTGGAATATGAAGACAGTTATAAGTCGCTGAAAGAGGCGTTGGTGCACGGGGCACTGGCGCACAGCCTGAAGCTGGAATTGAATTGGATTGAAGCCGAGGGTCTGGACACTGCCGACAATAGTTACGAAGCGCAGTTGGAAGAGTACGACGGATTGCTGGTGCCGGGCGGCTTCGGGAAGCGCGGCATTGAAGGCATGTTGAAGGCGATCCAGTACGCGCGCGAGAAGCATGTACCTTACTTCGGAATCTGTCTGGGTATGCAGACGGCTTGCATTGAATTTGCGCGCAACGTTTGCGGGTTGGCGGACGCCAACTCCAGTGAGTTCGATCCGGCGACTCCGCATCGCGTGATTTTCAAGCTGCGCGAGTTGCGGGGTGTGGAAGAACTGGGCGGCACGATGCGGTTGGGCGCGTGGCCGTGCAAGATCGAGCCGGGCACACTGGCGTACAAAGTGTATGGGCAAACTGAGATCAGCGAGCGGCACCGGCATCGCTACGAGTTCAACCGCGAGTATGAAGAGTCGATGGTGGCAGCCGGGTTGAGGATTTCAGGGTCAACTCCGGACGGCACTTACGTGGAGATGGTGGAGATTCCGGAGCATCCGTTTTTTATTGGGTGTCAGTTTCATCCGGAATTCAAATCGAAGCCGTTGGAGCCGCATCCGCTGTTTCGGGCGTTCACGGGCGCAGCGTATGAACACGGACAGAGAAAGAAAGAGCGGAAAGATGCTGCCGTGGTGGAGATGTTTCTGCGGCCGGAAAAAGTGGGAAGAAGATAGGGTTCGCCGCCGAGACGCAGAGAGCGCCGAGAAAACCGAGAACTGCAGATCCCTCGCTTCGCTCGGGATGACAAGATCTAGAAAATGATAGAGGTCGCGACGAACAATTTGAGAAGCTTTTCTCGGTGTCTTGGCGGTGATTGACTTTGACCTTGTCTTTCCAAATCGACAACGTTCGGGTTGGTTCTGGCGATTTGTTTCTCATTGCTGGGCCTTGCGTGATTGAGAGTGAAGAGCATGCGCTGCGCATGGCTGAGATCATCAAGGGCGTGGCGCGATCGCTGAATTTTCCTTTCATCTTCAAAGCGTCGTACGACAAGGCCAACCGCACTTCGATCCGCAGTTATCGCGGGCCGGGGATGAATGAGGGCCTGCGCATGTTGAAGAAAGTCAAAGATGAAGTGCATATTCCGGTGCTGACCGATGTGCATCAGGTGGCCGACGTTGCCGCCGTGGCTGAAGTGGTGGACGTGCTGCAGATCCCTGCGTTTCTCTGCCGGCAGACGGATTTGGTGGTGGCGGCGGCGCTAAGCGGGCGTCCGGTGAACATCAAGAAGGGGCAATTTGTTTCGCCCTGGGACATGAAGCACGCCGTCGAAAAGTGCCGCAACGCGGGGAACAGCCAGGTGTTTCTAACCGAGCGCGGGTCGAGTTTTGGCTACAACAATCTGGTCGTGGACATGCGGTCGCTGGCCATCATGCGCAAGTTTGCGCCGGTGGTGTTTGACGCGACGCACTCGGTACAGCTGCCGTCGGCTACGCCGGGCGATGGAGATTTGCCTGCGGTTAGCGGAGGCCAGCCGGAATTTATCCCAGTGCTTTCACGGGCGGCGGTGGCGGCGGGGGTGGATGGAGTGTTTATGGAAGTCCACGACAATCCGAAAGAAGCGAAAAGCGACGGAGCGAATGCGCTCGACACGCGAAATCTGCGCGGCTTGCTGAAAGAATTGCAGGCGGTGAAGAAGGCGCTGGATGTGGCGCACGCGACACCGTAGCCGCGGGTGGCAAACTTGGGCGCCGAACAGCGCCTGAAGGCGCAGCGACATAATACGCTCGCGGCACGCCTGGAGGCGTGCCCTGATACGAATCTCACTTGTCGCAAGAGCTGTTAGCGTCATCATTGTCCTTTCTGAATCTGCTACTATTCCGGCGTCATCTGAATCTCATCGCTTATGCATTGGTGGGCATCGATCGGCGGTATTGCTCTCATCTTCATCATCCTGATGGATGCGTTTGAGACCGTGGTATTGCCGCGGCGCATCGGGCGGAATTTTTTTCGCATCTCGGTACGGTTCTACAAGAAAACCTGGCGCCTCTGGACCGCAGTGGGGCGACATATCAAGTCCGCGAACCGGCGCGAAGGCTTCCTGGCGTACTTTGGGCCGATATCGCTGTTCCCGCTACTGGGCTTTTGGGCGCTCGGACTGATTGTTGGATTCGCTTGTGTGCAATACGGGCTGGGCGAACATCTGACACTGGCCAACGAAAAAATCACTTTTGGGAAAGTGGTGTATCTCAGCGGCGAAACTTTCTTCACGCTGGGCTACGGAGACATCACGCCCAGTAACACAGCGGCTCGCGCCCTGGCGGTGATGGAAGCGGGCATGGGCTTCGCGTTCCTGGGAGTTGTAATCGGATATGTGCCGGTCATCTACAATTCGTTTGCCGCGCGCGAGACTGAAATTTCTCTGCTTGATGCGCGCGCCGGATCGCCTCCGAGTGCGGCCGAGTTTCTGGGGCGGTTGGGATGCTGTCCCGAGCAAACGGTGCTCGATGAAATTCTTCGCGACTGGGAGCGGTGGTGCGCTGAGCTGCTGTCGAGTCACATTTCCTATCCGGTGCTGGTTTTCTTCCGGTCGCAACATGGCAATCAATCCTGGTTGAGCGCGCTGACGGTGATGCTCGATGTCACGTCGTTGGTGATGACCGGGGTGGAGGGCGTTCATCCGGATCAGGCGAAACTCACGTTCGCCATGGCGCGGCACGCTGCCGTCGATCTGGCGCAAGTGGTGAATGCGGAATACAGTCCACATGATGCCGACCGGCTGACGACGGCCGAGCTAACCCGGCTGCGGACAGAACTTGCGGAGCGTGGCGTGAGTTTGAGCGTTACTTCGGGCGTTACTCCAGGCGCTAATGGAGGAGTGGCTGCAGGTGTTAGTCCAGACGACAGCGCGGACGCACCCGACCGGCTGGCGGAACTTCGGATCCTCTACGAACCTTATCTGCACTCGCTCAGCCGCCGGCTTTTGATGACGCTGCCGCCGTGGGTTCCGGTGGATCGGAAGAAGGATAACTGGCAGGGCGGTCCATGGAACCGCGCGATTCAGGCGCGAGCGCTGGAGCACCCGGGGCGAGCGGCGGACGATCACTTCTGATCGGGTGATCGGGTGATCGGCCATGGGGGGTGGTGCGGCGATTTGCGACAGCTTAGCCGCTGATGACGATCAGGCGCGATGGGGCGATCGTCAGGGCTGGGAGGCCGGCAACTCTGCGACCCGCATGATGGTGCATTCTACTTGTTTGCCGCTGGCGCTCTTCACCTTGCCCTTGTTACCGCCGATCTCGTACTTTATGTCGCTGCCGACAACAAAATCGGTCGCTTTCAAGGACTCCTTCTCGTTGGTGCGGCAGGTGTACTGTTTGCCCAATGCCGCGAAGGAAAGATCGTACTGCTGATTTTTGTGGGTTTTCTTGTCGGTTGTTCCCGACGGCTGGAAATCCTTCAGCGTGGTTGTGCCCTCGACCTTCGATCCGAACGCTGCTGCGATCGCGACCGCCATTAAGGCGAGGAGCACAACTGAATTACGCTTACGCATGATCCCACCTCCGAATTGATTGTACGTTGAGGAAAGCGATCGCCGCCACGGATTGCGAGGCCTGACCGACTTTCGCCGGGAGATCGCACCCACCCGCGGTTGCCACTACAATGGCGGCATGAATTCCGTCCAGCGGATTTCTCTCGCCGCCATCGTCGCATATACTCTACTAACCTTCGTTGCCGCGCAGTCCGCCCCCTCCGGTCATCAGTCAGTGGCAGCGGGCGTCGGACACTCCGATTCTTTCCCCTCTTGGCGACGGCTGGGAGTCCGCCGGAACCTTCAATCCGTCGGTGGTGTTCTTTCACGGAGAGTTCGTCACGCTCTACCGCGCTCAAGATCGCGCTGGCACTTCGCGCCTGGGCTATGCGGAGAGCACCGACGGCATCCACTTCCAACGGCGTCCACAGCCCGTGCTCTCACCTGAGATGGACTACGAAAAAGACGGCGGTGTGGAGGACCCGCGCCTGGTCACGTTCGGCCGCACGTTCTATCTCACTTACACCGGCCACAACAAGAAGGACGCACAACTTTGCCTGGCCACTTTCATGGCATCAGCTCCGCCAAGCTCGGCCAAGTCGGACTCGCCTACTCGACCGACCTCATTCACTGGACGGAGGCGCTCGACCAGCCCATCCTGGCAGCCCGTCCCGGAAATTTCGACTCGGCCGTGGTTGAACCGGGTCCCGCTCCCATTCTCACTCCCACCGGCATCATCTTGGTGTACAACGGAGCCGACGATCATGTCGTTTACCACACCGGGTTTGCCGTTTTCGATCGCAAAGATCCAAGTCATCTGCTCATGCGCACTTCGGATCCCATATTTGTGCCGGAGAAAGATTGGGAGAGGATAGGCCAGGTTCCAAATGTAGTGTTCGTGGAGGGAGCCGCGCCTCGGGGTGATTACTATCTCTTCTATCACGGCGGCGCCGATAAATGCATAGTAGCCCGTGCCGAAGTGTCCCCTGGCGGACGTTAGGAATCGCCGGTGGAATCGGGCGGCTTTGCGGGAAGATCGCCCGATCATCCGATGACCCGATGTTTTCCTCATTCTGCTAACATTCCTCCTTCATGAAACACGTGGGCGAAAATGTGGTGCGCATCGAGGCTGAGGCGTTGCGGGCGCTGGCGGACCGGCTGGCGGGTCCGATGGCCGCGGACTTCAACCGGGCGCTGGACCTGATGTCTGGCTGCCGGGGACGGGTGGTGGTGACGGGGATGGGGAAGAGCGGACTGATCGCTCGCAAAATCGCGGCTACGTTGAGTTCGACTGGGTCGCCGGCGCTTTATCTGCATCCGGTGGAGGCGCTGCATGGCGACCTGGGAATGATTGTGCGCGGCGATCTTGTGCTGGCGCTTTCAGCCAGCGGGGAGACGGACGAAATTCTGCAATTGCTGGCTACGATTAAGCGGTTGCCGGTTCCGCTAATTGCCATGACTTGCGACGAGATTGTAGAGGTGCACGCGGACAGGAGTGTCCGCGCCACACATGCTTCTACTCTTGCGGCTGCGGCGGATGTGGCTTTGGACTGCTCGATCTCCATGGAAGCTTGCTCGCTGGGGCTTGCTCCTACGGCTTCTACTACGACCATGCTGGCTTTGGGCGACGCTTTGGCGGTGGCGCTTTCGGAAAAACGCGGGTTCAAGGAAGAAGACTTTGCCAATCTGCACCCGGGAGGAAAGCTGGGCAAACGGCTGGCGAGAGTTGAATCGTTGATGCACTCGGGAGATGCGGTTCCGCGGGTGACGGCGCAGACTAAGATGCCGGACGTGATTTACGAAATGTCGCGCAAGAAGCTGGGAATGACGGCGGTGGTCGCGGACGACCGTCTTCTGGGCTTGATCAGCGACGGCGATCTGCGGCGGTTGTTGGAGCAGCGCGGCAAAGATGCTCTGGATCTGACGGCGGGGGATTGCATGACGCGGACTCCTAAGACCATTGGACCGCAGGAATTCGCGGCCACGGCGCTGGCGCGCATGGAGGAGATGAAGATTACGTCGTTGGTGGTGGTGGATAGCGCTGGGCGTTTGCAGGGAATCTTGCATCTGCATGATTTGTGGGGAACCGAGATGGTATAGTCCGCGGCTTCAGTGGAGAGGCCGAGTTGCGCTCGGCCGGGACGGACGAATGTGTTCGTCCCCACGCTACACCCGTGTCCCTACACGATCCTAGTGGCAGAAGCGCTGTAGTTTTGGTGGGGGCGGGGTGGGGAACTCTTCAAACTCACCTTCCCATCCGGAGCAACCGCGAGCGGTTACGGCGCGGATCACGACCTGCTCCAGATCGTGGGCTTTGGCCTGCGCTTGCGAGATCTGGTCGGCAGTAATAAGAGGGCTGCGGTTGAGATCGCCAATATCCGCGCTTGCAGGCGCATAACCGGCGTCGGCCGCAATGGTGTACCAAATGTAGGCGGTAAAGAGATCCTGTGTAATGCCGCGACCGTCTTTCAGCGATTTGGCGTAGAAGTACTGTGCCTGGGGCAATCCTTGATCGGCGGCAATCCTATAAAGCTTTGGGGACTTGGTGTAATCCCGATCCGCCATCAGACGTCCGAGGTAGTAGGCGCCGTAAGCGTTGTTCTGGTCGGCGGAGATCTTGAGCCATTTCTGAGCCGCGTCGAGATCACGTGGCACACCGGTGCCGAGGAAAAAGCTTCGTCCGGCGAGCCAGCCGGCAAGCGGGTCGCCCTGTTGAGCCGCCTTACGATACAGTTCGACGGCCTGGCCTAGATTGCTCGCGAGCACGGTTCCGGTTTCGTAATAGTAAGCGAGCGCGATCTGGGCTGGTCCGTATCCGAGGTCGGCGGAGCGACGGAAGTAGTCAATTCCCAGAGTATCGTTTCGCGTAGGCCCGACGCCGGTAATGGCGTCTATTCCGCGATCATAGAGAGCTTCCGGAGAAGCGCTCTGCGCTAAAGCGATCGCGCTGCATAGCAAGAGAATTGAGGACAGAACGGTTCGAAGCATAGGTAGATTTCCTGTAAGAGATGCTGGAGCAAGTATAGGAAATAAGCGGGCCGGTGTAGAGTTACGAAAGTCCGAGGACAGGACGGACAGTAGAACAGTGGCAATTTCAGAAACACCGGATGTGGGCGCGCGATGCTCTAGAGTGAGAGCTTCGGTCGTGCCTACGGGACTTCGTCTTTTTCCGCCGCCAGTCCAGCGCTCAAGCGCTGGGCTACACTTGGCCACCCCTCCGGGGCTAGCGTTATGCGCGGCTTGAGTTACCCGTATCCGGGGCTTGAGTTATGCGTAGCGCTCGCGCATGAAGTCGGCGATCGCCGCGTAGGCCGCGGTCAGCGTCTTTTCGTTGGGCAGGAAGACGATGCGGAAGTGTTTCGTCCCGGGGCGCTGGCCGAATCCGGAGCCGTGCACTACCGTTACATATTTCTGGCGAATCAGTTCGGTGACGAAGACGTGGTCGTCTTCCGGGATGTCGATGCGTGGGTAGGCGTAGAAAGCTCCGCGCGGCGCGACGCAACTTACGCGCGCAGTTTCGGCGCACCATTTCATGGTGAGGTCGCGGCGGCTGCGCAGCTTGCGCTTCACTTCGACGAGGTGATCCTGCGGGCCTTCAAGCGCGGGCTGGATGCCGTACTGCTCGGGATGGTTGGCGCAGAGGCGCGCCCGCAACAGCTTGTTCACGCCTTCGAGATACGGCTTGATTAGGCACGCTTCGCCGCTGGCAATACCCCATCCGATGCGCCATCCGGGGGCGAGGTAATTCTTGGAGAGTCCGCCGAAAGTAATGACCGGGACATCGGGCGCGACTGCGGCTATCGCTACATGCGGAGTCTCTTCGATTATGAGTTTATCGTAAATCTCGTCGGCAAAAATTATCAGGTTGCGGCGGCGCGCCAGCTCCGCAATTTGCTCCAGCATCTTTCTGGTGCAGACCGATCCGGTTGGGTTGTTGGGGTTGATCAGCACGATGCCGCGCGTCGTGGGCGTGATTTTCTTTTTGATGTCGTCGAGATCGGGCTGCCACCCGTCTTCTTCGTTCAGGTAATAGGTGTTCAGTCCAATTTCGAGCTTCGCCAAAACCGCGGAATAGAGCGGGTAGTCGGGACATGGCGTCAGCAGATTGTCGCCCGGATTGAGCAGCGCCGTCAGGCAGATGTCGACCGTTTCGCTGACGCCGGAGGTGACGAATACATCCTGAATGTTGGCGATGCCCTTGCGGGCCGCCTCGCCGCGAATCGCTTCGAGCGCGGGAGCGATGCCGGAAGAACTCGAATATCCATTCTTCCCGTGGCGCATGGCTTGATAGACGGCTTCGATCATGTGGGCGGGGGTCTGGAAGTCGAAGTTGAGCGGGTCGCCGATGTTAAGCGGCAGAATTTTGTGTCCTTGCCGGGCGACCTCGTCGGCCACGCAGGCCAAGTCGCGAATGGCGTAGCGGACGTTTTCCAAGCGCCTGGCGGGGGTAATCTCGCGGGCTTGAGTGACGGCCATGAAGGAATTCTAACCGCAGAGGGCAAGGAGGACGCAGGGAAAATCCAGGCAAGCTCGCCTAAGTAGATGGCATAGGTTTGACGCGACTCGCAAAATTGTGAAGAATATCGCTTCTTTCTCAGGAGGAGTTCCATGCGCTGTGCAAGGTTGGTGTTGGTGGCTGCGTTTGCTGCGGCGGTGTCAGGAGTGGCGCAAGAACAGACTATGGCGCCGCCGGGGGATTGGCTGCATGGAATTACGACCGGGAAAAATGTGGTGGTCGACATGACGTATCCGGTGGACGAGAAATTTCCGCCGTGGCCGGGGGATGACAACCACGTGTTCGAGGCGAAAGCGAATGCGACGATGGAGAAGGACGGATACTTCACGCGCAGCTTCTGTATGCTGGAGCACTATGGAACGCACATGGACGCGCCGGCACATTTTCCGCCCGGGAAGATTACGCTTGATGAGATTCCAGATGCGCATTTTTTCGGGCCGGCGGTGGTGATCGACGTTCGCGAGGAGGCAGCCAAAGATCCGGATTACCGGCTGACGGATGCGAGGGTTAAAAAGTGGGAAGCGGAGCACGGGCAGATTCCGAAGGCTGCGATCGCGGTGTTGCGAACGGGCTGGGGTTCTCGTGTTCACGATGTGGCGCGCTACCGGAATATGGACGTGAACAAGGTGATGCACTTTCCGGGGTACTCGGTGGAATCCGCGAAGCTGCTGATGGAACGCGGCGTGGTGGGGTTGGGGATCGACACGCTGAGCATCGACTACGGCGCGTCGAAAGACTTCGAAGTGCATCGTGTGGACCTGCCCGCAGGACTCTACAACCTTGAAAACCTGGCGAACACGGAGTCACTGCCCGAATGGGGCGCGTATTTGATCGCGGCTCCGATCAAGCTTGCAGGCGGGTCGGGCGGGCCGGTCCGCGTGTTCGCGGTGCTGCCTCCAAAGTGAACGGTGAGATAGCGAGCGGCAGCGGGGTCGCGACGCTAAAATGATGACCGCCAAGACGACGAGGCCATCGAGGAGAATCCTCTAGAAATCTCGGCGAACTGGGTGTCGGCGGTAGTTGGCCTACTCCGCGCGATCGATCTGCGCTTTTTGCAGCTTGTCGGAGTAATCCACGTAGACCGACTTCCACTCGGTGTAGAAGGCGATCGCACCGATGCCGCCTTCACGATGGCCGTTACCGGTGGCCTTGGTGCCGCCGAAGGGCAGATGAACTTCGGCTCCGATGGTGGGGGCGTTGATGTAGGTGATGCCAGCCTCGAGGTCGCGGACGGCGGCGAACGCTTTGTTCACGTCCTTGGTGTAGAGCGACGACGACAGGCCGTACTCGATGTTGTTGGCGATGGCGATGGCATCTTCGAGGCCGTCGCAGGGAATGATGGAAACCACGGGGCCGAAGATTTCCTCCTGGGCGATGCGCATCTTAGGATCGACGTCGGTGAAAACGGTGGGCTCGAGGAACCAGCCATGCTGGTATTGACCCTGGTTGAGCCGATGGCCGCCGGTGACGAGTTTGGCGCCTTCGGTTTTTCCGATCTCGATGTAGTTCAGGTCGGTCATGAGCTGGGTCTCGTTCACCGCCGGGCCCATCTCGACGGTCTCATCGAGGCCGTTGCCGACTTTGATTTTCTTGGCGCGAGCGACGAAGTACTCGACGAACTCGCGGTACACGCCTTTTTGCACGATGATGCGGCTGGTTGCGGTGCACCGCTGTCCGGTGGTGCCGAACGCGCCCCAGAGTCCGCCTTCGATGGCAAGTTCAAGATTGGCATCGTCGAGCACGATCATGGGATTCTTGCCGCCGAGTTCGAGCGAACAATGCTTGAAGCTTTGAGCCGCCGTAGCGCCCACAATTTTGCCGACTGCCGACGAGCCGGTGAGCGAAATCGCGCGGACCACCGGGTGCTCGGTTAGCGGTGTGCCGACCTCCGAGCCGAAACCGGTGACTATGTTGATGACACCTTTCGGGATGCCGGCATCGGTCAGCGCCTGCACCAGGTTGAAGGTGGAGAGTGGGGTGTCCTGCGCGGGCTTGATCACGCAGGTGTTGCCACAGACGACAGCCGGGAGCAGCTTCCACGAAGCGATGGCCATGGGGAAGTTCCAGGGCGTGATCATGCCGCAGACGCCGATGGGCTGACGGATGGCCATGGCGAACTTGTTGGGCAACTCTGACGGCACGGTTGGGCCGAACAGGCGGCGGCCTTCGCCAGCGTTGTAGTAGGCAGCGTCGATGGCCTCCTGCACGTCGCCGCGAGTTTCTTTCAGCACCTTGCCCATTTCGCGAGTCATGTCACGGGCGTGATCTTCTTTGCGCTCGATCAGGATCTCGGCGGCACGAAAGACCAGCTCGGCGCGGCGCGGCGCGGGCACCAGACGCCATTTGGCAAAGGCACGCTTGGCGGCGTCCACGGCTGCGTCTACGTCAGCTTTGTTGGATCGTTGGAAGATGGCGACTACTTCGCGGGTATCGGCGGGGTTGCGGTCTTCGAAAGTGCGTCCGCTGACGGATTCGACCCACTCGCCGTCTATGAAATTCTTGAAAACTTTAGTCCTGGTCGTGCCGCCGTCGATCACCGGCTTGGTCATGGTATCGGTCGCCATTGAAAACCTCCTGGGAATCGTGCTGAACTTCAATGCTAACAACCGGGGTGAAGACGGGCAAGCGAGAGGGCGAGTTGTCGCCCGTCCAGCCGGGCGGGGACGGCCGGCGCTCCATGATCGCCTTGGTCACTTTCGTAACCCTTCCCCCCACTGACCCAAGTTTAATAGCCATGCCAGCGGGGATATGATGGTCACAGCGGGGATATCCAGTAATTTGAGATTTTGAAGTGAGGTTGACTCGGTTTCGTGCCGAATAAACTCAAGCCGGAAGTCTATGTCGCCTGGAAGACGGTGACGTACCGCAGCGTGATCATGGCGCTGCTGGGTGCGGCGCTGATCTTTGGCGCAGTTATGCACGCGGCATTCCCGAAATTCACGGATTCGACAGTGAAGGCAGCCGGACATTTCTCCACGAGCTTGCTGGAAAAAGTAGCGGGCATGGCGCCTCCGATCAAGGGGTCGACGGCATTGGTGGCGCAGCAGGCGCACTTCACCGCGCTCGATGGCACAATTCGGGTAAGGAAAGGCAACGGTAATAGCTGGATCAATGCCGACTACAACGTGCCGCTAGAAAAAGGTGACGTGGTGCAGACGGGCGCCGAGGGCATGGCGAAGATTGTTTTCAACGACGGCACCAACTACACCGTGAAACAGGATTCGTTGATCGTGATCGAAGAAAACTCGGCCAACAATCAGCAACAGACGAACGTGTCGGTGGCGGTTACAACGGGCACGGTGGACCTGACGACCGCGACTTATGTTCAGGGTTCGAAGTCGCAGGTGATTGTGGCGGGTGCGAAGGCTTCGCTGGCTCCGGACTCGTCGGCCATGGTGCACAATAATCCCAAAGACGATTCGCATGAAATCCTGGTAAGGAAAGGCAGCAGCGAAATCGAACGCAATGGCGAAGTGGTTCACCTTTCGAATTGGGAAAAGGTGAGTTTCCAGAGCGCATCGAAAACCATGGAACGGGCCACAGAAATCGGTCCGCCGACGCCTATTACGCCGGGCAATATGATGCCGGTTTTCATGAAGGCGGACGAAAAGGCGAAGGAAGTCGAGTTTGCCTGGACGCCCATGGCGAATGCCGTGGGATACCGGCTGCGGATTTCGCACAATCCGTATTTTTCGTCCTTGTTGCTGGATCGTAAGGTGGAGACGTCGAGTGTGGTGGTGACCGGTTTGCCGACCGGCGCTTACTATTGGTCGATCCAGTCCTACGATGCGGCCGGCAAGGAATCGGTGGAGAGCGAAAAGAATCGCTTTACCATCATCGTGAAGGCGGAGGAGAAAGTAGATCTGTCACTCGACCTCGATCCTTTTATCCAGCACGGGCACGTGATCGAAGTGACGGGGAAGACCGAGGCGGGAGCGCGCGTCATGGTGAATGGCAGGGAAGTGCCACTCGTCGGGGATGATGGTGGCTTCCACTATTTCACGCCGCCCTTGCCGAACGGGGAAAGCATGATTACGGTCACGGCGCAGAATTCGAAAGGCGGAGTCAACACCCGCCAGGAGAAAGTGGTGATTCAGTAAGGAATCTAGGTTCGGAACGCGGGGTTCAGAATCCAGGGTTCGGAATCAAGGTTCGGTACAACCGGTGCCCAGATAACAACCAGTTCTTCGGAACATGGAAGTAGAATAGAAGAAACGTACAAGAGAACAAGCCAGAGGAGAGCGACTCACAAGGAAACTGAGGCAGACCCAGGTTTCAGGGTTGAGGCGAGTTCCCGAGAAAGAGAAGTATTGCTATGTCAAACAACGGGTTTAGTAACGGCTCATCGCGGTCGCACAATTTTCGTTCTTTGTTCAGCATGTTTTCCAGCGACCTCGCTATCGATCTGGGAACCGCCAACACGCTGGTGTACGCGCGCGGCAAAGGCATAGTAGTAAACGAGCCCTCGATCGTGGCCATCAACAAGAACACGGGCGAAGTTGAAGCGGTGGGCAAAGAGGCCAAGGAGATGCTGGGGCGCACCCCGGGCAACATCGTGGCCATCAAGCCGATGAAAGACGGCGTCATCGCCGATTTCAAGGTCACCGAGAAGATGTTGAACTACTTCATCCAGAAGGCGCACAACCGCAAGATGCTGGTGCATCCGCGGATCGTGATTGGCGTGCCTTCGGAGATCACGCAGGTGGAAAAGCGCGCGGTCATGGATTCCGCCTACCGTGCCAAGGCGAGTGAAGTGCATCTTGTGGAACAAGCCATGGTGGCAGCCATTGGCGCGGGGCTGCCGATTACCGAGCCGAGCGGCAACATGGTGGTCGACATCGGCGGCGGCACCACCGACATCGCGGTGATATCGCTGAGCGGCATTGTCTATTCGCGTTCCGTGCGCATGGCCGGCAACCAGATGGATGAAGCCATCATGAATTACCTGAAGCGGAAATATAATCTGCTGGTGGGCGAGCGCACGGCCGAGCAGATCAAGATGGAAATCGGTTCTGCGTATCCGCTGGACAAACCGCTGACCATGGAAATCAAGGGCCGCAACCTGATTGAAGGAGTGCCCAAAACTATCACCGTAGACGACAGTGAAATTCGCGAGTCGCTGAGTGAATGCGTCTCCACGATCATGAACGCCATCCGCGTTGCGCTTGAACGCACGCCGCCCGAACTTTCCGCCGATATCAGCGACCGCGGAATCGTGCTGACCGGTGGCGGAGCGCTGATTAAGAATCTCGATAAGCGGATCCGCGAAGAAACGGGATTGCCGGTCTCGATCGCCGACGATCCGCTGTGCAGTGTGGTGCTGGGCACCGGTAAAATGCTCTCGGACTTCAAACTTCTGCGCAAGATTTCGATCGAGTAGGGTGCGGCTGCGAGCAGGCAAAATGCAGATCCTTCACTTCGTTCGGGATGACAATCCAAAGGATCGGGCCTTCGTTCAGGATGACAATCTCATTACTGAGAGCTGACAGCTAAGAGCTGAGAACTGGTGTTATGGACGTCCTCGGACGCTACCGCAATCTGATCGTGCTGGTGGGAGTGCTGTTCGCGCAGATCCTGGGCTTGGCCGTGCAGGTCAGGCGGACGACCGACAACGAACCGACTCGCCTGATCCGCATCTGGGCGGTGGGAACGGTGACTCCTCTCGAGAGGATGCTGGTGTGGGTGCAAACCTCCAGCAGCAACGTCTGGCACAGCTACTTCTACCTGCGCGGAGTGCGAGCCGAGAACCGCAACCTCAAGCTGCAGATCGAGCGGATGAGCCTGGAACAGGTGCGGATGAGCCAGGACGCCGACCAGGCGCGGCGTTTGCAGGCGCTGCTTGCCTTCAAGGAACAGTTCATCTCCCAGACCATGGCGGCGCAGGTGATCGGATCGAGCGGCAGCGAGCTTTCGCGCTCGGTCTACATCGACAAAGGGGAGAGCAACGGCATCAAGCCCGACATGGCGGTGATCACAGCGGACGGCATTGTGGGTAAGGTGCTGCGGGCTTACGGCTCTACTTCGTTGGTGCTGCTGATCAACGATCAGACCAGTGGCGTGGGCGCTCTTCTCGACAAGACTCGGCTGCAAGGCATACTGCGCGGCACGCCGTCGGGCGAAGTGGTGCTGGAAAAAGTGATGAGCGACGAAACCGTACCTGCCGGAGAAATGATTCTTACCAGTGGCGGAGATGGGATTTTCCCCAAGGGCCTGCTGGTGGGCAGGGTGACAAAGGTTGCGCCGGGCAGTGATCTGTTTCTCAACATTCGGGTACGTCCCGCGGCCGATCTCAGCAAACTGGAAGAAGTGCTGGTGGTAACGAAGATCGATGTCAGGCAGACGGACCCCGATCAGAGGGGCGCAATGCGCGCCGTCGACATTCTGGCCGAGCGCCTGCCCGGCGTTCCGTCCAAGCCGGCAGATGCCGTGAAAGCCGGCGTGCCGGGAAATGCCGCGACGACTAGCCAGGGCGAAGATGCCAAGCCCAAAGCCGCGCTCCCACCGACTGCGGCGGGCAGCGCTGCGCCTCCGGCGGGAAAATCCGCGAGCGCCGTGCCTTCTTCTGGAGTTGGCTCTAGCGCTTCTTCCGCAACCAATTCCGCAACCAAGGCAACCGCGACCGGCGCCAATGCTGCGAAGGTTTCCCCCAAGCCGGTGAAGGCCCCAGCCGAGCCGAAACCGCAACCGCAATCTGATGTCGAGGATGGTCCGCACTAAAGTGGCCATCACTTACACATCGGGAGAGCAGGTTGAGGTTTACCGGTTCAGTATTCCGGCGACGGTTCTGATTCCGCTGACTGCCGTTTTCCTGCAGGCGTGGCTGCCGCTGCGTTTTCCTTTTTTCTCGCTCTTCGATCTTCCGCTGCTGGTCACGATCGGTTTCGCGACGGCGCGGCGTAGTCCGGTGACTGGCTTGGTTACGGGAAGCCTGATTGGCATTCTGCAAGACGCGCTGACCCATCAGCCCATTGGGCTCTATGGAATTTCGCTGACCGTGGTAGGATTCGGCGCGTCTTCGCTGGGGATCAAGCTCGACGTGGAGAATGCCGGCGCTCGTTTTCTGCTGACGATTTTCTTCTACGTGGTGCACGAAGTTGTCTACTTCACTATTGCCCGCGGGCTAATCGGATTGCGGATGGCGTCCAGTTGGCAGCACGAAATCTGGTCGGGCGTCGCGAATGCCATGCTGGGCGTTCTGATTTTTATGCTGCTCGACCGGGTCAAGCAGCGAACATAATCCTCCGAAACGTCTCGAAGAGACGGGGCTCGCCCCGTCTCCAGCGTGCTGCGAGCTCAATGCTGTGGTCGAGCCGAGACGCGGCGAGCCGCGTCTCTACAGGAAATTCCTCACCACCCTCAAGATGGCGCAGGCCAGGGCGGCTGCTACCAGCGTGGCTAGGAGATTCACCGTCTGGTTGCTGATCCAGCCACGACGTTGCAGGGTCGCGCCTAGAATGCTGTCGATGAGCATGCCGGTGAATCCAGCGGCCACCGGAATCCAGAACTGAGACTGAGGGAGTAACCCGCCCACCACCGCGACTGCTGAAATCACCAGACCGGCGGCCATGCCGGCGGCGCTTCCGGGAATCGTGATGCCGCCGTCGGTGCCTGCGGGGACGCGTTCCCAGGTTGTGATGAATAGCGCGTCCGCACCACGGTATTGACCGATTTCGCTGGCCACGGTGTCGGCCGCTGCTTCGGTCAGCGCCGCCAGCGCCGCCACCAACCACACCCGATTCCCAGTGGCGCTGAAAACCAATGAGCCGAGGGCAGCCACAGCCAGATTGGCCAGGACCTGCCAGCCATTCCGGCCTTCCCGACGCTCGGCGAGCCCGAGCGCCAGCTTACGCCGGTATCCCAAGCGGGTGGAGATCCAGGTCATCATGAACAGCGCGGCTAGCGTGGCGAAACCAGTTGGGCCGGTAGCGGCAAAAAGGACGAAACAGGCAAGACCGCCCGCCACAGCCCCAGAGCGATTGACGCCGCGCAGGGTCCTCGCCAGCACCGCGAAGCCCAGCGTCACCGCCGCGGCGATGGCCAGGCGCGATGGGGACGAGGCCCAGGCGTGGGCTGGGAAAGAGTTGAGCATGGTGGAGTAGGTTCTCAGTTGTGAGTTCTCAGTTATCCGTAGAATCTGACTCCCTGACAACTGATAATTGATGACAAATGGATAACTGATAACTGATAACTGCCGGCTGGAGCGCACGATCCTCGTCCGATAACACTATATTCGGTGTTCGGCGGGAGCGGACCACGCCATGTAGGGCTTGACCTTTGGATTCGCCCCATGATCTGGCGGACGCAACCTCACCCGGTTTAGGCTACACTTCTGTACGCTTGGGTGAATTCTAATTTTGTCTGACGCGGTTCGCCGCGTTTGGCGGGACGAGGCTAGCTTCGTCTCGACGTGGGGAGAAAGCAATGGCCGCTTCAGTCTGGTCTGGATATCTTACGTTCGGATTAATCTCGATGCCGGTGCGTTTGTTCTCGGGCGCGCGCAGCAGCGGCATCTCGTTCAACCAGCTTCACCGCACCGACCACCATCGGGTAAAGCAGCAGCTCATTTGCCCGGCGGACAACCAGGTGCTCGAGCGCAGCGATATCGTCAAGGGCTATGAGTACCGCAAAGACGAATACGTCATCATCGATCCCGAAGAGATCAAGAAGATCGAGCCGAAGACGGCGAAGACGATGGAGATACTCGAATTCGTGAAGACGAGCGAAGTGGATCCGGTGTATTTCGAGTCGTCGTATTACATGGTTCCTGAGGAAGCGGGCCGCCGTCCCTACGCGTTGCTCACCAAAGCGCTGGAGGAGAGTGAGTTCGTTGCCATCGCCAAACTCACCATGCACAACCGCGAATACACCGTGTTTCTGCGTCCGCATAAAGGTGGAATGATGCTGCACACGATGTACTACGCCGAGGAGGTTCGCGAGGTCGAGTCGTTTGGCGCTCCCGATGTGGAGATTAAAGAGGCGGAAATTAAAGTTGCTCATCAGCTGATCGAGGCACTGGCGGGCGAATGGGATCCGGAGAAATATCACGACACATTTCAGGAAAATCTGAAGAAGCTGATTGAAGCGAAACTCGAGGGCGGGGAAGTGCAGGCCGTCGAACAACCGAAGAAGCTGGCCCCGGTAGTGGATCTGATGGCGGCGCTGAAGGAAAGCCTGGCCCAGACGAAGAAGCCCTCCGGATCGGCAAAAGTTGCCGAGATGCCCGCCGGGAGCCAAACGAAGTCGCGCCGCGGGCGCGGGTAAACTCCGAACTCCACGTCTCTAGCCCTATCGCGGATCCGCCCCGGCAACCAAACTTGCCTGTATCTGCTTCTCACCAATGCGGGGGCGAGCTTCGCTCGCCGGACAGCTGACCACCCCAGCCCGCGAAAACCGCGCGGTCTGGGGACCCCGGCGAGGGCGGCTGTCTCTACGTGATTCGGGGTTGATTTCCCCTCATGGGCCGGTTCCCGATACAATAACGGATTCCGCGTAAGACCAATTTTTTCTACGGAGTTTGAATGAAGCGGTTTCTCTGGCTGGGGTTCGTGCTGTCGGTTTATCTGATCTGTAGCGGGTGCGGCGACACTTTCCGCCCGATTATTATCCCAAATCCTCCAATCTTTCCGAACCCGGCGGGGGCCCACACGGTGATGTCGATCAACAATAACGGCGGCGTTGTGCCCGGCACCGCCATGGTGATCGATGTTTCCGGCGACTCGGTCGTAAGCATCGCTAACGTGGGCCTCGCTCCCGTCCATTCCGTGCAGCAGTCCGCCAGCGAGATCCTGGTGGCAAACCACTCCGCGATTGGCACGGTCGCCGATTCGATTACCGGGCTGAACTTCAGCGGCACAACGATCTCTAGCACCACCACTATCAGTCTGCCGCCGAATTCGGCGCCGAGTTATGTGGCGGTTGCTCCGTCGGCTACGACGGCGTATGTGACCTTACCGGGTCTGGTGCCGGACCCCAGCTTCCCTGGTAACAACGCGGTCGGCGTGGTCAACACCCTTAGCAGCAGCCTGACGACGACCGTCGAGGTCGGAAACCAGCCGGATGCAATAGGCGTTACGCCGGACAACACCAAATTCTACGTAGCCAACTATGGCGACAGCACGCTTGATGGATTCAATACCGCCGACCTGTCACCGCGAACCATCAACGGATCGTTCAATGCGCCGGTCTGGGTGATTGCGCGCAACGACAGCCAGCGCCTGTATGTGCTCAACGGCACTACAGGGAGTCCTCAGCAGGATGGTGTGGTGAGCACAATTGATACGACTTCCACGGCTGGGCCGGATCCCGTGATCGATGCCAGCGTCAGCGTCCCTGGCGCTACTTTTATGCTCTACGACGGGAATTTGAACCGGTTGTACATACCGTGGTTTAACCAGTCGACGATGCTGGGCCAGTTGACGATACTGGATGTCTCGCAGTCGGTCCCCGCTGTTCTTGCGGGCGGCCCGATCTCCGCCTGCGCACCAATGCAGGCCATATCGTGCATTCCCACCGTCCCACCCAGTACCCGCGCCGGCACGGACCCCTGCTTGAGCACCACCGAAGCGACGCCGTTGATGGTCGTCGCCGTTACATCTCTGCCCAATGGCACCCGCGCTTATGTTGGGGCTTACTACGAAGACTCGAACAATAATATCTGCCCTCAGGTAACAGCAATCGACGCCGCGAGCATCACGGTCACCGACTCAACTCCGATCCCAGGATTTCCGGACGCGACCATCGAGTTTTTACCTGGCGGAGGGCCGGATCCGTACTACGTGGCCGCTTGTGTTGCTCCGACTCCTCCAGCTCCCTACCATGCGACCTTCCGCTTTATGATGGCCTCCGGCGGCGACAGTAGCCGAGCGTATCTCGCCAGTTGCGATGCCGGTAATGTCAATATCGTCGACACGTCCAGTGACACTTATATCCTGAATCAACCGGCACCCATCGGTACGCGCGCGCCGATATCGCCGGGTCAATTGAACCCACCGCAGAATCCGGTTTTTCTGATTGGCGGTCCGTAAGGAACGAGCGTTCCTATCCCGCGACCGCGGCGGCTTCCATCTCCCGGCCGTGGTAGCGCAAGGCCACATTCATGAAGACGTTTCCGTTGGAAGTATTGAAGCACAGCACCAGGGCTTCAGTGTCTTCACTGCTTTTGCTGCCCTGCTCGGAAGTGTGCTGCGTAGGTGGATGCACGCGAAAGTGAAATCCCTGGTCGTTGAGGGTGGTGACGGCGTTGCCAATGGTCTGGTTGGCTAGCTCACAGACCGCTTCCCGAACCAGATCTTCGTCGGTGTCGGATACTTCGATTCCGGCAAGACGGCCGGCAAGTTGCACCGCCGCTCCCCGGTCGGCATCGAAAATAATCCGCCCTTCAATCTCGCCCGTGAGGCAAACCTCGGCCGCGACGCCTTTTCGCCGGTAGGCCTCTTGTTCCATGCTCAGATTCTCGATGGAAATGGGCGACTGCATCGCCTGCGCGAGGACGGCGTCGGCGGAGTTAATGAAAGGTTGAATCAGGTCCATCCGCATGACTAGGCTCCAGCTCCGGCGCCCCGCACCGTGACGCCATCGTCACGCATCACGTACTTGATGACTTCATAGAGGACTTCCGGCTTCACCGGTTTCTGCACGAAGTGCCGGGCACCCCGCTGCAGTGCGGCGACGATGTTCTCCTGGTAGCCGACCGATGACACCATCACGATACGGGCGCTGGGATGATCGCGCACGATCTTTTCCGCCGCCTCGATGCCTTCCATCTGCGGCATGGTGATATCCATCAGAACGATGTCGGGCCTGAGCCGTTCGTACTCGCTGATGGCCGAGACTCCGTCGCCCGCCTCGCCGATTACCTGTCCTCCGAATGTTTCGACCATCCGGGCCAGGTTCTTGCGGGCGAACACCGAGTCATCCACAATCAGATAACGTACCGGCTGTCCGTCTTCGCTCCGTTTTACGGGCGCAAACTTTTCCATGGCAAACCTCCCCAACTATCACTTAATCACGAACTACATACTTTCCATAGATAACTCTAGTTACTTGCGGTACTGGTCGCCCGCTTGACATCGATACTGTCCCCCCGGGTGCGGTCAGGCGCGCATTGCGCTTGCAAAACGCTGGGTACATCCTGGAGGTCCGCGATGCGCATCACGAATCCGCGTTCAATGGCCGCCTTGGGCATGCCGTAAACCACGCATGTCTCCTGGCTCTGGGCCACGGTGTATCCCCCGGCTGTCCGGATGTCGCCCAGGCCGGTCGCCCCGTCTTCTCCCATGCCGGTCATCAGCACGGCCACGGCTTGCTGACCAAACTCCTTGGCTACGCTGTGGAACAGCACGTCCACCGACGGACGGTGTCCGTTTACCGGAGCCTCCTCGGAGAGCACGGCCACGTTGCCCAGCGGCAATTTTTTCACTTTCATGTGCCGGTTTCCTGGACAAATGAGGGCTCGCCCGGCGACCAGCAAGTCACCCGACTGCGCTTCCTTCACCCGGATTGGGCAACACTCGTCGAGCCTCTTGGCAAACAGTTCCGTGAAGCCGTCGGGCATATGCTGCACCACCAGGATGCTGCCAGGAAACTCCACCGGAAGCTGCGAAAACAAGTATTGCAAAGCGTTCGGACCGCCGGTCGACACTCCGATGGCGATAATGCGCGTGGGGGCGACGGGCTGCATCTTGTTGGCCTGCTCGTGGTGGGTTTCTCCCGGCAGGAACTGCGTCTGCACCCCGCTGCTCTGCGCCGCAGCCCGGATTTTTTTAATCAGCTCGGAGGCAATTTCCGGCATGCGCGCGGCGACGTCGGTGGGTTTAGCCACGAAATCAAACGCACCCAGCGCCAGCGCTTTGAGCGTGATCGACGCCCCGGCAGTGCTGTGCGAGCTGACCACGATGACGGGCAGCCGCCCGCGCCGCATGATTTGTTTCAGAGTGTCGATGCCGTTCAGTCCGGGCATTTCCAGGTCGAGCGTGATGACCTCCGGCGACAAGTCCTCGATTTTCTTCAAGGCAAAATTGCCGTCGATCGCCGTGCCCACAACTTCGATCGAGGCATCCTGCTCAAGAATCCGGGGAATCAGCTTACGCATCAGCGCCGAGTCATCCACCACCAGAACCCGCACCGGTTTTGTCATGCCTGGCTCCCTGCGATACCGCGTGACCGCATCTCGCCAGTGTGAGTCTCGCCGCTGCCCTTCGACATCAACCCCACCATCCGCGGATTGGCGGCATCCGCCCGCCCGCGCGTGAAGCGGTCCATCAAGGCGATCATGTTGAGGATGAGAACCACCCTGCCGTCACCCAGAATCGAAGCTCCGCTCACCAGGTCGGTTGTGATCGACTGGTCATCGAGCGCCTTGATGACCAGCTCGTCCTCGCCCACGAGTTCGTCGACGACGACACCGAACTTGCGGTCTCCACTGATGATCACCAGGACAAAGACCTTGCGTCGCGCCGTTTCCGGACCGCTCGGGGGTTTCGACCCCAGTCGCAACAGAGGCAACACGTCGTTGCGGAGTTGCAGCACGTCATAGTGCTCCACTTGATGAATATCTTCTTCCACGGTACGCGCGATCTCCGCCACCGCGTTCAGCGGCAGGGCGTAGAGGCGCTGCTCCACCCGGAACATCAACGCTCGGATAATGGCCAAGGTCAGCGGAAGGCGCAGGCGGAAGGTCGTGCCTCGTCCCACAGCAGTTTCGATCTGCACGGTTCCCTTGAGGCGTCCCAGCACGCTTTGCACAACGTCCAAGCCCACGCCGCGGCCCGAGAGTTCGGTAATCTCTTTCGCGGTGGAGAATCCCGGCTGCAGGATCAGCTCCAAAGTCTCGGCCTCGGTCAAGCGGGCTGCCTGATCCGGTTTCAGTAATCCCTGGGAGAGGGCTCGCTCCCGAACTTTTTCGGCATCAATGCCAGCGCCGTCGTCGGTGACCTCGATGACCACCTGGTTTCCCTGGTGATAAGCACCCAGGCGCAATGTCCCCTTCGGCCGCTTGCCGGCGCGAACCCGTTCCTCGACCGTTTCGATCCCGTGGCCGACCGCGTTTCGCACCAGGTGAGTCAGCGGCTCAGCGATGGCATCCAGAATGCTTTTGTCGAGATCGGTTTGCCCGCCCTTGACCAGCAGTTCGACTTCTTTGCCGCACTGAAGGCCGACGTCCCGCACTATGCGCGGGAAGCGGCGGAACAACTGATCGACGGGCACCATGCGAATCTTCATGACCGAGTGCTGCAAGTCATTCAAAACGCGCCCCTGGAACGCCATGGCATCGGAGAACTTTCCCCGTAGGACATCTTTCGGGAAGCGCTGCCCAAATTCGAGGAGCGCTTGCTGCAACATCGATTTCGCCAGGATCAGTTCACCGACCAGATTGAGTACGCTGTCGATTTTTTCCGCATCCACGCGCAGCAAATTGTCGGCGCTGCCCGGCACGGTGGATGCCGACGCCGATTCCCGGGGCGCGTCATTTTCAGCGACAGCAGCGACGCCGGTGGTGCCATCGGCGGTCGCAGAGGGCATGATCTCGTCGTTGTCCCGGGCGTCGTGGTCGCTGTCTCGGTCCGTGTCCTTGCCTGAAGCACGGGCAAACGAAGGCAGAAGCGGGCGCGACGGCGCAGCGGCGCACAGTGACGTGACTTTGACACTCAGGGCAATCGTCGGAATGCTGCATTTCGTCCGGATCTGCTCCGCCGGTTTTTCCGATGCTAGCGCCGCTTCCACGCGGTTCATGGGCCCGACACTGCCTTCGACCGGGCAAAGAGCCAGTATTTCGCCCAGTCCGGCCAGAGCCAACTGGATCATCTGGCGTCCGGCGATGGGCATGGCGCAGTGCGGGTCCATCTGCACTACGACGTGATAAACGCGCTTGCCTTCCGCCACCGCCCGCGTAATTGCCAGTTGATCGTATTCCGACCAGGGGCTGGTTTTCTGGGCGGGTTTCTTCTTCGACGTTCTTGCTTTGGCCGCGCCGCGCGCCACCGGGTGTGCCAGACGGGCAATGTCCGCGCGCAAGGACTGGATGCTCGGCAGTTTCTTCCCCTTGCGATATGCCTCTAGCAAGGCGGCAAACACGTCGGCTGCACGCAAGGCGATCTCGGGAACCGAAGCCGCCGCCGCGTTTTCGAGCGTGAGCACGTCCTCGAACTCATGGGAGAGTTCGCTGAGTTCGCGGAAACCGCAGGCGGCCGCGTCTCCTTTAAGCGTATGCACGGTGCGGCGCAGGCTGCGGGCGGTGTCCGCGTCGCCGGGCGATTTCTCCAGGTGCATGGCTTCGTCGTTCAGTTTCTGGACAAGTTCACCCGCGCTTTCGAAGAACAGCTGCCGGAGTTCTGTCATGCGATCGTCGGGGGGGACGGTCAAGCTTCAACCTCCACTCGCTGGTACGCCGTGCCGCTGTTGCGATGCACCATCTGAAATTTGTCGGTCAGCCCGAGCAAGCTCTCGGCGTGTCCGACAAAGAGGTATCCCTGGGGATTCAAACAGCGGTAGAACTTCTCGACGAGTCGCTTCTGCTCGGCTTCATCGAAATACATCATCACGTTGCGGCAGAAGATAACGTCGTTGCGCTGCGGCAAGAATTCGGTTTTCAGATTGTGAAAGTCGAAGTGCACCAGTTCCTTGACATTCTTCTTCACCACGTAGCGATCGCCCACTTTGTCGAAATAGCGTAAGCGGTAGCCATAATCGACCCCAGCCATCTGGTGCTCACCGTAGGAGCCCTCCTGCGCCGCGCGTAAAACCGAGTAGTTGATGTCGCTGGCCAGAATTTCCAGCCGCCAGGGCGCGGGCACCATAGGCTTCGGTACCGGCGATTCGTAGGGCAGAGGATGGCGCAGATAGTGGTAGGACAGCGCATCGGCTATCTGCATGGCCATGGTGTACGGTTCCTGTCCGGTGGAACAGCCGGCGCTCCAGATTCTCACGCTGTAGTCGTGACGATCCTGCTTGCGCCGTAGAATGTCGTCCATCACGTCTCTCTGAAACAATTCCAGCTGCGCCTTGTTCCGGAAAAAGCTGGTTTCGTTGACGGTGAGGTTTTCGAGCAGGCGTGACAGCTCTTGTTTTCCCTGGTGGCTGGTGAGCAGGCGATAGTAGGCGTAGAACGAATCCAGATGGCACTCTTTCAAGCGGCGCTGCAAACGGTCCTGCAGGAAGGGAGTGCGCCGGTCGTCGAAGTGCATGCCGCACTCCTGGTAGACCAGGGTTTGCAGGAGTTTCAATTCCGCGTCGGTGAGTGCCGGTGAGTCGATCGTGCTCATGTGGGTTTGGTTCCCGCCGCTACTTTCCGGCCGAGGCGGTCTTGCTTCCCGCCTTGGTCCCTGTCTTGTCGCTACCAGTCGCAGCCGGTTTTTCCGCCAGCTTTTCTACCGATGCTTCGTTTCCCAACTCCCTCGCCCCCAATACCTTGCTGATATCCAGCAGAATGATCAGCCGACCGCGGTACTTGCCGAGGCCGGTCACACAATCCAATCCGCCGGCCTGCATCATGGCGGGCGCGGCTTCGATGTCGCTCTCGGGAATTTTCAGGACCTCGGACGCCGAGTCCACAATCATGCCCGCTAGCCGGCCGCGGTGTTCCACCACCAGAATGCGACTGCGCCGGTCCAGTCCGGCGGACGGCTTCCCGAAGCGCTTCCGCAGATCCACCACCGAGACGATCTTGCCGCGCAGATTGATGACCCCTTCCAGATAATCAGGCGCGTCCGGCACCGCCGTGATTTCGGGCACGCGGACGATCTCATGCAGGGATGTGATGGGCACGCCGTAGGTCTCGCGTCCCACCCGGAAGCCCACAATGTGTGTTTCCCGGCTCATGGTTGAAACTCCCTCAACGCGATCCCACCGCCGCCGTCCGGCTGGTGTTCCCGTACCCCGGAGGGTTGTCATTCGGCTTGTCGTTTGACCGGTCGTTCGTTGCATTCGTTCTTTCGTTCGGGCGCAGCGCAAAACGGTCCATCGAATCCAGCAAGCCCCGCGACATCTTGGACATCTGATCAGAGGAAGCAGCCAGTTCGGTCGACCCAGAGGTATTGGACTGCACCAGCTCGCGCATGCGCTCCATAGCCTGCACCACCGCCTGCGCTCCGGAAGCCTGTTCTTCTACCGCGGAGTTGATCTCGTGCGTGATTTCGTTCAAGCGCGTGGTGGCGCGCGCGATCTGCGACGAGCCGTGCGACTGCTCGTTGGTGGCGGCCCCGATTTCCTGCGCGAACTTGTAGACCTCGGTCACCACGTTCGAAATCTTGCGCAGCGCGCCATTCAGTTCCTGACCAAGGTTTAGTCCTTCGTTCACGATGGTCGTGCTCTTCTCCATGTTATCGACGGCTTTGCGTGCTTCTTTCTGGATGCTTCCGATCAGCTCGGAAATCTCTTTGGTGGACTGCGCTGATTTCTCCGCCAGCTTCCGGACTTCGTCCGCCACCACGGCGAATCCCAAGCCGTGCTCGCCTGCCCGCGCCGCTTCGATGGCGGCGTTCAGTGCCAGCAGGTTGGTCTGTTCCGCCAGATCGTCGATCACTTCGATGATCTTGCCGATGTCGTCGGCACGCGTGCCGAGCGCGTCAATGATCTCGCCGGAGGAGCGAATCGTGGTGTTGATCCGGTTCAGGCCGTCGGTCGCCTTTTCCATGGTGCCAATGCCGCTGTGGACTTCCTCGCGCGAACGGTTCGAAATATCGAGGAGGACCTTGGCCGTATCCGCAACCCGCTGGATGGAGGTCACCATCTGGTCAATCGAGGCTGAGGTTTCGCTGACGCTTGAGGCCTGTGTCTGCGTGCTCTTGACCATGTTCTGCACATTCACGCTCATTTCGTGCATGGTGCTGGTAACTTCATCAATGGCCGAAGAAGTTTGCAGGCTGTTGCGGGCCGACTCGTCGGAAGCGCTGGCCACCTGGGTGGACGCGCTGGCCACCTGGGACGCGGCGTCGCGCACGTTGCGCACCATCCCGCGCAAGCCTTCCACCATCCGGGTGAAAGCGTTTGCCAGCGTGTCGTTGGCCGAGCGTGGACGGACTTCGACTGCCAGATTGCCCCCGGCGATGGCTTCGGAAACAGCCGCCATCTCCTTCAGGTACTTCACCATGGAGTCGAAAGTCCGGGCCAGTTGTCCAATCTCATCCTTGCCGTGAACGTCAATATTGTGCTCTAGGTCGCCGGACTGCCCGATTTGGTCGGCCACGTGAATGAGTCGGGTCAGGGGTCCCGTGATCCCGGTGGCGGTGCGGAAGGCAATGATCCCGCCCAAGCCAACAGCGACCAGGGAACTGAGTACGGAAAACAGAATGGTATAGGCCGCTGCCGATTCATCGGAGTGGCGCCGCTCGTCCAGCAGTTTGCGATTCTCCCGGTCAACCTCGTCCAGAACATCGCTCGAACGGCTGACCCAGGAGTTTGGATCTTTTTGCAAATAGAAAATCTGTAGTTCGGCTACGGTCGCATTGCCGCCGTCCACGGCCCGGCGTTTTTCCACCAGTGGGCTGGCGAAATCGCCGCCCCAGGACTGCTCGAGACCCTGCACTTTCTCCAGACTGCCACGCTGCTGCGCGGAATTGGCCAGTTCCTGGGCGTGGTGCAGCGCTTCACTCAACTGATGTTCGCCGTCAGTCATCTTCTCCACGTCGCGCGTATCCCCGCTGAGCAGGTAGTTCTGCAGGTGAAGTCGGTTCTGCATCATCTGAAACCGCACCGTCGAGGTAGCCTCGGTCATGTCGATGGAACTCTGTGCCGCAGCCTTGGTCTCGTGCTCGCGATGCACTCCGTACAGGTTGATCGCGAGAAGCACCAGAACGGTTGCCAGAATGAAGCCGAAACTCACATAGAGTTTTTTCTTGATATTCATGTTTAAACCTTCCTCAGCCAGCGCTTCGGACCCGGTGTTGCCTGCTTACCGACCCGGGTCAAAACGGAATTCCACAACCTGCGTTGACTCTTCCGCGGCCACCTCGAAATGCCACCTCTTGACCGCATCCAGAGCGGCGTTCGCCAACAACGGGTGCCCGCCAACCAGAGAGGCGGTCTTCACCGACCCGTTGGCAGCTATCGTCACCTGGATCTTCACCATGCCGGTGATCTTCATCTTCCTCGCCAGTTCCGGATACACCGGCTCCACCCTGCTCTTTGTTTTCCGGGTAGCTTCTTCCTGTCCCCATGCGTTCGGAGCGCTTGTCGCGGCCCATGCGCCAAGCAGCAACAGGCCGACCGCGAACATACGATTCAGTGCTCGAAGACTCACGTCACCTTCCTTGCGAACGGGCATTCATCCCATATTCGTGCAAGCAACACCCCGGCGGATATTAAAACTTCCTCTTGTTCATTACTTTGGTGATCTTCGCAAGACAATGAGCGGACGAGCCTTAGGTGATCGAGAGATGGGGCCAGCCGGCGCTTGCGCGATTGAAGTTCAGGAGCGGAGCCCTTAGATCAACCGATGCCAGGATCACCCGGTCGTCCGATGTCGTCCGATCGCAGAGTGAGACGCCGGTATCACCTTTGAGCCATTTCCAAAGTTGGCACTGCCACCGCATATTCCCTTGACTCAATTTGAGAATCAAGCGTAGTTTTGATGTAATTCAATTGTTTTCAACTGCTTAGATAAACCGAATGGTGCGCACTGACAACTAACGCCGGAAATTCGGGGACCGAGCACCCGTCTCAGTCTGAGGAGTCGTTCCAGAAGCTTCTTCTGGAGCTTTCCCGGGCCGCTTTTCAGAGTGGCGATCCCGGCCATCTGCTCCGTTCGTTCTGCCTTCTCACTCGATCTTTCTTTCGTGCGAGCGACGTTTACTTTTGGAGTTGCTCCTCCGACGGTGAATTGACCGGGGCCGAAGCCGAGGGCGATCATGCCGAGTCGTTTCGAGGCACGCGCCTGCGCCCCGGTGATCCATCCGCCGCCCCATCCATTGCCATTGAAGCGGTTCAGAAACGTCGCCCCTTTTTTCTAAACCACGACAACGTCGCTCGTTACCCCTGGCTGGTTAAATGCCGCGCGCACTCCGCCATGGCCGCGCCTGTGCTGGTTTCCGGCGAAGTGGTCGGCGCTATCGCGTTCGTGCGGAGTGTTCCCCACGCCGGATTTGACGATGACGCCGTAAGCAAGCTCACGATCCTGGCGGCCCAGCTTGGCACCGCACTCGAAGCCCTCCGCCTGAACCAGCTTTCGCGCGAAGAGCACCGACGCGCCACCGTTCTGGTTGAGGTCGCCGGCGCTCTGCATGGCTTGCCCGACACGGCTGCGGTGATGGAGAACATCGCCGACCGCCTCCGCGTGCTGCTGCATGCGCCCGCCGTACTCGTTTTCGTCCAACCGGAGAAACTGTTCCAGCTGCAGGCTGTCTCCACCGAATTTCCGAAGCTTGCCCGCTCCATCCGTTTACGTTTCGAGCAGAACGACCTGCGCTCGTCGATCGAGATCGCCAGCCGTACCGTCGCCGCCCGCGAGCGCATTACGGTGAGCATCGACGGCGCCTCTCATTTCGGGGAAGAATCGCCGCCCGGAATTCTGATCGGGGCACCGTTTCGCACCTCGCGCTCGCAGGGTGCGATTCTGGTCTACCCCCGTTCCACCCAACCGTTTACCGAGGAAGACAAGACCCTGGTTTCAGCGCTGGTCGGTTTTGGAGCGGTGGCTATCGCCAATGCTGAGTTGTGCGGCATGGCCCGGGCCCAGGCCCATGAACTGCACGAAATCCTCGAGATTTCCCTGGAACTAGGTTCCGCCGGAAAGCTCGACGAGTTCATGCAGACCTCGGCGGCTCGTGTTGCCAGTTTCCTCGGCTTCCAGCGCTGCTTCATTGGGCTGTTCGAAGCGAGCGCATTCCGCATTCGATGGGGAGTCGAGAAAGGGACGGCCCGTCCTGTCGATATCCCGCTGCACGATGGCGTCGCGACGCGCACGCTGAAGCAAAAAAATGTGTTCGTCACCGAAGATGCCTCCAGCATTCCGGGCGCTGATTTGGATTTCGTTGCGGCTCTTCATGTCCGCCAATTCCTCGCCGTGCCCCTGCTCGGTTCGAATGGCGAGATGCTTGGGATGTTCAGCGTGCTCGACCGCATCGAAGCCGGGGGGATCAACGACGAAGACGTTCGTCGTGCCCGTGCTCTGGCGGCGCAAGTTGCCATCGCTCTCGAACTTACCCGTAACCTGCACCAATCCGAGGAGCACCACCGCCGCGCCGAGGCCCTGGTTGCCATGGCGCTCGAACTTAACACGGTTCTGCATCTGCCGGAGTTCACATGCAAACTCGCTCTCCGCGCGGCTGCCCTGCTCGGAGCCCGCTCGGTTGCCCTCAGCCTTGTCGAGACATCGGAACTGGATACTGTCCTGAACTGCGACGCCACCGCTGAGGTCGGCGTTTCCGAGATTAACGACAAGCCGCTGCTTCGCCGCTTCAGTCGTGCGCTCAGTGTGGCCTTGCCGAAATACCCCACCGATGTCGTCTTCGCGCCGGCGGGCGAGATGTTGGGAGGCGCGCTCGCCTCGAGTCTGCGATGGACCGATTGCACACTGGTCCGGCTGGCCGGCTCATCGGGGCAACCAATCGGCGTTCTTTGTCTCGCTGACCGCGGTGCTCCGCCCGCCGTCGAGGATCACCAGTTGCTGCGGGCGATCGCCGGCCACGCCGGCATTGCTCTCGAGAATGCCTGCATGTTCAACCGTATGCAGCAGGCCAACCGCCACTGGGTGGAAGTTTTCGATGCCATCAGCGACTTCATCGTGGTCCACGACGAGCAACACAACATTCTCCGGGTCAATCGCTCGCTGGCGGATTTCGTCGGCATCGCCCCAGACCAGCTGATCGGCATCAACATGCGGGCGCTCGATGCGCTTTCGACCGGTACTTCGCCGCACTCTTGTCCGTTTTGCCGCAGCGGCGAGGGTCTCGACGAATATGTGCATCCCGTCTTGGAAAGCACTTATCTGATTTCAACTTCGCGCATTCATGCCGCCAGCAGCGCCCAGTTGCAGACCGTACACGTGCTCAAGGACATCAGCGACCGGCGCGATGCCGAGCGCCGCTACCGCGAACTATTCGACAACATTCAGGAAGGAATTTACGTTTCCACGCCCCAGGGCCGCTTCGTCGAAGTGAACGACTCGCTGGTGCGCATCCTCGGCTACAGCAGCCGTGATGAAGTGCTGCAACTCGACATTCCCACCCAGGTCTATTTTTCTCCGCGGCGGCGGGAGGAACTCGCGGAACTGCTCAAACGCGGGGGCGAGATGCACAATCAAGAAGAAGTTCTGCGTCGCAAGGATGGATCGCCCGTTCACGTATTCATGAACTGTTTTGCGATGCGCGATTCCGCCGGCAACGTTCTGCAGCACCGCGGACTGATGCTCGATATCAGCGGCCTCCGCCAATCGCAAACGGAATTGCAGAAAGAGCGTGATTTTTCCAGCAAAATCCTCAACCATACCCAGAGCCTGATTCTGGTTACCGACACCGAAGGCGTGATCAGTTATGCCAACCGGCGCTGGAGCGGTCTCGGTTTTCAGCAGTCGCAGATTCTGGGGCACCCCTTGCCCGACCTGTGTGCCCCACCGCGCCGCGCCGCGCTCCGCGAAGCGCTGGCAGCCGTGACGCGCGGGCAGCAAGTGGACAACTTTGACCTGCCGCTGCTTCGCGGCGACGGCGTCAGTGGTCAGTTCTCCGTCAATCTGAGCCCTATTAGCAGCGAAGACGGCCGGGTGAGCAACATTGTGGTCGTCATGACCGACGTGACCGACTCCGCCATGCTGCGCGCCAAGCTAGTGCATGCCGAGAAGATGGCGGCCGTCGGACAACTGGTCGCCGGCGTCGCCCACGAAGTCAACAATCCCCTCACCGCCATTCTCGGATTCACCGACCTCCTGATGGAAAACCCCGAGCTCCCGGAAAGCGCGCGGCGCGATCTGCGCGTGATTCTGCAGGAAGCGCAGCGCACCAAGCAGATCGTGCAAAACCTGCTCAGCTTTGCCCGCCAGGTGCCGCCGCAGCGTCAGCCGGTTCAGCTGAACTCCATCCTGCAGCGCACTGTGCATTTGCGCTCCTACGACTTCGTGAGTCACGGCATTGACGTGATTGAACTGCTCGACGAGTCCCTGCCCCAAGTCATCGGAGATTCCCACCAGCTGCAGCAGGTCTTTCTCAACATTCTGAACAACGCTTACGATGCCGTCCGCGAAAGCGCTCGCCCGGCTCGCCCCGCGCGCATTGAGATCAGGAGCACCCGAGCCGGCGCATTCGTCGAGATTTCTTTTTCCGATAACGGCGTCGGCATCGCCGATCCCGATCGTATTTTTGATCCTTTCTTTACCACCAAAGACGTTGGCAAGGGCACCGGTTTGGGCCTGAGTATTTGCTATGGAATTGTCCATGAACATGGCGGCGAGATTGTTTGCCGCAACAACCAGGACTCTGAAGGAGCGACTTTTATCGTCCGCCTCCCGGCAGCATCGGAGACGGCATCCTTTGGAGCGGTTGCAGGAGTGCATCCCAAATGACGCAAACTGGAACTAGACTCGCTTGTGCGCCAGTGCTTCTTATTGAAGACGAACCGGCCGTCATGGCCTTGGTGCGCGCGGTTCTGGAGGGTCACGGATACTCCGTGGTTGCGACCGAATCCGGCGCCGACGCCTTGCGACTGCTGGCCAACGGCAATTTTCACGGTGTCATTTCGGACATGCGCACGCCGGGGGGCGTCGACGGCGCGCAGGTCTTTGCCTGGATCGTCACCCATCGCCCCGAACTGGCCTCACGGCTTGTTTTTATCACTGGCGATATCGCCAACGAAGAAACCGCGGCCACGCTCCGCCGCACCGGCGCGCCCTGCGTGGAAAAGCCGTTTCGCGTTCATGAATTCATTACCGTGGTCGAGAAGACCATGGGCAGGGCGGCGCCATGACTCAGATTTTGCCGACGCAGGATGCAACGAAAAACGACTTCCGCATCCGATTGCTGATTGTCGATGACGAGCAAACCATCCGACGGCTGTGCATGACAGTCGGCGAGTCGCTCGGCTTCCTCTGCCTTGAAGCCGAGAGCGGTGACGCGGCCCTGATGCTGCTCGAAGAGCAGCCTGTGCACATGGTGCTCACCGACATGGTGATGCCGCGCATGTCTGGAATCGAATTTCTGGAGCAGGCCAAGCGCGCCCATCCCCGCACCGAAGTCGCGGTCATGACCGGCCATGGGTCCGTAGAAACAGCGGTCCAAGCGATGAAGCTAGGCGCCTACGATTACATTGCGAAGCCCTTCGCTCCGCTCGATGATCTGCGCCTTTTTCTGCGCCGCATGGCCGACAAGGTTCGCCTGGTCGAAGAGAATCTCTATCTTCGGGAACGGTCGGAAACCGAGGCGTCGCTGCACGGCATCATCGGCAATTCCACCGGCATTCAGAACGTTCTGCGGCTTATTTCGCGCCTCAAGGACACACGGACGCCGGTGCTGATTTCGGGCGAAAGCGGAACCGGCAAGGAACTGGTGGCACGCGCCCTGCATTTCCGCGGCACCATGGCCAGCCGTCCCTTTGTCGCCGTCGATTGCGGATCGCTCGTCCCCACCCTCATCGAAAGCGAACTGTTCGGGTATGAGAAAGGCGCCTTCACCGGCGCTCTTCGTTCGAAGCAGGGCCTGCTGCAATCGGCCGATACCGGCACAATTTTTCTCGACGAGGTCGGCGAACTTCCGCTGGAGATGCAAGCCAAGATTCTGCGCTTTCTCCAGGAAAAAGAAGTCCGCCCGGTGGGTAGTAATCAAAAAGTCAAGGTGGACGTGCGCATCATGGCCGCTACCAACCGCAATCTCGACACCGAATACAAGAAAGGAACCTTCCGCAAGGATCTTTATTTCCGCCTCAACGTGGTCACGATTTCTCTGCCTCCGCTGCGCGAGCGCCGTTCCGATATTCCCATCCTGGCGGCATTTTTCCTCGAGCGGCTGGCTCCCGGACGCGGCGTCCAGCTCTCCAGCAATGCCATAAATGCGCTGCTGGCGTATGACTGGCCCGGGAATGTCCGCGAACTGGAAAATTGTCTGGAGCGTGCCGTCGCTCTCGGCGATCAGCGCATTATCGAGGTCGACGACCTGCCGCCGGCCATCGTGCGCTCGGAAGTGCTAACCGAAGCGCCCGATTCGCGAGAATTTTCCGGTCGTGCCGACGACCTCTACGCCACTGACCTGGAAGATATCGAGCGCGCCACCATCGAGCGCGTCTTCTCAAAAGTGAAGGGAGACAAAGCCCTGGCCGGCAAGATGCTCGGCATTAGCCGCGCGACGCTGTATCGCAAGCTGAAGCGCTACAACATCGGCAGTCATGAGGAGCCTCCACAGTCGACCACGTTGCAATAGATACCGGGTTTGACAGGGACCCGGGTGCGCTCGGCCTGGACAGTCGGGGGCGGCTGTCCCGACGCAGGGCTTGGACGGGCGAAGATGCCCGTCTCTGCATTTCCGCTGCGTCGTATCCGCGAAATGAGACAGCTGTGTCATTCTGAGACGCACTTTCACCGAGCCGGAAGGATTCGCCTGCTCCGGCTCCCGCTCGACGCCGTTAACTGCTAATCCTTTCTTTCACTTGTTCTTAGGTGCATGACCTTCAAGTTTTTGGCGTGACCCGTGCATTATGGAATGGCGAATAAAGCAGCCAGAGTCTCCCCGCAGCCATTCCAAACCGGGAATAGGGGAGGCTCGGATGCTGAAACTACGGAATCGAGGGTTTACCCGTGCCCCACCAGGCAACTGTTCGTGCGCTCGAACCAGACATCGTAGGTCGCTTAGCCAAGTTCTTTCCCGAAGCGACTCCGGTGCGGATTCCGATCAAGCTGAGCCGGTCCGCGGATAACGACAACAGCAATGACAATGGCAACGCCCACAGAAGCGAGAACGTTTTTTTTCAAAACACGGTCATCGAGTTCGGCACGCCGCACGAAGTCTTATTTATTGTGAACCGTCCTTTGGAATTTGCCGATCGCGTCCTTATCGAAAGCAACGACGGCACGCTGCATGCCGAGGCCTCGGTGGTCGCGGTGCAATATCATCCTGAGCGGACAGCGGTTGCCGTCCGCTTCCTAAAGCATGTTCCCAACTGGATCGTGAAATCATGACTGCATCCACCCGGCCTTCACTTGAAGAACAGGGGGCAACGCTTTGTGCCCTGCTGCCCATTTACTCTGCGCTGGTGCGCGAATTTGTCGTTGAGGTTCCCGCCTGCCCTGTTGAGGAGGGGTTCTCGCCTTCGGCCGAGTCGGTGAAGCAGGCCGAAGGCTGGTTTCAGCAGGTAGACGCGCAGATCCAGGTGCACCAGTTGCGCCAGTTTCTGCAGACTACGCCACTGGCCAATGAAGTCATACTCCGCCATCTTCTGGCGCATCAAATGCAGAAGGCCGCGAAATCCTCCAGTGACCGCGACAAGACTGATTTCCTGCTGGTGCAGTATTTTTCGTTATGCGCTCCCTCCGGCCTGGAAGACGCTGACCTGGACCTCGATTACGTTGCCCAGGTGCTGGAGCCAGTGCTGGGGCCGCAAGAGCCGAAGCTCCCGGAATGGTTGAGTTCTCTGGAGACCATCATGCAGTCGGCGGCGCGATGCCGCCGCCTTAGCGAATTGCTGCACTGCGGCGCGCTCGAACAAGGGCGCAAGCTCAAGGCGCAGGGCGCTGCCCGCTACTTCGAACCCCCGGCCATGGTGGCCTTTGCGCGTTTCAGCTTCATGATCCGGCGAATATTTTTCCGACTCATGCACGATGATCTCAACGCCATCCTGGACGGTCTGCGCGAACTGGAGCGCCGCGGCGTGCAGACCATCGATTGCCGGCGCGCCCAATTCTCCGCCGAGGAACCGACCGGGCGCCTGCGCATGATCTGCCAGTCTTGGAAGGTAATGTTCCACGCCGAATACTCTTCTGGCCAGCCGCTGCGCATGCTAGTCGATCTGCGAGCGGCAGTCGACGACGCACTGCAGAACGGGGCGCGGAAGAATCCGCTGGCCAAGAGCGCCGTCGCCGCTTCCACAAAACCTGGCGCCGGGACGAAACAATAATTTCGCGAGCCACGCTGAGATTAACGTGCCGGAGCCAGAAATCGACGATGAGTAACAATCGCCAGACCGTCCTGATCCTTGCCAGCGATCCCGCCTTCTCGCGCGAGATCACAGCCCATTGGCCCCAGGATCCCCAGCGTCGTTCCGCGGGTCCGGAATTCATCATGCTCGATGAAGGCTTCTCTCGTGACCTGCTGGGCAGCCACTACGACCTTGCCATCGCCGATGCTTCTTCCGTGGGGAAAAAATCTTCCGGCAACAAGAACGATAGCAACAACAGCCGGATCACGGTCCTGAAAGAATCATTGGTCGCTGTCGGCAAGCCTGCGATCCTGATTCACTCCGATCCGTCACTCGGGTTCTACAACCTTCACGGCGCCGTTCTTGAGTTGCGGCGCGAACCTGGATTCTGGGCGGCGCTGGCGGGTCTGGTTGGGCGCGAAATTCTTCGCCGCGGGCACGCCGAATCTCGTGCTCGCGAAGCTGAGAAGCTGTGCGCCGCTGCCCAGACCGAGGCCACTCTCGGACGCTACATGGTTGAGATGCGGACGAACGTTAATAACGTCCTCACCACCGTGCTGGGCAATGCCGAACTTCTGGCGATCGAGCCCGGACTGCCCGCCACTGTGTTGGTGCAGGCCGATGCCATCCGCAACATGGCGCTGCGGCTGCACGAGGTGTTTCAGCGCTTCTCTTCGATCGAAAAAGAACTCGGAGTCGCGGCTCGCGAGTCGAAAAAGGTTCGCGCCGCCGCCGGGCGATGCTGACGGCCCGGTCGCCCCTGCGGGACTTGACTCGCTGAGCGTGGAGCCCGCTCTGCTAAAATTTCCTTTCTTGGCCAGCCAATCTTTATCCAGGTAATCAGGATCCAGGTAATCAGGCGAGGCATCATGGCGATCGAGCGGGTGGGAGTGATCGGGGCAGGCACGATGGGTAATGGGATCGCCCACGTGTTTGCGCGGTGCGGGTTTAACGTCATGCTGTGCGATGTGGAGCAGCGGTTTCTTGATCGCGGGCTCGGCACGATTGCCAAGAACCTAGATCGCGAAGTTGCCAGGAACAAGATTACGGCGGACGATAAGGTTGCCACGTTAGGGCGGATTACGGCGGTGGTGGACCGGACGCGACTGGCGGATTGTGATCTGGTGATCGAGGCGGCGACGGAGAAGTTTGAGATCAAGGCGGAGATCTTCCGCGAACTCGATCGCATCATGAAGGCGGAGGTGATTCTGGCTTCGAATACGTCTTCGATTTCGATCACCAAGATTGGGGCGCTAACCGGGCGCGCCGACAAGGTGATCGGGATGCACTTCTTTAATCCGGTGCCGGTGATGAAACTGGTCGAAGTGATTCGAGGACTGGCGACTTCGCAAGCCACGTTTGAGACGGTGCGGGAGCTGGCGGTGAAGCTGGAAAAGACGCCGGTAGGGGTGAATGACGCTCCGGGATTCGTGTCGAACCGGGTGCTGATGCCGCTGCTGAATGAGGCGATGTATGCGGTGATGGAGTGCGTGGCGCCGGCGGAGGCAGTGGATGAAGTGTTCAAGCTGGGGATGGCGCATCCGATGGGCCCGCTGGCGTTGGCGGATTTTATCGGGCTCGACGTGTGTCTGGACATCATGCGGGTGCTGCAGGATGGGCTGGGGGATCCGAAGTATCGGCCTTGTCCGCTGCTGATCAAGATGGTGGATGCGGGCTGGCTGGGGCGTAAGAGCGGACGCGGGTTCTACAGTTACTCGACGGACAAATAGACAGGAAATAGATTGGAAACTTGTGAGATAGCGATATGACTACGGGCTGGGGCCAAGTTCTTCCTGAAAAAGAATCCGGCGGTGACGGTTTTTATTATTTGCTGGCGGTGCTGTCGGGAGTGCTGGCGGGGTGGTTGGATATCAAACTAGGGGATTTGCTGCTGACGACGATGGTGGTGCTGGCGGCGAACATGCTGCTCGGATTCATGAGCCCGCGTAAACCGTGGCGCTGGGTAGCGCTAGTCGGAGTGTTCGTACCGCTGGTGGATTGGCTGGCATACTTCTTTCTTTCTCAGAAGCCGCAACGGGCGCAGATCTACGAATCCTTTCTGGCGTTCATGCCGGGAATCGCGGGCGCGTTCGGGGGATCGATCGGGCGGGGCGTTGTGAACAACTTGTTCGCGGGAAAGTGAGTGGAGTGAACGGCGTCTGAATGGCATCCGGGCAGAGAGTTGTCACCTCAGCGGCTAAAGCCGACGTTGAAGGCAGGGCTGGTTGTCGCTGCGGTAAACCGCTGCGCCACCCGAAAACAATGGCAAGAGCCAGTTTTCAGCAGCCTGCCAGAACGGTGGACTGCCGGTCGCCGCGTTCAGCAAAATGGTCAGCGGAGCGACGTGTTCCGGTTTCACGTACCGGTTTACCAGAAAGCGCTTTCCATCTTTGGCCACATCATAGGTAAAAACGTCGGTGGAGGAAATGGGAGCGCGTCCCTGAATCTGGAACAGGGGCGCAGGCGCGCCGGTCGCGAAGATGCTTTCCCCACTGACCGGTACCGCCATTAGCATGCCGCTGGGTGCGATATAAAAGATCTCTTTGCCGTCCCCGCGCCAGCGCGGTTCGGTGCCGCCGCCGCGCGATACTTGCCACTTTCCGGCGGTGTTGGGGAAAGAAGTGACGTAGATTTCCCAGTTACCAGATTCGTCGGAGGCATAGGCGACCCACTTGCCATCGGGAGAGAATTGTCCGTTGGTCTCGTCGGCTGTGCCGGTCAGCAATGGAACGGGTTTCCCGCCGGCAACCGGCGCCATCATCAAGTACGAGCGCGTTTGAGCTTGCTTGGTGAAAAGAATTTGCTGGCCGTCAGCAGACCAGGAGTTGGGGATCACATCCTCGTTCGCGGCGCCCTGCATGAGCGGCTTTTCCCGTTCCAGGCCATTGGCCGGCTTTGCAAAGATGGTTAAACCACCCGCCGCCGACCGGTAAGCGACCGTGCTTCCGTCGCGCGACCAAATGCCGACCACTTCTTCGGCGGGATCGAAGGTGAAGCGAGCATTGCCGGCGCCGTTTGTGCTCTGCAGCCAGATATCCACGTTATTCGCTTTCAGATCGCTGACGTCCACTGCGACGCGGCTGCCGTCGGGCGAAAGCGTGGGGTTCGCCACGACGGCGGGTTCGCCGACACGGCCCAGTTCCTTACCCGACCTGTCCATCCAGGTGAGAACGGAGAGAGCTGCCCCGACGCCGGTGTTGTAGATGACCGTACCGTTTCCGCCGACGGCAAGAGCGGCCCAGTAGGTGGGGGGCTGAAAACCGACAACGTTCGCGATGACCGTGGTGCGGCCTGAAACCTTGGCGGCAGAGGGGTCAAAGCCAACGCTCACCAACTGGCGCTGTTCATCCGCGTAATACAGATGCTGAGAATCGTAAGCAAAACTTGAGTGACAAAGGACGACGAGTCTGTTCTCCTTGCCATCGAGAGCGCTGGCATAGATGCCGCTGGCCTGGTCGTCCTTGGAGTTGTCAAAGTTGCCCGCATAGAACAAAAAATGATCGCCATCAGGAAGAAAAACGGGCCAGCGGTGCGTGTTGAGCTGTTTGCTTCCGGCCAGGAAGTTCAGGGTGACGGAGGCCGCCCCGGTGCCATCGGCGTTGACGCGCCAGATGGCGCTGCCCGCATCGGGCTCGTAGATGATGACGTCGTGGCTTCCCCAACTTCCGCCGCGGGCGGCCAGAAAGCTGGCCAGCGCTTGCGGTGTGCCACCTGCAACCGCGATTTTCTGCAGTTTGCCATTGGCGAAAAATCCGACGTAGGCGCCGTCGGGGGACCAGAAGGGATAACTTGCACCCTGCGTGCCGGGCAAGAGCGTCACGCTCGAAGAGCCAACCCGCTGTACGTAGAGCATGGGCAAGGCGGAATTTTCTTCCGGCGAGACAAATGCCAGCATGGAGCCGTCGCGCGACAAGGCCATGTGGCTGATGCTCATTTCATCGGGAACCGCCAGAGCGAATTGCATACGAGTCGTTGGCAGCGGACGACGCGCAACAAACCAAGTCACGGCGGCGACGGCCGCCAACGCCAGCGCTACCGAGAGCCAGAGCAAGATCGGCACGCGGCGCCACGCTGCGGTCGCGGCGCGCCCAACCGCGCTCGTTTCGGTCCCCGAGAGTGCGCTCAGAGCGAACGACAGATCACGTGCCGACTGAAAGCGCTGTTCCGGATTCTTTTCCAGGCAGCGTCGCACAATGCGCTCGAGCGCGGAAGAGACGGTACGCCCAGGATCGGACAACTCCGGCGGGTCGTCCTTCAAAACCGCGGTCATGGTTTCGGCGGCAGTGTCACGGCGGAAAGCGCGCACCCCGGAGAGCATTTCGTAGAGCACGGCGCCGAACCCGAATATGTCGGTGCGAGCATCGGCTTCCTCGCCGCGCACCTGCTCCGGCGCCATATAGCTCGCCGTGCCCATGACAACGCCGGGTGCGGTGTGCGAGGTGGCGAGAGTGACGTCGTCGGGTCCTGAGCTTGGATTTTGGGCGAACTTCGCCAAGCCAAAATCGAGGATCTTGATGCGCCCGTCTTTCGAGACGAAAATATTTTCCGGCTTCAGGTCGCGGTGGACAATTCCCTTTTCGTGCGCCGCCGCCAGCCCGTGCGCCATCTGCACCCCATACTCGATCGCCTTACGCTGGGGCAGCGCACCGCGCTCTAGCACCGCCCGCAGGCTTTCGCCCTCGAGCAACTCGGAGACCAGAAACGGCGAGCCGTCGCTGTGCCGACCGATGTCGAACACAGCGAGAATATTGGGATGGTTCAGCGCGGCAACCGCCCGCGCTTCTTGCTCGAAGCGCCGCAGGCGACCTGCATCACTGGCGAAAGACTCGGGAAGGATTTTTAAAGCGACATCGCGCCCCAGGCGCGTGTCCTGCGCGCGATACACTTCTCCCATTCCGCCAGCGCCTAGTGGAGCGAGGATTTCATAGGGCCCGAGTTTGGTGCCAGGGGTGAGAGACATCTGCTCGCGACATTATAGTCGCAACCAGCAGTCATAAAGGCAAACCGGCGATTTTGGACGAATTCTCAGTAAGCCGGAAGCAATTCAGTTCCTGCCTGAAAGCTACTCCACGGGCTTCCAACCATCGTCGGGGTTAAATGCGGTGATGGCCTTGGCTGCATCCGAGGTGTTTTCCCCGAGATTCTTTTGGAATACAACGCCATCCTGGTTGATGAAAAACGACATCACTCCGGAATTGCCATAGTCGGCGGGATACGCCAATATGGCGAAGCCACGCGTCATGGCTCCGTTGACGACGTATTCTTTGGCTCCACCGTGGGCCCGTTCGCCTTGTTTTGTCAAGATCCGGTAAAAGTAGCCGTGGAAGGGTTGGGGTGCCTGCCTATCGCCGGCGTAGCCCTCGGCGCTTGCGTAAGCAGCAAGTGGTCCGAGAGGGCTCTCCGGTTGATTCTCGTCAGAGGGCTTCCAGTATAAACCGTTCTGCTTACCGTCGTCGCTGATGAACTTCTGGGCATATTGCCGCACATGACTGTCGTCATGAGTCTGGCCGAAGTATTCGGCTTGAGCATCCGCGATGGCGTTTAGCACGTCCACGGTTGCCAGTTCGTTGCCGCCGATGCGGCGAGCCAGCATCTCTTCCCTTGCCGAGGCGGTGTCGAAATACCACTGTCCCGAAGAGTTTTTCAGCAAGGCGAAGGGGAAGGGATAGTTCTCGGCGCCAACGTCGAGGACCATTCCGCCGTTTGCCAGCTTGCCCCACCGGTGCATCTCGTCATAGCGGCTCGTAAATAAATCGAGCCCAGCTTTGTCCTGGACTGCATCGCCGGAGAAGATTAGTTCCTTCGCTTCGGGACCGAAAATCGTTATCAGCACATTGCCGTCTCCCGCTTTTGCGGCGGTGTAAATCGCTTGCCCTGCGTTGTCCGGCGACGCGAACGTTTCTGGTCCGCTGGGGGCTTGGGCTTGCGGCGACTTGTTGCAGCCCACCGCGAGGGCAATGATTGTGATCAAAGACACGAAGAGCAAATTGCGCGACTTTATCTTCATTTGGGCAAACCTGATTCGGACAAACCTGAGATGCGCCATACCACTCCTTCATCGCACCAACTTAAACCTTCCCGGAGCTAAAGCTCTCTACTCTGGTCTCATAGGATTTCGCACCACTAGCGACGTGACGCGCCTCCCTTGGCTGCCACACTTTGGTTCCCGCGAGCGCTCTGCGCGCGCCCCCCGCCGGATCCGGAAAATGCATTTGGACGAGCGGCTTGCCCGGCGCCAGTGTTGGAGGTCTGTGGACGCTGATAACCGCGTGCTTCATTCGTGCTGGGTCGATTACTCGGGGTCTGGTTCGGACGGCTCCCTGGAGTGGCCGGCAGAGTGCTCGGCATCCCACCACTTGGCCTGGTACCGGGAGTGCGACCTGGGGTATTCGGGCGATTGCCCGCGCCTGAAGGAAGAGTTGTAGCAGGAGGACGATTACCCGGACGATTGCCCGGACTTGGAAGGGTTGTGGCAGGTGGACGATAGCCGGGAGGACGACCGTACCCGGGATAACCGGGACGATACCCGGGAGCGCCGGGACGATACCCGGGGTATCCAGGACGATACCCGGGATAACCGGGACGATAGCCGCCACCATAATAGCCGCCACGCCAGTAGCTGTTTCCAACGTAAATGTTGCGATTGTAAATTATGGTGTTGCCGTGCCAGTTGGTGCCCCAATAGCTCCAGCCCCACCCGCAACAACCGCCATACACCATGGCTCCGACCGCGATCCCGACGCCGAATGCGATCACCGCAGTCGACGGGGGCGGGGCGACATAGACGTAGCCGGGGTACACGTAGGGAACGCCGTAAATCACCGCAGGGTTGTAAACGGGCACATACACTACCTGTGGATTCGCCGGCTGAATGACGATGGTCTGTGGGCTCTCCTGGATGACTTTGATTTCTGGGCTCGATTTCAGGTTCCCCGCCGCCTGCGCCTTAGCGCGCATTCTCTGGACGGCGGCCATAACGTCCGACTGCTGTGTGGCTGACGCCTCGCCAAGTGTGGAGGTCCAAGCGAGGTTCTTCGCCAGATTGTCGAGCACGGACGGAAACTGGGTTAGCGCTTTCACCGCCGGATCCCATGATTGTTGATCGACTTGTTTGGCTAGCGCCTCGCCCTTAAGCTGCGAGTTGTCCTTGAGCCATAGGGTGGCGTCGACTATTTCGTAGGGAAAAGTTGCAGCACCGAGAATCTGCGCGACCAAAGGGTCGGGATAAAGGGCGATGGGAGCAACGATCGCGTCGAGCTCTTCGGCAGTAAGAGGCTTATCCACCTCTGGGACTCCTGATGGGGACGCGTTCTGCGCGGCTGCCCCAACGGGAAACGTCGTCAGGACAAGAAGGAAACTCATCAATACAGCGACCGGTTTCTGCATTCGAGGCATAGTGTCCGGATTTCTGACGACCGCTTTCTTAAACGGTCCCAGCCACGAGCTTTGTAACACTTGGAGGGAAAAGACACTACTGACAAAACTTACAGTCAACCCTCAGCCAGAGGGAGCCGCAAATTGGAGTGGACCCCGATTTTGAGACAACCAGTTAAGCCCTAAAATGCAGCGAAAGGGGAAACTGGATGGGATCTCAAAGGAAGTTCACGAGGGAGTTCAAGCTGGATGCGGTACAACGATTGCGCGCGGGTGAGCCGGCGGGCTTGGTGGCGCGCAGTCTGGAAGTGAACCGCCAGGAACTGTACCGCTGGAGCCGCGATGTCGATAAGTTTGGGGAGCGGGCGTTTCCCGGGGTGGGGCAGAAACGGGCGCAAGAGACGCGGATCGCGGAGTTGGAACGTAAGATCGGGACCGAGGGAGTCCCACCAAAGGTACGGACTCGTGAAAAACTGTCCCGTTTCCACAGCGGGTGGGGGTAAGCTACGGCAATGGGAGTGTCGGTGTCGGTGCTGGCCAGCGGCAGTCGTGGGAACTGCGCGCTGGTGGCGACGAGTTCAACACGCATTCTGGTGGATGCCGGTCTTTCCGGCCGCGAAACTTTCAAGCGGCTGCGGGCGCTCGGGGAGCGCACTCCGGGTGAGCTCGCCCAGGAAATTTCCGCCATCCTGATTACGCACGAACACTCGGACCATGTTGCCGGGTTGCAGCGGCTGGCGAAAAAACTGAACGTGCCGGTTTTCTTGACCGCTCCGACGCATCATGCCTGGAGCCGGGCGGTGCGCGACGCCGAGGGTGCGATTCCGGAACTGCCGAAGTCGGAACATTTCTCTGCCGGGCGCGGTTTTCGGGTGGGCGATATCGAGGTCATGCCTTTCACGATTCCGCACGATGCCGCCGATCCCGTGGGCTTCACCTTTCGCGCGGAAGGCGTCAAGATCGGTTTTGCGACCGATTTGGGATACATGCCGGTTAGCGTGCGCGACCATTTGCGGGGCTGCAGCGTGCTGCTGATCGAATCGAATCATGATGTGGAGATGTTGCGTTCGGGATCGTATCCGTGGTCAGTGAAGCAACGAGTGATGAGCCGGGTGGGGCATCTGTCGAATGAGTCGCTCGCGGAATTCTTCTCCAGCGACTATGATGGAGGAGCCGAGTATTTAATTTTGGCCCATTTATCTGAACAGAATAACCATCCCGAAATCGCGCGAGCGGCGGCAGAACAAGCGCTCGGCGGACGTCAGGGGCTGTGGCGCAACCGTGTGCTGCTGGCAACCCAGACGGAAGTTCTCGAATCCATCCGGTTATAGCCTCTGCCGCAGCCTCTTATTATGAGCGAATGCGTGGAACCGATCGTAGGGAAAATCCTTATCGGATGGCGCTACGACATTTCCGGCTTGGCTCCGGAGATGCGCGGGGACTACGAGTTGCATTTCGCAGACTGCGAGCACTGCCGCAGCCGGCAGAAACTGCACCGCATCATTGATATTTCGCTGATTGGGCTGGCCTCGGCTTCGGGCGCGGCGTTTCTGCTGGCGTTTGCCGTGATACGGTATTTTGGGCCGCGCCATGCGTTCTGGCTGGAGGTGGGCGCACTCGCGGGTTTCGCGCTGTCGGCTCTGATCTGGTTGGTTGTAGCCGTGGCGACTCCCGCACCCATGGCGGTGGTGGATGCGGCCAAGCTGGGAGCGCGACACGTGCATGACCGGCTGCCAGCGGAGATCCGCCAGAGGCTGCCCGAAGAAATACGGGTCAAGCTCACAGGGTCGTAGGGACGCAGCCGTTCGAGATCGGGTTCAAAGCAATGATCAAAGCAGCGATCGAAGCAACAAGCTTTGCGCGTGAAATTCTGGGGCTTTTGCTGATCGCGGCGCTGGTCATGGCGACGGGTGCTGTGACCGAGGCAGATCACGCTTCATCGCCATTGGCAACGCACGCCCCGCGTCCGGTAGCCTGCCATGTGCACGGTGGCGAACCCCTTCTCGATTCACACCTTCCCCATTCTCGTCGACCAGCGCCCGTCAGCTACCAGTGTTGTCTGACTGGTCACGAAGCGGCGGTGGTGCAGGCTTCCTATTCTCCGCAGCCTTCCTTTCAGTGTTCATGCTCCATCCGGCTAATCGAGTCTGCGCCCACCGCCTGCTGCTTAGAGGGGCTGGAAATTTTGATGGTTCTCTCCGCAGATCCGCCGGGTACGACTCCGCTGCGGATCTAGTCTCCCTCTCATACTGCAGCGATCTTCAATTACAGCGAACAAGAGCTTCACTTTGTCTTTCGCGCGACTTTCTTGCGCATGAGGAGTGTGACGTGCGGGCGTTAATCTGCGGTCTCTTTGTGATCAGCGCTTGGGTATCTTTTGCTGGAGCGCAGGACGTCGTCCAAGAGGTTCAGGGGCGCGATCTGCAGACGCAGCCCACGCAGGCTCCAGAGGAGCACAAGGTGGACATGCCATACATGCCAGGCATGGATATGTCACAGCCCGTGCCGGACTGGATGCCGTCACCGCAGGTCAGTTCGGGCACGGGATGGCAGCCGGCGGCGGCGGAGGTTCCTATGTGGATGAAGTCCGTCGGTGCCTGGGAGGTGATGGCGCACGGCGTGGTCTTTGTCGACTACAACCAGCAAGGCGGGCCGCGCGGCGAGGGCAAGGCGGAATCGGAGAACTGGCTGATGGTGATGGAGCAGCACACGCGGGGGCAGGGAAGCATCCTGTTTCGCGAAATGTTTTCAGCCGAGTCGCTGACGTCGCCGCATCCGGGATTTCCCGAGCTCTTCCAGACGGGCGAAACTTATCACGGTCAAGCGCTAGTCGATCATCAGCATCCGCACAACGTATTTTCCGAACTCGCGTTCGATTACACGCACCCGATCAAAGTTCCGGCCGAGGTTCCGATCAAGGGGAAAATCTTGTGGGAGTTTTATGGCGCGGCTGCGGGCGAGCCCGCCCTCGGTCCGGTGGCCTACCTGCACCGCGTTTCCGCAGCGGAGTTGCCGATGGCGCCGCTGTCTCATCACTTGCAGGATTCGACGCATACCAGTTTCGGAGTCATCACCACGGGACTGATCGTGGAGGCCTTACGCTTGAAGCTTGAAGGCTCGGTGTTCAACGGCCGCGAGCCTGATGAAAAGCGTTACACCATCCAGTTCGCGCCGCTCGATTCCTGGTCGGTGCGCTTGAGCGTCGCCCCATCGCGAAACTGGACGGCACAGTATAGCGATGGACGGTTGGAGCATCCCGAAGCTTTGGAACCGGGCAGCCAGCGCCGGCAGACGGCTTCGGTGGAATATGTGCGGCCGTTCGCGCGAGGCTCGTGGGCCACGTCGCTGGTGTGGGGACGAGTGCACCAAGTGTTTGATAACCACAATCTCAATGGTTACTTGCTGGAGACCACGGTGAACTTCCAGTTGCGAAATTATGCGTTCTCGCGGATGGAACTGGTCGATAAAGACGAATTATTTCCTGACAATCCTCTGCTTCCGAGCTCCCGTATTGGAGCATACACCGTTGGCGCTGCACACGACCTCATCCAGAGCCGGCTCTGGCAGTTGGCCATGGGTGCGGACGTTACGGTTTACACGAAGCCCTCGACACTGGACTCCGCCTATGGGAAAAATCCCGTCTCGTTCCAGATTTTTTTTAGAGTTCGCCCGGCTTTGAGCCGTCACGACCATTGAGCCATACCGAGGGCCGTCGACACTCGCGACATTACCTCAGGGAATGTGTTCGCACCAACTATCCCAAATGCCCCAATTTGCGATAACTTCTATTCATGTCCCCGTCATGAAGGGAGGCGAGCGTGAGCATTCAGGATGAGCAGGAGCTTGTTTCGTTAAAAGCAGCTGGCCGCGTTGTCCGTATGATGCTGGATGCGATGAAGGCGGAGGTGCGGCCGGGCGTTACAACTCGCTATCTGGATGAGGTGGGCGCGCGCGTTATGCGGGAGAACGGAGCCCGTTCCGCTCCGTCGATGGTGTATCAGTTCCCGGGCGCCAATTGCATCAGCTTGAACGATGAGGCGGTCCATGGAATTCCGGGCGAGCGCGAACTCGAGGAAGGCGACCTGGTGAAACTTGACGTGACGGTCGAAAAAGACGGCTACATGGCCGACGCCGCCATCACCGTACCGGTTGGACGCGTGAGTCCGCAGGCTGAAAAATTGATGGCCTGCGCGGAGCGGGCCTTTCATAAAGCGATGCTGGTGACCAGGGCTGGATTCCGGGTGTTTGAGATCGGAAAGATCGTAGAACGCGAGGTGCGAAAGTCCGGTTTCGCGGTGGTCCGCGAATTGGGGGGACACGGGATCGGGCGTACCATCCACGAATTGCCGCACATCCCCAATTACCCCGACCCTGAGGCTCGGCAGATTATGAATGAAGGCCTGGTTATTACCGTGGAACCGATCATCTCCAGTGGCTCGGGGCGGGTATTCACGGACAAGGACGGCTGGACGGTGCGGACGGGCGATCACGCGCTATCGGCCCATTTTGAGCATACTCTGGTGATCACTTCCGGGGCGCCTATCTTGCTGACCGCTGGTTAGTGCAAACTCGGTTGACCGGCGGCCGGCTTCGAGATAAAGTGCAAGATCAAGGGTCCAGTTTCTTCCCTCCACCCCCTGGTTTTACTTGCGATCGTTTACTCGCGATCGTTTAGTTGCGATGATTTGCATGCGCTCCGCTTCTTCCAAACCCGTCGTTGCGAAGCTCGTGGTTTTGCTGTGGGCGCTGGCTGGCGTCGCTTGGGCGGCGGAGCCACAATTTTCCGGGCAGAAGCGAGTCGGTCTAACCAGCGGCGACCAGTGGGAACCGGCGGTGGCGGCCGACGGTTCGGGCCGGATCTATGTTCTTTATCCGCACTACGGGCAAGTGCCCGACTGCAAGGGATGTCGTGTGCCCACCATGCTGTTGGTGGCGAGCAACGATAACGGCAAGACCTGGCAGACTCCGCAGGTGATGCTCGAATCGGGATCGGGGCAGTTTGACGCTCAGATTGCCGTGGACCCATTAGACCGGCGAACCGTGTATGCGGCGTGGCTGCAGAACGGTAAACGCTTGGTGATGCTGGCCAAGTCGTTGGACTCGGGCGCGACCTGGAATTTCACAATGGCGGTCCGCAGCGACGTGCAACTGGATAAGCCGGCGCTGGCAGTGCGGGGTCAGGGCGTTTACGTGGCGTTCAATCATGAGGAAGAAGTGTGGGTGGCGGGCTCGCAGGATGGTGGGCGCAGCTTTACGCCAACGCGAGTGAATGCGGAGAGCCGTCCGGGATGGTCGCTGCTGGGCGCAGCAACGGTCGATCCGGCGGGCAGCGCATACCTGGCCTGGGCTTCCTACTCAAAAGCCGGAGGCGCTAGAGGCGTGGTGAATCTGTATGTGGCGAAGTCGGCAGATGCGGGTAAGACCTGGAGTGCGAGTTTGCTCGACGTTTCCGCGGCAGCCCCCGGCTGCGAGGATGAAGAATGTGGCGAGGCGTTTCTGGGCGCGCAAGTCGCTTTGACATCGGACGCCGCCGGAACTCTTTACGCGCTCTGGAGCGCGGGCAACGAGCCGCTGGGGCCGCAGCGCATTTATTTTGCGTCGTCGACCAACGGCGGCGAAAACTGGTTGACGCGGGCCGGTGTTTCATCGGCTGCGGCGGGCGTGGAACACGGGTTTCCCGCGATCGTGGCGGGGAGTGCGGGCGACGTACGCATCGCCTGGATGGATGCGCGGAATACTTCCGGCAAATCTCCGTATTGGAACACTTACTATCGGAGTTCGAGCAACGGCGGCGCGACCTGGGGAGATGAGGGTCGCGTTTCGAGCTACGTGCCAGGCTATCGTTATGTCGGTAAAGAAGGTTTCAGCTTTCCTTTCGGCGACTATTTCGGACTCGCGATCGACAACCATGGAGACACGCACGTGGTGTGGGGCGAAGGGCTGAACTATCAGTCGCCGGGATCGATCTGGCACGCCAGCGGACGATAGTGGCTCGCGTAGGACAGCCGCCCTCGGCTGTCCGGTCGAGCGAAGCTCGCCTTGATTTTCGTTTGTCCCTCTTCCATCTTTGCGCTCAAGAGAGCTGGCGGGGCTTCGCCCCGCGGGACGGCCGAAGGCGGCTGTCCCTACGTGAGTTCGCTAGTCGGTCAGCAGACCGCCGGTTAGATCGCTCAGGCGCTCGATCCGGTGTTCGCGGCAGTAGCCGGTCAGGTCTTCCACCAGCGTTTCGGTTGCTACCGGATCAAAGTAACTTGCGGTTCCGACCTGCACGGCGCTTGCTCCTGCCAGCATGAATTCCACTATGTCCACCGCGGTAGTGATTCCACCCATGCCGATCACCGGAATGTTCACGGCGTGAGCCGCGTCGTAGACCATGCGCAGCGCGATGGGCTTGATGGCCGGGCCGGAGAGGCCGGCAGTTACATTGGCAATTCTGGGACGTCGCGTTTCCGCGTCAATCGCCATGGCCAGAAAAGTATTGACCAGGGAGATGGCGTCGGCACCCGCTTCCTGCGCCACGTAGGCCATCTGCGCTATCGAGGTGACATTGGGTGAAAGCTTGACGATCACCGGCCGCGTCGACACGCGCTTCGCCGTGCGCACCACTTCGTCGAGCAAGAGCGGATCGCTGCCGAACTGAATGCCGCCTTGCGCCGTGTTGGGGCAGGATACGTTGATTTCGTACGCCGCTATTCCCGCGCCCTGATTGAGGATCTCAATCGTCTCTTCGTAATCGGTGCGGGTGTGTCCGAAGACGTTGGTGAACACCACTACATTTGTTTTCTCGCGCAACACGGGAAGTTTTTCGGTGAGGAACGCGGGGGCGCCGATATTCTGCAACCCGATGGCATTCAGCATCCCGGCGGCGGTCTCAAACAAGCGCGGCGGCGGATTTCCGGTCATCGGTTCTTTGGAGAGACCTTTAACGACCAACCCGCCGAGCCGGTCGAGATGCACGATGTCTTCGAATTCGACGCCGTAGCCGAAGGTACCGGAAGCGGCGATGATCGGATTCTTCAGCTCGATGCCGGCGAAGCTGACGCTCAAGTCCGGATTGCCGATCGGCGTCATTGCATTCCTCCGGGAGGCGGAGTTGCCGGCAAAGTGGCGGGCGGTGCCGTCGAACGGTGCGGTGGCTGCAGCGCTTCGGTCAGCACTCTTCCGGTGGCTTGCGAGGGCGCATTGATTCCAAGCAAAGAGGCCAGCGTTACCGCGAGATCGATCGGTTCGGCGTGCGTCCGGTAGGTTCCGGGCTGAAAGGCGAGGCCATAGAAGGCGAGCGGCACATGAGTATCGTACGAGAAAGGCGTCGCGTGGTCGGTACCCTTCGTGATACCGACTTGAAATGGATGAGGGATCCCGATCACATACCATCCGCCTTCCGGCGAGTAGCTGTGGGCGTAACGGCGGCCGATTTCGGTGGCGGGAATGTCTCCGCGCGCCAGTTGTGACTTGGTAAAGTATCCGGCCAATCCCGCTTGCCTCATGGCTTGGCCGGTGTCGGCTTCGGCGACGGATTCGTCTTTGCCGCCGAGAGTTCCGGCAAAGGCTTCTGCGCTCAGCCATGCCAGCGGGTAGTCAAGATTGAGCACGTAGTCGGCTTTCTTTGCATATTTTTTCGAGAGCAGAGAATTGATTTGTTCACGCAAGGCTTTCGCGTCGAGATTAGCGGCGGGCAGACGAAGCGTTTTCGCGAATTCTGGCAGAGGGGCAATGCCGTGATCGGCGGAAAGCGCCATCCACACGTTGGCCATTCCGATCTGATGACCGAGGAAGGTGAAGAACTCCGCCAAACTCCGATCGAGTTCGAGCGCCATGCTGCGCATCTGCGGGGAGTCGGGGCCAACCTGGTGGCCGAGAATATCGTTGGCGGAGAGGCTGATTGCCAGCAGATCGGTCGCCGCGCCCGCGCCCAGCTTCTCATACAGAACGAGCTCCTTGGCAAATTCCAACTGGTAATCATTGGCGAAGGGAGTGGATCCGACGACCTGGTAAAAACTGGCGGGTTCGTCATCTTTATCTTTCTTCTTGCCGTTTCGCGGCGCGGTCGACCCGAGAATGTTTCCGTCGCTGTCTTTCCACTCACGGTTCAGGTATTTTTCCGCGCGATGGCTGCCGTTGAAATTGCGCACCCACTCGGGGAGATCCGGACGGTAGTAAGTGGAGGTGATCCAGTCGCCACTTTTTTGATCGATCCAATAAGCGCCATCTCCGGAAAAGCCCGCGGGCAGTACAGCCGCGCGATCTTTCAACGAGATGGCGAATACCCGGGCTTTGCCGCCCGTAGCCAGTTTCAACTCGTCCCCGAGCGTATCGCTCAAGAGGTTGTGCGGCGATGCCCCGGGCCCAGTTTTGCTGACGTCGGCGCCGACAAGTTTTGTCGTGTCGTCTTCGACCGAAGTCACCATCTTCTTCTTTTGCGGATCCCACCATTCGTTGGCCACGATGCCGTGTCCGCTGGTGTAGACGCCGGCGAAGAGAGTGGCATGTCCGGGAGCGGTGCGGGTGTTGGCGTAATCGTATTTGCAGTCGGAGAAATAAGCGCCGTGGTCGAGAAACACGCGGAACCCTCCGTCGCCGAACTGGTCGCGATAGCGTTCGAGGTAGTCGCCGCGGAACTGGTCGATCACGATGACGACCACGAGCTTGGGGCGGGCGTTGTAAGCGGACGCGAACGCGGCAGGGATCGAGCCATGCCATATCAACGCCACGACCAGCGTCACGAGGAGGGAACGGGGGAGTCTCATCGCGAGCTAGTTTACAGGAGAAAGGAAGCAAACCGCAGAGGACGCTGAGGACGCTGAGGTTTTCCGGCGTTCTTCTCTGCTGCGCTCCGCGTCCTCCGCGGTTAGAGACTTGGACCATCCTCGTGCACGGAATCGCAGTTTTCAGCTAAAGTTAATACAGAATGCTTGATCTGAATTTTGTTCGCGAGAACCTCGCGCTGGTGGAAGAAAAACTACGCCATCGGGGAATCAATCCGGCGGAACTGTCGAAAGACTTTCGCATTGTCGACGCCGAGCGACGGCAGGCGATCACGGCGGCGGAAACTCTGCAGGCTCGCCGCAACCGGGCTTCCGAGGAGATTGCCAAGCTCAAGAAAAGCGGGCAGGACGCTTCGGCGCAGATCAAAGAGACGAAAGACTTGCGCGAGCAGATTCAGGAATCGGAAAAAAAGGCGGCCGAACAGGAGGCGCGCCTGCGCGAAATTCTAATTTCGCTTCCGAATCTTCCTCACGACAGCGTGCCGCTGGGGAACAGCGCCGAGGATAACGTGGAAGGGCGACGCTGGGGTTCGCCTCCGCAGTTCGACTTCCGGCCCAAGCCGCACTGGGAACTGGGCGAAGCCTTGGGCGTGCTCGACCTGGAGCGCGCCGCCAAGCTCTCAGGCGCGAGATTCGCCGTGTACTGGGCGCTGGGGGCTCGTCTGGAGCGGGCCCTCGCCAACTTCATGCTCGATCTGCACACGCGTGAGCACGGCTACACCGAGGTGCTTCCGCCGTGCCTGGTGAACTCCGAGTCGATGTATGGCACGGGGCAACTTCCAAAGTTCGCACAAGACTCGTTTCGCGTGCCGCACGGCGAGAAAGATCTCTGGCTGATTCCGACGGCGGAAGTTCCGGTGACCAATCTCTATCGCGACGAAGTGCTGGACGGGGCGCGCCTGCCCGTCTCGCTTACCGCGTACACTCCCTGTTTTCGCAGCGAAGCTGGATCGTATGGGAAGGATGTTCGCGGAATTATCCGCCAGCACCAGTTTCAAAAGGTGGAACTGGTGAAGTTCTCGCGGCCGGAGACTTCCTACGATGAACTGGAGAAGCTGACCCGCAACGCCGAAACCGTGTTGCAGAAACTCGGCCTGCACTACCGTGTGGTCACGCTGTGCGCCGGCGATATGTCACCCAGCTCAGCCAAGACTTATGATCTTGAAGTCTGGCTGCCGGGACAGAATCTGTTCCGTGAAATCTCTTCCTGCTCAAACTTCGAAAGCTTTCAGGCGCGGCGGGCGAATATACGCTACCGTCCCGAGGGGAAGAGCAAAACGGAATTTTTGCACACGTTGAACGGCAGCGCTTTGGCGGTGGGGCGCACCTGGGTCGCGATCGTGGAAAATTATCAGCAGGCTGACGGTAGCGTGCGCATTCCCGTGGCGTTGCAGTCGTACATGGGCACCGATCGCATCGTGGCAGGTGTCCCGTAGAGACACGGCTTGCCGCGTCTCCCGCCGGCCGCCGAGAGGGTGCCAGCCGAGACGGGGCAAAGCCCCGTCTCCACGGTGCGGTAATCGGAGATTTGATATCTCATGAATTCCCAAATACACTGGCAACAACCCGAAGCTTCGACGGCGCTTGAAAGTGCCGTCTCTCCCATGGGCGCGTTCTGGCGCACAATCCGCGGATACATTCTGTGGTCGTATGAGCGGGGAAGCCTCCACTACGACATCATGGTCACGCTTATTCTCCTTTTTGTTTTTGTTTCGCCGCAATTCATCAACTTCAAGGACAAACCAGTCGAGCGCAATCCGCATCTCACCGGCGTGGTTGTGCTTCCCGGCGAGAAGGGCGAGTTCATCTATCAGATCCAGGCCTCGGCGGTGAATACGGCTGCAGATGGGGATATTCGCCGGCAACTGGAGAAGATCATTGAACCCATCTCCGGGGCCGTCAGCATTACCAATGTCGAGACGGTCAAAGACTCCATGGGGCATCCGCAGAGTTACAAAGTCTGGGTGGAAAAAGAGTAGAGCCAGGTTTCAGGGTCAGCAAGAGTTCAGCAAATGAGAATTACTCTTCAATCGGTTGTTCTTGGGTCGCTTGTGGTCGGAGCCGTGGCGGCTGGCGGGCTCTTCATGGCGGCGGCTGGGGCGCAGATTGCAGGCGAATCGGCTGAATTGGAGCGCGTTCTCGCCCAGATGGATGTCACTGCCAAGAAGTTCGGAAGCGCCGAGGCAAACGTCGTCTGGGACGAATACGACAAAGTCATCAACGAAACCGACACGGAGAAAGGCAAGATCTACTTCCGGCGTGAAGGCGGTGAGATACAGATGGCTGCCGACTTCACGGAACCCAATACCAAATACGTTATCTACAGCGGCGGGAAAGTTCAAGTCTATCTGCCCAAAGCGAATGAGGTTGACGAATACGATGCCACGAAACACCGAAGCGACGTCGAGAGCTTTTTGGTTCTGGGCTTCGGCGGCAGCGGGAAGGACCTGTTCCAGTCTTACGACGTGAGGTTTCTGGGGACGGAAACGGTTAATGGCGGCGCCGCTCAGAAACTGGAATTGATTCCGAAGTCCATCCGCTTGCGAAACAATATTGGGCGGATTCTTCTCTGGATCGACCCGAAGATGGGAATTTCAGTGCAGCAGCAGTTCTTTGAATCGAGCGGCAACTACCGTTTGGCGAAGTATTCCGACATTCACATCAATCAAAAACTTCCAGAGAATGCCTTTAAGCTGAAGACCAATGGAAAAACCAAGTTCGTCTCGCCGCAAGGATAGATTCTCGCTTACGTTTCAAGCAAAACTCGAACCAACAGAAACAAGCTGAAAAAGACCGGCACCGGCGATATACTGCAGGAAGACCTTCGAAAGTAGAGTGCGCATGGCTAAAGTATTTACCATCACCGTTCCTCCGGATTTGTCGCGCAAGAAGCGTGAACGCACCACCGACCCTCGCTACGTAGACGGCCAGAAGATGCTGGTGGAAGCGATGAAATATCTGGCGCAGTCCGATCCAGTGGCCAATCGAGAGGCGGTCCAACTACTCTCTGAGCACGTTCGTACGCGTTTCCGCATGACCGACTCGCCGCTGAGCTAGGCGAGGCATTGAATCATTAAGACATTAAGACATTGAGACATTAAGACATTGAGTCATTTGAGGGATGTCTAATCTGATTCAATGAGTCAATGATCTTTTTGAGCATCGGGCCAGCAACGAGGATGCGAGCACGATGACCACCGGATAGCACTCCAGCGTGTAGCGCGGTTCCGGGTTTTCCATGGTTCCCAGAAATGCCGAGCGCACCAGTAGAAAAGTGATTAGCAATCCCGCCCAACGGATTCCTGAGGGCCTGCGAAGCAGCGCCAACAGCGCTGCTGCCACGTACGCCAGGCCCAGTAAGCCAAACCCTACGGCCATGACCGACAACTCCGGGTCGTCGTTGAATTCCCACCAGCGCACGTCGGGAGGAAGGATTTCGGTTCGCGGACGCAGCCACATGTCCGCGACGCGCAACAGGGGCAGCACCAAGTAGTAGCGAACGGGATGGGCGCGAATGCGCTCAGATGCTATTTCGCCGAAGCGCGCGTCCAGTTCCGGCGTTATGTCCCGCAACTCGTTGAAGTCCGCGATGAGAGCCAGGGTTGCTTCTTTTTCCGCCGCGTCAGAGTTATCGATGGCGCGCGACGGCAGTTTCTCCGGATCAATCTTGCCGTCGGGAACGCTCCAGAAAATTTCTTCTACCGACGCGTAGTCGATCATCCAGGTCTTGACCCAGCGGATGAAGCCCCGGGGGATTAGTTCATCCGCGTCGTTGGCGTAACGGGGAGCCAGCGGTTGGAAACGATGGAGGGTGCGAAAATTACGAATCGTCCAGGGAACGAGCGGCGCCAGGGCCAATGCCGCGACGATGATTCCAGCGATTAGAACATTCGGCAGGTCTTTCTTCTCGTCGTTGTTCTTGGCCGAGAGATGCTTCCATGCCAACACCGCCAGATAAAACTCGACCGCCGCCAGCAGGAGGCCGCCATCGGGACGGAGTAGGATGCAGGCTGCAATCGCGGCCCCAGTCGCTGCCCAGAGCTTGCGGGAACTCTGGACGCGTGCCTGGCCTGAGCTTGCCGACGCGACACCCGTCTCCGCATGAATTCCGGCACAAGCGGGATGCATTCGATTCAGTGCTGCGACCGCGCAATCGAGAGCGAGCGCGGTAAAGAAGATCGACAGCGTTTCGGTGAGTTCGGCGGCGGTGTAGTTCGCCAGGAATGGACACAGCGCCGCCAAGACAAAAGCGATCCTCGCCGCGCGTTCGGAAACCGCCCGGCGGGCGAGGTCGGCAACGATCAGGCAGGTAGCCAGGCCCACCAGGATCTGGGTCAGTAGCACTGCTTTCAAGTTGCCGGGACCAAACAGCCAGAACATTCCCGCCAGAAAAGCAGGATACCCGGGCAGGCGCGTATCCACTGCCACGACTCTTATCCCCTGCTGGCCACCCACCGTCTGGCCGTAGACGCCGTGCTGCAGCCAGTTAGTGGCAAGGTCGGCGTAAACGCGCGAGTCATCCGTGATCTCCGGGAAATAGACGAAGAAAAGAAGTCGCAAGGCCAGGCCGGCCAGCGCGGTTGCTAGGAAAAAATTGCGATGTTCACGGATTAAGTTGAGCACATTGGGAATATATCGCGAATTATGCGATTTCCCCCCCACGTCCCGTCGAATTGGAAGGTAGTTCTCCGGTCCGACGCGACGGGAGACCACTTTGGCATTGATCGGCTGCACGCTTAATTAGCCCCGTCGAAGCTAGGACGCGAACCATCAATTGGCCCCAGAATCTGAAGTATCGCTTCCTCCTCGACGACGGGTCCGGATCGCTACCGATCACCGGCAGCATCCGCCGCGTCCTAGGCAAGGCGTCTAACGGCGCCGGACTGCGATGCTAACCGGCTGACAGCGTTGTCATTCGAAATCGGGTTACTCATGATGGTCCTCCAACTTTCAGACTGCCGTCGCAAGATGTCTGCGAAGCTGCGCCTTAAGTTGTCGCTAATGTGGGTTTGACCCCCCGCGGCTCTGACCTTAGGATGTAGACACACAACGAGATGTCGAAACAGGTTTTCTACGATCCCTTGCAAGCGCGCTGGAGACGGATTCGCCGCTTTGTCGACGCGGCTGCCATCGCTTTTTCTTTACTGGTGATCTTTTTCATCTACAGCGCTCTGCGCAGCGAACCTCTGCCCGACCTTTCCTGGCTTACGGAAAAGAAGCCTTACCATGCTCTGAAAGAAAAAGAAAAGGTGAAAGCGCGCGAGAAACGCCGCCTGGCCACATTGGCCCGCGCCGGACACCGCCATCAGGCCCGCAAAGCTCCTTCGCAACTCACACTGAACTCCGAGCAGGGGGTGCGGGCCGCATTCTATGTTTCCTGGGACGCGGCCAGCTTCTCCTCCTTGCGCGAGTATGCGCGCCAGATCGACATGCTCTTTCCCACCTGGTTGCAGGTTCTGAGGCCTGATGGCCATCTCGAAGCTACCGACCCGGATACGAACACCATGTTTGACGTGATTCGCGGGCAATCAGTCCGTACCGTGGACAGCAAAGTGATGCCGTTTCTGAAAGCGGAAGACACCGACATGGAAGTGTTTCCGGTGGTGCAGAACTTTGACGGCACTGATTTTGTTCCGGGCGTGGCAGATTTTCTGATGAATGAGGAAGCGCACACAAATTTTCGCCGCGAGATCGGAATGTATCTTGCCTCCGATCACTATCGCGGTCTGATGATCGATTTCGAATCCTTCCCCAAAAAGGCGCAACCAGGGTACGTAGCTCTGCTCAACGAACTCTCGTCTGACTTGCACGCCAAGGGCTTGAAGCTGTACGTCAGCGTTCAAGTACGCAACGCGGATTTTGATTACAAGGCGATTTCGTCCGCCGTCGATGGCGTCGTCATCATGAACTACGACGAGCACTATCCCGGGGGAACCTCTGGTCCCGTCGCTTCGCAGGACTGGTTTGTGGACAACCTTGACGCCGCGCTCGAGGAGATTCCGAAAGAGAAGCTCATCTGCGCCATCGGCAACTACGGCTACGACTGGGTCGAGAAGCCGAATGAAGACAAACTGCCGCCGGGAGAGGCCGACAAAAGCGTTTCCGTGCAGGAAGCGTGGATCGGGGCGCGTGATTCCGAAGAGGACGTTGATTTCGACGGCGACGCGCTCAACCCGCACTTCAGCTATCGCGACGACGATAACTTTCGTCACGATGTTTGGTTTCTGGATGCGGTGACTGCGCTGAACCAGATGCGTGCCGCCCAGACCCTCGGCATCCAGACCTTCGCCTTGTGGAGACTGGGCGCGGAAGACCGTTCGCTATGGCGGGTGTGGGACATGCCCGGAGAGGCCAATGCTTCGGATCGATTGAAAGACGTTCCTCCGGGCCAGGACGTCGACATGGAGGGTGAGGGCGAAATCCTGCACATTGAGGCGAAGCCTGCCGACGGCGAGCGCGATCTGAGCATAGACAAGCAGACCGGACTCATCGACGGCGAAGAGTTCAAGAGTCTGCCCGAGCCGTATCGTGTGGCACGCTACGGAGCCAGCAAGAACCAGCTCGCCATGACCTTCGACGACGGTCCCGATCCGCAATGGACTCCGAAGATTCTCGATATCCTAAAACGCGAAAATGTGCCGGGAACATTCTTTCTGATTGGGATCCAGGCGGAGAAGTTCGGCAGTCTGACTGAGCGCATTTACCGGGAAGGTCATGAAATCGGGAACCATACGTTCACGCATCCCGATATCAGCTCGATTGGCTCCGGCTATATGCGGGTGGAGCTGAATCTGACCGAGCGCTTGTTCGCCAGCCAACTGGGCATTCGCACCACGCTGTTCCGTCCTCCGTACTCCGTCGATGCGGAGCCCGACACGGAAGACGAGGTGCGGCCGCTCGAACTCACGCAAAGCCTAGGCTACGTCACCATCGGCAACAAGATTGACACCAGGGACTGGAACGACGAGCCAGCGCTCACGCCGCAACAAATTGCCGCTGGCGTACTCGACCACCTGCCCCCGTGTCGCCCGAACGATACCCAGTGCGGCAACATCATTCTGATGCACGACGGCGGCGGCAACCGGGCGAGAACGGTGGAGGCGCTCCCACTGATTATCGACGGCGCCCGAGCCCGCGGATTTGAATTCGTCCCCGTGTACAAGCTGATGGGCAAAACGAAAGCAGATGTCATGCCTCCGCTCCCGACCAACGAGTATTGGTCCGCCCGTCTCAATTGGATCGGCTTCTGGCTGTTCAGTGCAACCATGATGGGCATCACGATCATCTTTTTCCTCGGCGACATCCTGATGACTGGACGCCTGATTTCGGTCGGCGTCCTTGCCCTGTATGACCGTCTCCGCTCGCATATCTATGGAAGCCCAGAGCAGATTGCCGCCTACCGGCCCCGGGTAGCGGTGCTCATCCCCGCCTATAACGAGGAAAAGGTCATAGAACGCACCGTCCAGGGTGCGCTCGACTCCGACTACCCCAACCTGCGAGTGGTCGTTATCGACGACGGCTCGAAGGATCGCACTCTGGAGATCATTCGCCGAACGTTTGCCGCCGAAGAAGCTGCCGGCGCGGTGTTGATTCTCACCAAAGCCAACGGCGGCAAGGCCGAGGCGCTGAACTTTGGACTTGAGCATAGCGGCGACGCAGAAGTCTTTGTCGGCATCGACGCCGATACGATCATTGCTCCCGATGCGATTGCACGCCTCGTGCCCCACTTCCTCAACTCGAAAGTTGCGGCCGTAGCGGGCAATGCCAAAGTTGGGAACCGCGTCAACCTCTGGACCCGCTGGCAGGCGCTCGAGTACATCACCAGCCAGAATTTCGAACGGCGAGCGCTCAACACCATGGGCGCGGTGAGCGTGGTGCCGGGCGCCATCGGCGCCTGGCGTACCGAGGCGGTTCGCGAAGCGGGTGGCTACCATGTGGATACCGTCGCCGAAGACGCCGATCTGACCATGGCGCTCTTGCGCAACGGTTATCGCGTGGAATACGAAGACCAGGCGCTCGCGTTCACCGAGGCTCCAACGACTGCCAACGCGCTGATGCGGCAGCGCTTTCGGTGGTCGTTCGGAATCCTGCAGGCCATCTTTAAACATAAGGGCGTTTTCGCCCGCAAGGGCGCCTTGGGTTTCGTCGCACTGCCCAACATTCTCATCTTTCAGATTATGCTTCCCCTGGTCTCGCCTTTCATCGACGTGATGTTTGTGGTCGGCGTGATCTGGTATTTCATCCAGAAGCATTTTCATCCTGAGTCCACCGATCCCGCCAGCTTCCAGCGGCTGTTGATTTTTTTCTGTGCGTTCCTGGTGATTGATTTCCTCGCCTCGGCGCTCGCCTTCGCCCTGGAGCGCCGACAGCCCGAAGCCCGCGAAGACGCCTGGCTGCTCAGCCAGGTGTGGCTGCAGCGCTTCGCCTATCGCCAGGTTTTTTCCGTCGTTCTGTTCCGAACCCTGAAGCGTGCCATCCAGGGCCGTCCCTTCGCCTGGGACAAACTGGATCGCACCGCCGCTGTAAAATACGTTCCCGCCGAGCGCAGGGATACGGTCAAGGTCTAGGTTGTATGTACAAAGTGTTCCACGTAAGACACTTTGTACTGGCGTAAGTGTATGTACCCGTCGCGCTGATTGCGGGTCTCTTGACTCTGGCTTCGCGACGCATGGCCACGCGCAATCGCAGGCGAAAGTGCCCCATTCTAAACGTCGCGCATTCTGCGACCTTTAGAGTGGGGCGTTTGATTCCTTGAGTTCTAGAGTGGAAAGCTCTTTGGATGTGGGTGTTGCAATCGGGCGATCGCACTCGGAACCTCGCAGTGTGTTTTTCGAGACCTGTCACTCCGGTCCGGGCCAGTGTAAAATCAAGCGTCGCGAATATCCGCGCTAACATCTAATATCCCGTCCTGGAAAGGATCTCCTATGGCAACCATGGAAGCCCCACCGCGTTTGCAAATTCGCCTGCACGAAGGTGCGTTCAAAAATGAGACGTTCGTTGATTTTACTAAAGAAGAGAACGTGCGCAAGATGCGCGCCGCGATCGAAAAAGTGCGTGGACAACTCGGCCGCGAGTATGACCTGATCATCGGCGGCAAGCGTATCAAGACCTCCGATAAGATCCGGTCTATTAATCCCGCCAAACCGTCGGAGGTGGTCGGGGTTCACCAGAAAGCGGGCAAGGAGCATGTCGAGCCTGCCGTGCAAGCCTCTTGTCAGGCGTTTGGTCATTGGAGCCATACTTCGGTTGAGGAGCGGGCGTCGCTGTTATTTCGGGTTGCTGATGTAATGCGCGAACGCAAGCTTGAGTACATGGCTTGGCTGGTGTTCGAAGTTTCGAAGAACTGGTTCGAGGCCGATGCGGACATCTCCGAGACCATCGATTTCTGCGAGTACTATGCGCGCGAGGCGTTGCGCTTTGCCAAGGCTGAGCCGTCCGTGCAACTGCCGGGCGAGCGCGACACGCTTAGCTACATTCCGCTTGGCGTTGGGGCGGTGATTCCGCCTTGGAATTTTGCCTGTGCCATCATGGCTGGGATGACTCTCGCCTCGATCGTCAGCGGAAACACGGTTGTGCTTAAGCCGTCTAGCGATTCGCCTACGATTGCGGCAAAGTTTGTGGAATTGCTCGAAGAATGCGGGATGCCGGAAGGCGTGGTGAACTTCTGCCCCGGCGGCGGCGCTAGCTTTGGAGACGCGCTGGTGGCGCATCCGAAGATTCGCTATATCGCTTTCACCGGCTCACGCGAAGTTGGATTGCACATTAACCAGACGGCCGCGCAGCAGCAACCGGGCCAACTCTGGATCAAACGCACGGTGCTCGAAATGGGCGGCAAAGATGCCATCATCGTCGACGCCGACGCCGATGTCGATTCCGCCGTGGAAGGCGTAGCCCAGGCCGCTTTCGGCTTCCAGGGACAGAAGTGTTCGGCTTGCTCGCGCGCCATCGTTGACGAGCGCGTGTATGACAAATTCCTGGAGAAACTGAAATCGCGCATCGAACGGATTACGGTCGGTGATCCCACGATGAATCCGAACATGGCTGCCGTCATCAACGAAGGTTCGATGAAAGATATTCTCCGCTACATTGAGATTGGCAAGAAAGATGGACGGATTATCACCGGCGGCGCGCGCGCCACCGAGGCTGGTGAGGGCTATTTCATTCAGCCTACGGTGATTGCCGACATCCCGGCGAAATCGACGCTGGAGCAGGAAGAGATTTTTGGGCCGGTGCTGGTGGTGATCAAATCGCGCAACTTCGACCATGCTCTGGAGATCGCCAACGACACCGAGTTCGGACTGACTGGCGCTGTGTATTCGAGTTCGCGGGAGAAGCTGGATCGCGCGGTGCGCGAGTTCCACGTCGGCAACCTTTACCTGAATCGCAAGTGTACGGGAGCGATGGTGGGCGCGCACCCGTTTGGCGGGTTTAACATGTCGGGGACTGATTCTAAGTCGGGCGGGCCGGACTATCTTTATTTGTTTACGCAGGCGAAGTCAGTTGGCGAAAAGATCGTGTAGTTTGACGATGGGTGATGCGAATCGATTCGTCGCAAAGACGCCGAGCTACGCTCGGCTTGGACAGCCGAGGGCGGCTGTCCCTACCCGGGACGCGCGAGGACGCCCGTCGCTCCACGAACACAAAAAGGCCGCCCTTGGGCGGCATTTTTGTGTTTCATGGAAAGGGGGCTAGTTGCTGATTCCTGCGCTTTGTGGGGGTAGCGGGATGGCCGCTGCTGCGGTGGCTGCTGCGGCTTCGTTCAGGATGCGGTGGTGAATGGTGAAGAGCGCCAGTTCCAGACGGTCCGACACGCCGATCTTGTCGTAGACGTTGCGCAGGTAGTTCTTGATTACCTGTTCGGTCGTCCCCAGCTGGGTGGCGATTTCCTTGTTCTTGTATCCCTGAACGATGAGGGCGACGATGCGCAGTTCCTTGGCCGTCAAGCGGTCACGGACGCGCAGGCCGACCATATCGTTTTCGGTCAGTTCGCTCGGCACCGCCATATCCTGCACCCAGCTTTCGCCACGGGCGATCTTGCGGACACAGTCGACCAGCGCGGGGCTGGTCACGTTGCGATAAACGACGCCATGCGCGCCGGCCGCCATGTAGCGCTGGGCGCTCTCGCCGGTGTCGGCGAGCACGACCACACGGGTCTTGTTCTTGTTGGCAGCCGAGAGGACGGAGTTGAAATCGGAGTGAAACCCTCCGGCAATGATGAGCACGGCGGCGCGAAACTTGTCGAGCGCCATGAACATCTGCTCGGCAGTTTGCGCCTGGGCCACAATGCGCATCTCGTCTTCTACGGCAAGTACCTTGGCGATGCCAGCTCGAAAGATCGCCTGATTGTCGGCCAAAATAAGCTTCAGCATGGATCCTGCTCCCGGTTAACTGTTGCGAACGAATTCGTAAGAATCAATTACGCAAGCGACGCCCCGGCTGTCTCCGGAGTCGGCGCTGGTATTGGGTTCATCGGTCCGCACTACGCGGCCACGGCACTGAATCACAACATCATCCTTGCCTCCGGTTACTTCTGGCGGCAGGGTGATCTCAAACTCTACTGGTGAGCCGACTTCGAGCGATGCGTCGGCGCGGATGTACACGCCGGCGGCACTCAGATTGCCGGTCATACCGCTGGCGTCATCTGCAGTATCTTCCCTATGAATCTTAATCGGCAAATGCAGCGGAAACCTTTTCCCGGTACGCGCTTCGGACACGACTCCTCCTGTGCTGTCGCTCTGCGCTTCACTCAAAAGGCAAACAACCGAGCCGGAAAACCAAGTCACAAAACCACGGAATTCCCAGCCCAAGCCCTAACGAGCAGCTATCGGGGTTATATCACGGAAAATACCGCAAAAGAAGCCCTGATTACCTAAGTAATACCGGTAGGAACTAGGTACCTGCCTGAGGCCAGCGGCGGAAACAGTCCTGAGACGGCTCGAAGGCAATGAGAAATCGCGTCCAAATCGGCTCGGAGCCCTTTCGTCGGCCCACGCTCCGATCGAGGGTTGCAGGGGAAACACGTCATCAGAGTATAAGGAAAGAAAGCCAGATCCAGCACCGGCTGTTTGGAGTCAACGAGCCCGGGCATTTTGACTCGGAGTTGATTGTCACGGGCAGAAGAGGCAGCTTCCGTTTTTTTTGATCCCAAGTATTGCTGAAGGTCTTTGCCATCGTTTGGCTGGCGCAGGGAAAAAGCTGGCAATCCTGGACCCCTACGCTCTTCTGCGGACGACTGTCCATTTTGACAGGTTAACGGAGCGCTCGGTGCTTATATGATTACCGATAATTTGGAGGTCAAGCATGTCGAACAATGAGCCGAAAACCTGTGCCCACCTACCCTGCCGTTGCGTGGTACCGGCAGAACAAACGTATTGCGGTCAGTCGTGCAAGGATGCGGGATCAAAGGATGTTGAGATCGCGTGTGAGTGCGACCACCCGCCTGCGTGTCCCCTTACAGTCACGGAAGAGACGGCCGCATAAATAACGACCGCATAATTAAGAAGAGCATTGCGAAGCGGGCGGTCGTAACGAGAATGACAAAGACATGTTGCTTCGGTGGAGAAGTGTGTAGAAGGTCGGACTGCGACTGAATCAGAGATGTCGTTGCAAGTAAGCGTCAGGAGAAAAGGGGGATGCGCGGCCATGATTGAAAGACTTAAGGAGAGCCAGGGCGCGGCAATCGGTTTCAGGGTCGTGGGCAGGACTACCGCCGAAGACGTCAAGGCATTTGAGCCGCAAATTGAATTCCTCATCAGAGAACGGAAAAATCGGCCGATCGGGATCCTCGCGGATCTTTCACAAATGGAGGGAGCGGATTGGAAGGCACGTTGGGATGAAATGCGCTTTCTTCAGAGGTATACCGACCACATCGCGCGAATGGCGGTGGTCGGTGCCGACAAATGGGAAGAAGTGGTAGTTATCATCCTCGCTGGAGCCTCCGTTCTTCAGGCGGAGACCCGCTATTTCACAACCGCGGAGATTGGTTCTGCATGGGAGTGGGTCAGGACGAGCAAGAACGCGGATCGTGTCCCAGTACGAACAATGTATGTCGGCACAGGTATCTTCAAGGACTATATCCCGGAGTACACGGATCTGTAGCGAGGTACGACCACCGGGGAAGTTAAGCTATAATTCCTAATGTTAAGCTGGTCGAGCTAGGCGTTGCCCCAGGGTTTCGCTGTCCAATTCTCCTTCCCAGCGCGCCAGGACCAGCGTCGCCACGCCGTTTCCGATCATGTTAACCAATGCTCTGAACATGCTCAGGAAGCGGTCAATTCCGAGAATCAGTGCCATACCTGCAACTGGAATGGTTGGGATCACGGAAAGTGTGGCCACGAGCGCAATGAAAGAGGCACCTTGCACTCCGCTGGCGCCCTTGGAAGTGAGAACCGCTACCGCGAGAATGGTGAGTTGCTGGGTCAGCGTCAGATGCGTGTTGGTGGCCTGCGCCACGAATAGAGCGGCCATGGTCATGTAAAGACTGGTGCCATCGGTGTTGAAAGTAAATCCGGTCGGCACGATCAATCCCACCAGTGACTGGGAGCAGCCGAGTCGCTCAAGCTTGGCCATCAAAATCGGGATCGCGACCTCCGATGAACTTACGGCGAGCACCAGCAGGATCTCTTCCTTGATGTATGCCAGAAAGCGAAAGATGTTGAAGCTGGCGGCCCAGGCGATGGCGCCGAGTACGATTACAACGAAGAGCACTGAGGTGAGCCAGAAGGTTCCTATCAGCTTAGCCAATGGGCCCAGGGAAGCGAGGCCAAACTTCCCGACCGTGTACGCCATTGCGCCGAACGCTCCCACCGGCGCGAATTTCATCAAGACCTTGGTCACTTCGAATACAACGTGAGTAAGGGAGTCGATGAGTTCGACCAGCGGTTTGGCTCGCGCTCCGGCGGCCGACAACGCAAATCCAAACAGCAACGCCACGAAAACTACTTCGAGAATATCTCCCTTGGCGAAGGCGTCGAACACCGTGGTCGGAATGATGTGCATGAGAAATTCAGTGACGTTTTGCGCTTTTGCCTGGCCGGCATAATCGGCGACCGCTTTGGCGTCGAGGGTGGCGACGTTTACGTTAAAGCCGCTGCCCGGGCGTATTACATTGCCAACCAGGAGCCCGATCAGGAGCGCGATGGTGGACACGACTTCGAAGTAAATGAGCGCCATCCCACCGACTCGGCCAACTTTTCGCAGGTTCTCCATGCCGGCGATTCCGGTGACCACGGTGCAGAAGATGATCAGAGTAATGATCATCGATATCACGCGGATGAAAGCGTCGCCCAGCGGCTTCATGGCGACCGCGCGAACCGGATCCACATAGCCGAGCCCTATGGCCAGGGCAATCGCCACCAACACCTGTACCCAGAGTTCGCGGTAGAAGGGCAGCTTGCTGGATGCCGCGCCGGCATTTGCGGGACGCGCCTGCGTGGGTGTAAGGATCTCCATCGTTGGGTCGTCTGTCCCAAATCTTTCGTTGTTAATTCGTAGTCGGTTCCAGCGTGCGCACCAGCCAGGGAATGATTACCTCTTTGAAGATGCGCGGATCGGGCCATACACCGACTTGCCGTCCGAGATGCCCGCCCTGCGGATTGATCCATGCGCTCTTCGGCACATCGCCTTGGTTGAGCAGCAGGTAGATGTCGTCGATCGGGACCTGAGTGTCACGCACTCCGGCAAGAATGAGCATGGGCGCCATCGGCTTGCCTAGCAGTCCTTGTTTGACGAGCGACATCTTGGGCAGGACTTCCCCCATTTCATCGACGGTTTTCACGTTGTCGAAAATCGCCATCAGTGCGGGCACCTGATCGAAAAGATATTCGCGGTTGCCGATCAAATCATTCATCAGAAAATCTTTTTGAAAGAACCGATCCGTGGGCGGTGACTGGGCACTGGCTCCGCGCAGGCGGGCGTGCTCTACGATGGCCATCTTCGTTGCCCAATACGCACCCCAGCTCACGCCGTGCATGGCTACTCTGTTCTTGTCGATCTCGGGCCGGGTGGCAATGTAATCGAGCACGCGCGAGAGCATGTGCTCGGCATTTTCACTGACTTTAATTGGATTCTGCCCGGTGCCTGGGCCATCGACGGCGAGAAAGCCGATGCCGAATGGCAGGATCGCGCTGAAGCTCTCCGATAAATCTTCTTTGCGGCTGTCGAGTCCATTCACGGCGAGCACGAGTGGCACCGGCCCCTTCGCATTTTTCGGCAAGCGCAGGTAGCCGATGATTTCTTTTCCTTCGAAGGGAATTCTCACGATTTCTAAAGGCGGATCCCAGAAGCGCGCGTGCGCCAGGAAAGCCTCGATGGCTTTTTCATACGAGCGCTGCTTGCCGGCGGAGGCGGGGATGGGCCAGCGTCCGAAAGAATAAAGCCGCCATGCGCGGATGTAGTCGGCGTTTGCCTTTGCCGGGTCGGTTTTCGCCAGCGCCTTGCCTTCGTTCATGTAGCGATCGGCCACTCCCATGAAGCCCGCGGCCCACTCGTCTTTGTCGCGAGTATGTATGGAGATGAAGGCTTCCTTGACGTCGGCGGGGTCGAGGCCGATCAGCGGATACTGACCCACTTCAGCGCGGTGGATGGCTTCTGTCTTGATTTCGTCGATGGTCCGCTCGGCATGGTGCTGCGAGAAGGAGCGGGTGCTTAGCGAGAGGATCAGGGCCAGAATCATGGCTGACGCCGATGCTAATGACGTGGCCGATGACCTGGCTAACGACATCGTCAGTCGTGCGGGTTGATGATTACGCTCTAACGGTGTTGACACGGGATGATTCCTTTCCAGTGGAAGATAAAAGATGGGGCCGGAGGGAGATCCGGCCCCGATTCAGAAAACTGGTCGATCAGAAAATAAGTTTCAATCCGAGTTGAACGGCGCGGCTGCCACCAGAGCCGATGACGGGGTTGGCGGCAGCGACGTCGGGCGTGGCGCAAGCGCATCCGAACGGCCGCACAGAAGGATCGTTGAATCCGAAACCGTTCTGTCCGCCGTAGGGATTGGCAAGGTTCGGATGGTTGAGAATATTAAAGAACTCAGCTCGGAACTGGGCGTGTAAGCGCTCGGTAAAATGCCAGTTCTTTGCCACTGAGAAGTCCACGTCTTTGAAACCAAGGTCGGGGAAGCTGTTGCGGCCCATGTTGCCGAACTGCCCCAGTGCCGGCGGAATCATGACAGAGTTGCCTTCCGCGTAGCACCCGAACAGGTTGAGGGCAGCGGTCGCGGCTGCAGGAACTCCGCCGTCAAGCAAAAGGGCCTTCGCGGCGCAAGACGAGTTGGTCGCACCCGGGAAAAACGGAACGCCGGTCGAAGTCGGTTTGAATTCGCTGGCGGTGCCGAAGAAATTCCATCGGATGGGAGTATTCGCGGGCGGACTGACGGGCAGCGGACCGATGCCGGCCGCATCCGTTCCTTCATCCATCGGCCCCCAGAACTGTGGACTCTGCAGCGTGACAATTGAATTGATCTCCCAACCCTCCAGGGACTGCCAATAGCCCTTCCTGCCGGGGATGGCGTAGGTGGCCGAGAGAGTGAAGCGATTGCGGACATCGAAATCGCTGTTGGCATATTCGGCGCCCGGGTTATAAGCGCTCTGCGGGAGTCCCGACCCGTAGCCGAAATCCCAGTTCGCACCCACATCATCGAGAGAATGCGACCAGGTGTAACCGGCTACCATGCTCAGGCCATGGAAGTTTCTGGTGTTCAACGTCACTTGCAGGCCGTTGTAATTCGACCTGTAAACGTTGGCCATATTGAAGATGTTACTCAGGTAGGGAAACTCAGTGGCGAATGGCTCTGCCGCCGCCTCGGCATTAGTGTCTACGGCGCAGTGGTTGTAGCCGGTGCCGGCGCTCGCCAGGCAATTGGTGAGCGAGCCGCCGACTCCTGATGTCCATCCCGAACCTACCGGCGGCTGATTGATGTCACGAATGCCGGTTAGATTCTGACCGTGGTTACCGACATATGCAACTTCCAGCGAAATGTTGGGGGTAATCGCGTGTTGCATACTGAAGCTCCAGGTCCAAACGTAAGGCGTGGTCAGATTGCGGTTCACGGTCATGATGGGGCATGGACTGTTGAAACAATTGACGGTGGGGCTGCCGTAAAGTGGGCCGGTGTTCCAAGAAATAGGCGTCGGGTTGAGGAAGAAAGGCAAGGAAGCGTTTCCCGTCGTGATGGTGCCGCCAGAGGTATCGTTAGCAGCATCAACGGGCGCGCCGGTCGGAACACTGCCCGGGCCGAATGCGTTGTTGAAGGCGATGAAGGACTGCCAGTTCACGGTTTCATAAACCAGACCGCCGCCGCCGCGGAGCACCGTCCGTCCCGTACCGAATACATCCCACGCAAAGCCCAAGCGCGGGCCGAAGTTGGCGTGATCACTGTTATAGAGGCTGGGGATCTGATTCGGGCCCGTTTTCACCTGCACTAAGCCCACATTCGGGTCAAAATTTCCGAGCAGATTGTGTTCTTCCTGTGGAACCGAGCTGAATTCGTAACGCACTCCGAGATTCAGCGTAAGGTTCCGGGCCAAGCGCCAGTCATCCTGAAAAAAACCCGAATACGCCCAATTGTGTAGGTGCAAAGTCGGGTTGCCCACCGTAACGGAAGCCTTGAACGGATAGCCTGCGAAAAAATCCTCGAGCGGAGTCGAAGCCGGATTTAAGACGCTGCCTAAGAAGGTGATGCTGCCGCGGGCATTGCCGTAGGCTGCGTTGGTGACGTCGTTGTAATGCAACTCGCCGCCGAACTTGATGGAGTGCTTGCCGGCGGTGTAGGAAACGTGGTCGATGAACTGGGTGATGGAGTCGGGTCCCTGAAACTTCGGCCATTTGAATCCACCCAGACCGGTGAAATACCCACCAAAGGAGATGCGCGGCAATCCGCCGGTGTCCGGGCCCACGACGCCGGTGTCGAGTCCGTAACTGGATGCTGGAGTGTTGAGATCGCCGGGCAATGTCGGCTGGTAGAGGCGGTTGTATCCGAAGCGCGCTTCGTTCACCCAACGCGGGTTGGGAGTCCATACCCAGCTTCCCCCGGCCACTTGGGCTCGAGTGTGAATGTCTGACAGCCACTTCGGTTGTAACTCGGTAAAGTCTTCGACCGTGCCGGTGTTGTTTCCAAAGAAGTACATCCCGCTGACGCGGTGATTTTGATTGACGTTAACATCCACCTTGCCGATCGCATTGTAAACGGTGACGTTGTTGGGGAATCCATTCGGGATATTGATGTTGGGATTGTTGTTGGTGGGGAAGCCGGTTCCGTTGCATGTAACCGCCCCACCTGCCGAAACCGTGCACCCGGCGATATTCAAGCTGGCAGGGCTGGGCGTGATTCCTCCGTTGATGAGATCCGTTATCACGTTGGGGATGCTGTTTTGGCAGTCGCCGGTCTTGGAACCGAAGAGGCAGTTCGGAGTGGAGGGTGTGGGCATGGAGACCATCGATGGACTGGTGACGCCTCCGTAAGAGTTGCCTACGTCATACATCTGCCCTTCGTAGGCGCCAAAGAAAAAGACTTTGTCTTTGACAATCGGGCCGCCGACGCTGCCTCCGTATTGTTCCAGCGTTCTGGGGAGTTTGGTGTTGGGTACCGTGTTGAAATAGTTCCGAGCGTCCATTACACCGTCGCGCCCAAAGGCGAACGCAGTGCCGTGAAGCTGGTTGGTGCCGGACTTGAGGCCAACGTTGACCACTGCTCCCGGCTTCCACCCGAATTCGGCGGGTGCCAGTTCCTCCACGTTGAATTCCTGAATCGAGTCGATCGGCAGAATGGTCGCCGAATCGCCAGCAATGCCGGCGCCGTTGATGATGGCTTGGCCGGAGTAGGGCTCGCTGTTGAACAGGCCCTCAATGAAGTAGGCGTTGTCTTCCGCACGCAGTCCGTTTGTGCTGGTCGTCGAGAATCCGCCGCCGGGATATCGTATGACACCGGGACGCTGTTGGAGCAGGTTCTCATAGTTGCGGCCGTTCAACGGCAGATCGTTAATCTCCGCGTTGCTCAGTGTGCCGCCCAAAGTGGCAGAAGTGCTGTTGACCAGCGGAACCTCGGCGCTAACGATCACCGTCTCGGAAACCTGTCCGGTCGGGAGCGAGATGTCGACGCGCACGTCCTGCGCAACTTCGACGACGATGTTTACGCGCTCCACCGTTTTGAAGCCCTTTGCCTCCGCACGGACTTTGTAAGCTCCGGGCTGTAGCTCAGGGGCGGCATAGTCTCCGGCGGCATCGGTAACTACGGTTCGCGCGGTGCCGCGCTGAACATCGGTGATGACTACCGTGGCTCCAGCCACAGCGGCGCCGGACTGATCGTTAACGCTCCCAAGAATGCGGCCGGAGGTGGTCTGGGAAAACGTGGGAACAGTCAGGGTGAGCATCAGGCAGACGATGCCTAAGATGCGAATGCCATTCAACGGAGAATGCATTACCACCTCCAAATCCCAAACGGGATGGAAGAATTTTGGCCGCACACCTCACGACCGGCTTCGATCTGGAAATTCAAAAATCAGGCGATTTGAACATATAGCCTTGACGCGGCTCACCCGTCAAGTAGTATTGTGGTTCGACCACAAGACAGCTGCCCGACAGAGGGTGCTGGCGGAAGTGGATCATCAGGCCGTAGCTTCCAAACAAGAGGAAGAAATAAGTATGGGGATCGCGACAATTAACCCTGCGACCGGCGAAGTGGTGAAGCGTTTCGAGCCGCTTACCGGGGAGCAAATCGAGCAGAAGTTGCAACTGGCAGCCTCGGCGTTTCGGAACCATCGGCGCACCTCATTCGCGGAACGTGCGAGCAAAATGAAACGCGTGGCCGAAATTCTGGATAAAGAAAAAGACGAGTGCGCGCATTTGATGACGCTCGAAATGGGCAAGCCTTTGAAGGCCGCCGTTGCCGAAGCGCTGAAATGCGCCACCGGTTGCCGGTACTATGCAGAGAACGCCGAGAAATTTCTGGCCGACGAGATTGTGGAAACTGGAGCGAAGCGCAGCTTTGTCCGCTATCTGCCGATTGGTCCCATCCTGGCCATCATGCCGTGGAACTTTCCCTTCTGGCAGGTCTTTCGTTTTGTGGCGCCGGCGCTGATGGCGGGCAATGTCGGGCTGCTGAAGCATGCTTCCAACGTTCCACAGTGTGCGCTGAAGATTGAGGACATTGTTCGCTGCGCCGGTTTCGCCGAAGGCGTGTTTCAGACACTATTGATCGGCGCGGGGCCCGTCGATGGCATCCTGAATGACCGCCGTGTTGTGGCCGCGACTTTAACCGGCAGTGAGCAGGCGGGAATTCAAGTGGGAGTTTCCGCGGCGAAGCGAATCAAGAAAGTTGTGCTGGAACTGGGCGGCAGCGATCCCTTCATCGTGATGCCGAGCGCCGATCTGGATGCGGCAGTCGCGACTGCAGTTGACGCGCGGATTCAGAACAACGGGCAGTCGTGCATCGCGGCCAAACGCTTCATCGTATCGGAGAAAATTGCCGACGAGTTCGAACGCAGGTTCGTCAAACGTATGCAGGAGTTGCGCGTGGGGGATCCGTTCGAAGAGAGCACACAGCTCGGTCCGCTGGCCAACGCGGATGCTGTTGCCTCGCTTGATTCCGATGTGAAAAAGACTGTGGCGGCGGGAGCGCGGGTGCTGACTGGTGGACATCCGCTCGATCGTCCCGGCAGCTTCTATGCACCCACGGTGCTGACCGACATTCCGAAGGATTCGCCCGCCTACAGGGAAGAATTCTTTGGTCCCGTGGCGTCAATTTTTCGGGTGAAGGATTTAGACCAGGCGATCCAGATTGCAAATGATAGCCGCTTCGGGCTGGGTGCGAGCGCCTGGACCAACGATCCTGCGGAAACCGAAAGGTTCATCAACGAACTCGAAGCCGGTATGGTCTTTCTGAACAAAATGGTGGCGTCCGATCCGCGCCTGCCTTTTGGTGGCGTGAAGTACTCCGGCCATGGGCGCGAGCTTGCGGAGAACGGGATCCGGGAGTTTATGAATATCAAGACGGTGTGGATTCAGTAAAGATACGTAATTTTATAGTATATTGGTCAGACCGCTATACCATGCATGGTAGTGGCTGACCGAGGCGAGGGCGTAATGACAAGCGAAACGATAGATCCCCTGGCCACCAAGCCGGTGTACCGGACAGTAAAGATGTCTCGACTGTTCGAGCAGATTGTGCAGCAGGTAGAAGATTCCATTCTGAAAGGCCAACTCAAGCCCGGCGACCAGTTGCCGGCGGAGCGCGACCTTGCCCAGCGATTTGGAGTAAGCCGCACGGCAGTGCGTGAAGCGGTGAAGACCTTGCGTGAGAAGGGCCTGGTCGAAGCCTATTCCGGGCGTGGCACCTTCGTGACGGACGGCACCTCGCATGCAATGCGGCAGTCGTTGGACCTAATGATACGCATCAACCCGCAGGAGGGGTTGGTGAACCTCGCCGAGTTGCGACTGGTGCTGGAGCCGGAGATTGCCGCCTTGGCTGCTCCCCGAATTGAGGAGCAACTGCTGAGCACCATGCGGGAAGCCGTCGCCGTGATGGATCGGAATCTGCATGCCCCGGACGCCTACGTGGAAGCGGATCTCGACTTTCATTTGGCACTGGCAGAAGCGGCTGGGAATCCGCTGATTCTGTCGCTGCTGGATTCGATTGTCGGTCTCTTGCGCGAGCAGCGCAGCCGCATTTTCAACGTGCAAGGAGGGCCGAAGCGAGGGCAGTACCATCACAAACGAATCCTCGCGGCCACCGAGCAGCGCGATTCGGAGGCGGCGCGAGAAGCGATGCGCGCTCATCTGAAGCAGGTGTTGGCAGATTCGTCTTCGCTGGGTGATCCGTCGCTCAAGAAGTAGTTCGTATTTCAAGCTAAATTCATAACGTGGATTCATACGCGAAGGGAATTGTATGGCGAAACTGGGGTTCATCGGTCTCGGTGTGATGGGCGGCAACATGGTCGCCCGTCTGCTCGAAAAAGGGCACACCGTGACTGGCTACAACCGGACGCGCTCCAAGGCCCAGTGGCTGATCGACGAGGGCATGAAGTTTGTCGACTCTCCCAAGGCCGTGGCGGCCGCGTCGGATGTGACGTTCACCATGGTGACGAACGCCGCGGCGCTCGCGGCGGTGACGGACGGGCCGGAGGGATTGCTCGCTGGCATTGCCGCTGGCAAGTTCCACATTGACATGAGCACCGTGAGCCCCGAAGTGAGCCGTACGCTGGCGGCGAAAGTTCGCGAAAAGGGCGCAGACATGATCGACGCGCCGGTGTCGGGGAGTGTCATCACGCTGCAGCAAGGCAAGCTCTCCGTGATGGTTGGTGGACGCAAAGAAACCTTTGAACGTCTGAAGCCTTTGCTCTTTGATATTGGTCCGAAAGTGACGCACGTCGGTGACAACGGCGTGGCGTTGTCGATGAAGATCGCGGTGAATCTGCAGTTAGCGGTTCAGATGCTGGCGTTCTGCGAAGGAGTGCTGCTCGCGGAAAAGAGCGGAATTGCACGCGAGGTTGCCGTGGACGTAATGATTCACAGCGCGATTGCTTCGCCCATGATCGTGTACCGTGGGCCTTTCGTGTTGCAGCAACCGGTAGAAGCGTGGTTCGATGTCAACATGATGCAGAAGGACATGCTTCTGGCCATGGAGTTGGGGCGCAAGTTGAATGTGCCTGTTCCTACCACTGCCGTCAGCAACGAATTCCTCACCGCCGCGCGCGGTATGGGTTGGGAGAAGCTGGACTTTGCCGTGATCTTCGATGTTTTGGCACGCATGTCGGGGATCCAAAAATGAAAGTTCAAAAATGAGAGTTCGACAATGACGACCGCCACACAGCCGAGAGAAGCTTCGGAGAAAGTCGCTTTGTGGCTCCGCATGTACCGGCAGATGGTTGCCATCCGCCAATTCGAATCGCAGGTCAACGAACTTTACACGCGGGCGTTGATGCCTGGCCTGGCGCATCTTTACATCGGTGAGGAGGCGGTTGCCGTGGGCGTATGTGAAACGCTCGAGCGAACCGACTACATCACCAGCACGCATCGCGGTCACGGACATTGTTTGGCGAAAGGCGCCTCCCCCGATCGAATGTTCGCCGAACTGCTGGGGAAAAAGGCCGGGTACTGCAAGGGCAAAGGCGGTTCTATGCACATTGCGGACCCGGCCACCGGCAACCTGGGAGCGAATGCGATCGTGTGCGGCAGTGCCGGCATTGCCACTGGCGCCGCATTTTCGGCTCGCTGTCTCGGTACCGGGCAGGTGTCGGTGTGTTTCTTCGGAGAGGGCGCGCTCGGTCAGGGTGTGCTCTACGAAGAAATGAACCTCGCTCAATTGTTCAAGCTTCCGGTGATCTACGTCTGCGAGAACAATCTCTATACCGAATACACGCATTACACCGAAACAACCGCCGGCGATATTCTGGCGCGGGCAACCGCCTTCGGTTTGGAGGCTACCAGCGTGGACGGTCAGGATGTGCGCGCGGTTTATGACAGCGCGCAGCGTCTGGTGGATCGCGCTCGCCGCGGCGACGGTCCCGGGTTCCTGCTGTGCAATACCTATCGCTATCACGGACATCACGTCGGCGACATCAATCGCGAATATTACCGCTCCAAGCAGGAAGAACAGACATGGAAGACGGAGCGGGATCCGATCGCGAATTTTGGGAGGTGGCTGGTCGAGCAGAAACTCGCCGATGCGGCAGCGCTCGCTCAAGTACAGGCTGAACTTGAGTCGGAGATGAAAAGGGCAGTCGACTTCGCTGTGGCCGCGCCCTACCCGGCCGCCGACGAAGTGGGCGAGGACGTGTATGCCTGAAACCCATCTTCATGCGCAAACCGCGCAAAACGATCGTGAGCTGACGTTCGCGCAGGCCATTCGCGAGGCGCTGGCGGAAGAGATGCGCCGCGACAAGACGGTCTGCATCATGGGCGAGGACGTGGCCGAGGCGGGCACTCCCTTTAAAGTTCTCTCCGGACTGTTGGAGGAATTCGGCAAAGACCGCGTGCTCGATACTCCGATCTCCGAAGCAGGCTTCACCGGACTCGCTGTCGGCGCGGCCATGACCGGAATGCGTCCGGTGGTTGACATCATGTTCGGTGACTTCGTCACCTTGACCATGGACCAGATGGTCAACCAGGCCGCGAAAGTCCATTACATGTCGGGCGGAAAATGGCGGGTGCCGATGGTGATGCGCACCACGATGGGCGCGACTCGCCGCTCCGCCGCGCAACATTCGCAGTCACTGCACGCGTGGTTCTGCCACGTTCCGGGTTTGAAGGTGGTTCTGCCTTCGACGCCTTACGACGCCAAGGGACTGCTGAAGGCGGCAATTCGCGATGAGAATCCGGTTGTCTTTTTCGAAGACAAGATGATGTACAAGCTTAAGGGCTCGGTGCCCGCGGAGGATTACACCGTTCCGCTGGGGGTTGCCGATATCAAACGTCTAGGCGAGGACATCACTCTGATTGCCACCAGCAGCATGGTGCAGGTGGCGCTGGGTGCGGCGACGATGCTCGAGGAAATCGGAATCAGCGCCGAAGTGGTCGATCCGCGGACCATGTGGCCGCTCGACGAAAAAACTCTGATTGAATCGGCCAAGAAAACGTCGCGGGCGATTGTGCTGGACGAAGGGTACGAGCGCTATGGCGTCACCGCTGAACTTGCGTCGGTGATTGCCACAGGCGCATTCTACGATCTGGACGCTCCGGTCAAACGCATGGGCGCGATGCATGTTCCAATTCCGTTCTCGCCGCCTTTGGAAGATGTAACCGTGCCGACCGAGCAAACCGTGTTTGAGGCCGCGCGAACACTCTGCGGACGGTGAGAGGGAGGTCAGAGGCGGGAGGTCAGATTGCAGTAACGGCGTTTGAAATCCAGTTTTTTACCTCTGCAATCTGACCTCTCACCTCTGACCTGTTCTCTGAAGCACGTTGCAGCAAAGGAGAGGTTTATGGCTCTGCCCACTTATGGAACGATGGCGGTGGATTGGGAAAATCGCGTTGACTTCGATCGTCTGCGCCGTGAGCGCCTGGCGCGTGCCAAGGATCTTCTGGTTAAGTCTGAGATGGGAGCGCTGTTGTGCTTCGACATGAACAATGTCCGCTACCTGACCGCGACCCACATCGGCACCTGGGCTCAGGACAAGGCGAATCGCTTTACCCTCCTTCCGCAAAACGACGAGCCGATCCTGTGGGATTTCGGATCGGCGGCAAAGCACCACCAATTGCACTGTCCCTGGCTCGGAGAGCGGTCGCGTGCCGGAATCTCCATGTTACGCGGCGCCATGACACCAGAGATGGGACGCGCGGAGGATGTGGCCAAAAAGATTCGCATCGAACTCGAAGTGCGCGGCCTGCACAAAGAGCCGCTGGGAATCGACATCATCGAATTGCCGGTCCTTTTCGCGTTGCAGAAAGTAGGAATCAAAGTCGTCGACGGGCAGGCGCTCATGTCTGAAGCCCGCCTCATCAAGACGCGTGATGAGATCACGTTGCTGAACACGTCCGCCATGATGGTCGACGCCGCGTATGACGAACTCTATCGCGCCATGAAGCCGGGCATGAGCGAAAACCAGGCGGTGGGACTGGTGAGCAAGGTGCTCTACGATCTCGGCTCCGAGTATGTGGAAGCCGTGAACGCGATCTCCGGCGAGCGTTGCAATCCGCATCCACATGTTTTTTCGGATCGCGTGCTGCGTCCGGGAGATCCGGTGTATTACGACATTCTCCATTCCTACATGGGCTACCGCACGTGTTATTACCGGTGCTTCACCGTCGGATACGCCTCACACGCCATGAACGACGCATACAAGCGGTGCAGGGAATATCTCGATGCTGCGATTGAGCTGGTGCGTCCGGGCCGTACCACGGCTGAGATCGCCGCCGTGTGGCCCAAAGCGCAGGAATTCGGTTTCCCAAACGAGGAATCCTGCTTTGCGCTGCAATACGGCCACGGCATTGGCCTCGCTATCTGGGAGAAGCCAGTGATCAGCCGCCTTGTGTCGCTCGATCACCCCGTTGAAATCAAGCCGGGCATGGCGTTCGCGCTGGAAACTTTCTGGCCTTCGACCGATGGCTGGAGTGCCGCTCGCATCGAAGAAGAAATCGTGGTCACCGAAACTGGTCACGAAGTCATCACGCGCTTTCCGGCCGAGGAGCTTCTGGTTGCGGGCAGACACTATTTCACGGTGGATGGTCCGCTTCCGGCAATTCGAGAGACCGAGTCCAAAGCGAGCCAACGTGTGCGCGAGATGATCGAAGCAAGTTCCCGGCAGGAGCGAGTAGGAGTAGGCGACTAGAACGGTATTCTCGTAGAAGCGCGGCTCGCTGCGTCTAGGCGCAACGACAGCTCCTAAGGTCTATCACAGCAGGGGTGGGCGTCAACAGCCGGAGACGAGGCGAGCCTCGTTTCTACGAAAAGTCTTGGCGGTTTATTCAACTATGGCGATCAGTGTCGTGATGCCCGCGCTCGAAATGGCTCAGGAAACTGGCAAGCTCATTTCGTGGCTGAAGAAAGAAGGCGAGTCGGTTGCCAAAGGTGAGCCGCTGCTGGAGGTCGAAACCGACAAAGCGGTGATGGAGATCGAATGCCCCGGTGATGGCGTCCTTGTCGGCATCACGGTCATGGCTGGAACCGAAGTGCCGGTCGGCCGAACCATTGCCTGGATCGTGCGCCCGGGAGAAGTTCCTCCGGCGGATGAGGCCGCCGTCGAATCGGGAAGAAAAATAACTGCTGCCGCGACTTCAGCCGCGGCTCCGGCGATTCAACATGCAACGGCAACGTCCGCCGCGGCGCCATCGGCAGCGTCCGTCAAGATTTCTCCCAAGGCGCGGCGTCTGGCCACCGAACGCGGCGTCGATCTTGCGGATGTGCGCGGATCGGGCGCTGGAGGGGAAGTTCTCGCGTCCGACATTCTCGCCGCCGCGGAATCCCAATCCGCCGCTCTGCCCGCCACGCTAGACAGCGACCGCGGCAGCCCTGTCTCCCGGCTGATGGCGGAACGCACCACGCAGAGCTGGACGACGGTCCCCCATTTTTTTGTCGTCCGCGAAGTAGACGCGGGCGCGCTGAACGACGCGCGGCAGAGGCTCGGAGCAGAAATTGAAAAATCACGCGGGGTTAAACTCACGCATACCGATCTGTTGGTCGCGCTCGTTGCTCGCGTTCTCCGGAAACACCCGCGCGTGAATGCGAACTGGACCGGTGCCGGCGTTCGCTCCAATGCCGCGATCAACGTTGGACTGGCGATGGCAGTAGACGATGGAGTCGTAGCGCCGGTGATTCCGAATGCCGACAAAGCGACGCCGGGCGAGATCGCGGTGCAAAGACGCGATCTGGCGGATCGCGCACGCAGCGCTAAGCTGCGTCCGGCCGATCTCGCGGGCGGAACGTTCACGATCAGCAATCTGGGCATGTTCGGGGTGGACGCATTCACCGCGATCATCATTCCGCCGCAGGCCGCGATTCTTGCCGTCGGAGCAATCGCCGACCGAGTCGTGCCGGTCGGTGTCGGTCCGGTTGCTCGGCCTGGCATCCGTCCCATCATGACCTTGACGCTTTCGAGCGATCATCGTGTTGTGGATGGCGCCCGGGCGGCGGAGTTCTTGCGCGATCTGGTCGAAGCCATCTCCAACCCGCAACCATATTTCGACAACTCCGGCGCTGGCGATTAGTGCGTATGACGTCTACCGGATTCGACGTGAAGAAACTCCCGCGTGGGGACCGCCGCCCTCGGCTGTCCAGCGGTACGAAGCCCCGCCCCGCTGCTCGCATACTCGCCGCCCCGCTGCTGCTCATGGCGCTCCTCGCCTTCTCGTTGCCGGCCGCAGCGCAGGGTGGGCCGCCCTTCATCACCAACGACCCCGGCACCCCTGGAGACGGGAACTGGGAAATCAACATCATGGCGTACTCCGAGCGCCATCCTGCCGTGCGCATCTTCAATGCGCCCATTCTGGATTTGAATTATGGCGTCGGCTCTCGCATCCAGCTCACGTACGAGGTACCGTACCTGGTGGAAGGTACCAACGGCGGCCCGACTCGCACTGGCCTTGGCAAGTCCCTGCCGGGCGTGAAGTGGCGCTTCTATGACAGCGATGAGAAAAAACTCTCGATCTCGATCTTCCCTCAGCTCGAGTTCAACAATCCCACATCTTCATTGCAGCGCGGACTCGTTGACTACAACACCAGACTCTATCTTCCTATCGAAGTCCACAAGCAGGTTGGGCCGGTCGAGGTCAATCCCGAAGCGGGCTATATATTCGCCAGCGGTAACGGCGCGGGCTGGTTTACGGGATTGGTGGTGGGTCGGGACGTCAGTAAAAGGCTGGAACTGGATGGCGAACTATATAACAGCGCCAACACAAACGGTTCCAACCATTGGAACACGTTTGACGGCGGAGGCCGCTTCCAACTGGGAGAACACTACATCCTGCTGTTCACGGCCGGCCGCAGCTTTGCATCACCTTCAAGCAGCCAGCCGCAATTCTTTGGCTATCTGGGAATGCAGTTCCTGTTTTCCATGAAGCACAAGAAGGATAACCAAGATCAAAGCCTGCCGCTGTCAACGCCCCGTTAGCGGCAACCTTACTTCATCGCGGCCAGCAGCGCGTCTGCCACGAGCTTCTTCGTCTGGTCGTCTATCTCCATCTCCGATGATCCAGCTTTCAGGCTGGCCTCACTGGCTAAATGCTTGGACTTGATTCCGATATAGACGGCGTTGTACGTCGTATCCCCGAGATTTTCTACTTTGTGCTTGAAGGGCGGGTACCAGCGAGACTCGCCCGGCTTGGCAAATACCTCTTTTGTCTTGCCATTTTCGTCCGTGAAGCGGAGATGCCCGGTAGTGAGAACAACGACCACGCCCCCCATATGCGCATGCAGGCCCGACTTCTCATGCGGCCCGTAGTGGACGTTCACCACCTGGACATACTCATTCTCAAAAGCCAGACTGTAATGCGTGGGCTCGACCTTGGTGGGATCCTGCGCGAACGCCACCGTGGAGAAACACAAACCCAACCACGCGGCGCAGAACACTCTAGCGTACGAAGATTTCCACATGAGAGACGACCTCGGAGATTCCTTCAGGCTGTCCTCAAGCTTATTCGGCCCCGAATAACTGTCAATAGTGGAAACGGGTTTGGACCAAACTGGTAAGAAGGCAGCAGCGCACAGACGGTCGACCCGCCTGCTTCAGCCCGAACAGAAAAATTTTGATTTCTAAGATTTCAATACCGTGCATACCGAGGCGCAGATGGGTCCGCCGATATTGAACGTGGCCGCTACCTTGGCGCCCTTTACCTGTAACGGTGGCGGGACCTTGCCGAGCAATTGCCCAGCACACCATCCGAGCATCGCGACACCGCTTGCGCCTATGGGATGACCCTTCGCGATGAGGCCGCCCGAGGTGTTGATGCCACATTCGCCATCGACCGCGGCTTTTCCCTCGACCCAATATTGTGCACCTTTGCCGTACTTGGCTTTTCCCAAAACCTCCGTGCCGAGCGCGCCCATGACCGTGAAACAGTCGTGAATCTCGGCGACTCTTACGTCTTCCTGCTTGACTCCTGCCATCTGGTAGGCGGCTTGCATCGCCTTGATCGCGCCCGCGGGACGAAGCACATCGCGGCCCGCCTTCTTGAGAGGGTCGGTCGCTTGCGCATACCCGGCAATCTCGACGCAGTCTTGTTTGTTCACCCCGAGCTTTGCCAATCCTTCCTCGGTCGCGAGAAGGAGCGCGGCATACCCGTCGGTGATCTGTGAACAATCGTAGGTCTTGAGCGGCAGTCCTTCGACAATGTAGCGATTGATGCCACCGATCTGCATCGCCTGCTCAACGGTCAGGTCAACGTTGCGCATTTGCGCGTACTCGTTGTGATGGGCGTTCGCGTACTCCGTGACCGCGATCTGAGACAGGTATTCTTCGGGAATGCCATGCACTTTGAGATAGCACTCCATCACCTCCGCAAAGAGGTGGGGGAAGATGTAGACCTTGCCCTCACGCTCGTCGGGATGCGAGAAATAGCCGAGGGCTTGGCCAATCAGCTTGCCATCCATCTTGCCATCGGCATCGCGCATTTTTTCGTAGCCGATCGCAATTCCAGTATCGCCCCATCCGATTTGCAGTTTCTGGATGACGGAGAGAATGGCCTGACCACCGGACGCGCAGGCATTTTCGACCGACTCGATAGGCTTGCCGGCGAGTCCCGGAATATCCGCCACCAGGCCCGCGAGCAGCCCTTGCTGGTTGAGGGAGATATTGCAAACAGCGCCCACGGAGCCGACATCGATTGCGGAGCGCTCCACTTTGATTTCCGCACAGGTCTCGGTAACGGCACGGCGAAGAATCTCGGGGACAGCCATGCCCATAAGCTTGCCGAATTTAGATTGATGATAGGCAGCAATATAAATGTGTTTCATAACACGCCTCTCCCGATGACTTCGATTCCAGCAGACCGGCGACGCCTCGAGCCCTAGAAAAGCCAGGATTCGCGCACCCTATATCTCGCGCTCAGGCAGCGGCGTCAGGGACTGGGTAAAACCGCGGTTTTGCCCAACAGAAATCCTACACCTTCTCCTCTCACCCGGCCCAGTGGGGGTACGGAGGTGGGGGTACGGAGGGCTAAGCTTGAGCGCCGTTCCCTCGGGTGGTCCGATGATCTTCTGCGCCAAAAAGCCCGAATTGCAAACGCCCCAGGACAACTGTCCTGAGGCCCTTGGTTGTGCAATGGATAACCGGCGGTCTGGGTTCAACCGCGGTATATTTAATTTTGTTACCCTACCTCAGCGAGCTACGGCCTCGGCATTGCGCTTGGTCAGTGGCACGAATTCACCCACTTCATACCCCGTCCAACCCCGCCGGGGAAGCAGTTCTGATCGTGGGCGGCATGCAGGATAAATAGAATGTCCAGCGACCGTGCCAACACCAGATTCGCGGTGTACTTCGGTTCCACCATCTTCCACAGCATATTCATGAAACTTTCGACATAACCCAGGTCGTTGTCCGGGTATTGATAGGGAAAGCCCAGACTGTGCCGGTAGGCCATCGCGGCCATGGTGGGCATCTTGCCGATCCGGCGCTTCATCTGCAGCAGACGATTGGCGGCATCGTGGATCTCCCTCGCGTCCAGATATAGCGTGGCCAGGGCTGCAAACGTACTCACCAGCATCGCCATGGGATGCGCGTTGTACCGGAAACCTCCCATGAACGTCTTGGTGGTTTCGTGCCGCATGGTGTGATGGGTAATTGCGTTGACCCAATCCTTCAGTTCCTTTTCCTCGGGCAGTTCGCCAAACAGCAAGAGGTCGGCAACTTCAAGAAAAGTGTAGTGTTCGGCCAGCACTGCGATGGGATAACCTCGATAACGCAAGATGCCGCGATCACCATCAATGAACGTGATGGCGCTGCGGCACGACGCTGTGTTTGTGAACGCCGGATCATAGCTCACGAGACCAAAGTCCGCAGGTCCGCTTTTGATCTGCCGTAGGTCATGGCCCGGATCGTGCCGTCTTCGATTGGCAACGTATCAGTGTGTTCCGTTCGATTGTCGATGATAGTGATACGGTTTTGCGCCATGTGAGATTCCTCCTCAAACACTTCTCGTGATTCGAGACCCGGGGCATACCATAGGATTTCAGATCTACTACAAGGCTAAAGGTTATGAGACTCGGGACACATCAGCGGTGTGTTTGCTCACACCTCGTGGTGACAAAGCTCACCGCGGATTACCCAGCTGCGATGAAGTCTGTTACTCGTTACTCATCCACCGGACGAGTACAATAATGCTAGTCCCGGTAGTCCATGGGCGCATTTTTTCGCGGTCTAAAAGCGCTGTCCCGCTCCGTCAACCAGCAAAGGGGACGCACGGATGTTCGGCAAAGCGTTCGGCAAACTGTTCGGCAAAACGTTCATCAAGATGACGGTTGTCGGCCACGCGCTGTTAACCGTTGTTCTCGGCTCCTCCGCCTTGCTCGGCCAAGCCACGTCCGCCCAGGCGTCGCCCGGCCAGGTGAAGCCCGCGGCACCGAACTCCCAGGCAGCAATCGAGCTTCCCGTGACCATGCGACAAAACGTGGCTGCCGGCAAAGCCACCGTCGGAACCAAGGTCCAGGCCAAGCTCGCAGTCGCTACCCTGGTCGACGGCGTAGTAGTTCCGCGCGACGCGGTCTTTTCAGGAGAAGTCACCGAATCCGTGGCCAGGTCCGCAAACACCCCCTCCCGCCTCGCCATTCGGATGGATTCCGCGCAGTGGAAAAATGGCGCAGCGCCTATCGTGCTTTCGCTTGCGCCAAAGGTTTACCTGACCGCATGGTATTACCCCGTGGCGACGCCGACGAATCAGGATTTCTCGCCTAGCCTGCCCGACGCTGCAAACCATCCGAGACCTTTGGGTGGGACTGGCGTCGCCTACCCCGGCCCGAGGAATCCGACCGCGCCGCCAGTTCCGGGCCCTGACCCCGGCAGAGACCGGGACACCGGGCTCAAGCAGCCGTCAAACATTTCGCAACACCGCGTGCTGATGAAAAATGTAGAATCCACGCGCAGTAGCGAAGGCGCGGTTATCCTCACTTCCCAGCATTCCAATATCAAGCTTGATAAGTCGACCACCTATGTTCTCGCGGCCGGCGACTTGCTGCCGACGAAGGAACAAGGAACGAGGTGACGTGACCATGTTTACCCGTCTTTTCTTCGGAATCGTGTTGTTAATGCCGTTCGCGGCTTTTGTGTCGGACGCCACAGCGCAGCCGACAAACCGCGGAGCTATTGCAGTAGGGCCAGAATACGATATGACTCACGTCTATGTCGCTCCGGAGAGCCTCGATGTGTTGGTGAACAGCTTCGTCGCCACGTTCGGCGGCAGCGCTTCCAAGCGCAGTGTCGGAAACGTGACCCCCGTTTCCAGCAGTACCGAGATGTAGTTCGTGCTGACTCCGGTAGGCGCAATTGCGGTCTTTGCCTATCAGACACTAGCGCCGTTTCCCTTTGGAGAGGAGCGGACCGGATATCTGGTCACAGACATGGACCAGGCGATCAAGGCCGCTTGAGCCGCTGGCGCAGAGGTGATTGTCGAACCGTTCAAAGACCCGATTGGAATTGACGCCATCATCCAGTGGCCGGGCGGCGTAAAAATGCAACTCTATGGCACTTCAGGCCATCCACAAACCCGCCGCTCGAAACGATTCCCGACAACCGGGTTTATGTGTCGAAAGACCAGGCGGACAACTTTGTGCGTTCCTTCGTCGGCTTTGCCGACGGCAAGGTCGTCTCCGATGACTAAGGAGGCGGATGCAGGTGAGATAGGACTTCAGGGGGAGACTTATCGTCGCATCCGTATTACCTCACGGTTTGGCAACATGCAGGTTTTGGTCACTGACGGCCATCTGCCGTATCCGTTCGGACGCGAGATGACGGGATACCAAGTGAAGGATCTCAGTGCGACGCTGGTGATGCCAAGGCGGCAAGAGTGAAGATTCTATCGGCGCCTTACTCCACCCACGACCGAACAACCGCGATTTTGGAATTTCCAGGCGGCTACATCGCTGAAGTGCACAGCTTGTTCGTGCATTAGGTCGGAGCCACTCTCGGCACTTGCTACTGATGTCGCGCGAAAGGAGCAGAACGAGCGGCTCCGCACGCCATTCTCTGCCCCCATCTTTTCAACAACTTACCTCCACAAAATCCCCCATTTCCCCGCTTAACCCCGTTTTTCTCCCCTTCATTGCCTTCTGCGTGCCTAAATCTCACGGATTCAATAGCATCAGTCTGACCAACTCCACGCATCGAAACTTCCAGGTTTCTTCGTGGACAAGTCTATTTACATCGGTTCCCATGAGCGGAACCGCGGGGACAGTTCTAATCTCCCGAGACGAGGAAAGCGAGAGCAGAATGCACAAGCCGATTAAGTACGTTGAGAAGGTCGTGACCGTTGCCGCCACCGGCGCATGGGCAGTGTTTCAACGCCTCAACCGCATCGCTCCGAATACATCGCCGACTCCGAGGTGGTCCGACAAGCCCCTGCTCAAATCGTGGGAAAAGTCGAAGCCGCCGCTAGGCTGGCCGCGCTCGACCGATTCGCTTTGCCCCAAGTGCGTCCCCGAGATTCGTCAGCAGATTCTTGACGGCCATCTCCCCGTGGACGTTCTGATGAACGAAAAAGTAGGAGAGATCAAGGCCCAGATCATCGAACGCGACGGCAAGATTTGGATGGTCAAGGACTGCCCCAAGCACGGCCACTTCGAAGACCTGATGTCGATCGACACAGAATTTTCGCAACACCTGGAAGAAGTTTTCCCCGGCCGCGACATCAAGGCCCACAACGACGAGAAGCTGCATCACCATGGCTCTTCGACGGTGAAATACGGACGCGGCTCGGTGCTCACGGTCGATCTGACCAACCGCTGCAACATGATGTGCGATCCCTGCTTCATGGACGCGAACCAGGTGGGATACGTCCACGAACTGACGTGGGAAGAAATCAAGACCGTGCTCGACAATGCGATTACCATCAAGCCGCGCCGGCAAATGTCAGTGCAGTTTTCCGGCGGTGAGCCAACCTTGTCGCCGTACTTCCTCGACGCGGTTCGTTACGCCCGCAAAGTCGGATACAACAGCGTGCAGGCCGCAACCAACGGCATCGAGTTCGCCAAGAGTTTTGAATTCTGCCAACAGGCCGTAGAAGCCGGAATGCGTTATGCGTATCTCCAGTTCGACGGAATCGGAAACGCCGCCAACGATCACCGAGCCGTGGGCAACCTGTTCGACGTGAAATTAAAGGCGATCGACAATCTGCATCGCGCCGGCTGCGAAATCGTACCGGTAGTTACCATCATCAACGGGATCAATAACGAGCAGGTCGGACGCATCATTCAGTTCGCGCTCGACAACCCGAAGAAGATCGGATTCCTCAGCTTCCAGCCAGTTTCGTTTACTGGTCGCGACGAGGCGATCACCGACGATCGCCGCCAGGCGCAGCGTTATACGCTCGCGCATCTCGCGCACGACGTAAAAAATCAAACCGGTTTCGGCGAACCGACGCGCGATTGGTTTCCCATCAGCTTCATGAGCACGTTCTCCGACTGGGCCGACGTCCTGCACTCTCAGGATACGAATAACGATTGGGGCCAACTTTCTTGCGGATGTCATCCCAATTGCGGCACCGGCATGGCGATGATGATCGATAAGGAAACCAAGGAAGCAGTGCCGGTGACGGCATTCTTGAAGGGCGATCAGCTCGCTAAAGACATCGCCAAGGTCAATGACGCGGCTCGTTCCAAATTCTGGACCGCGTTTGGCATGGCTCTTTGTTTGATGAAGAACTACGACCCATTCCAGTCGCCGACACACTTCAAAATGATCGACCTGCTTAGGAAGTTCGACAAGAACTTCAATGCCACGGGAAAGAACTACGGCAAAGTCGGACCGGACCGGACGATTGACGACGTGATGAAACGGCGTCAGGACCGATGGAACTTCCTGTTCATCGCCGGGATGTGGTTCCAGGATCTGTTTAACTACGACTTCCGGCGCACCGAACAGTGCATCATTCCGTATGCCACGCAGGAAGGCGAGATCAGCTTCTGCGCCTACAACACGGGCGTGGGTTGGCGCAACATTATTGAGAAGATGCACATGACTTCGACGCTCACCAAGTGGTACGAGGAGCATGGACGTCACGAGATTTTCGCGGGCGGCAAGAAAGTCAACATGGAAGACAAGGAACACGCTCTCTACCTGCGGGACGAGATCGTGACCCACGAAGTGCAGCACGATCTTGACAAGCTGGGGATTGCGAAGACGGCACGCGAAGAAAAGAAGCGGGCTCGCGATACCAAGGCAGAAAGCAATAAGGTGAAGAACGACGCGGCTTACGATGCGCGCATGGCGCAGCTTTATCGGGAAGTCGTCTTGAGGGAGAAGCCGGCCACGTCGAATGAAGGTGGATTCATTCCGCTCGGCGCGATCACAGCGGCGATCGCTCCGGCAAATGGGAACGGCGCCGCGAAAAGGAATGAGCAAGTTGGCGAGCCGGTGGCGGGAGACTGACTTCGAAGTTGCAAGTTGCAAGGTTTCAAGGTAAAAGGCCGCTCGGAAAAGAGCGGCCTTTTTGTGGTGTGCCGAGCATGTTTGACAGCTTGGAGGTGCAAGTCCTCTTCACAACGTGATGGACGTGAAGTGATAGCGAAGCGCAACGGTGAAATCACACTCGCCGCGAGGTGGGGCCGGAAAGAAGCGCGGAGCGAAGACGCGAGCCGATGAACAAGAACCGGATAGGAGGCCTACGGTGGCGGGCGAGCGAGCCAATGATTGCGAAGCCCATATCCATCAAGCGCACTGGTGGTAAATCCGGCGGTTGTGCGTCGAAGGCGGTCGAACTTACCTCGGGAGGTCTGCGGCATGTCACGAATTCGTGACTGGGGGTGAAGCGATTCATCTCGATCGTGTCGCAGAAGTCAGCAGAGGGCAAATTAGATCAAGCAGTCGGCGGGGCTATTGAGGCACTCCAAAGCCGAAAGGCGGAGACAGATAGGCCAAGCCGGGAACGGTGATCGAAGGCCCGAACGGAAGGGAGGGGCGAGTAAATCGCGCGATCTCAGGTACGACCAGCGGCCGAAAAGCCAATAGCTTGGCCTTCCGGATTCCATGCGGGGTGAAGCTCCAAGGGGCGTCTACGAAGGGACCGAATCGTTCTCTGGCGACGCGTCGTATCGAAAGCCCGGTTATTCACACCTAGCTCAACCCGCCGAACCGCCGTATGCGGACCCGCATGTACGGTGGTGTGGGAGGGGAGGAGCCGCGAGGCTTCCCCCTATCCCGATTCTCCGGGTGTTCTTGAGCCCCACGCCGGCCGGCACATTTTCTCAAAACCGAATCTTGCGCCGGAAAGTAGCTAAAGCTGAGTTCTGACGTGAGCGGCGAGCGCATTCAAGATGGCGGAACCGGCATCGCCCCGGCCGTAGTTCATCTTCCACGGGCCGACTTGCGGTGCTTCAGCGACGGCTTGCAGTATCCTGCCGCAGTCCGCTCCCGTCAGTACGTTGCAGTTGCAGGCCAGGGTCTCCACCCACTCGGTTTCCCATTTCGATATTTGATCGTGCAAACGGGACCGTTTCGGGGTAGGGTGAGCTAGCGGATGAACACACCACCCGGCCAGCGGAATCGCCTTGCCTGGGTATATACTGAGCCTCCAGGATGGAGAA
>DATDGS010000026.1:0-46723 GCA_036521955.1 Terriglobales bacterium
TAGGGGCCAATGCATTCGTGACCACGAGCGCAATGCTGCTCGTGGTTACGAAAACACCGATCCAAACCGTGCTTTGCAGCAAGGCGCCGTGAAACTGACTCCAGAGGTAGCGGCGTGGCTCACGGAACGGTTTGACTTAGCTGTGGAGAAACACGGGAAGATCACCCGCGAAGAATTAGACGACCTCGATTGGCCTGCCTGAGAAAAAGTGGTGCGGGCGGAGGGACTTGAACCCTCATGAGCCGTTTAAGCTCTGCGGATTTTCATGCCGTCTACGGCTTTCGCCGCCCGGATGTGAGGCCTTTAGAGGGCTCACGCCAGTTTGCGGTCTGGACTATCCCTTCACCATCCCCCGGAAGCTCCGGAGCTTAGGTGCTGCCCGTCTAGTCTCTACACCTTCCCGGCTGGAGTATATGGCCGGGCTTGGCTCGGGATTGCCATTTGAGGTTTCCCCGACTTTGAGCAGTTCTGCATCGCCGGTTTCCCAGGCGAGCACTCAAGTTTTCCTTAAGTCCGCTGCGTATGCCATTCCGCCACGCCCGCGCGCGGCTGCCCTACTCAGTGATCTTATGATATGGCACGTTGCTCGATTTTACACATCCGTTTCTTGCTTAGGAGGTTGCGGTGAAGCCTGAGTGTTCTGGATGGCTTTTCTTGCCTCTTGTTTTTCCTGGTCCGCATGACGCTGATTGCAGCGGCGTCGAGCGAGGTCTTGATGTGCGCCGCGTAGTATTTCTCGATCCTTTCGACACTAGCGCCGCAGTTCTTAGCGATTTGGTAGATGTCGGCACCTTTCTAAGGCGCAGGCAGATGGATGTATGCCTCAGGCTGTACGCCGTACGCGTCGGCCTTCGTGATCAAAGCGAAGATTTTCCTCATCGAGGATGGTCCTAAAACGTTCGCGCTGACATTCCGGAAAAATCAGGTCGGTAGGTCCAGGCGTGCGCCATTGTTCCCCAAGGACAGCAGAGGTACGGACGTTTTTTTGGGCGTGTCCACGCCATAAGCGCGCGCCGGGCGGAGCCGGCTATGTGGGGTGGGTCATTGCCTTGTCGGATACGCGCTGTCTGCGCCAGAGGAAGAAAACGCAGGCCCCAAGCAAGACAGCACCAGCACCCAGCGCCCACCATGTCACCCGCGATATCCGCGCAACAATCCCGGAGGCGGCTACGGTATCCAGAGCGCTCGTGCCTTGCACTCGGACTCGGGAACCGGCGGCAACAGAATGCGAGGGAATGGGTTGTGCCATGATTTGCGGTTTCGGTGGCGATTGAGCTTGCGCTGTCAGCGCGGGGAGCGAGCCAACTCCCGAGATTGCAAACCCGGGCCCCTCTCCCGCGCTCACCAGATTGGCCGCCTCCACTTGATAGCGGTCATTGCCCGTGCGCAGAACCTGGAAAGCGCGGGACAGCGACGCGAATTTCATCGTCGGCGGAATCATAACTGCCAATTGCTGCACCGGATAGATGCTCCTTGGGCGGAACGTTGCGTGACCAGCGTAAGGCAGGTCGTAGTTGAATGCGAACTTGGTGGCTCCCGGCTGCAAGGGGAAATTCACCGCGTAGTGCCCAGGCTCGCCGGCCACGGGAGTCGCAGAAATCAGCGCAATGATTGTTCCTTGACCCGCGGCCAGAACGGAATCAATCTTCGCGCGGGCAGGCAAATAAACTTCAAACGTACGCTCACCCGCCTGCGTCAGAGGCGGACTGGAATCATTCCGGATCTCGATCATGTCAGAGACGTGAAGATGGTCGCCGGCCGTCCCGATGCGGACGATTTCAATGCTTGCGGTTACGCCTTGCGCCTTCGAGGCCGCATCGAACACGGCGATCGAGACAGCATCACCCACCGAAGCCCGCTGATCGTAGTTGACTCCCCGGTGGATCACGCGCACCAAGTGCGGCTTGTCGGGATACCGGACCTTGATGGTGAAGGCGCCCTGCGAGTTGGTCTTGGTGCGTGTTTCCTCCTGCCAGTTCTGATTCAGGCTGACTTGGCCGAGACCGCTTTGGTCGAGACTGCTTTGGCCGAAATTGGCTTGCCCCAGACCGATCTGGTTCAGGCGAAGAAGAATCACTTCCGCACCAGCCGCGAACCGGCCGCGAGTCAGATTGCGGACCACGCCCGTGATCGAGTCCGCTGCCAGCGCCGCCGCTGAACCGCCCGCAATGAAGCAGACGCCCAGGAGGACCTTCCGTCGCCAGGATTTCTTGGCACAGATACCGCTCACTGGCCTCCTTTTGTTGGCATCACGCGCACGAGCTGCAAACATCGGATTCGCAACTCAACTGGGTCCTGAATCGGCCAGAAATCACTCGGTCGCAGCATTTCCGGCTGGATGTCCGGTCGCATGTGGCGCGTGCCCAAAGATGATGCCGGTTTCCACCTCCCCCGGCTTCCCATTTTGCAAGTACGGTTTGAACTTCCATTGCCCAAGAGCATCAGCGATGGCGGTTGCCTGATCGGGAAATGCGCTGAGAAAGTGAATGTGTTTTACCTTGCCCTCTCTGTCGATGATGATTCGGACTAGAACAGAGTTAAACCTATGCTCAGTAAAAACCGGGTCAACCCGCGCCGTTAGATTTTTGTCGCGCGCGTAATCCTTGATGCAAACAGGTACAGTGCCTCCACCCGCTCCTGCTGCGGGAGCAGCTTCCTCAGGCAGCTTCATCTTGTTCATGTCCAGGATCAAGCTCTCCAGCAGTTTGGTGTCACGGCTGGTCAGGACAATTTCCACCGCGTGGCAGCGGATTTCGGTAGCCGCAACATACCAATGCAACTGTGCCGCCGGAGACTCATACGCGAAGAATCGGAAGGAGCGGCCGGCAATCTTGGCCTCAGTAAGTGGACGTTCGACTCTGTAGTTGGCCTGTAAATGGCCTTTCATGTAATCGATAAGCTCGAGCGCATTAGCCGCAGGCATCGGCGTGAAGAACATGTCCTCGGCGGTGATCAAGATAGTGCCACGGATTGGTCCTTTATATGTATCCGGAGGCCTGATCTGAGCAAGTACATAGCGCCCGCCATCCGACGGAGGCGGACCTTCGTATTCCTGGGTCCAATCCAAAGGCAAAGAGTAAGTCATCCCAAAATACTGATTATGGAAGATATTGTTAGTCACGCTCCCGCCTTCTGGCACGGGAGTTACAGAGTCACTAGCGCTAGACCACGCGCCCTTTACCAGAATGTCTCCCTCCGGCGCCTTCGCCTGGGTCTGCGTGTTGCTGGGAGAGCCGTCGTTCTGCGGAATGCTTTGCGGTTCCGTCCCTTGGCCCCAGGACAAGGATAACGATAAGGACAACAGCGACATGGACCCGGCGAGAATCATCGATAAGCGCAAGAATCGGGAATGCATATTCCTCCTCCAAGTCCGAGCATAGGCTCCAGCCGGTCCCACTGGCGCAGCACTCGCACACCACTCCCTGACTTCGTTCTAACTTTGTTTGACTTTGGAAAACAACCGGCGAGACACCTTCGTATCTCGCCAGCAAGGGTGCGTAAACGGACTACAGCGAGCGCAGAAAGTTCAACAGGTCCTGCTGCTGGCTGGTTGTGAGGTCGCTGAAATGCCCCACCACTGTGGAGGCTTCGCTGCCGGGGCTTTTGTGGTCTACGATCGCCGTATACAGGTCGGTGGTGCGGCCATCGTGCAGCAGGAATATCCGCTGTCCCAGGCCCCACAAGGGAGCCGTGCGGAACTGTGTGCCGCCCGCGCCGCCTTGCGAGACGTTGTCGGCCAGGCGAGTACCCATTCTGTGGATCTCAAGATCTGAGAACGCAGGTACCGGGACATTGCTCAAAGCGGGAGCGAAGTTCGACGCTTGCGTTGTGCCTGGCGTCGGATTGTGGCAGGTGGCACAGCCGATCGAGCTAAACAACGCACTGCCGTTGGCGATCGATGCGGTCGGGACCTGCTGTCCATTCAGCAGAACCCCCCCGGTCGGCGGCGGGGCCAGGAACCGCATGAAGTTGGCAAACGCCGAGACGTCATCAAGAACCGCGGCGTTCGGCGTCGAGTTTGGGTTGGAAGTATCTTCCGGGTAACCAACTCCGCCAAGGTTGAGGCAACTCGCCGGCAGCCCTGTACCCTGCTGGTCTTCTTCCGGCAGCGGACGATCTTGGGGGAACAACTCGTTACTGACGCCCATCTCCACGTTATAAGCCTCACCGGCAAAGATGTGCAGCGACTTGTTCTGCGCCTTCCAGCCAAAGCGGGTGATGGTGCCATCATTGCCGCTGTGGTTGAAGGTGCCGGAGATGCCAAAGTGGTTGACGATATTGGCGGCCTGGTTGATCAGCAAGGTTGAGTCGCCGAGGTTCTCGATCAAGCCCGCTCCAAAGAGCGGCGTGGGAATGCGGAAGATGATGTCATTCGCCGCCTGAGCAGCACTGAAATTCGGCTGCGGCAAGCTGCAACTGCCGGCATCGGGGCGGCTTGTAACCGTGAACAGGTCTTCCACTCCGCCGTTGGGAGCTTTGGTGTTGGCCGTTCCGCTGGAGGTAAGAAAGTACGGGAACCGGACCTCCAGAGTCGGCCCATTGGCCGTAATGAAAGACGGTGTGGTGTTGCCGGGCGCAACCCCGTTGCTGGTGAACAAGAATTGGGGATTGACGGCAGCGCCTGTCCCGCCAGGTGCAGGTTGCGCGTGGCACGAACTGCACTGATTCGAGTTAAACCGCGGTCCTAGACCGTTGTTGGCGGAGCCGGAAACGGTCTCCACTTCCTGAAAGCGGTTGAGACCGTCGTTGAAAAATGCGGTGAAACCGTTCGGGTCATTCGATGGATCAATGATTGTACCGCCGGTGCCGCGGCTTGCACTCTGAACTCCAGGGTCGGTTTGAGCAAATGCCGTTCCGCCCAGAAACAGCACCGCCAAAGCGAAAGCTGCTGTGAATCTCTCTCTCCAGATCACAAAATCCTCCTTGTCACGACTCGCCTGACTAGCCCCGGGGAGTGACCCATCTGGATTCTGGTCGCAATACCCAGTAACGACATCGCCGGGGAATGCAACGCCGCCGCCCTGCCCGTGGCGTGAAGACACGTCAGAGACAGAACTTCCCTCAAGGTTCTGCAGACGATAGTGGTGGAGGTTAGCTTCCTCGAACTAACAACCGCAAATTGGGAAGCGTGCAACGCGTAAGTCCTGGCCATTCGTCAGACACACGCGTCTTACGTTTGTAATTGAGCACCCGAAAGTGTCAAAGGTCTGGTTGCGAGTTGGGGCCCCTGCCTGCATAGCGTGCGGCCCTCTCATTGATGCCGGAACCCCTTCGAAGAGGCTCAAAGGTTAGAAAACTTTCCGGGATGTTAGCACTTTCGTAGGTGATGTCAAGTTAAATAGAATGAAGTATGCACTAATGGTCCCGGCAAATGCCGCGCCCATTGCGGATCTTCACGCTGTGAGGATTAGAGAACGAGCAGCGCAAGGTTTCAATGTGCGGACTCCAGAAGGTAACTTGGAGGCGTCTCCTCAGGTTTAGACCGGATGTCGTTTAGACCGGACGTCTAGACCGGAGGCACGCATGAAGAAATGGTGGATCGAGAGTGCGGGATCCGCGCGGTGTCAGTCCGCCGGTAGGGGCGCTGGACTTCCGACCAGCGCGGGCGTTTTCAGAGGGCTGGCGTCTTCCGCAGGATCCTCCAGCCACTGCCGCACTGCCGGCAGCGCACGACGCATAGCCACTTCGCCAACATGGATCAATTCGTCAGCGCGCTTAAAGTCGTCATAGTCAAAACCCGCGACATCGGGCTCGATCACGACATCGGCGGCGTTTCGCCACACGGAACTCATCATGTCCTGCGCGATGGCGAACGATTGCCCGATCACGTCAAAGTAATGCCGGGGCGCGCTCGTCTTCGACCACTGCCCCTTCAGGTGCACGCCCAGCACGCGTTGCGCGCCCATGGCACGCAGAGGAACCGTCGGCACGGGGTACGAGAGCATGCCATCCACCAGCCAACTCCCACGAATCTCAACTGGCAGGAACATTCCTGGATAGGCGCAACTCGCCCGCACCGGATCGATGATCGGGCCGGAGGTAAAGACCGTTCCCTTCCCGGTGTTGAACTCGGTGGCCGTAACCCCGAGAGGGATGCGCAGTTTTTCAAATGTCTGTACCTTCAAGGTGCGCGCGAGAAACGCGGTCATGCGGTCGTTCGAGGCAAAACCGTAGCGCGAGAGAGTCCAGCGCGCGAAGGTGGTGAAGCGAACTTGGTGGGCGATTTCTTCCAGTTCAGCGATCGTAAGTCCACTGCAATACGCAGCGCCCATGATCGCGCCTACACTGGTGCCGGCAATCATGCTCACCGGAATGCCTTCTTCCTCGAGGGCCTTGAGAACTCCGATATGCGCGATGCCGCGGGCAAAACCTCCGCCCAATGCCACACCGATTGCAGGCATGTGCTCGGCGTCGGTCGCACTCGACCGGCGAGAGAATTCCCGGCTGAAGGCTTGCACCGACCGGATTACTTTGCCCAGACTCTTCATTTGGAGCCCACACTCCTGGTTTGCCGAAGCCGCAAACCTCACCTCTATAAGTGTAAGATGCCAGAAGCCGTCCGGAGGTACAAGCCACCTTGGTGCTATTGGTAGTTACAATAGAGTTCAAGTCGAGTTACCCGAAACCATGTAGCCACCCAGGCTGAAGCAGATAACTCATTTATCTGCATCATTTGACGTTCTTGGCAGTCCCGAAAATGGGCCGCTCCCGCCGTCCTGCGCGCAATCTCGGGTCTCTCCAGACCCCGCCCTGGCTCGTCGAAATATTGCTTGTACCTGGAGGCAAGCTCAGGCGCTAGAATCCAGACTTCGCGAGCGACCGAAGAGCTGAACCAGCAATCTCTGGGCAACAAGGGAGGAAAGTAACGATGGCAAGCTACATCGGCGCCATTGATCAGGGAACGACAAGTTCGCGCTTCATCGTGTTCGATCGGTCCGGACGCATCGTGAGCTCTGCGCAACGTGAGCATGAGCAGATCTATCCCAGACCGGGATGGGTGGAGCACGATGCAGAGGAAATTTGGCGCCGGACGAATGACGTCATCCAAGAGGCGATGGACGCTCGCGGACTGCGACCGGAAAACCTGGCCGCGATTGGGATTACCAACCAGCGTGAAACCACGGTGGTCTGGCACAAAAAAAGTGGACACCCCATTTACAACGCAATTGTCTGGCAAGACACGCGAGTGGCTCCCGCGGTCGCCGAGTTTGCTGTGCGTGGCGGACAGGATCGCTACCGCGCCCGCACCGGCCTCCCGCTCACCGCTTACTTCAGCGGCCTCAAGATTCGCTGGATTCTCGAAAATGTTGCGGACGCGCGAACGCAAGCCGAGGCGGGCGATCTGCTGTTTGGCAACATCGATACTTTTCTGATCTGGCACCTCACCGGCGGACCGCAGGGCGGCGTCCACGTGACCGACGTGACCAATGCCAGCCGCACCCAACTGATGAACCTCAACACGCTGCAGTGGGATCGGGAGATATTGCAAGCCTTCGGCATTCCGATTGCCATGCTGCCCAAGATTGTTTCGAGCAGCGAGGTGTACGGCACGGCGCACCACCCCGCCGTTGCGGGCGTTGCCATCAGTGGCGATCTCGGCGATCAGCAAGCTGCGCTGGTCGGCCAGGCTTGCTTCAAGCCAGGAGATGCGAAGAATACCTACGGCACGGGCTGCTTCATGCTGATGAACACCGGAGAAAAGGCAGTGCTCTCCAATTTCGGCCTGCTGACTACGCTGGCCTACAAGTTCGGCGCGAAGCCGGCATGCTATGCGCTGGAAGGAAGCATCGCGATTACCGGCGCCCTGGTGCAGTGGGTCCGCGATAATCTTGGGCTCATTGAAAAGAGTTCTGACATTGAAGCGCTCGCCCGCACCGTAAATGATAACGGCGGCGTCTACTTCGTTCCCGCATTCTCCGGCTTGTATGCGCCGCACTGGAAAGACGATGCGCGGGGCGTGATCGCCGGCTTGACTCGCTTCGTGAATAAAGGACACATCGCCCGCGCCGTTCTCGAGGCGACTGCGTTCCAGGTCCGCGAGGTGGTCGATGCTATGGCCAGTTCCGAAGACTCTGGCATTACTCTTGATGTCCTGCGTGCCGACGGTGGAATGGTCGGAAACGATTTGCTGATGCAATTCCAGTCCGACATTCTGGCTAAGCCAGTGGTGCGTCCAATGGTGAAAGAGATCACTGCTCTGGGCGCTGCCTATGCCGCCGGACTGGCGGTCGGCTTCTTCCAGGATACCGACGAACTTGTCTCCAACTGGGCAGTCGATCACCAATGGGAGCCAACCATGGATAGCGAATCTCGCGAACGGCTCTATCACTTCTGGAAGAAAGCGGTGACGCGCTCGTTCGAATGGGTGGAATCGCCGCAGATTAGTGCAGATTAGCAACCAAGGAGATGGGTAAATGCATGGTCCATTTCTAGGCGAATTCATGGGCACGCTGATACTGATTTTGCTGGGCGATGGCGTCGTCGCCAACGTTCTTCTGAAGAAATCGAAAGGCGAAAACTCCGGCGGGACCGTCATCGCAACGGCATGGGGGCTGGCCGTGGTTGCGGGCATCTTCACGGCCGCCGCGCAATTGCTGGGCGCTTTTGCCGGCGCCAGCCTGGTCTGGATGACCTACCTGCCGCACTGGAAAGTGACGCCCGACGCGGGAGCGAAGCTGGCGATCTTCTGCAGCGTACCGGCGATCCGCAACTTTCCCGCAAATCTGCTGACCGAGATTATTGCCACTACTTGCCTGATTGTCGTTGGCTTCAGCTTCGGGAGCAAGGCCGTGTCGTTTACCGGTCTTCCGGCTGGATTTGGCCCATGGTTGTGGGGAGTCCTGGTGTGGGCGATCGGCCTGAGTCTCGGCGGCCTACGGGATACGCGATGAACCCGGCTCGTGACTTTGGTCCGCGCATGGCCCACGCTATCCTGCCCATCAGCGACAAGGGAAATTCAGACTGGGGATATGCGCCGGTGCCGATCATTGGTCCGTTGATCGCTGCTGGCATCGGCGCTGCAATGATCAGGCTGGTGGGCATCTCATGACCGCGTTCTTTGCAATAAAGACCCTGGTTTCCTCTGTGTGCCTCTGTGTCCCCTGTGGTGAAGACTCTGACTCTTTTATCCACAACAGAAATCGTCAAGCGTGGGCGCGATGAATCGAACCGACATGTGGCGCCGCATCGAAGCGCATCCCAAAGCCTGGGACATGATCGTCGTGGGCGGCGGCGCGACCGGCGTCGGCGTTGCCATCGATGCAGCGTCACGCGGATACGATGTGCTGCTGCTTGAGCAGAGCGACTTCGGTAAGGGAACGTCCAGTCGCAGCACCAAGCTGGCACACGGCGGCGTGCGTTATCTGGAGCAGGGCAATATTGGCCTGGTCATGGAAGCGCTCAAGGAGCGCGGACTGCTTCTGCAAAACGCGCCTCACATCGTGCACGACCTGGCGTTCGTTGTGCCGAACTATGACTGGTGGGAGGCTCCATTTTACGGTCTCGGCCTGAAGCTCTATCAGTTGCTGGCCGGCAAATACGGATTTGGCGTCTCGCGCATTCTTTCCCGGGAAGAGACGCTCAAACATCTGCCCACACTGAAGACCGAGGGGCTGCGCGGCGGCGCGGTTTATTACGATGGACAATTCGACGACGCGCGGCTACTCATCCACATGGTGGCCACCGCTTTTGAGCGGGGCGCCACCTTGCTGAATTATGTGGAAGTCAGGGGACTGACGAAGGACGCTCAAGGCTTTGTCAATGGGGTCAGCGCCCGGGATGTCGAAACCGGCAACAAATTTCGAGCATCCGCGAAAGTTGTCATCAACGCCACCGGCGCTTTCAGTGACCTGCTTCGACGGAAGGCGGAACCTTCGGCTACTCCAATGATCGTCCCCAGCCAGGGTATTCACCTGGTCTTTGCATCGAGTTTTCTGCAAGGCGACAGCGCGGTCATGGTTCCGCATACCAGCGACGGCCGCGTATTATTCGCGATTCCGTGGCACGGCCACACGCTCGTCGGAACCACCGACACGCCCGTTGCAGCCGCAACGCTCGAGCCGGTCGCCCTGGACGAGGAGATTGAATTCATCCTCGCCACCGCCGGGCAATACCTGGCGAAAGCACCTACGCGCGACGATGTGCTGAGCGTATTTGCCGGCATCCGGCCGCTGGTGCGCGCCACCGGCGCAGCGAGCGACGTCAGCACGGCGGGGCTGTCGCGCGATCACGTCATCCACATCGATCGCTCCGGCCTGGTCACGGTCTGCGGAGGAAAATGGACGACGTACCGCCATATGGCCGAGGATTGCGTCGATCAGGCGGCAACGCTCGCGCAGTTGCCGGAAAAACCGTGCGTGACGCACCACCTGCGCATCCACGGCTTCCAAGGTGTCGAGAAGGGAGACACCGCGAAAGAAGACGCGGCGAAAGAATTGGGGTCGCTGGCTGTCTATGGTTCGGATGCCTACAAGATTCGCAAGCTCATCGATACTGACCCCGGGCTCGGTGAACCGCTGCATGCGGCGCTGCCGTACCTGAAGGCGGAGGTAGTCTGGGCGGCGCGCCACGAAATGGCTCGCACCGTGGAAGACACGCTCGCACGGCGTACACGGGCGCTGTTTTTGAATGCGCGCGCCGCCCTCGAAATGGCGCCGGCAGTCGCGGACTTGATGGCTCGAGAACTGGGTTGGGACGAGGCTACCCAGACGGAACAGCTGGCTTCGTTTCGTAACGTTGCCTCGAACTTCGCGCTTCGGCCCTAGCACAGTGTTGGTAAATTCGGGCGACCCCCAGGGGGCGGATTCTCAGACACCCGCGATGCCTTCCGGCGATTCCCTGGACCATTCCAGACAACTTTTCGGAAGCTTCCGGGTTCAATAGTATGTAGGGCTGTGATTTTCTGCTGGAGGAGATTTTGAAAATATCGCGCCTGTTTCGTAAGACAGTCGGTTCATCGTTGGCGGCGAGCGCCGCTGTTGTGTTCCTTGTGGTCAGCGCAGCCGCTTTGGCTTGCGCCCAGAGTGGCGCCATGACCCCCTATCAGGGCGAATCGGACGGCGTCCGCGCCGGTGGACAATGGCTGGAGTTCCACTCCGTCGACAAGATGACGGGAGAGAAGAAAGTGCGCTTTGAGCTTCAGTCGAATAATTATTTCCGCGAGGACCCGGACTACAAGCCCAGAGTGAATCTGTATTGCAGCAACGGCAAGTACAAGCTCGGCGACTTCAATCCCGGAGTCAGGTTGCCTCCCCCCAACCGCCCCGGTTTTTGGGGACAGCCACAGTTGGGAGTGCAGGTCCGGGTTGACGACACCAACTACTTCAAGGGTTGGAATTGGATGCGCGGCCATTTCCTCTCCATGGATAAGGGCACCGTGCGGGGATTGATAGGGGCCCAGATTTTCAACCTGGCACTCCCCACGCGAAGCGGCCGGCAGATTGCGGAGTTTTCCCCCGCCGAGCTGAATCTGGATCGAGTCAAACAGGCCTGCGCTCTGACGCCGAAGAAGCCGAGCAAGGACTAAGGGCTTGGGGCTAGGAAAAAGGACGAGGACTGGGCAGGGACTACGACTAGGGATGTGGTCCGCGTACCTCGCAAGGCCCACGGCTAAGGAGGCGCAGCGAAGATGAATAAGGCATTCGCTCTTATCCTGTTGCTTGGGTTATTTGCGACTGCAGGGCCGATGAGAGCCCAGGAGCAACCTGCGAAGCTTGAGGCATATGGCGGGTACTACTACGCGCGCTTTAATGTAAATGCCAACGTCCCGGGCATCGCACCCTCGGCAACATACAACGGAAACGGCGGGGGTGGCCAGCTCGAGTACAACGCCAACCACTGGCTCGGCGTGGTGGGAGATCTGAGCGGCTTTTATGCGACCAGCAGCGGGAGCGGCGCATTCGCCGGAGCAGCGTTCACTTATCTTCTTGGTCCCAGAGTGAATTTCTGGCGCGGCAAAGTTACTCCGTTCGCCCAGGCCCTCTTTGGAGGCGTTTGGACAACGGACGGCATTGCCAAATCATTGGGGCCCGAGAATAATTTTGCGATGACGGCGGGCGGCGGCATTGATTGCAAAATGTCCAGGCATGTCTCCGTTCGCCCCGTGCAGGCTGAGTACTTCATGACCAAAATCCCCGACGGTCTCAACAACCGCCAGGACAATCTGCGGCTTGGCGCCGGAATTGTTGTGCGGCTGGGCCGAGAGTAGTTCCGACGCTCGACCTGCCCGCTCCTGCATCCCCAGCGCTTCCCGCGAATCCAATGGTGATATCTTTGGATTCCGATCGGGAGGCGCATGAGGATTGGCATAACCTGTTATCCAACCTACGGCGGCAGCGGAGTTGTCGCCACCGAATTGGGGCTGGAGCTGGCTCGGCGGGGGCACGAGATTCATTTCATCTCGTATTCGCAGCCCATTCGACTGACCTGGCCGGAACCTAACATTCATTATCACGAGGTTGAGGTCACACGCTATCCGCTATTTGAATATCCTCCGTACGACTTGGCGCTGGCGACGCGCATGGCCGAGGTGTCACAGCTCTACGAACTCGATCTGCTGCACGTGCACTACGCAATTCCGCACTCGGTGAGCGCGATGCTGGCGAAGCAGATGCTGGCGGCAACTCCTCCGCGGCGCAAGTTGCCGTTTGTGACCACCCTGCACGGCACCGACATCACTCTGGTCGGGCTCGACCGCTCGTATCTTCCGATCACGCGTTTTTCCATCGAGCAAAGTGACGGCGTAACAGCAATTTCGCAATATTTGCGCAACCGCACCCTTAACATTTTTGACATCAAGAACCACATCGAGGTCATCCCAAACTTCGTGAACTGCGACGAGTATCTGCGCAAACCGGAATGGATAGAAAAGCGCAGCGAGTATGTCCGCGACGACGAGCGGCTGCTGGTGCACCTTTCCAACTTCCGGCCGGTGAAGCGCGTGCTCGACGTAATCGAGATTTTTGACCGCGTGCGCAAGAAAATTCAATCCAAGCTGCTGCTGATTGGCGACGGCCCCGATCGTTCCCAGGCGGAATGGCTGGCGGTACAAAAAGGCATTCACGAGCACGTGCTGTTTCTCGGAAAACAGGATCAGATCCGGGAAAAACTGGCCATGTCGGACGTGATGTTGATGCCGAGCGAGCTGGAATCGTTTGGACTCGCCGCTCTCGAAGGCATGGCCTGTGAGGTCGTCCCGATTGCCACCCGCACCGGAGGAGTGCCGGAAGTGATCGAGCACGGTGTGACCGGATTTATGGCCGATGTCGGCGACGTGGAGACCATGTCCCGTTACGCCATCGAACTGCTGGGTGATGAATCCGCTTTGCGCGCCATGGGCAAACGGGCGCGTGCCGCCGCCATGGAGAGATTTTGTTCGAGCAAGATTATTCCGCTTTACGAAGGCTTTTACCGAAAGGTGCTGGCGCAGTCGTCGAAGTCGTCATAAGCTCCTCCGGATTGGGCAAAATGGGCAGCCGCAACCGGATCAGCGTGCCCCCGCCTTCGCGGCTTTCGATCATCATCTTCGCGGCATTGCCATAGAGCACCTTCAGACGCTCGGCGACGTTGGCCATGCCGATTCCCATGCTTGCCAAGTCATCATCATGCTCGAAACCGCGAACCGACTCTTGGGCCGATTCCATGCCCACGCCGTCATCCTCGACCTCGACCACCAGCCTCGACTTGATGACGCGACTGCGCAGCGTGATGCTGCCGCCTTCGACCTTGGGAGAAAGTCCGTGCTTGATGCAGTTTTCGACCAGCGGCTGCAACAGCATGCTGGGGACCATGGCTTCGAGAGACACCGGATCGAGATCCTTGACCACCTTGAGCTTATCCGGTCCAAAGCGTACGACTTCAATGTCCAGATAATTGTCGATGAATTCCACTTCTTCGCGCAGGGCGACGAACGAATCCGTGCTGTGCAGCAAGCGGCGAAGAATGGTCGCGAGTTTCAGGATCATCTCCCGCGCCGTATCGGGATCGAAGCGCACCAGCGATGAAATGGAATTCAGCGTATTAAACAGGAAGTGCGGATTGATCTGATTCTGCAACGCTGCCATGCGCGCTTGCAGCAACAATCGTTCCCGCTCTTCGAGCTTGATCTGGATGCGGACGCTGTTGAAGATTTTCAATTCCGTGCCCACCACCATGACCACAGCTAGGTAGATCAGGCTCTCCACTAAATACCCGTTCAGAGTTTCGCCGGCGCCGCGGACCCAGAGCCCCGGGCTTTCCAGGCTGAAGATGGAGTTCGGCCAGAAGCGCCAGATTTCTGTCTGCAGAAAACGCAAGCCAACAATAGTCGCGAAAAACGCAACCTGCCAATCGAACACGCGCGGCCGCGGCAGATTGCGGCGAAGCATGCGATAGAGTGTGAGATCGATGAACGGCGAAAACGACCAGATATCTTCCTGTTCGGGCGCGGCCCGGCGCAACCACCCCGCGGCAATTCCAGCAAAAACATTCAACGGCATAGCGGCCCACTCGCCGTAAAACGCGGCGGGCAGCGACATCAATGCTCCGCCGACGCCTCCGGACAAGCGTCCCCCAATCACGCCCAGCAGCAGAGATGTTTCGAGCGACAAGTCGCCGGCGAGGAAGCTCTTGACGCTGCATCGTATCCAGGCGCCAAGTGCGATGGGGATCGCCATCCACAGCGCCAGATAAATCTTATGCCGGGTAGTGCGCTGCTCCCGGAAAATCAGGTTCTTGAATTCCTTGGAGCGCACCAGCGCGCTCGACAAGGCTGCGGCCACGCCCAGCTTGATCAAAAGATTGACGAGTATCAGCCGCGGTTCCAGCATCGAAGTAATTAGGCGGTGGAGAGCCGGGCGCTTTCTTCCCAAGAATTGATTTGCGCCCGGGATCAGGCTCTGATTGTATCCGCTGCCTGCTGCAAAAGCTGCTCGACATTAATATTGACGTTCGAGCCCGCCGAAACCCCGCCCTGAGCAAAATCGCGGCTGCCACCGCCGCGGCCTCCCACCGACGCCAAGACTTGCTTCAGCAACGCGCCCATATCGGCCTTCGATCCGGGCGGGCCACCGGGCGTCTGGGCAAACACCAGACCCAGCGGATCCACCGTGCTCGCCACCAGCGCAATCGCTGGCGTCGCCGCTCGCGTCACTTTCTGAGCAAACAGTTTGGCGAACGCAATGTTGCGATCGGAAAACACGCGCACGATGATCTTCCCCCCGTTCCTCTCGGGCTGCGAATGGAGAGCGACCAAAGCCGTGACCTCGGCGAGTTCATCGAGCGCATCTTCCTTTTGCTTGCGCAACAGCTTGCTCTCTTCGACACTCCTGCGGATTTGCTCCGGCACATCCCACAGCTGCGCCGAGAAAAGCGCAGCCGCCTCGGTGAGTGCGCCGTGGTCACGTCGCGCCATGCGCACAGCGCGATCTCCGCAGACAAATTCGACTCGTACCCCCTGCCGCACCTTTTCGCTTTTTCGCAGCAGAATCGATCCGATCTGTCCGCTGGCGCTGACGTGAGTTCCGCCGCACGCTGAAATATCAAAATCCGCGAACTCGACGATTCGCAGCTGGTCCCGTTCCGTCGCCGGCGGTTTGCGCAACCCAAGCTTCTCCGCTTCCACGCGCGACACGTAGCGAATCAGCACCGGCCGATTCTCAAACACAACCTGATTGGCCCGCTCCTCCGCCCCAGCAATCTGCTCGGGGCTTATCGCAGGCGTCGCCAGGTCAATCGAGCAATAGTCTTCGCCCATGTGGAACGAAACCGTCGCCATCTGGTAAAGTTCGACGAAAGCTGCCGAGAGAACATGCTGCCCAGAGTGTTGTTGCATATGCTCGCGACGCCGTTCCGGATCGATGCTGCCACGTACACGGATGCCAACCGCCGGTAACGTCGCAGGGGCTTGCAGGTAGTGCAGAACCCTGCCGTCCTCAGCATCCGCAACTTCCGCGACACGCAGGCGCTCCGCCCCCTCAAATGTGAGCCATCCCGTGTCATGCACCTGCCCGCCGCTGGTGGGATAGAACGCCGTTTCACTCAGAATTACCGCTGAACGCGGTTGCTCGGGCGAAGGAGGCACAATCTCTTCGACCACCGAATCGAATTCGTGAATTTCAGAACTGTCGTAGTAAAGGCGCTTGGTCATGAACTTTGTCGGTGGCGAGCCGGGCGCCCCGCCCGGCCACCACAACTCTGGACGCAAGGCACCCGTCGAAAAACAAAACAGCCAGGCACCGGCGATCCACTGCACACGAAAGAGCCCGTTACCGTTGCTTCCTTCCGGACCTGGCGGGGTTGGCGGGAAAACGTCGCGCGGAAACCGATGCCTGACTCTACATCTTAACAAGAGATCACGACTTGTGGAGCGCCGGGCGTCCCCGCCCGGCCGCCATAGCGCTGGACGGGCGAGACACCCGTCGCTTCAGCAGCAGACTCGCAAGCCGGGCAAACAAAAAGAAAGGAGCAGCGCGCTCGGGCCTTTCGACTATCATCAACTCACGCGATGTCCGAGTCAGAATGTACCGCCTACAAACGACTCAAAGACCGTGAGACCTGTGCCCACGCGGCATGGACTTCTTTTCTCTACCGCAACGAAGTTAAGCCCAAGCTTTCGGAGAAGGCAAAACGAAAGCATCAGAAAGAAGAAATGGAAGCCTATCAGCAAGCTCACAAAGCCCGCCTGGCTCACGTGAAGACCTGTCCGACCTGCATGTCGAACCTGTAAATTTACCTGCGCAACTTTTCCTGCGACTTCTGCCGCCGCCGTGATTAAATCTCTTCTTCCCACGCTCTTTTTCTGAAGCTTTATGAAAATCATTCACCTCGCGCTGCTTTTCGCCTCGGCACTGACCGCCCTGGCGCAACCGAAACCGAACTACCAGGTCTTCGCGATCCGTTACGCGACCATACCCGACTTCCCCGTGGCAGAGCTAGTAGCGGGCGCCGAGCCAGCGCGCAAGCTCGATATCGCCATGATGATCTGGCTGGTCCGTGGTAACGGCCGCAATATCCTCGTCGACAGCGGGTTCTATCATGATCGCTTTTTCAAAGACTGGCATGTAACTGACTTCACCAAGCCCTCCGACACGCTGAAGCGAGTTGGTCTGAAGCCCGAAGACATCACTGACGTCATCATTACCCACATGCACTGGGACCACGCCGACGGCATGGATCTGTTTCCCAACGCCCGCATCTGGATTCAGAAAGATGAGCTGCAGTACTACGCAGGGGAAGCGTGGCAGTCGAAGAACACTCACGGCGGCATTGACGAAGAGGACGTGCTCACTCTGGTGAAACTAAACACGCAGGGGCGGGTGGGTCTGCTGAATGGCGACGCCCAGGAGATTTTTCCCGGAATAACCTGCTACATCGGCGGCAAACATACTTATCAATCACAATACGTAGGCGTACAAACGAGCGCCGGAACCGTAGTGCTGGCGAGCGACAACATGTACCTGTATGAGAATCTGGAACACCATGCGCCGATCGCGGCCACACTCGATGCCGCCTCGAATCTGCGGGCACAAGATCGCATGAAACAAATCGCCGCCCGCCTTGGCCTCATCATTCCCGGCCACGATCCCGCCGTTTTCGCCAAGTTTCCCAATCCCGTGCCTGGAGTAGCCGAAATCCACTGACCTTCCAACAACAACGCTGCCGTGCCACGATCGGCACCTAACGATCGGCGCCCAAACAGATTGCTGAGGAACTCAAGTCTCGTATCAGGGCATCGCCTTAGCCATGCCGTAGGCTCTCTGAATTCAGATGCGCCTTTAGGGGGTGGGCATCCTCAGCGAACCACCAGCACCTCGCGGATAGCGTCGCGCGCCAGGAAAAATTTGATCGAAGCGAAATCGCGGAACAGGGTTTCAATGTGGCGATTGTTGAACACGCGCTGTAGACGCGGAGATCGCTTGTCGGACGCCGGACGGCCGGGCGGCGCGAACTTGACCTCTTGCATCTCCAGCACATCTGTGCCGGTCACATGATAGCGATAGCAGATCGAGTCCGGGCCCGCGTCGCGGGTGTGAAAGAAGGCCAGCAGTAATCCGCCGGGCTTCATGATCGACCACAGCCGGTCAATGGTTGGCTTCACCAGACTCTCTTCCATGTAATCGGGCAGATTCCAGCACAGCACCGCGTCGAACTGGGCATTCTCGTAAACCAGGTTCTCTTCCATGAACGTTTTGCTGTCCACCACCCAGTTGCCCAAACCGTCCTGAATGCGCAGCGCCGGGTCGAGCGAGGAGCGCAACAGATCTTCGCTGTAATTCTTGTGGCCCTTGCCCGTGAAAAATCGGATGTTGTGCGGGGAGGTCGAGCCCAGGTCCAACACGCACAGCGCGTCTCCGGAATCCGAACTCGAATTCAGCAGCCGCGAAATCTCCCCCATGCCGCTCGACCGGCGGGTTAGCTTCTGCGGGACCGCGGGACCCGCGGTCTGGTTCGAGGAGTTCCTGAAAAATCTCATTACGTTGTCAGAGACAGATGCCATGTCCAGTCATCCGTGCACAGGCACCGTGCACAGCGATCCGTGCGCCCGGTCCCACCAGCCCGCTATTTTACGAAGACGCCGCTCCCGCTTTTCCGCCCTCTTTCTGAATATCAACCTTGCCTTTCAGAAACGCGCCCTCTTCAATGGCTATGCGCTGCGTGGTCACATCGCCCGTTACAACCGCCGACTTTCGCAACTCTACACGATCGGAGGCGTTCACACTCCCATCCAATGTACCCTGAACCACTACTGCCTTGGCGCTGACGTTGGCCTTGACCTTTCCGTTCGGCCCGACCGTGAGGCTGTGGTTGCAAAGCTCAATGTTGCCTTCGACGCGTCCGTCCACGTACAAGTCTTCGGATCCCGACAGCTCTCCCTTGATGACCACCGACTTGCCGATGTGGGCAAATTCTCCAGTCTGCGGCGCATTCATGCTTTGGCCTCCATCTTGACTCCTCGCGCTCTGTTCGCCGCGAATGAAGGAATTGTAAATCATCTACCCCCATGCGGTTCGTCCCGGCAATCAGAAACCAAGTTCCATCAGGGCCTTACCGCAGCGATCGGAAGCGCGGATTCACCCCGATGCGGCCTCGGGTTTGTTACCATCTTCGAAACCGGTTCGACGCGCCCAGTGCAATGTTTGTTACCATCTTCGAAACCGGTTCGACGCGCCCAGTGCAATGATGGTGGTCATCAGCTTTATCTCGTGCAATTTCATCGCGCACGCCGCTGCCTCCCTTCTGCTGCTCACCGCCGCCAGTGTTGGCGCCCAGTCCGCAACCTTTTCTTCGTATCCGGATCCTGCGGAACTAGTGCGCAAGGTCGTGCAGAACGAAATCAAGGCGTCCCATGACGACACCGCCCGCTTTCTGTTCCGCAGCATCAAGACCACCCCCAAGGGATCGACCACCAGGCTCTATGTCGAAACCAAGGAAGTTACTGCCGGGTTGGTGGTCGCCTATGACGGCAACCCTCTCACTCCTGAACAACGCCAGGCGGAAGAGGCGCGTGTCGAACGTTTCATCCAAGATCCCGAAGAAATGAAAAAGAAGCGCGAACAGGAGCACGAGAACGCCGACCGTACCATGCGCATCGTGCGCGCAATGCCCGATGCCTTTCTGTTTGAGTACGCGGGAGAAGAACCGGGCTCGGAAAGCATTGGCCGCGTCGGCGACCCGCTGGTCAAGTTGAAATTCCACCCCAATCCCCGCTACCAACCGCCTTCGCACGTGGAAGAAGTTCTCGCCGGCATGCAGGGGTACGTGCTGCTGGACGCCGTCCATTGCCGCATTGCCAGCATTGACGGCACGCTCTTCCGGGAAGTCGGCTTCGGATGGGGAATTTTTGGCCACCTCGATCGCGGCGGCCGCTTCACCCTTCAGCATCAGAATGTGGGCGACGATCTCTGGGAAATCTCGGGCATGACCTTGAATTTCACCGGAAAGATCCTGCTATTCAAGAAGCTCTCCGTCATCTCCACCGAGGTTTTCAGCGGCTTTAAACGGGTTCCCTCGGATCTGACGTTCGCCCAGGCGCTGGAACTGCTGAAGAAGGAAGAAGCGAACGCGGGAGGAAATTCTGCCCCCAGCAAACTCGCCCACCAGTGAGTAACGCAGGACTGCTCATCCATCCTTAACCGTTTCCCGCGCGAAACGTTTCTTCGCGCACGGTGAACCTCTTTACTAAGTCTTCACGCACCTGGTAACCCGTCCCCGGCGCGTCACGGATGAGGATCATTCCGTCGGTGCGGACCTCCACTTGGGGTTCGATGATGTCCTCTTTCCAATAACGCTTCGATGCCGACACATCTCCCGGCAAACGGAAATTTTCGAGCGTCGACAAAGCAATGTTGTGCGCCCGTCCCACCCCCGATTCCAGCATCCCGCCGCACCACGCCGGAACGTTGTGCCGCGTCGCGACATCATGGATTTTCTTCGCCTCGCTGAAGCCGCTGACTCGGCCCACCTTGATGTTGAGGATCCGGCAGGCGCCGATCGCAAGCGCAAAATCGGCGTCCCGCGCATTAAGAATCGATTCGTCCAGACAGATCGCCGTGCGAATCGATTTCTGCAGCCGCGCATGCAGATAGATTTCGTCGTTCCACAATGGCTGCTCGATCATGAGCAAATTGAAGGCGTCGAATTTGCGCAGGTGCTCAACCTCGTCGAGCGTGTAGGCGGAATTCGCATCCACACTAAGCACGATATCCGCCCAGCGGGCGCGGATCTTCTCCAGCACATTCAGATCCCATCCCGGCTTCACCTTGATTTTGATTCGCCGGTATCCCGCCGCCAACTCAGTTTCAATCTTCTGCAGAAGTTGTTCCGTCGTGTCCTGAATGCCGATCGAGACACCGCATGCGATCTCGCGCCGCGTTCCTCCCAGCAACTTCCAGAGCGGCTGTTGTTTCTGCCGCGCCTCCGCGTCCCACACCGCATTTTCGAGGGCGGCCTTGGACATGCGATGGCCGCGGACTCGCGCAAACCGCGCTGCGCAATCGCGGCCGGCAGATAATTCGCCCTGCAGCAACAGCGGCGCCAGGTAATGCTTAATCGTGGGCCACGCGGTTCCGATCCATTCCGGGCTGTAATACGGATCTTCCCCAGCGACGCACTCACCCCATCCGCGCACTCCATCGGCCTCGACACTCACCAGCAGGATGCGCCGGCTGTACGTACGGCCAAAGCTCGTTTCAAAAAAATGCACGAGCGGCATATGAATTTCACGCAGCGTTACCGATTCGATTTTCAACATAAGTTGTGGTCCGTATCAAAGCATCGCTTCCGCGATGCCACAAATCCTTTCGCCTGTAGAGACCGGACGGCCCTAATACCGCCAGCCTTCGCCCCACTCACCCAGCAAAAAACGCCCATTCCCGCGTTCGTCGCGTTCCAAGCCAAGCACGCTCAGCCCTTCGGCAAACGCGCGGGTGAACCGTTCACGATTGCGTTCCTGCACCGCCAGCGCCTGCGCCCGCGTTGGCGCCGCCGCCTTCCATTTGTTGATCTCCGCCGGCACGTCGATGCGCGCTCGATATTCGAACTTGGCGCGCGCAGCACCCGCCAGAACGGCTTCGACCCGCTTTGATTTCATCCACCACTCCGCCACTAGTCGGTCGGTGGGCAAACCACCCTGCAATGGCGACGACGTAATCCCATACTGGTTCACGTTGTAGCGCCGCGCGATCGCACCCAGCTTCTCGACATTCAAATACGCGTTCTTGATCTCGAGTGGATCGAACGTCCACTCCATCAGCTCAAAACCTCGCGCCAAAGCATCTTCCCGCTGATAGAGCTTCATGCGCCGGCCCAGTCCGCTATTGCGATACTGCTGGCGAACCGCCAGCATGTGCGAGTGCAGGTAGCAGTGCCCGTTCCGCATTCCCGGAATCGCCAGCGCGAAGCCGATCAGTTCTCTGCCGTGGTTTGTCGGAACGAACGCGCCAATCACGTGCCCGCCGATCTTCGCTGCCACCACGAACATGCGCACGGGAATCAGGTCCGCGTCCGAAAACTTCCATACTTCTTTCTGCAACCCGAAGCAGGCCTCGATCTCCGCCAGCGCTTCGCATTTGCGGATGGCCACGTCGACGGTTGTCGGGGTTGTCGCGGTCACCCCTGTTTTTCCTCCTGCTTCGCCGCCTGCCACAGCTTTTCCAGTTCATCCATCGACGCCTGCAGCGGCGTTCGCCCGCCAGCGCGCAGCTGCTCCTCCATCCATTGAAAACGGCGCTTGAATTTGCGATTCGCTTTCCTTATCGCCGACTCCGGATCGAGCGACAGATAGCGCGCAATATTCACCAGCACAAAGAACAGATCTCCCACTTCATCTTCCAGACGCTCGCGCAACTCTGGCGGAACCTGCGGCTTTCCCGATCCCGCGATTCCTTTCCCCCGCGACTGCGCGTTGAGAGAGGGCATGGGCACAGCCTTCAGCTGGTCCCGCAACTCCGCTGTCTCTTCTGCAAGCTTGGCGAAGAGTCCTTCGATATCCGGCCAGTCAAATCCCACGTGTGCCGCGCGCGAGCTGAGTTTATAAGCTTCCATCAGCGCGGGCACTTTCGACGATACGCCTGCGAGTACGGACTTCGCGTTGTCATCCTGCTCCGCCTTCTTGTCTCCCTCGGCGGCCAGCCGTTTCTTTTTCTCTTCCTCCTTCTCGATCGCCTTCAATGCCTCCCAGTTACGCAGCACCTCGGCAGGAGTATCCGCTTTCACCTCGCCAAACACATGCGGATGCCGGTCGACCAGTTTGTTGGAAAGCCGCTCCAGCACATCATCCACCGAAAAGTGGCCTTCCTCGCGTGCCATCTGCGAATAGAACAGCACCTGCAACAGCAGGTCGCCTAATTCGCCGGTCAGTTCCGGCCAGTCGCGATTGTCGATCGCCTCAAGCACTTCGTAAGCCTCCTCCAGCGTATAGGGCTTGATGGTGTCGAAAGTCTGTTCGCGATCCCACGGACATCCGCCCGGATTCCGCAGCCGCGCCATGATCTGAACCGCTCGTTCGAACCGTTCGCCTGTGGTGGGCATTCTGTTCAATGTAAATGAGGTGAATTAAGGGAGCAATGGCAGCGAATGCTCGTGTGGTGACGGGGCTTTGCCCCGTCCAGGCCGAGCCAAGGTCGGCCGCGTCTCTAGCCCTTATCGCAGCGAGCAAGCCAGCAGTTCTGTCTCATCCGAAATAATCGCATCCACGCCCCACGCCGCGAACTCACGCATGTGCTCGACGCGATTCACGGTCCAGACCATGATTCTCTTCCCGGCCGTATGAACCAATTCGACCAATTCCCGATCCGCTAAATCAAAACGCGGAATCACCCACTCCGCCGCTGTTTCGCGCCAACCTCGAAGCTGGGCCGCGGTCTCGCAAAGAAACCCCAGCGGAATCGCCGGGTCAAGATCGTAGATTGCAGCAAGCACTTCAGGAAGAAACGAAGAAACCACATATTCCTTTTGCGGCCGATGCTTGCGCAACTCCGCGAGCGTCGGCGTCTCCAGCCCAGCAACCTTCAATTCGATGTCGAGGAATGCGCGATTTGCGAGTTGGCGCAAAACATCTTCCAGCGTGGGCAATAACAATGCCAGGCGTTTCGACGCGGTTTTCTCAATCTTCATCCCCCCGATAGTCGCATCGTGGCAAATCACGGCCTGCCCGTCGGCCGAACGGCGTACATCGAATTCAAACCCGTCGCACCTATGCCGCAAACAAAGTTCGAACGACGCCAAAGTATTTTCAGGAATGTCCCGGACGGCCCGCGCCCCGCGATGCCCGAGAAGAAGAGGAAGACTCATGCAGTGTTTGCGGTTCTCGGTGCACTCGGTGCCTCGGCGGTGAGAAAGCGAAATCAGTCCAGATCGAAATCCCGGATCGGCCTGCCCGTGTCCGGCGTTTCTTTGGCTTTCTTCACCGCCTCCTGGAATTTTTTCTCCAGCAGTTCCGAGGCATGCTTTTGCGCTTCCATCGATTGGCGGAAGATCGAATCGCGCCGGCTGTCCTGCTCTTTCATGGCGCGAGCCGCTTCCTCCATATCGTTGAAGGTTTTCGGCTTCACCGGCGCAGTATGCGCGATGATGCTGCGCGTCGCCGGGTCGATCTTCATGACCGCGCCGCAGCATGGGCAGGTCACGTCAAAATTAGAATCGCTTGCTTTGGATTGGCGTTTCACCACACGCGATCATACCGCAATCCGCGTCAGCGCGGCGTCAGGCGAATGGGCAGAATGTGGAAGACATATAGCATTTCCCAACCCAGCAGGACGATCGAGACCAGCACCACCAGGATCGCCAGAATCTCACCAAAACTCAGGCCGCCCTTATCCCGATCCTCGAAACGCCGCGCCCCGAGGCTCAATATATTAATAGTGGCAAAGCCAAACACCAGCGCCCAGAGAATGTTGTAGACCTCATCGCGGGTCGATCGCAGCAGAAACATCGCGGGTAGAACTCCCACCACGAGCGCGCGCGACGCACGGCCAGGGAACTCTGCCCAGCCGTGAACCTGCCCCATCGCAAAAAATAATGAAGAGCAGTTCCGGAACAACGACGAGCTACTCCGGGGTACCGCCGTGAAGGACCGAGGAAGTCTCATGTTCGAAGTTTGATAGTACCGTGTTTGCCTTCTCCTAGTCAGCCAGTCCGCAAAAAGGGCACACTGCAAGTCACTGCGGTTGATTTTCTGGCAACGGTCACAGAGGATAGTACGCGAGATCGTAAACCGGGACCGTAAGGACCGAGACCGTAAAGAATGATCGTCAACTTCGCCGAGCGGGCGCACAACCACAACTGGGAACTCGACCCGGTTACCAGGTCATTGCTGGATACCGATTTCTATAAACTGCTGATGCTTCAGTTCATCTGGAGGCATTACCCGAAGACCCGTGTGTCGTTCTCCCTGCTGAACCGCTCCACTTCCGTGCGCCTGGCGGACATGTTCCCGCGCGAGGAGCTTGTCCACCAGATGGAGCACGTTCGCGGCCTGCGTTTTCGCAGGTCGGAGTTGGTCTGGCTCGCCGGCAACACTTTCTATGGTCGCCGTGGAATCTTTGAACCCGCCTTCCTGGAATGGCTGGAACGCGATTTCCGATTGTCCGACTACGAGCTATCGGTCAAGGACGGACAATTCGACCTCAACTTCGATGGCCTTTGGACCGAGACCATGATGTGGGAGCTCTATGCGCTCTCGATCCTTGACGAACTCAAGACCCGGGCCGGTTTGAAAAAGTTGCGCGAGTTCGGTCTCGACATCTTGTACGCCCGGGCAAAAACAAAACTCTGGGGCAAGATCGAGCGCCTGCGCGGTGTCCCCGGCCTGGCCGTGGCAGACTTCGGAACCCGCCGCCGCCACAGCTTCCTCTGGCAGGAATACGTGGTCAACGCCATGGCCGCGAATCTTGGCAGCGCCTTTACCGGAACGTCGAATGCCTTCCTGGCACATAAGCATGATCTGGAGGCCATCGGAACCAATGCACATGAGATCCCCATGGTGCTCGCCGCGCTCGCGTCCAATGTTGACGACGATGCCATCAAAGCTTCTCAGTACCGCGTCCTCGAGTTGTGGCAGGCCACCTATGAAGGCGCGCTCCGCATCATGCTGCCCGATACTTTCGGGACTTCGCAATTTTTCGACCATGCCCCCGACTGGGCCGCCGACTGGACCGGACAGCGCATCGACAGCAAGAATCCCTACGTCGCCGGCGACGAATATATTCAATGGCTCAAGAGTCGCGGGCGAGACTCGCATGACAAGCTCATCATCGCCTCCGACGCACTCGACGTCGACGACATCCTCGGCCTGCATGCCTATTTTGGTGGGGCGATTACGAGAGGCGTCAGTGCGGCAAGTGACTTCCGCAGCGCCGCCGATTTCCACGATCCCAGAAAGTGGACGGCTGGCCGCCGCATCCGCTTCAGCGCAGGTTGGGGAACTCTGCTGACCAACGATTTCCGCGGCTGTGATCCCGCCGGCGGCGCCGACTTTGACCCCATCAGCCTGATCTGCAAGGTATCCACGGTCGAAGGCAAGCCCTCGGTGAAGCTCTCCGACAACTACGCCAAGGCGCTCGGCACGCCGGAAGAAATCGAACGTTACCGCCGCGTGTTCGGCATCAAAGGGCTTAGCAACATTCCCGTGATCACTTGAATCGCGGCGACGGGTGCCCCCACGGATTCGAGTTCTTTGCGAATGAATGGGTCGCCAGCCCGCCAGCCGTCCAAATACAACGACATACATCATGGAAGAAATGGAAGAATACGATTTTCTCTACGGCACCGCCTGGAAGGAAGAACGCACAGCAGACTTGGTCGAACTGGCGCTGCGCATCGGTTTTCGCGCCATCGATGCCGCGAACCAGCGACGACATTATTTCGAAGAGGGAGTTGGTCAGGGATTGGCCGCCGCCTATCGCACCGGCTTGGTCACGCGCGACGATCTGTTTCTGCAAACTAAATTCACTTATCAGAACGACCAGGACCACCGTCTGCCCTACGACCCCGAGGCGTCGCTTTCCGTTCAAGTCGCACAGTCAACGGCCAGTTCACTCGTCCATCTCGCGACCGACCACATTGACAGCTACGTGCTGCATCGGCCTTCCTCGGACTACGACTGGACAGACCCTGACACAGAAGTTTGGGAGGCTATGCGCAAAGAGCGCGATGCTGGACGCACCCGCCTTCTCGGCGTAAGCAACATTTCTCTGCAGCAACTGCAACAGATGGAGGCCGCGTGCACTGAACTTCCTACATTCGTGCAGAATCGTTGCTACGCCCGCCTCGGCTGGGACCGCGCCGTGCGAGAGTTCTGTCGCGAGCGCAAAATTACCTATCAGGGATTCTCGCTGCTCACCGCCAATCGAGAGGTCCTAAGCAATCCTCTGATCGTCAGTCTGGCCGAGAGCGCCAACATCACTCCCGCCCAGATTGTATTCAGCTTCGCCCGCGGACTCGGGATTCTGCCGCTCACGGGCACCTCCAGTGCCGATCACATGAAGCAGGATCTGGCCAATCGCGACCTAACCCTCCCGCCGGAAGCAGTGCAAGCCATCGAGTCTCTAGCCGGCTAACGCGGGTGGCGCGCCGGACGCCCCGCCCGGCTGTACCCTCCGCCTGCGCGCAGGGCAGGCTCGCAAGACGCCCGTCCATCCATTAGAGCTACTTCGTCTGCACCACTGCCTCGCGTTCGCCGACCTGCTGCCGCCACATCGCGTAGTACAGTCCTTTCTGGTCGAGCAGTTCAGAGTGCCGTCCAAATTCGACGATCCGGCCGCGCTCCAGCACGTAGATTCGGTCGGCATGCATCACCGTCGACAGCCGATGCGCAATCAGAATCGTTATCGCCTCCTGATTCGTCGCGACTTCTCGGATCGTGCGGCTGATTTCCTCTTCCGTCAGCGAATCCAGCGAGGAGGTGGCTTCATCGAACACCAGCAACTGCGGATGCCGCAACAGCGCGCGAGCGATCGAAAGTCGCTGCTTCTCGCCTCCCGAAACCTTTACCCCGCCTTCGCCAATCAGCGTGTCCAAGCCGCGATCGGCGCGCGATAGCAAGCTGTGCGCGGCGGCTTGCTGCAAAACTTCCATGCATTCGTCGTCCGTCGCCTTAGGATTAACAAACTTCAAATTCTCGCGAATCGAACCGGAGAACAGTTGCGTGTCCTGCGTCACAAATCCAATCTTTTCCCGCAGCAGATCCAGATCCACACGATGCGCTGGAACCCCGTTGTAAAGAATCTCGCCTGCCTTCGGAGCATACAAACCCACCAAAAGCTTTACTAGCGTTGACTTCCCTGCCCCCGACGGCCCCACAAACGCGATCGTGTCTCCCCGGGCCGCGCTGAAAGCGATCTCATCCAATGCCAGGGCCAAGGAACTTTGATGCTGAAAACTGACGCGCTCAAATTGAAGCGTCATCAGCTCCTCAATCGGCTCCGGATCGGCCGGCTTCGGATCGCGAGGTGTATCCAGTATCTGCTGGAAGTTGTGCAGCGAAACTTCCGTCTCCCGATAAATGTTGATGACGTTCCCCAACTCCTGCAATGGCCCAAAAATGAAAAATGAATAAATCCAGAGCGAGAAAAATTGCCCAATCGTGATTTCCTGCCGAAAAATCAGATAGAGCATCAGGAACAAGATGCTGCTGCGCAGCGCGTTGACCGCCGTCCCTTGAATAAAACTCAAACTGCGAAGGTATTTCACTTTCTTGAGTTCAAGCTTCAGAATCTTGTCCGTGATCCCGTTGAGCCGCGCCACTTCCTGATGCGCCAATCCGAGGCTCTTCACTAATTCAATATTACGCAGCGACTCCGTTGTCGAACCCGCCAGCGCGGTAGTTTCGGCAACAATGGTCTTCTGCATCTTCTTGATCCGCTTGCTGAGTACCGAGCTGATAATTCCCAGCAAGGGAACCGTCAGCAGAAATACGGGAGCAATCGACCAATGCACCCGGAAGGCGTAAATCATCACAAAGACGATGCCCACCACCGAAATGAAAAGCACGTTGACGGCCGCCGTGATAAATCGCTCCACGTCGTTGCGGACCTTTTGCAATTTTCCCAGGGTCTCGCCGCTGCGCTGATCTTCGAACACCTGGTAGGGCAAATCGAGCGAATGCCGCACCCCGTCCGAATACATTTTCGCGCCCAGCCGCTGAACGATCACGTTCACGAAATAGTCCTGGAAGTTCTTGGCCACCCGTGACGCAAACGCCACGCCCACCGCCGCCAGCACCAAAAGGCCGGCCCCACGAACAAATTGCCCAAGCGTGTATTGGTGATACTTGGTGGCGTAACTGTCGATGACATGACGAAAAATCAGCGGGTCGAGAAGCGAAAAAATCTGGTTGGTCGCAGCCAGCAAAAGTGCGACCATAAACAGTTTCCAGTACTGCTTGGAATATTGGTAAAGAAGATCCATAGGCCTCAGCGCGCACGCGCACACGCAAACGATGCGGTTTAGATGGTACCCCGGCGTTTTCGATTCAGGAAGGCACGCGGCAGGACGGGCAGGACGAGCCAGGCGCCCGTCTCTCCATCGAAGTTCAACTCCCCCTCAAGCCGTCCCGGTGTTAGCCAGCGCTTCCACCGCTTCCCACGTGGTGCCAAACGTCACGAACAAATCGTTGACTTTGGTAATTTCCATGATCTTGCGCACGCGCGGCTTCATCCCCGTCAGAACCAGACACCGTCCCGTTTTCTGATGCGATACGTACACCCTCACCAGCGACCCCAATCCCACCGAGTCGATATACGGAACATCCGACAAGTCCAGAATCATCGTCTCTGCGTGCTCATGGCACACCGCCCGCTCAAATTGCGGAACAGTTTGTAGCGTGATCGGCCCGCGCAGCAACAGAATCCGCTGATCATCCGCCACCCCTTCATAGCGCTCGACCGTTAGTTCCTGCAATCCCATGGCTGCCGATTGTAGGGCACCGAGCTTTCCCTTGTCACCTGCCAATAATGACGTATTTCCTCTCCACTCCCCGCGCCCAGCACCCTTACTGCGGTTTCTTGTCGTCCCCGTGATTGTCATATATCGAATACTGCCCGCCCGGATGCTTCAGCTTCACCGTGATCTCCATTTCCGGCTTGTTGATCTCATAGTCTTCCCCAAAAGTCTGGAAATGCGGCATCAAAACCTGCACCCGCAGTTGACCATACGGAATTCCGTCAACGTTCGTCTTGCCATCTGCGTCGGTCTTCAACTCCATCTCTCCTTGCGTCTGTTTTCCCTTGGGTTTCATGGGATGCAGTACCACCTGCGCATTCTTCACCGGCTTCCCGTCGGAGTCGCGCACCACCACAAACCGTAAATTCGACGTCGGCCCGTCATCATCCTGAGCCGCCGACCATCCGACCATGCCGACCCCAAGCACGATCACCAACCCCATCGCCATCAAAGCATTTTTTGTCATAGAAAATCTCCCCTTAAAGAATCCCTCTGTGGAGACGGGGCTTGCCCCGTCTGCCGGGTCGCCACTGTCAAGACGCGCCCATAGGCCGCAAGCCGCGTCTCTCCGGCAAATACTGATCACTGCGGCTTCTGCTCCGGCTGCTTGTTGTCATCAGGCTTCTTCGCGTCTCCGCTGTTCTCGTACGACGAGTACTGTTTGCCCGGACGTTTCAGCTTCACGGTAATCTGCATCTCCGGCCGGTTGATCTGGTAGTCTTCCCCGAAAGTCTGGAACCCCGGCGCCAGCACCTGCACGCGCAGCGGACCATACGGGATTCCATCGATGTTCGTCTGCCCCTCGTTGTCCGTCTTCAACTCCAATCCTCCCATCGCCTGGTTTCCCTTCTTAGTCACCGGGTGCAGCACCACCGCCGCATTCCTCACCGGCTTGCCGTTGTAATTTTTCACCACCACAAACCGCAAGTCCGACATCGGAGGCTCAACCGGCCGATCATCCTGAGCCCGCACCCGCCCAATCATGCCGACCCCAAGTACGACGATCAGCGCACCCACGACCGAAAAACTCTTCTTCATGTCGTCCATTCTAAAACTGGTGTTACAAACAAGCCACCAGGCAGTGGCCGTCGTCGTGCTTATCCGTTCTCTTGAAGCTCGCAAGCGCGGGCGTCGCTCATATGGTCTTTACTTCATCCCTCTAACCACATACACCTGCGACAGAGTCTGGGCGTAGACATAGGCGTAAGCACCCCCGTCGCCCGAGAGATACGAACCGCTAAAGCTCACCGCTCCCGCCGGCAGGCTTTCCCCGAAAGTTTTCCACGGCTCCATTTTCCCCGTCACTGCATCGGTCCGATAAACCGTACCAGTCTTCTCGCGCTGGCGATTCGAGACGACGTACACCGACCCTCCATCCGGCGACCAACCAATTACGCGAGAGCTCGAGTCCAGCCCCGGGATAAAACGCAGACCGTTTCCGGCCAGTGGATTGGAAGACTCCAGCGGCCAAATTCCCCATTTCCCATCCGCACCAAGCACCGCCGTGTTCCGACCGTCCGGCGACGGATGCACCCCAACCGTTCCTTCCGGGGTGACTGGCCTGGAATCGCCAGTGCTTGCCTCAATCACGTAGTCGCGCACCCCGTGTCCGGTTTCGATGCCGCTCGCCAGCAACTCCTTGCCCCCGGCCAGCCAGCGCACGGTCTCGTAGCTCACCTTGTCGTGGGTCAGCTGTCGCCGCTCGCCCGCTCCCGTCGGCACCACGCTGAGCGGACCACCCTTCGGCGGCTTCGTGATCACCCACTTGCCATCCGCCGAGATCGCGAAGCAGTCTCCTTCGCCAATGCGTACCGGAGGCGACCCGTCCGTGCCTCGGACAAACACCGTATAATTCGGTCCGCCACCATCGCCTGCCTCCACGAATAGGATCTTCCGGCCGTCCGGGGTCATGTCGGTCAGACCCGACCATCCGAACCAACCCAGTTCCAGCTCCTTTGCTCCACCCGGCGGCATGCCACGAACTCCAATCCGAGACTGATGAGTCACCATCAGTGCCACGCCATTGCGCATATCTTCCAGCCACATTCCTCCGGGAACGTTGGTGATCGTCCGCAACTTACCCGAAAGCGTCACGGCCCGCGGGTCCCCGGCGCTCCCGCTGTCGGACGAGGTAAACCAGATTTCATCTCCCGTCGGCGACCACACGACTCCCTGTAGCGTCTTCCAGACTGGAGAAAGAATCTTGTCTTTGTCCTTACCGTCGGACGCAATCACCGCGATCGAACCCTCGTCGTCGCCGGTCGAGTTTTGATGATCCGCAAATGCTATCCACTTCCCGTCTGGCGATATCTTGGGATGGCTGATCCAGTTAATGCCGTCTAACACCACCTTCCCTATCGGATACTCCAGGCGCCAGTGACCGCTTTCCGGCACAAAACGGACGACCGCCATATTCTCCCCGTCTGCCGCCCAGTCCGCATCCTGCACGTTATCGAGCACTTCTCGCGGAGATCCCCCGCTCATTGGAACGCGCGCCAGCGTACCGGCCTGCGCGTAACCATTGATACGCGCTGTATTGAGCCGTACTGCCAGTTCTCCGCTCTTCGAAATCGACAACAGCTCCGCGTCCTTCACACCGAGTTCGCGTGCCCCGGGATCGTCTGTGCGCCCCACGTACAACTGGTTCTCGCCGCCGTCCCAGGAAGCGCTGTACACTATGCTGCCGTCCGGCGTAAATCGCGCATTCCCGACGGAACCGCTGCGAAATGTAATCGCTTGATACTCCGCGAGAGGCGGGATCCCGCCGCGTCGGCCCAACCACCAGCCCAGTCCCAACATCAAAGCTGCCAGCCCCAGCGCTCCGGCCAGCTCCCGCAATTTGCTGCGCGGAGCAGCTGCTTTCTGCACCGCCGTCTTCTCCGCAATCCCCGTTTCGGTAATCCCCGTCTGTGCAATCGCCACCTGCGCACTTGTCTTTGAGCCCACCGAATCCGTCAGCGCTTCCAGATTGAACGCCAGATCTCCCGCCGACTGGAACCGCTGCGCCGGATTTTTCTCCAGACAATGGCGCACCATTCTTTCCAGCGCCGGAGGAACATTGCGAGCCGTTTCCGAAAGCTCGGCAGGGTCTTCCTTCAAAATCGCGCTCATCGTATCGGCCGCGGTTTCTCCCTGAAAAGCGCGCTGCCCCGAAAGCATTTCGTAAAGAATCGACCCAAAGGCGAAAATGTCCGAGCGATGGTCCGCCGCTTTTCCCCGCACCTGCTCCGGCGACATATAGCCGACCGTTCCCATAACCTGGCCCGGCTCGGTGTTTACCTGCAAGGTTGGCTCTTCCGCACCGGCGTTCGTTTCCGGACGCGTCAGTTTCGCCAGACCGAAATCGAGAATCTTCACGCGGTCGTCGCTGGTAAGAAATAAATTTTCTGGCTTAAGGTCGCGATGCACGATTCCCTTCTCGTGCGCCGCCGCCAGTCCGCGCGCTACCTGCAGCGCGCAGTCAATCGCCTTGCGGCTGGATAGCGGACCACTCCTGATCCGCTCCCGCAGCGTTTGTCCTTCAAGCAATTCGGAAACAATATAAGGAGCACCGCGCTCTTCCCCAATATCGAAAATCGAAAGAATATTCGGATGATTCAGCGCCGCCGCCGAGCGCGCTTCCTGCACGAACCGCTGCAGCCGCTCCGTGTCCGCCGAGTAAGATGTAGGCAGAACCTTGATGGCAACCTCGCGATCGAGTCGCGAATCACGCGCCCGATACACCTCGCCCATTCCTCCCGAGCCAAGCAAGGACTGGATGTCGTAGGGACCTAGTTTTGTACCGGAAGCGAGTGCCATCTGAAGCTGTGGATTATATCGGACTGGGGCCGTCCCGACACCTCAGCTATGTACAGGCGGCAGTGGGCTGCCCAACGATTTCTAAGCCCTCACCAGGTGCTTCAGCGCCGGGCCGTTATGGATGATCAAAGTCGTGCCCTTCAGTTCCGAGGTGGCATTTCTCCTGAACTCGGAGAGCAAGCGGGTGACGGTCTCGCGGCTGGTGCCGATCGGTTGTGAGATTTCCTCATGGGTCATGGCCAGCTGGACGCGCACTTTTCCGTGGCGGACCTCGCCATCGGCCGAGGTTTCGAGCAGGAACCTGGCAAACCTTTCCGAGACCGAATGTGACAATCCGATGGCGCGCACCACGCCATAAGAACCGGAGCAGTGCCGGGGCAGATGCTGGAGTGCGCGGAACGAGCCGTCAGCATGCTCCTGCAGGAAGCGCAGCATGTCTTCGCGCGACACATGGTTCAATTGACAGGGTTGCATGGTTTCGACCGTCAATTCGTACCGCTCGCCGGTAATCACCGCGTGCAACCCCAGAATTTCACCAGCTTCCGCGATGCGCACAATTAGCGTTTTGCCATCGCGCGAGGTGATCGAGAGCTTGGCGCGTCCCTGACAGAGAATGAAAGTTCCGCACGGACTTTGTCCCTCGACCAGAACCACGGCGTGTTCAGGGGAAAGCCGCGCCATTTTTTATTTTGTCGAAAGCCGCGATGCCACGTGTCTCCAAGACAATTAGAGGAAGTGTGCAATTTTGGCCAGTCACACTGCGGTCCGGAGACTAACGTACCTGTTAGGTTACTTCGGCGCCCTCTGAACAGGGAGACCGCCTGCCGCCATGGACAGGCATGGGTCATGTCGAGCGGGCCGGCGAAGTTGGACTCCCGTGTCTGCCTCGGTTACCGCCCTTAGGGTGCCCACTAGTCACCGGGGAACGAGTTGCTGAGCCTGCCAGGCGTCACGGCGACGGAAGCAAACCGGCTGATTGCCGGACGCCCCTATAGGCAACCGGACGAAGTTGTGACACGACGCATCATGCCGAAGGCCGAGTTCGACAAGATTGCAGACCGGGTAACCGCGACGAAATGACGTCCACGAATTGCGTCCTGCCCTGGCAAAGGTTGATTCCCGTCCACCACTCAAGGACGATATACCGATCTATTGCCATGATTACACGAAACTTAAATCCAACGTAGCTTAACCGCTTGACAACCACGTGCTCATATTCCTATAATTGGCACTCGTGAGCTTCAAGTGCTAACATTCCTTGGTACAGAGCCAAATTCTTGAATTCGACTCAACCCTAATCAACCGACTCTTGAAAGGAGTACGCAACTATGGCAACCAAATTTACCCCGCTGCATGACCGCATCCTGGTCCGTCGGGTAGAAGAAGCCGACACCACCCGCGGCGGCATCATTATCCCCGACTCCGCCAAAGACAAGCCGCAAGAGGGAGAAGTCATCTCCGCCGGCAAGGGCAAGATCAGCGAAGAAGGCAAGGTTCGTCCCCTCGATGTGAAGGAAGGCGACCGCATTCTGTTCGGCAAGTATTCCGGCACTGAAATCAAGATCGATGGTGAGGACTTCGTCATCATGCGCGAAGAAGAAGTGCTCGGCGTCCTCGTAGGCTCGACCAAGAAAGAAACCGCCGGATCGCGTAAGTAGGGAGAATATCTTGTCATCCTGAGCGAAGCGAAGGGCCTGCTTTCGGCCCCTCCGCAGTCGCCGCAGGATTAGCAATTTCTGGATGGCTCGAAGCGCGTAGCTCGCAGCCATCAGTTCCCGCAGGCGCTGCCTGCACCAAAATTTCATTAAGGAGCAAACGATTATGGCAAAGCAAATTGTTCACGGAGAAGAGTCCAGACAGGCCATTCTCCGCGGCGTCAACTTACTCGGTGACGCTGTGAAGGTCACTCTTGGCCCCAAGGGCCGCAACGTGGTTATTGAAAAGAAATTCGGTTCGCCGACCATCACCAAAGACGGCGTCACCGTAGCCAAAGAAATTGAATTGCCCAACGGCATCGAGAATATGGGCGCGCAGATGGTCCGCGAAGTTGCTTCCAAGACCTCCGATGTTGCCGGCGACGGCACCACGACCGCGACCGTTCTTGCCCAGGCAATTTATCGCGAAGGCGTGAAAACCGTTGCTGCTGGCGCCAATCCAATGGCGATCAAGCGCGGCATCGAAAAATCGGTCCTGCTCATCACCGGCAGAGTCGACAAGGAAGGCAACCGCGAGAAGGGCGAACTCGACAAATTCAGCAAGCCCGTCACCGGCGACATGATTGCCCAGGTTGGCACGATCTCGGCGAACAACGACGAGACCATTGGCAAGATCATTGCCGAAGCCATGAAGAAAGTCGGCAAGGATGGCGTCATCACCGTAGAAGAGTCGAAGACGCTGGACACCCAGCTCGACGTGGTCGAAGGCATGCAGTTCGATCGCGGCTATCTCTCCCCCTACTTCGTCACTGACCCGGATCGCATGGAATCAGTCCAGGAGAACGCCTACATCCTGATCCACGAAAAGAAAATCAGCTCGATGAAAGACCTGCTCCCGTTGCTCGAGCAGATCGCCAAGGGCGGCAAGCCGCTCCTCATCATCGCTGAGGACGTGGAAGGCGAAGCGCTGGCGACTCTGGTTGTCAACAAACTTCGTGGCACGCTGCAAGTCTCGGCCGTCAAGGCTCCCGGCTTCGGCGATCGCCGCAAGGCCATGCTGCAGGACATCGCAACCCTGACCGGCGGCAAGGCCATCACCGAAGACCTCGGCATCAAGCTGGAGAACGTTACTCTGGCCGATCTCGGACAAGCCAAGAAAGTTACCATCGACAAAGACAACACCACGATTGTCGAAGGCAAAGGCAAGCCCGGAGATGTCCAGGGCCGCGTGAAAGAAATTCGCAGCCAGATCGACAAGACCACCAGCGACTACGACCGCGAGAAATTGCAGGAGCGGTTGGCGAAGCTGGTGGGCGGCGTGGCCGTGATCAAAGTAGGAGCCGCGACCGAAACCGAAATGAAGGAAACGAAAGCCCGTGTGGAAGATGCCATGCACGCCACCCGCGCAGCCGTTGAAGAAGGCATTGTCCCGGGCGGCGGCGTAGCGCTGGCGCGTTGCGTTGCGGCTCTCGACAAGCTGAAGCTGGAAGGTGACGAGCAGATCGGTGTCAACATCGTGAAGCGCGCTATCACCGAGCCCTTGCGCCAGATCGCCGAGAACGCCGGCGAAGAAGGTGCCATCGTGATCGGTAAGATCCACGACTCCAAAGACAATAACTTCGGCTACAACGCATTGACCGGAGAGTACGAAGATCTGGTCAAGGCAGGTGTGCTCGATCCGACCAAGGTGGTGCGCACCGCACTGACCAACGCCGGCTCGATCGCTGCCTTGATGTTGACGACCGAAGCGCTGGTAGCGGATATCCCGGAAGAGAAGAAGAACTCTCCAGCTCCGGGCGGCCACGGCGGCGGCATGGACGGAATGTACTAAGACCGGCCATTACCATATAGCTGCTGGCTTGAGTCAAAGGCCCCGCTCTCACGAGCGGGGCTTTTTTGCTGATGGCGGCCATGCCCTGTTCTCCGCGATTCTCTTTTGCTTCTTTTCACTCTACCGCCGCCAGCCCATAGTCTGTCGAGTATCTTCTCTGCCTGCTCGTGCATTCCGCGTGTGCGCTTGCCCGGCCACTCCCCGCGGTCGACATAAGGTTGCGCGATTTTCAACGGGTCGCGGCCGGTCAGGCGCAAGTCTTCTCCGGTTTGCGGAATTGGTTACGGGCATTGCGTTTTTCGCCCGAGGCTTTCTGGATTCGATCCCCGAGAACGGATTCCAGGCTGTCCCGTTCCACCTAGAGAGTCAAGCTTTGCCGGGATTTCCGTTCGCTCGAAACCGATTCTATTCAGCTTCTCCATTAGGCGACCGAAAACGTGGGGCGAGGTCTGGACAAAGACTTGCACATTCCATAGCACACGCGACGCCCATCGGGTCGAGATGTTCGCCAGTCGCTAGAATCGATACGTGCTTATCTTTCAATGACTTGCGAAAGAGCGCCGGATCTTGGCTACACGGCTCACGCGGTACCATATTGCGGACAAATGGGAAATCTATTGCCCACCTTTCTCAGTAATAAGTGGGGTCACTTTCCACCTTTCTTGGGGATAAAATTCTAACTCCCTGCAACGGCTAGCAAATCAGGGCGGCGAAGGCCTCCACGATGGGCCGGAGTGGAATGGGAAATAGTTTTCCATTCTCTTCATCTTGCGGCGGCGCCTAGCGCGAGCCTGGCCGGATGCCAGAAGGGATCAGCCGGAGGGTCACTCGAAGTTCTAGTGCCGGTTTTGCTTGTCGCTTTCACTTTGCACGGGGACCCTCTTTCGCATATTCTCAGAGGCAAGCGCGCCATATGGGCAACTTAGTAGAGGTAGCTCCGCGTCCCCCCCAAACGGAGGATCGCTTACCGTCCGCCTTACCCGGTTGGCAGGGAGTGGCGCTGCTGTTGCTGATCGCCTGGCTCTACACCTTGATCCTCGCACGCTTGTTTCTACAGTGGATCAATGATCCGAATTTCTCGCACGGGATATTTGTCCCCCTTTTTGCGTTGTTTGTTCTCTGGCAGGATCGCAAGAAACTGACGGGCATTGCCCCGGTTCCCTCATGGGCTGGTCTTCCGCTGGTGGTGCTGAGCCTGCTTGTGCTGGTTCTGGGAGTACTGGGCGCGGATATTTTTTTGCCGCGACTGTCGCTGCTGATCCTGCTGGCGGGCCTGATCATTCTGTTTCAGGGCTGGAGGTTCTTTCGCGCCGTCCTTTTCCCTTGGGCGTTTCTGATTCTGATGATTCCGATTCCGAGCTTGATCATTAGCCGAGTGACCTTTCCCTTGCAGTTGCTGGCCGCAAAACTGGCAACTGCTCTGCTGGAACTGGTGGTCGTCGTGCACCGGGAAGGGAACGTGATCTGGCTTGTTTCCGGGCCGCTGGACGTTGTGGAAGCATGCAGCGGAATCCGATCGCTTCTAAGCCTGGTCACGCTGGCCATCATCTACGGGTATCTCCTGGACTCTCGGAAGTGGGTGCGGGTGGTGCTCGCGTGCGCGGCGGTTCCAATCGCAGTGGCGGCTAACAGTGTCCGAGTTTTTGGCACAGGGCTACTGGTGCAGTTCGGGTATGGGAATGAAGCGGAGGGGGTTCCCCATGCCCTCGCGGGATTGTTGATCTTCGCGGTGGCATTGATGATGCTGTTCGCTGTGCACCGCGTGATCTCGCTCATTTGGAAGAACAGCCCACAGGGGAAATCCGCAGGATAGCGGGGTCTTTACGCTTTCGGATTGTGGATGCCTATGTTGGCCACGGCGATCGGCCTGCGGGGCCCATTCGAGCACCGAGATTATTAAGCATGTGGGTTCCCTCCCTCACAGATTGGTGGTTGGATGGGAACCGACATTCCCATCGACAAGGCGACGCTCGACATCCTCGGACCGGGCGAGTATTCTGCAGAGCGATTAGGAGAACGGGAGCCAACCCCAACCCCGGATGAATCTTTATATCTCATTCTTTCCTACCCTGCAGGCTGGCGATACCATCCATTCTCCGGACCACTGCCGGCCGGGTGCGGGATGTCGAGTTCGCGGGAGAGGATCCGTCTTGCACGTCCGGACGCCGAATGCTGAACGGCGGGGCTGCCGACGCTGCCCAGGCGCGCATGATGACGCTTGGATCACAGCTTCTTACTTTGATTGACAATTACATTCCGCGTTTAATCAGGCGTGAAGACGAATCTCGTCAGATTTCTGATTCCGCATTTCTGCGAGCGCCTGGGGCAGAAAGCGCACCAGGTCCGTGGCTACCAAACAACTCTCGCCGAGGGACTCGCTGGCCAGGTCCCCAGCCAGTCCATGAAGGTAGACGGCGAGAGCGGTCGCTTCAAGCGCATGTTGCGGATGCTGCGCGATCAGGCCGGCGACCATTCCGGTGAGGATGTCTCCCGTACCTCCGGTGGCCATGCCCGGATTGCCGGTGGGATTCACCCAGACTGCGCCGCCGAACGCCGCGGCCGGCGCGGCTATGAGAGTGCGATGTCCTTTGAGCACGACGATCAGCTCATGCTCGCGAGCGAACTTTCGCGCGACTTCTAGGCGGTTGGCTTGAATTTCCGGAATGCTCAAGCCGGTCAGGCGCGCCATTTCTCCGGGGTGCGGGGTGATGACTACGGTTCGTCCACGGCCATTCAGCAAATCGGCCCGTCCTTCGAAGGCGTTCAGGGCGTCGGCGTCCACAACCACATTCGCGACCGAAAGGACGGACAACGACGGGTCGCAACGCTTGACGAGTTCGCGCACGAATTCGCCGGTCTCCGAATTACGCGAGATACCTGGACCAATGGCGAGCGTCTTCCGTTCTAGGAGCGCATAGAGGCCCGACCTCGATTCGAGCGCTCGTAATGAGATCGTGCCCTGGTCGGTTTCTGCCAGCGGCTCGGTCATCGGTTCGGGATGAAAGGCCGCCACGGTTGCGAGCACGGATTTTGGCGTGGCCACTGTCGCAAGGCCGGCACCGGCTCGAAGAGCGGAGAATCCCGCCATCGCCGCCGCGCCCGCTTTGCCGAGCGATCCGCCGATCACGAGCACGTGTCCGTAGCCGCCTTTGTTGGCGTCACGCGCTCGCGGCACGAGCAGCGGAGCAAAATCGGAAGGCGTATTCAGATGAAGCCCGAGCTCGGAGGCGATCGCTTCTGCCGGCGAGCCGATGGGCGCAATCACGGTTGGGCCGCTGGTGAAGTCTGCGAAAATGTGCGCCGGACGCGGAGCGGTGAAGGTCACAACGGCATCGGCGCGTGCTTCTTTGTGAATTCTGTCATTGGAGCCAGTCGCGGTTCGTGGCCGCATGGCATCGGCATCGGCTCCGGAGGGAACATCGACGGCAACGATCGGCGCTGCAGCCGCATTCATCTTGGCGATCGCGGCGGCATACAACGAGCTGACCGGCGGACGAAAACCGGTGCCGAGAATTGCGTCCACGATCACGTCTGCAGCGAAGATCTCCGCCGCCTCCGCCGAACCAAGGCCACTCTGCTCGCGCACGATCAGCGGCGCAACGTTCAGCGGCTGGAGCCTCTGCAGCATGTTGTGAAACATGGTGGCTGCATCTCCGCGAAGGTCCGCGGGATCCGACAACAGCAGAACGCGGGGGGCGCGGCCCGCTTCGATGAGTTTGCGGGCAACGACGAATCCATCGCCGCCGTTGTTACCCTTGCCGCAGAGAATGCCGACGCGCTCCGCTTGCGGGTAATCGGCGAGAATGAAACGGGCAACGGCCGCGCCGGCGTTCTCCATCAGGGTGAGCGAAGGAACTCCGAAGCGCTCCGAGGTGGCACGATCGATTTCGCGCATTTCCGCCGCGCTCACGATTTTCATGGGATCATGTCTCGAACGACGTCTTATTCTCGTCCGAGATCCGAGTATAGACCGTGCGGCGTTGGCATGCCGTGACGTCCGCTTGAACCGATCCAAGTGTGAGTTTTTTCACGACGGCTTGTGCGGGGCGCCCTCCGGTTGCTACGATGGCGGACCATCATGCCAACTCTGATTTTGCATCCTGCGCGTATCGAATCGGCGGGAAACAAACCGAAGATCATTGAAGAGTATGTCGGGCGCGTCAACACCACGACCGCCGGCGTCAGCATTGCCCGTATGCGCAGTCCGGAGGGCTGGGAGGAACCGGGCCAGACTCCGGAATTTAACGAGTATACGGTGGTGCTGCGGGGCACGTTGCGGGTGCATCATAAGTCCGGCGAAATGGACGTGGCTGCCGGGCAAGCTGTCATCGCACACCGCGGCGAATGGGTGCGATATTCGACTCCGTTCTCTGGCGGCGCAGAGTACATCGCTCTCTGTATGCCCGCCTTCTCGCCTGACACGGTGCATCGCGACCCTAACGCTCACCTCTCCGGCTAGTACCAAAGTCAGTATCGCGGAAAAACGCAATCCTGCAAAATGGCATCTAAAAGGGGAATGCGTTTTTCTATAAAGATGCGGCTGGGACCAACTTTGGAGGCTGGGTTGAGACGGGGGAAACTGAGTGCGATTCTGCTTTTCTGTCTGTGCTCGATTCCCAGGGCGCGGGCTCAGGCAACGCTGTTCCTGGCAGAGCCATACAGCTACGATGGCGCGCTCGCTGGGACTGGTCATGCCGCGGTCTACCTGAGCGGCGTCTGCGCTGCATCCCCCGTCAAGCTGCGTCTCTGCGCGCCGGGCGAAACCGGGGTTGTCCTCAGCCGTTATCACCGGGTCGCGGGATACGACTGGATCGCAATTCCTCTGATCCCTTACCTGTACGCAGTGGAAAAGCCGGAAGACATACCGCTCTTCGCGGATAATAAAATGATCGCGTTGCTGCGCGACCGCTACCGGCGCGATCATCTGGAAGCGCTGGTTCCCGATCTTCCCGACGGCGGAACACCGGAGGGAGACTGGTATGAGTTGGTCGGTGCGTCGTACATCCGCACGATCTACGCGTATGAGATTGAGACCAATCCGGAGCTGGACGCCGCGCTGATCGTCAAGCTCAACAGTCGACCCAACCGCGATCGTTTTGACTTGGTTACGGCGAACTGTGCGGACTTTGCGCGCGGGATTATCGATTTTTATCACCCGCACGCCGTGCATCGCAGCCTCATCGGCGACCTGGGCGTCACCACACCAAAACAGTTGGCAAGAACGCTTTCCAAGTACAGCCGGCGTCATCCGGAATTGCAGAGCTCGAACTTCATGATTCCGCAGGTACCAGGCACGGTGCCGCGCTCCAAACCGGTGCACGGTATTTTGGAGTGCGCGATCACGGCGAAAAAATACATGCTGCCGCTATTCGCGTTGCATCCATACGTCGCCGCCAGCCTGATCGCCGGTTATTGGGGACACGGGCGCTTCGATCCGTCGAAGAACGCCCCCATCCTCGACGCGAGTGCTCATCTGGACGCGGCCCCGACGCGCGAGGATCGACGTAAATTTCAGGACCGATTGCAGGAACTGATTCAAAGCGAACCGGCTCAAAGCGGATGGCCTCAAACCAAGCCTTCGTCTATTGCCGCAGACGAGCGCCGCTGGGAGTCTCGGCTGGCTGCGGCCGAGCCCACCCTCGACGCTTCGGGGGCACCCGCTCTGCGGGTGCGCGAGGGTAGCGAGGTCGCGCCCCTGGGTATTACGCGAGCCAATATTCTGAGCGACTCGAGGGGTTCCGAGTTTACCGCCGGCCTCGTGGAGGCGCGCTTACGCGAAGAATTGAAACCCGCATCCGTTCGAAAGACCGCTCGCTCTGATGTTGAACGCGATCTGCTGCTTCTGCGACTCCTGCTGGCACCGCAGCCGAGACGATCGGCAGGCACCGATAATTCCGCTAACGAAGACTCACCCAGTCCCCTGTGGCCGCTGAGCGACTGGGCTGCCACCCGAGCGCGTCTACTGCCCTGATTACGCCAGCAGCTGATCGCCTTCCCCGATCGATCCAACATGGACAAGCAAACAACAGCACAAGCTTGTAATTCCCAGGCGCAAACACGCGGTTTACAATCGTGATGGTTTCTGCGAGAAGTCTCGCCGTCACCGCGGCACGCCATGAAACTTTCCGTTGTCATGCCGATATATAACGAACGCGCCACGCTTAGGGAGGTGGTGCTGAAGGTTCTCTCGATTCCACTGGAGATCGAGTTGATTTCCGTCGACGACGGGTCGGAGGATGGATCGCGAGAAATTCTGGCGGCGCTGCAAGCCGAGTATCCCCAGATTCGGGTTGCGTTTCAGCCACACAACATGGGAAAAGGAGCAGCGCTCCGCCTCGGCATTCAGCGAGCCACGGGCGACTTCGTCATAATTCAGGACGCCGACTTGGAATACGATCCGGTGGACTTTCCACTGATGCTCGAGCCTTTGATCCAGGGAAAAGCCGACGTCGTTTTTGGCTCGCGCTTCATGGGCAGCGCGCCGCATCGCGTGTTGTACTTCTGGCATTCGGTTGGCAACCGGGCTCTCACGCTGCTTTCCAATTTCCTCACCAAGGTCAATCTCTCCGATATGGAAACCTGCTACAAGGCTTTCCGACGCGAAGTAATCCAATCGATTCCGATCGAGGAAAATCGTTTCGGATTCGAGCCCGAGATTACAGTGAAAGTTGCCCGACGAAACCTGCGCATCTATGAGGTGGGAATCAGTTACTGGGGACGGACGTACGAGGAGGGCAAGAAGATCGGATGGAAAGACGGCGTGCGAAGCTTGTATTGCCTGTTGAAGTATTCCCTTAAAGAAACGCGGACAAAAATTGTCGCGCAGCCAGTTCCGTCCCGGGGTCGCTCCACCGTATCGCCATGAATTTCGTGCGAATCGGCCAGTTTGGGGGAGCGCACTATTGGTGCGCGGACTTCTGCTTCAGTCGCCCGGCGAGGGGGTTTGCACTTTGGTTGGTAGTTGTTGAAGACTTCCCCGCACCGTTGCCGCCGCCTCCACTAAAGTTGATCGGCGGATTGTGCGTGTCCTTGGTGAGCTTCAGCGCGGGCGCCTTTCCGCCAGATGGATGCGACGCGGTGGTCTTGGCGGTCTGATTCTCCAAGTTTTTCAAATCCTTGGATTCAGTGGAGGAAGCCGTTGCCGGGGTGGCGATGGGCGCGCTAGTTTTCGACGCCTTTTCTGGGGCCGAATGCTTCACCTTGAATGTGCTATTCTGCTGCGCCACGCCGCTCACGCTGATGCCCGCGACTACGATTGCAACCGCCAAGGAAAGTCTCATCTTTTTTGATCCCTGCCTTAATCTTCTACTCGGAAGCCTCTACTCCTGAATTTTGATTCACCATTGTTTTGATGCACGCACCCTGCCATACCGCGTGATATCTCTTCCGTGTTAAACCCGGCTCCACGGAAAGGCACTCCCGAGAACAGAAAGAATACTAACGGGTTAATCAGCTTAGCAAGTTCGCTGCGACACCGGGGGAGATGAGCAGATGTGGGCGATATGCAATTTTCTGCACATTGCAGCCGAGTTCCCTAGCATCCGGCAGAGGAAGCTCCAGTGAATGCGACCCGGAAACCACAGATCTGAGTTCGAACGAGATGTTTTCCATTTTATTTACAATGGTTTAGAGGCAATAGCGGCCCTCCTCCCTTCATGCACCGCAGTTCATGGCGGAGAGTGGCCAAATGGCGCGCCCAGACGGGCCTTTCGCAATCTGTGACTCGCCGCCACGAGGAGTGAGACTAGCCTTGCCGGAGCCTGGGTTTAATGGGGCCCCGGTGGCCCGAAATCCCCCGCCGTGGATCGCGGAGACGGCACACAGAGGTCGCAAGTGAACGGTCATCGGTTGCTTCGTGGCTTGCTTCGTGGGTTGGTCATTTTCCTGGTGGTTGCTGGCGGCCTGTTGCTGCTCACCGGATGCCAGGGCCTGCTCGGAGGTTCGACCGGCGCCGGCAGTGTCGGGCTCGGGAGCAGTAGCCTGAACTTCGGGTCGGTCCCGATCGGCAGCAGCAAGACGCTGCCGGACACGATTACGAACGGCACTTCGTCCTCCGTCACCATCAGCTCGATCCAAGGATTGGGCTCCGGCTTCGCGATCACTGGCCTCGCGACGCCACTGACTTTGGCCGCGGGACAGAGCGCTTCCTTTAACGTCCAATTCCAATCTACAAGTGCGGGCGATCCGACCATCACGATCTCCTTTGGCGGCCCGAATGCGCAGCTCTATGCATCCCTGTCCGCCACGGCCACTGCCGAAACGCTGGGAACGCTTTCCCCGAGTCCCTCGACGGTGGCCTTCGGAAACATCGCGGTTGGGGCCAACCAGACCAGCACCGTAACTCTTCAGAACAGCGGTGGAACCAGTCTCACCATCACATCGGCGACGCTGAGCGGCGCTGGATTTTCAATGAGCAACCTCGCCCTGCCACTCACGCTGAACCCCGGAGCGTCGACATCGGCGACAATTACGTTCGCGCCCACCGGAGCCGGAAGTTTCAGCGGCAGCGTCACCTTTGCTACCACCTCAAACCAGACAAACAGCAACCTTGTGCTCAGTCTCTCGGGCACGGGAGTTGCTCCCGGGACGCTGAGTCCCAATCCAGCGAGCCTGGCATTTGGAAATGTGCAGGTGGGCAGCAACAGCAGTCAGTCTGAAACCTTGACCAACACGGGAGGATCCACCGTTACGATCTCGCAGGTAACGCCCGGCGGAAGTGGTTTCTCCGTCAGCGGACTGTCTCTCCCTCTCACCCTAGCCGCCAATCAGAGCGTCACTTTCAACGCAATCTTTGCCCCAGCCAGTGCGGGCGTTGCGAGTGGACCGTTGAGCGTAGTCTCCAATGCATCCAACTCGCCGCTCAGCATTCCACTTTCGGGTACTGGTCTGGCGGCGGGCGCGCTGACCGCAAATCCAACCAGCATGAATTTCGGAAGTGTGACCGTGGGAAGTAATCAGAGCATGCCCGTCACAGTTACAAATACCGGCGGCGAAACGGTTGCAGTGTCGAGCGCGGCGGCAAGCGGCAGCGGATTTAGCGTCACGGGTACGACCCCGCCAATCACACTCGCTGCCGGACAGAGTACTACATTCAAGGTGATCTTCACGCCCTCGACTACGGGAGCGGCCAGTGGCGCGCTGACCGTCAATTCCAATGCGAGCAACCCGACACTCTCCGTACCACTTTCCGGAACCGGCGTTGCGCCAGGTCAATTGGTATCGAATCCGACCACTTTCAGCTTCGGAAGCATCCAAGTTGGCACTTCGAAATCCCTGGCCGGAACTCTGACCAATTCCAGCGGAACAAGCCTTACGATCTCAGCCGCGACTGCCAGTGGCACCGGATTCAGTCTGAGCGGCTTGTCCTTGCCTTTGACACTAACCGCTGACCAGAGCGCGACGTTCAGCGTTCTTTTTTCTCCGGCGACGAGCGGATCCGCTAGCGGCAGCGTGAGCATTACTTCCACCGGCTCGAATCCCAACTTGAGCATTCCACTCTCTGGAACCGGCGTGACCCAGGGAACGCTGACCGCGAATCCCTCGAGCCTTGCGTTCGGGAGCGTTCAGGTCGGCAGCAGCACGAGCTTGTCGGAGACGCTGATCAACACCGGCGGATCGAGCCTCACCATCTCGGCCGCCGCTGCGAGTGGCACCGGATTCAGTCTGAGCGGTCTGTCCCTGCCTTTGACATTAACCGCCGGCCAGAGCACGTCATTCACCGTGCTTTTCTCTCCGACCGCGAGCGGCGCTGCCAGCGGCAGCTTGAGCATCACTTCGAACGGCTCGAATCCCACCTCGAGCATTCCACTCTCTGGAACGGGCGTGACCCAGGGAACGCTAACGGCAAATCCCTCGAGCCTAGCGTTCGGGAGCGTCCAGGTCAGCGGCAATACGAGTTTGTCCGAAACGCTGACCAACACCGGCGGATCGTCGGTCACCGTCACACAAGCGAACGTGACCGGGGCGGTCTTCTCCATCAGTGGATTGACCTTGCCGGTCACGCTCACGACCAACCAAAGCGTGA